>NZ_CP170386.1:1438983-2158475 GCF_042468235.1 Lonepinella sp. MS14434 | reverse complement strand
TTTTATTTTAATATCAATTAATTATGTTATAAAGCTAAGAATCTAACAGAAAAGTGCGGTTTAAACTCATTTAATTCTACAATAAAAACGTTGAAAGATCTTCATAAAAGGATCAAAAAAATTACTTGAGATTTTTGCCAAAATCCGTATAATTTGCCCACTCTTTTTTAGGGATCTTTTATAGCAAAAAATCAAGTAGTTGCAAAAATAGATAAGATAATTTGTAGATTTTTAATCAATAATTACTTGATTTGGCTGATTCCAATTTGACGAACGTAGATTTTATGAGTAGAATCTTGTTCCTTAACTTTGAATACCCTTGTTTTCAAGTAATTTGTGTTTTGTTCGCTTTTGCAACGGCATTTGTGAATAAAGCGATCAATAACCATTTTGATTTAGGTAAATTTTAATATGAAACGTACATTTCAACCTTCTGTATTAAAACGTAGTCGTACTCACGGTTTCCGTGCTCGTATGGCAACTAAAAACGGCCGTCAAGTTTTAGCTCGTCGTCGTGCTAAAGGTCGTAAAAGTTTATCTGCTTAATCCTTACGCCTTAGCGTGGTTAAGCTAAACTTTTCTAGGGAGTTGCGTTTGTTGACTCCCGAACATTTCAAATACGTCTTTCAAGAGCCGCTCCGTTCTTCTGCACCTGAAATCACAATTCTTGCCCGAAAAAATAATCTGACGCATCCACGTTTAGGTCTTACCGTGGCAAAAAAACATTTGAAAAGAGCCCACGATCGTAATCGGATTAAACGTTTATGCCGTGAAAGTTTTCGTTTATTACAACATAGTTTGCCTAACTATGATTTTGTGATTGTGGCAAAAGCAGGTATTGGCAAGTTAGATAATCCAACTTTAACCCAAACTTTGGATAAATTATGGCAACGTCACATTCGATTGGCGAAAAAGTTCTCATCAAACTAATTCGTGTTTACCAAATTGTGCTAAGTCCGTTAATTGGACCTCGTTGTCGCTTTGTTCCGACCTGTTCTTGTTATGGTATTGAAGCAATAAAAACGCACGGAGCAATAAAAGGGGGTTGGCTTACGCTTAAACGTATATTAAAATGTCATCCTTTAAATGCTGGTGGATTCGATCCTGTTCCACCAAAAAATTATAACAATAATCACAAAGAGAACAACTGATGAATAATCGTAGCTTATTAGCTCTTGCTCTACTGTTTATTTCGTTCCTTGTTTACCAACAATGGGAAATTGACAAAGCACCGAAACCAGTGGCACAACAAACTACAGTTTCTGCTGTATCTAATGATACGCCAACCAGCTCAACTGCATCTGCATCAATGGTTGATGGAACGACTCAAGGTCGTATTATCACCCTAACAAATGACGTATTTAGCTTAAAAGTGGATACTTTAGGCGGTGATGTGGTGGCAAGTAGCCTATTAGATTATGCAGCAGAACTTAATAGCCAAGAACGTTTAGTATTATTAGAAAATAATCCGAACAAAGTTTATGTTGCACAAAGTGGTTTAGTGGGCAAAAACGGGATTGATAGTGCGGCAGGTCGTGCTGCGTATCAAGTAGATGGTGATAACTTTGCACTAGCTGATGGTCAAAATGAATTACGAGTGCCATTAACCTTTAGCCAGAATGGTGTGACTTATCATAAAGTCTTTGTGTTAAAACGTGGTGAATACGCAGTTGAAGTGAATTATGAAATTCAAAATAACAGCGACACAGCAATTGAAGTACAACCTTATGGTCAGTTAAAACACACTTTAGTGGAAAATTCAGGCAATATGGCGATGCCGACCTATACTGGTGGTGCTTATTCTTCAGCCGAAACTAACTATAAAAAATATAGTTTTGAAGATATGGGGAAAAATAACCTAGCGATTAATACTAAAGCGGGTTGGATTGCAATATTACAACATTATTTTGTGTCTGCTTGGATTCCGAATCAAGATGCAGATAATCAACTTTACACTAGCACCAATAACGGCATGGGTTTTATTGGTTATCGTGGACCGACCGTGACTGTTCCAGCTGGAACAAGTGAAACGATCAAAAGTCAACTTTGGACAGGTCCTAAATTACAAAATAAAATGGGCGACGTAGCAAACCACCTTGATTTAACTGTTGATTATGGTTGGGCGTGGTTTATTGCAAAACCATTATTTAAATTGTTAACCTTTATTCAAAGTATTGTGGTGAACTGGGGTGTGGCAATTATGTGTGTTACTATCATTGTGAAAGGGATCTTATACCCACTCACTAAAGCACAATACACCTCCATGGCAAAAATGCGTATGTTGCAACCAAAAATGCAGGAAATGCGTGAACGTTTCGGCGATGATCGTCAACGTATGAGTCAGGAAATGATGAAATTGTACAAAGAAGAAAAAGTCAACCCAATGGGTGGTTGCTTACCGATTCTTGTGCAAATGCCAATTTTCATTGCTTTATACTGGACATTTATGGAAGCGGTAGAGTTACGTCATGCGCCATTCTTTGGTTGGATTCAAGACTTATCGGCACAAGATCCGTATTATATTTTGCCATTGTTAATGGGAGCATCAATGTTCCTGTTACAAAAAATGTCGCCAACCCCAGTGGCAGATCCAATGCAACAAAAAGTGATGACCTTTATGCCAGTGATCTTTACTGTTTTCTTCTTATGGTTCCCGTCTGGCTTGGTGTTATACTGGTTAGTGTCTAACTTAATCACCATTGTTCAACAACAGTTGATTTATCGTGGATTAGAGAAGAAAGGGTTACATTCTCGTAAATAATTGGTTTAACGAACTGAAATGCGACTAATACTTCAATATAGAGAATTAGTCGCACTTTTGTTCATTAGGCATAGGTAATAAAATAGTGCGGCGGAAAAGTTGTGAGTTTCCCACCGCACTATTTTCATATAGAATGGGCACTTACCTACGCCCAATATTTTTTCTTAGATGTTTTTCCTATTCCGGGATTAAAACTATTCGTTGGATCAAGGTTGCGATAAAATTTACGTAGCTCAGGTTTTGCCTCATATAAATGTCCAACATTATGTTCAGCCGGATACTTAGCTCCACGTTTATCTAATATTGCTAACATTTCCTCTTCTAAAGCATGGCAATCATGCCCTTTTTTCACAATATAATCCTGATGAAATACATAACACATAAAATGTCCATAATAGAGTTTATGGCTGATTTTCTGGTTAATTTCATCAGGTAAGGTTTCAAACCACTGATCGTCATTCCGTCTTAGTGCAATATCAAGTGCAACGAGCTCTTCAACTTCCTCAGCATGAATGGCTCGATAGCGAATGGCTGCAGATGCAACCGCAAAACGATGTAACATAGCAGCTTGTGTTTCATTGGCATCACATTCAAAATAGCCACCATTGTTTGGATCATTAAAATAATGCATTAAATAATCTCGAGCTTCTTGTATCCCTGTTCCGCCCATTTTTATAATTAAATGATGTTCATATTTATCACGGTATTGACGCAAACTTTCAGGTAAATGCTGTGGAATAAACTTAGATCCAAATTGCAGTAATTTATCGCTGAAATCCTGTAATCCGATTTTTTTAGCGAAACGATCCACTTTTGCTTTTAAGGCAAATAACGCTGGAAGTCGATGAGTACCAAATTTTCTAATCACCCAAAAGGTATCTTTACCATATTTTGCCGTTACATCAAACGCATCACGATGGATATATTCGCCTGAAATAGGTAGTTGTCGGAAATTGCTTAACATATGGCGACGAATATTATTAAGTACATCGGTTTGATTGGTACCAATATAAAAAACAGCGGTGTCTTTTTCTAATGGAAAGGTATCAAGCCGTACCGCAAAAATAGCCAATTTACCAGCGCATCCCGATGCTTCGTAATGTCGATTAGGATCAGCATTAAAACGAGCGGGGCTATCTTCGTCCACTTGACGAACATGATTACAATAGGCATGGTCATGTCCACGTTTTTCAGTTTGTTGAATTTGTTCAGGGCGATAATTACCAGACTGTAAATTCTGTAAAATTTGTTCTGGACTGTCACCAAGATCAATACCTAAATGGTTATGTAAAGACAATTCGCCTTTTTCATCTAATTGGGCAAAGACCGCCATTTCAGTATAAGCCGGACCACGTTGCACTAATGCTCCACCGGAATTATTACAGATTCCGCCAATGATAGAAGCACCAATGCAAGATGAACCAATCACGGAATGGGGTTCACGTTGATGCGGTTTTAATAACAGTTCTAGTTCGTTCAATGTTGAACCGGGTAAACACACTACTTGTTGCGCATTGTTAATCATTTGAATACCATCAATTCGCATAGCATTAATAATCACAATATCACGATCATAATCATTACCGCTTGGGGTTGAGCCACCAGTTAATCCAGTATTAGCAGCTTGTGAAATAACAATAACATCTGCGGCAACACAGACTTTTAATACTCGCCAAAATTCAATTAAGGTTGCAGGACGAACTACAGCAATAGCTTTACCCGAACCAAAACGATAGCCACTACGGTATTGTTGATTTTTAGCGGGATCGGTAATAACATAGTTTTTACCAACAATTTGATTAAGTTCTGCAATAAGTTGTATTATTGCCATAGCAAATTCCTTATAAAATAGTCTATTGTATTATTTACTTTCCAAATCAACCCCAAGCACTTCCGGAATCAATTTAATTTCACTGTAAAGACGATGTAAAATCTCTTTATCTTCTAAATCAGCACGTAAATCCAACTTAATTTCCCCATGATATAAATCCTTAATATTCATATCTTCAATATCACAATGTTGCTGTGCAAATAAGGTTTTAATTTTATTAATACCCGCCATATCATTGAGATGAACGGTTAAAGTAGCCTTAATATCTGCGGGACGATGACGCTGAACATAACGTTGCACAATCGGACTTAAACGAATGGCAATAAAAATCATCAAGGTCGCAAGAATGGCATCAAAGAAAAAACCTGCTCCTGATGCAATTCCAATTCCCGCCGCTGCCCAAATAATCGCAGCGGTGGTTAACCCTGAAATAGCATCATTGCTTTTACGTAGAATAACACCAGCACCAAGAAAACCTATCCCACTAATCACTTGGGCGGCTAATCGCATAGGATCGGTACGGATATTTTGTGAAACTTCCGCATAATATTCTGCCGATTGAATGGAAACAATGGTTAAAATACAGGTCGTAATGGAAATAATGACACAAGTTTTTACCCCGACAGGCTTACGTTTTAATTCACGCTCTAAACCAATGATGCCACCTAGACACATGGCGACACATAATTTCATTAAAATAATAAAATGTGATGAATTAATCAATGCTAAAAATAAAGTTTGTATATTTTCCATTAGATTATCTCTTGTTCTATTAGGGAAGTAACATCAGGCATGACACCTCGCCATAAGTCGAAAGAATGGGCTGCCTGCCCCACCAACATGCCAAAACCGTCACTCACATTCTGTGCACCAAGAGACTTCGCCCAAGCCACAAAAGGTGTATCAGATTGTTGAGCGTATTGCATATCATAAACAGCATGGGCTAGTTTCAGAATATCTGGATTAATCGGAGTAGTTTGCCCTTGTAATCCTAAAGAGGTCGCATTAATCACTAAATTAAATTGATGCACGGGAATGTCGCTTAATTGCTCCGCACTTACTTTACCATATTGTGCGAATTTATCCGCTAAATCCTGTGCTTTGGCTAAAGTACGGTTAGCAATCGTAATATTTTGTCGAGCTTGTAATAAAGGTAATAATACACCTTGCGTCGCCCCTCCTGCCCCTAAAATTAAGATAGACTGATTGGGTTTTAGCCAATCTAAACGTTGTAAATCACTGACTAACCCAGCACCGTCTGTATTATCTGCATAGAGTTCACCATTATCTAATTTTTTCAACGTGTTACAGGCACCCGCGGTTAATGCTCGTTCGCTATAAACTTGAGCAAGTTGATAAGCACGCTGTTTGAAAGGAGCAGTAATATTACATCCTTTCGCCCCCGCTGCAAAAAATGCCAGAAGTTGGGATTCAAAATGAATTTTATCCCCTAGGATTGCCACATACTCCATTTTCTGACTAGTTTGTTGAGCAAAAAACTGATGAATCAAAGGAGATTTGCTCTGAGCTATTGGATTGCCCCATACCGCATATTTATCCATTTGCTATCCTTGTCTAAATAATTGATTAGTAAATAAATCCCGAATTTCTGATGGATTTTTCGCATTGCCTACTGGCATATCTAACAGTGGGAAATTCTCACCAAATTGTGACCGCACTTCTGCTGCTGTTTTACAAGGTGGTAGCCCTGTCAAATTAGCACTAGTTGAGGTTAAGGCAAAACCAGCGGCATAGCATAATTGTTGCACCGCTGGATGATGGCACAGGCGAACTGCAATACTATCAAATTTTCCAGTTAGAAATTTTGGTACATCTGCACGGACCGGTACCACCCAAGTAGTTGGACGGTCATATTGTCCTTGTAATCTCTCCCAGTCCTGTGGCGTGAAATTTTTCGTCTCAATAAATGGCAATAAAAAATTTATATCTGGTGCCACTAAAATTAACCCTTTTTCCATCGGGCGCTGTTTTAAATCTAATAATTTTTCCACCGCAGTTTGGCTTAACGGATGACAACCTAGACCGAATACGGCTTCAGTAGGATAAGCAATAACGTGATCAGACTTGAGTAAATTAACTAATGTGTTCATATAATTATTGTTAATTAAAATAAAAAGAAACGCTAGAGTAAACCAGCGTTTCTTCATAATAAATTGATTATTGTCTAAAATGGAATATCATCATCAAAATTATCCAAAGGTGGTTCACTTACTGGTGCTGCTTTTTGTGTTTGCTGGGGCTGACGAGGTGCAGATGTTGAGCGTGAATAACCACCAGATTGTTGCCCCGCAAAATTACCATTGCTGGCAAAGCCACCGTTATCTTGGTTAAATCCACCTTGGTTTGCATTGCGACTGTCCAACATTTGCATGACATCGCCTTGAATTTCAGTGGTGTAACGATCTTGTCCACTCTGATCTTGCCATTTCCGAGTACGTAAACGACCTTCAACATAAACCTGTGAACCTTTGCGTAAGTATTCACCCACCACTTCAGCTTGACGACGATAGAACACAATGCGATGCCATTCAGTGACTTCACGCCGTTCACCGGTATTTTTATCATTCCAACTTTCACTCGTCGCAACACTAATATTGGCGACCGCTTCGCCGTTTGGCATGGTACGAATTTCCGGATCGTTACCTAAGCGACCAACGATAATGACTTTATTAACTCCTGCCATAATTTCCTCGATTAATGGTTAATTTAGACAATATTCTGCCTTAAAATAAAAAAAAAATCCATATTTTTTACTGGTTATTTTAACAGAGATTAAAATATGTGATATGCTTTCCAAAATTTTACTTTTTTCGTACTGCTATGGGGCAGACAATGGATCAAATAGACATTCGTGGGGCAAGAACCCATAATTTAAAAAATATTAACTTAACCATTCCACGTGATAAATTAATCGTTATTACTGGATTATCGGGATCAGGAAAATCATCTTTAGCTTTTGATACACTCTATGCGGAAGGGCAACGTCGTTATGTAGAAAGTCTGTCGGCGTATGCTCGTCAATTTCTTTCCTTAATGGAAAAACCGGATGTGGACAGCATTGAAGGGCTTTCACCAGCAATTTCCATTGAACAAAAATCGACATCACACAACCCTCGTTCAACGGTGGGAACGGTAACAGAAATTCACGATTATTTACGCTTGCTGTTTGCTCGAGTGGGCGAGCCACGTTGTCCAACGCATAATGAACCATTAGCTGCTCAAACTATTTCACAAATGGTAGATAAGGTATTGAGTTTGCCTGAAAATAGCAAAATGATGTTGCTTGCCCCAGTAGTGAAAGCTCGCAAAGGTGAGCATGTGAAGATTTTAGAACACATTGCTGCTCAAGGCTATATTCGAGCTAGAATTGACGGTGAAATTTGTGATTTATCCGATCCTCCGACATTAGAATTGCAGAAAAAACACACCATTGAAGTGGTAGTTGATCGTTTTAAAGTCAGACCGGATTTAGCCACCAGATTAGCAGAATCCTTTGAAACGACTCTAGAATTATCCGGTGGTACCGCTGTTGTCGCTAATATGGAAGATGAAAAAGCCGAAGAATTGGTTTTTTCTGCAAATTTTGCTTGTTCCCATTGTGGATATTCCGTACCAGAATTAGAACCGAGGTTATTTTCTTTTAATAATCCAGCCGGAGCTTGTCCCACTTGTGATGGTTTAGGCGTACAACAATTTTTTGATGAAAAACGCGTCGTACAAAATCCATCTATTTCTTTAGCCGGCGGTGCTATTAAAGGTTGGGATCGGAGGAATTTCTATTATTATCAAATGTTAACGTCTTTAGCCAGACATTATGATTTTGATGTAGAAACCCCATTTGAAAAACTACCGAAAAAAATTCACGATATTGTGTTGCACGGTTCGGGTAAAGAAGAAATTGAGTTTAGTTATTTAAATGATCGGGGCGATAAAGTTATCCGTCGTCATCCTTTTGAAGGAATTTTAAATAATATGGCTCGCCGTTATAAAGAAACGGAATCAATGTCTGTACGTGAAGAATTAGCCAAAAATATTAGCACTCGTCCTTGTATAGATTGTGATGGTTCACGTTTACGACCAGAAGCTCGCCATGTTTATATCGGACAAACCAACTTGCCAGATGTATCGGAAATGAGCATCGGCGAAGCCTTGCAGTTTTTTGAGAAAATGGCATTAGCTGGACAAAAAGCTAAAATTGCGGAAAAAATTTTGAAAGAAATTAAAGAACGTCTTTCTTTCTTAGTCAATGTAGGCTTGAACTATCTTTCTCTTTCTCGTTCGGCAGAAACCCTTTCCGGTGGCGAAGCACAACGGATTCGTTTAGCCAGCCAAATTGGTGCCGGCTTAGTAGGTGTGATGTACGTGTTAGATGAACCGTCCATCGGGTTGCACCAACGAGATAATGAACGCTTGCTTAACACGTTGATTCATTTACGGAATCTTGGCAATACCGTGATCGTAGTGGAACATGATGAAGATGCTATTCGAGCAGCAGATCATATTATTGATATTGGACCGGGGGCGGGGGTTCATGGTGGTGAAATCATTGCACAAGGTACCGCTCAAGAAATTATGGCAAATCCCCATTCCATTACAGGCAAATATTTGTCAGGGGTCGAAACTATCAAAATTCCCGAAAAACGCACCGCACTTGATCCAAGCAAAATTTTACGCTTAAACGGTGCCACAGGAAATAATCTGAAATCGGTAAATTTAGAAATTCCGGTGGGCTTGTTTACTTGTATTACGGGGGTGTCAGGTTCGGGTAAATCCACTTTAATTAATGATACCTTATTCCCGTTAGCACAAAATGCATTAAACCGTGCAGATAATATTAACTTCGCGCCTTATGAATCCATTGATGGCTTGCAACATTTCGACAAAGTGATCGACATTAACCAAAGCCCGATTGGACGTACGCCACGTTCGAATCCAGCGACTTATACAGGTTTATTTACCCCCATTCGTGAACTATTTGCAGGTGTACCAGAATCCCGAGCAAGGGGTTATAACGTGGGTCGTTTCAGTTTTAATGTGCGTGGTGGGCGTTGTGAAGCCTGTCAAGGCGATGGCGTATTAAAAGTAGAAATGCATTTCTTGCCCGATGTATATGTGCCGTGCGACCACTGCAAAGGAAAACGCTACAACCGTGAAACACTCGAAATCCGTTACAAAGGCAAAACCATTCATCAAGTACTAGATATGACAGTGGAAGAAGCCCGCGAATTTTTTGATGCCATCCCTGTAATTGCCCGTAAATTGCAAACTCTTATGGATGTAGGTTTGTCTTATATTCGCTTAGGGCAATCTTCTACCACGCTATCTGGTGGCGAAGCCCAACGAGTGAAGTTAGCCACCGAATTGTCTAAGCGAGATACAGGAAAAACCTTGTATATTTTGGATGAACCCACTACTGGCTTACATTTTGCTGACATCAAACAGTTGTTGGAAGTGTTACACCGCTTACGTGATCAAGGAAATACCATTGTGGTAATTGAACATAATTTAGACGTGATCAAAACTGCTGACTGGATCGTAGATCTTGGTCCCGAAGGAGGTAGTGGTGGCGGTGAAATTATCGCCAAAGGTACGCCAGAACAAGTGGCAAAAGATAAAAAATCGCATACAGCGAGATTCTTGAAATCTATCTTAAAAGTATAGCCAGCAAAAGTGCTACTAAAAAGGAGTAAAGCCAATTAGTATTAAGCTTTACCCCTTTTACTGTTGTTTACAACTAGAATAACTCTAACGCTTTCTGCACAATATGTTCTGCGGTTAAGCCATATTCTTGCATTAAGAAATCTAATGTACCTACTTGTCCATAACGATTATTAATACCAACCCTACGCATTGGTGTTGGGCAATGCTCGGCAAGCACTTCTGCGACCGCTGAACCTAATCCATTGGTAATGCTATGAATGCTATGGTTTTCGCAAGTGACAATTTTACCTGTGCGTTTGGCACAATCAATCACACAATCCACATCCAGCGGTTTTAAGGTGAAAATATCCACCACCGTGGCTACAATGCCTTGTTCTGCCAATTTATCGGCAGCATCTAAGGCTTCGGCGACCATAATGCCGTTGCCAGCTTAGGGGGCTTAGATGTGGGGGCCGTATCTTATCCAAGACTCACAACCATTTCTATCCCTTATGAACAAATTGGTTATCAAGCAGGACAAAAACTCAAGTCGTTATTACAAGATAATGACACCAATATTCAGGCAGAATTGATCGAGATCCCTACAAAATTGGTGGTGAGAGACAGTTGTTAACATCACTCCAACCTTAGAAAATGAAGAGACAGCTTACAGCGAAGGATTAAAGGAAGGGATTCGGATTATTGCGAACGTTTTTGAAAAAGAGAAAAATGGCGAAGATCTGATTCAAGCCTCCTTTGCCAATCGTCCGTTATTGCAAGCTCGTTTGAAAGATATCAAATACTGAGCAACGCATTAAAACTATATTACCAATCCGAATTTAGAAACCTATAGTTCGAGTAAATATACGGGCTTAATGACGGATTATGCCGGAGCATACAATGTGACTGCCAGCACAATTAAAGGCTTTTAAAAAGTGTCAATGGAAAAGCATTAATACGGTGAAATAGTGGCGAATATTACCGTTTTTAGTACCATCAGCTTTCGCCATCCCCTAATTGAGATAGTCACACCGCTCAATACGACAGTGGAAAAGCCAACATCCACATTCCGCAAGAATTTGACGTCATCGCTGAATACAGCACGGCGTTACTCACTGAAAATAAAATGACTGAATAGTTCTTTCATGTTTTTGCATTGTCTTAAAGCACAACAGATTATTAAGTCACATGGCTTTTTCCTATAATTCTGAAAATTAACTGTAATTACTGCCGATTTTTTGATACATTACGCATAATTTTTCTATATATTATTTAACGAACGGAATTCTTATGTTATTCAAAAAAATTCGGGGTTTATTCTCCAACGACTTGTCTATTGATTTAGGTACAGCAAATACTTTAATTTATGTAAAAGATCAAGGGATTGTACTTGATGAACCTTCTGTGGTGGCAATTCGTCAAGGGCGAGCAGGGCAACGTAGTATTGCAGCGGTGGGTAAAGACGCTAAAATGATGCTAGGTCGTACTTCCAACAATATTGAAGCTATTCGTCCGATGAAAGACGGGGTAATCGCCGATTTCTTTGTGACGGAAAAGATGTTGCAATACTTTATTAAACAAGTACATAGTGGTAATTTTCTGCGTCCGAGTCCACGCGTGTTAATTTGTGTGCCGGCAGGGGCAACGCAAGTTGAACGTCGTGCCATTAAAGAATCAGCAATTGGTGCTGGCGCCAGAGAAGTCTATTTAATTGAAGAACCGATGGCAGCGGCAATTGGTGCGGGATTGCCAGTATCTACCCCAACTGGGTCAATGGTGATTGATATCGGTGGCGGGACCACAGAAATTGCGGTGATTGCTCTAAATGGTTTAGCTTATTCTTCTTCCGTGCGTATTGGTGGAGATAAATTTGACGAAGCGATTATTTCTTATGTGCGTAAAACCTTTGGTTCGATCATTGGTGAAGCTACCGCAGAGCGCATTAAACATGAAATCGGTGTGGCTTATATTGAATCTGATGACGATGTACTTGAATTAGAAGTTCACGGCTTGAATTTATCCGAAGGTGTGCCACGTCCATTTACCCTGACTTCTCGTGATGTGTTAGAAGCCATTAGTCAGCCATTAAAAGGCATTATTGATGCAATTCGTTCTGCTTTAGAAGAATGTAAACCTGAGCATGCTGCCGATATTTATGAATACGGCATCGTATTAACCGGCGGCGGCGCCTTATTACGTAATATTGCACATTTAGTCAGTAAAGAAACTGGCGTACGTGTCGTGGTGGCAGATAATCCATTAACTTGTGTTGCATTAGGTGGTGGTGAAGCTTTGCATATGATCGATATGCATGGTGGCGATATTTTTAGTGATGATATTTAAATAAATACAGTGAAAAAAGTGCGGTGATAAATTTTCTATTTTTGCACCGCACTTTTTACTTTGTTTTGGATTGGCTATGAAACCTATTTTCGGAAAAGCCCCGCCATTGGGATTACGTTTATTTCTCGCCGTAACAGCATCTATTGTGCTGATTCTTTCTGACGGGCAAAGTAATGCGATGATTAAAGTACGTAGTGCACTGGAGACCTTTGTTGGTGGTTTATATTACTTAGCTAATACTCCCCATACGGTTCTTGATAGTGTTTCTGACAATCTCATTGATACCAATAAACTGCAAATTGAAAACCGCGTATTGAAAGAACAATTACGAGAAAAAAATGCGGATTTATTATTGTTGGATCAATTAAAAGTGGAAAATCAACGATTGCGTTTATTACTCAATTCTCCATTACGTACTGATGAATATAAAAAAATTGCCGAAGTATTAACTGCGGAAAGTGATACCTATCGTCAACAAGTGGTGATTAACCAAGGCAGAGGAACGGGTGCCTATGTGGGTCAACCAGTGATTGATGAACGTGGCGTAGTTGGGCAAATTATTTCAGCCGGTGAAGATAGTTCTCGAGTCTTGTTATTGACGGATGTTACCCACTCCATTCCTGTGCAAGTATTGCGTAATGATGTACGAACCATTGCAAGTGGAACTGGTCGGGCAGATGAACTATCCCTTGATAATGTGCCACGTTCAGTGGATATTGTAAAAGGGGATTTACTGGTGACTTCTGGTTTAGGAGGTCGTTTCCCAGAAGGTTATCCAGTTGCGGTGGTTGAGACTGTTTCTCGAGATGGTTCTAACTATTTTGCCACGATTACTGCTAAACCCTTGGCTTCCTTAGAACGATTACGTTATGTTTTACTTCTCTGGTCAAGTGCAGAAGATATGCATAAGGTTCAGGCGCTTTCACCGGAAGAAGTACGTAATGCTGTGCAACAACGATTAGGGAATAAAGTCGATACACGCCAAAAAAAAGAAAAAACCTCTGAAGAGCAAGAGCAAGAGCAAGAGCAAGAGCAAGAGCAAGAGCAAGAGCAAGAGCAAGAGCAAGAGCAAAATATACCACATACCATGGATGATAATAGTACTGAGAATTTACCCATGGAAATGAATTTAAATGATACTCAGTTTGATCTTGAGTTAAAAGAACATCGGGAGGAATATTAATGAACGGACGTTTTCTTATTCAGGTCATTAGTTTACTCTGTATTTTTGTAGCAGCATTAGTATTAGAAATTGCCCCTTGGCCAGCTGGTTTCCAAAGTTTCAAACCAGCTTGGTTAGTGTTAGTGTTAACGTATTGGTCATTATCTATTCCGGAAAAAATCAGTATTGGATCGGCGTTTGTGCTTGGTGTTGTTTGGGATCTGGTGCTAGGTTCTGTAATGGGTGTACATGCTTTAGTACTTTCAGTGTTTATGTATGTAGTCGCAAAAAATCATTCTGTATTAAGCAATCTCTCCCTTTTACAACAGAGTTTACTCACCGTTTTACTGGTATTTTGTATTCGTATTGGCATTTTCTTGATTGAATGGACAATGCATAATGCTACTTTTCAATGGCAAGAAATCTTTGGAGCATTCATTAGTGGGTTACTTTGGCCTTGGGTATTTTTGTTGTTGCGCAAGATCAGGTTGAAATTGCAAATTAATGAATAAAATTAGGTAAGATAAAATTACCCAATTAGTTTTACCGAAAATGGTCACTACTCTTACCGTATTTTAATTAGAATGATATATTTCTTAAAAATTATTATACTAATAGTTTTGATATTTACAGTTAATAACATTATTTATTAATTATTATTTAAATTAATACACTAATAAAATTTGAAATTACAAAATTTTGTCTGAATTCACCGCAGTTTACCCATATAAATTCTGTGGCAAAATAAGCAAAACTCGCTTAAAATCCAGTCTATCAATTTTATTTATCAAGGGAACAATACTATGTCTAGACCACTCAATTTTGTCATGATTTCCCCTCACTTTCCAACGAACTTCGAAACCTTTGCGGTGCGAATGAAAGAAAAAGGCATTAATACCTTAGGGATTGCTGATACACCTTATGAACAACTTAGTGAAAATTTACGCCATGCTTTAACGGAATATTATCGTGTAGATAATATGGAAGACTACGATCAGGTTTATCGTGCGGTGGGATATTTTGCACATAAATACGGTCGTATTGATCGTGTAGAATCACATAATGAATACTGGCTTGAATTAGATGCAAAATTGCGTACTGATTTCAATGTTTTTGGTTATAAAAATGAAGATATGTTAGCCATTAAAACCAAAGCACAAATGAAAGAAGTTTTTCGCCAAACAGGTTTAAAAGTAGCTAAAGGACAAGTCTTCCAAAATGATGATGAGGCTCGTAAATTAGCTAACAAACTGAAATTCCCCGTTATTATTAAACCAAATTCTGGTGTCGGGGCAAGTGATACTTACAAAATCAAAAGTGCGGATGAATTAGAATCCTTTTTTACTTACAAGAATCCGCAAGTTGAATACATTATGGAAGAATTCATTGATGGTGATATTGTAACCTTTGATGGCTTAACTGATCATGATGGTAATATCGTATTCTATTCTAGCCTTGAATATTCTGAAGCTGTATTAGACACCGTCGAAAAAGATGGTGATATGTTCTATTATGTTCCTCGTGATATTTCGCCTGAATTAATCAAATTAGGCAAACAATGCGTAGATGCCTTCGGTGTACGTGAGCGTTTCTTCCACTTTGAATTTTTTCGTGTGAAGAAAACAGGTGAATTTTTACCACTAGAAATTAACTGCCGTCCACCAGGTGGTTTGACTATTGATATGTGGAATTATGCGAATGATTTTGACGTTTTCAAAGAATACGCTAATGTGGTGACAGAAAATAAATTTTATACAAACATTACGCATCCTTGGAATGTGGTGTATATTTCTCGTAAAGCCAATCAAAATTATGCTCATTCCATTGAACAAGTGTGTGAGAAATTTGTTGACAATATTATTAGTGTCCAAACCGTGCCGGGAGTATTTGCTAAAATCATGGGGGAACATGGCATTTTAGCTCGTGCAGAGAGCATTGAGAAAATGCGTGAAATCGTGCAATTTGCCCAGAAAAAACAATAATACAGGAATAAAACTATGCATTTTGAAAGAAGAAGTCATTGGAGTGGTGAGTTAGGGCGTGAAATGCACTTTAATGTGTATGGTCATGCTGGTAAGCCGGTTATTGTATTTCCATCATCAGGTGGAAACCAAAATGAATACGGCAATTTTGGCATGATTGATGCTTGCCGTTCTTTTATTGAACGTGGCTTAATTAAATTCTATACACCAGATTCTTATGATAACGAATCTTGGTTAGCAACATGGAAAAGTGCCCATGATATGGCATTAGCTCACAACGCTTATGATCGTTATATTGTCCATGAGCTCGTACCATTAATTCGTCATGAATCACAATGGAATGGAGCCATGATTGCTACCGGTTGTAGTATGGGAGCATTCCATACAATTAATTTTGCCTTACGTCATCCAGATTTATTTGATACGGCTATTGCCCTGAGTGGCGTGTACGATGCTCGTTTCTTTACGGGCGATTTTGGTAGTGATCAAGCAGTGTATTTTAATTCACCGATTGATTATGTAGCAAATCAAAATGATGAGTGGTTTTTAGCACGTTATCGCCAAAATCATTATGTAGTGGCGGTCGGTCAAGGCGCTTGGGAGGAACAGCATATCGCTGATACATCACGTTTACAACAAGTTTTTGATAGCAAAGCTATTAGTGCTTGGTTTGATTTCTGGGGTAGTGATGTAGATCATGACTGGCCTTGGTGGCGAGTACAAATGCCGTTTTTCTTAGGTAAGCTAGAAGAACAAGGGATTATTTAATCTGATTTAGTATTAACCTTGAATTTATGTACAAGGTTAATAAACGTTACAATGTTTCTCGTATCGCCATTATAAACAAGATAGTTGGTAAAAGAGCATAGTAGATAAGCGTATTGCTAGAAAAGGCATAGTAGACAAAATAGTTGGCAGTTTTTTATACACTATGCCCTAGCAGACAAAATAGTTGGTTTTGATTATTTTTAATAATTAGAATCAACTATTATTACAAGATGTGCATTTATAGCGTTGAATATTATTTTGAATGCCATATCTCTGAATTGACGGATTTTGGCAAAAAGGGCAATTTTTTATTCATAATTCAAAAAAGTGGGTTAAAGCCAATTACTATAAGGCTTTAACCCACTTTTTACCAACTATTTTGTCTACTATGCCAATTTTTAATGTGAGTAGAGTATTATGCTAATATTCTCAACAAAATCGGCTTAAACGACGATTTTGTTTGTACGTTTTTTGCATAATAACGCACTGCTACAAAGGAAACTGCGGTACAAAAAAAGATAAAAATCGCATTGATTAATTCGTGTTGGAACAATTTTTCACCAATAAAGGCGGTGACTAAAATCGTTAATAATGGTAAAAAGTAAAGCAATAATGCGGAAAATAGGAGTGATCTTTCTTCTAATCCAATTTCAATGGTTTGCCCTATTTTTAGCGGTGTAATGGTTTCTAAGATAAAAATATGTTCACCGGGTTCACCCGTTAATTCAGAAAGTGCTGATGTACCACAAACAGATTTCGCAGTGCAATTTCCGCATGCTGATTGTGATTGGCATTTCACTGTTGCCACACCTGGTTGATAATCAATTACTACAGCACTTTCTTTAATCATTACTTAATCCTTTATTTAAATTGTAAATCTTGCACAATACGTTTTGCGGTAGCAGATGGAATTTGACCAATTAATGTCACTTCTTTATCTCCGATATTTTCACTATAGATGGTATTCATTCCCTGTCGCCAGAGATTATCTTGATTTCCATTGATAATTTTATCTGCTACATAAATAGTAAAGGAAAATAATCCGTCGCTATATAAGCGGCTTTCAATAATATTGTTACCATCAATATCTTCTGGATCAGCATTTTCACTCACTAAAGTAAAGCCTTTAGGCAACCATTTTGTCTGCCAACTGGTAATCGACGGTTTTTCATTTGATTCATCGGTGAGTAACGGCGGAAAATGAACCGCATTTAATTGTTCCACTAATGACTTGATTTCATCACCAATATACAAATTCACCACATGGAAACTTTCCAGTAAATTATCATTGCGATCAATCAGATCACTACGTAATAATAAATGGGTTTCTTCATCAATGAACAGTACATATTGATAACGGAAATCATCTTTTGGCATAATTCTAATCACTTGTACTAAACGATCTGCCACACGATTACGTCCCAAGGCAGAAAAATCATAGTTTTCTGCGAATTTTTCGATGTTAGCCGATAAGATATTTGGTAAATAATCGATAATATGATTAGATTGAATAGTAAACGGGGTGAAATTACTTTGGAAATAGCTGACCAAGTTGTCGCGACGAATAATATCTTGTTGACTACTTTCTAAAGTGGTTAATTGAGCGTAGCTTTTATTGTCTAAATTAACGTGTTTATAACGAAAAGCTTGCAAATCTGTTAGATTAGTTTGCACAAAAGAAATTTGATAGTTTAATTCGGTTTGAGCTTTAGTCATTGATGTCACTAATTGTTGTGGGGTAAGATTTTCTTGCGCCAATACGGCACTAGGCAAACTGAGTAGTAATGAAAGCGCGGTTAGATTTTTGATAATTTTTAACATTGAACAACTCCACCGTTTATTTTTATATTATCATTCATTTAAAACAAAATCACCACCGCAAACGGTGGTGATCAGAGAACAAATATAAATTATTTTTGATGTTGACCTAAATTCACACCGTCAGCGTGTAGACGGCGTTGCAATTCGTAATTTTGCAACATGGCGCCCATCCGTTTATTTTTCTGTTCGATTTGCTCATTTGTGATGACATCTTTACTTGGCGCATTATAGCTTACTTGTTGTACACCATTATTAAATGGTAAAGTTTGTAATACGGGGGTATCAGCAGATTTCTCCGTTTGGCTGGCGTTAAACGTTTGCACACCTAATACGGCGACTAAACACACTCCAGCTGCCACGGCAACTTGTGTTAACGGCGCAAACATGGCTTTTAATTTTTGCATAAACGGTGAGGTTTCCACTTCGTCTGGTGTTGGCTGTGAAATTTGTAACGGTGTTTCCGCATCAATTAACGCATCCATTTTCGCTGTAAAATCCGAGCCTAAAAAGACTGCACTTTCTTCACGAATCACAGAACGAATGGTATGAAAATTCGCCCAACTTTGTTGTAATTCGCCATCACGACACAATGTAGCAGTGAATTCGTTACTTACTTGTTCACCGTCCATATAGGCGGAAAGTAACTCTTTTTGCATAATAATACCCCAATTAATTGTTTAGTTTGCCGTTGCTACGGATGTTATCGCTGTAACAGCGGATTAATTTTATTTTCAATAATTTCTCTTGCTCGGAAGATTCGAGAACGTACAGTACCCACTGGACAATCCATAATATCGGCAATTTCTTCGTAACTCAACCCTTCTAGCTCACGTAATGTAATGGCGGTTTTCAGTTCTTCTTGCATACTCTCGATCGTATCAAAAACAATCTTTTTTAATTCCGCTGAGAGTAACTCATTCTCTGGCGTATCCACATCACGTAAATTCGTGCCTGAATCGTAACTTTCAGCATCTTCTGCTAAAATATCTTCGTTCGGCGGACGGCGACCTTGTGCCGTCAAATAATTCTTTGCAGTATTCACTGCGATTCGGTAAAGCCAAGTATAAAAAGCACTGTCACCACGAAAAGAATCCATTGAGCGATATGCCTTGATAAAGGATTCTTGCACCACATCGGGAATATCATTGCGTGGTACATAACGTGTTAATAAGCCTGCTACCTTGTTTTGATAACGAGAAACCAACAAATTAAAGGCTTTCTTATCCCCTTGCTGTACTCTTTCTACTAAAGCCTGATCGGTAATCTGTTCAGTCATATTATCTCTTGTGGCTTGCGATAAAACAACAAGCACTATAATTGGTTAGAGCAACCGTTTTCTAAAAAGTTCAAACATTTTAAAAAAGGTACGAAAAAAAGCTAATTGCTTAACTGCAATGTCCGATGAATATAGTCAACCATTGCTTGCAACTCCGTATCTATCGCTGGTTTGCGATTGAAAAACCAAGAAAAAAGCTGCAAGTCTGTGCAAGCCAATAAACGAATAAAACTCTGTTTTTGGCACTCACTTAGTCCATCAAAATGTTGTTGATAAAAGGGCATAATCACCTTGTCTAATTCCAACATCCCACGGCGACAATCCCACTCAATACGAAGTTTATTGTATTTTGTCATAATTTATTCCTATTTATTATCGAGGTATTATAACGAAAAATAAAAAATAAAGAAAAATAAACCGCACTTTAGTGATCATGAGAGTGGTTAGATTGTAAGGAAAATGTCTTTTCCCTTGATTTTCCTTTAGTTAACCTTTATCTTTAGCTTTAATTAAACGTTATTTCGGGGTCAATCAATGAATTCAATTCAATATTTAGTGAACAGTATTTTAGGCGTGTATCTGCTGGTCGTCATGTTTCGCATGTGGTTGCAATATTGTCAGGCAGATTTTTATAACCCAATTTCACAAGCTGTAGTGAAATTGACGGATCCGGTGTTAAATCCAATACGTAAGACTTTTAAACCACGTAAAAATATGGATATTGCAGCGTTGATTTTTGTCTTCGTAGTAGGCTTGGTTAAATATCCTTTATTGGCTATCTTGGGGGGAAAATGGTCATTTGACGGTGTAGTGGAAAATTTCGGTTTGTTTACCGTTGTTGGTATATTGACTGTCATAAAAATTTGGGGTGAGATGATTTTATATGTAATTTTTATCGGCGCAATTTTAAGTTGGTTTAGACGGGGCAATGATCCTTTGTCTTACTTATTATATCAATTAGGCGAGCCGGTTTTGCGTCCGATTCGTCGTCTATTACCGAAAACGGGGATGATTGATTTTTCCCCCATGATATTGGCGTTTGTGCTGTTTTGGTTAGATAAAGTGATGTATGACATTATTCCTTATGGTATTTGGAAAATTGTGTAAAGTAAAAGTGCGGTGCGATTGGCTGAGATTTTTATGTCCGCAATAGAACAAACAGCAAATGGCTTGCGGTTACGGATTTTATTGCAACCTAAAGCCAGTCGTGATGCGATCATAGGATTACATGCTGATGAATTAAAAATCAGCATTACAGCACCACCTATTGATGGGGCGGCGAATGTGCATTTGTTGAAATATTTGAGTAAATTATTTAAAGTGCCAAAAAGTATGATTCAGTTAGAAAAAGGCGAATTGAATCGACATAAGCAGGTATTTATTCCTGATCCGAAGACTATTCCGTCTGAGATTATTTCGTTAATTTAAACTTAATTCAAACACTGCCTTTTGCGGATTGCGTTTAAAGCCTTCCATTTCTAAAATATATTGCGGGTGTTGCTCCTGTTCTACGGTGAGCATTTTGGCTTGAGTAAAACACACAAATTCTTTCGCTTTTTCAATAAGTGCGGTGTAAATTTCGGTTTTTTGAGGATTATTTTGCACAAAAATATCGGTTAATTGCCAGTAGCGTTGTAATTGTAGGGATGATAAACGGGGATAGAGTTGAATAAAGCCGACCGCTTTTTGTTGGTTATCAAGAGCTAAGAAGAAAATACTTTCACTAAAACGAATCCGGTTATTAAGAAATTGATGAGTTCTTTCCGGATTTTCTGCCATGCCGTGTGATAAACGGTATTCTTCAAATAGTGGAAGTAATACGGCGAGATTCCATTGTTCAGCTTTGAAAATACGCATAATGTTAGATGTTTATAGGTTAGGATTGATTAAAAAATAACAAATTTATACAGTAGATTGTACCTTGTAATTTGAGAATAATCACCTGTTAGATCAAAAAAAGATGAAAAAAAACAAAAATCGGGCTAAAAATTTGTTATATTAAGTTTATTCATTTTGATTAATTTATATGGAGAATTCAAATGGCAGTTCGTAAACCACTCGTTATGGGTAACTGGAAATTAAATGGTAGTAAAGCATTTACCAAAGAATTAATTGAAGGTTTGAAAAAAGAACTTCAAGGTGTAACAGGTTGTGGCGTGGCGATTGCACCACCAGTCATGTATTTAGCCGAAGCGGAAGCTGCATTGGCCGGTAGTGAAATTGCGTTAGGTTCACAAAATGTGGATATTAATGTGCAAGGGGCGTTTACCGGTGATATTTCTACTGCGATGTTAAAAGATTTTGGGGCGAAATATATTATTATTGGTCACTCGGAGCGTCGTACATATCACAAAGAAAGTGATGAATTTATTGCGAAAAAATTTGGTGTGTTGAAAGAAGCTGGATTAGTTCCAGTATTATGTATCGGTGAATCCGAAGCCGAAAATGAAGCCGGCAAAACGCAAGAAGTTTGCGCAAGACAAATTGATGCGGTTATTAATGCATTAGGTGTAGAAGCCTTTAATGGTGCGGTGATTGCATATGAACCAATTTGGGCAATTGGAACAGGTAAATCTGCGACCCCAGCTCAAGCTCAAGCAGTGCATAAATTTATTCGTGATCATATTGCAGCAAAATCTCAAGCTGTAGCCGATCAAGTGATTATTCAATACGGTGGTTCTGTAAATGATGCCAATGCAGCAGAGTTATTTACTCAACCAGATATTGATGGTGCATTAGTTGGTGGAGCATCATTAAAAGCACCTGCGTTTGCAGTAATTGTGAAAGCAGCGGCTGTGGCAAAAGCATAATTATATGAAATAAGTAATAAAATGCGATTATTAACCGCAGATTGATCTGCTCGCCAGAAGTTGGACAGATAATTTGTAGGCATAGTAGACAAAATAGTTGGTTTTGATTATTTTTAATAATTAGAATCAACTATTATTTAAAAAATCCTTTATAAACATAATATTATTCTTCTTAGATAATCCGTGATGAACAATAAGTTTTCCTTTAAGTTTACCAAATAAATTTTCTATGCGGTTTGTCGTCTTATCCATATTTAATTCAGGATATTTCTCAAAGGTAAATAAATAATCTTGATGACGTAATAAACTCCTATAAGCACTTCTTAATTTGCGATGTTTAAATGGATAATAACCTTTTTCATTTGGATATTCAGACCGTTCATTAATATACTCTTTATATTTTAAATACCAATCATGTAATTCACGATAAAATTCATTTTTTAGGCTTGATTTTAATTGAGTGACTAATCCTTTGAAGGCTTTACCTGCTTCTGATTTTAGATTCATGGTTAATTTTCTCGTGACTATAGCCACTTGATGAAACTGGCATAACTGGATTGGTGTGTTAAAAATGTCTTTCAACAATCCACCTTTACCATCGCAGGTAATTGATTGTATTACATAGCCTTTTTCTCTGAATTTATTTATTGCCACGGCATAATAAACAGATTTTTCTGTTTTCACTATTTGATGATAAATGACCTTTTTTGTATGTAAATCCATAAAGACCATTATGCCAAATTTTCTACCAAAGAAGGTTATCTATAATTAAGTTTAAATAATGGTTTTGTGGCGAATTTAACGGGGTTTTAGGGGCTTTTAATAAATATCTTTGAATCGTTCTTACTGAACAATGATATTTCTCGGCAAGTTGTTTATAAGATTGTTTTCCTTCGGTGTAATCTTGCCAAATTTTAATTGGATTTAATTTCTTTGTTAAGGAAAAAGTTTTATTACAAGATGTGCATTTATAGCGTTGAATATTATTTTGAATGCCATATCTCTGAATTGACGGATTTTGGCAAAAAGGGCAATTTTTTATTCATAATTCAAAAAAGTGGGTTAAAGCCAATTACTATAAGGCTTTAACCCACTTTTTACCAACTATTTTGTCTACTATGCCAAAAACTATATGGGATAGTTTGTAACATCCTTTTTGTCCATTATGCCTTATTATTTAACGATAAGCTAATTCATTCCAACGCAATTCATTTTTCAACTCTGCCAATTTTGTATCTTGATGAATATGAATAAATTCAATATCAAAATATTCGGCAAAGGTGCGTAACATATCAGCATCAATATCTAAACTAAACACACTATGGTGAGCTCCACCAGCTAATACCCATGCTTGCGTACCAATATCAAAATCCGGTTTTAGTTGCCAGAAAGCGTGTCCGACAGGAAGATTTGGCATGGATTGTGGTTTATCTACGGCATCTAAATCTGCCACGATCATTCTAAAGCGATTACCCATATCTACGATGGTAGCATTAACGGCTTTGCCGGTTTTTGCGGTAAAGATTAAACGAGTTGGGTCTTCTTTACCGCCAATACCTAATGGCTTGATGTCTAAGATTGGTTTATCATTAGCGATGCTCGGGCAAACTTCCAGCATGTGTGCACCTAACACTAATTCATTATTTTCATCAAGGTGATAAGTGTAGTCTTCCATAAAAGATGAGCCTTTTGGCAAACCATAACTCATCACTTTAATAGCTCTCACTAAGGCGGCTGTTTTCCAATCGCCTTCACCACCGAAACCATAACCTTGCTCCATTAAGCGTTGGACTGGTAAGCCGGGTAGTTGTTTTAAGCCATTTAAATTTTCAAACGTATCCGTGAATGCGTGGAAATCACCTTGTTCCAAGAAGGCTTTTAAACCCAGTTCAATTCTGGCACTATCAAAAAGTGCGGTACGTTTTTCGCCATTTTCTTTTAGACTATCCACTAAGGTATAAGATTGCTCGTATTCCTGTACTAATTTTTCGACATCAGCATCCGCCACCTGATTAATTGCATCGACTAATTGATACACACCATAGCCATTGACGCTGTAACCAAATTTAATTTGGGCTTCCACTTTATCCCCTTCGGTCACGGCGACTTGTCGCATATTATCACCAAAGCGAGCTATTTTAAGGTGTTGTTGATCATAAATCGTGGCACACACACGTAACCAACGATCTAATTTTTGTTGCACTTCAAGGGATTTCCAATGCCCAACCAGAACGGTTCTGGCTTTGCGTAAACGAGAAACTAAGAAACCAAATTCACGATCACCGTGAGCGGTTTGATGTAAATTCATATAATCCATATCAATATCATGCCAAGGAATATGTTGATTGAATTGGGTATGAAATTGTAATAAAGGTTTGTTTAATTGGGTTAGCCCTGCAATCCACATTTTGGCAGGTGAGAAAGTGTGCATCCACGCCATTAATCCCACACAATTAGGTTGATTATTGGCTTGTTGGCAAATAGTTAAAATCTCATCGGGCGTGGTGGCTAAAGGCTGTAACTTAATTTTAATAAACGGATTTTGGTTGTTTAAATGCGTTACAATTTGCTCCGCATGTTGTTTCACTTCAGCCAAAGCATCTTCACCATAAAGATGTTGGCTACCCACGATAAACCAGACTTCTAAATTTTTTAAGAATTGCATAATTATTCTCCTATTTTATATGTTCAATCGCTGTTTGTACAATAGCGATACCTTGTTGATATTGTTTAATAAATTTCTCATAGCCTTGATGAATGTCTTCATCAGGATGGATTAATTGGCGTTCACTTTGGGTAAAAATTTCATGATCTAAATATTCGCTTAATGATGAATTTTTGCCTAAGAAATTAGCCAATAACGCAATTCCCCAGGCTCCCCCTTCACCTGCAGTTTGCATGGTGGCAACAGGGATATTTAATGCGGATGCCAAGATTTTTTGTGCGATACCTTGGGTTTTGAACATACCGCCATGGGCGAGTACTTGTTCAATATTGACTTTCTCTTGTTGCAATAAAATATCGACGCCTAATTTCATCGCTCCAAAGGCGGCATAAAGATGCGAAAGCATAAAATTCGCCAAATTAAACTCGGATTGCGTAGGGTGCATAAACATCGGGCAACCTGATCCTAAACCCATGATATGTTCGCCAGAGTGGAAGCCATAGGCAAGCAAGCCACCGCAATCGGACGATCCTTTTAAGGCTTGATTAAATAAGGTTTCATAGAGAGTTTGGGAATTTACATTCACATCAAAGGTTTGTAGCACTTCATTGAACAAATGTACCCAAGCATTAATTTCTGAACTGCAATTATTTGCATGTGCCATTGCCACTAACTTGCCCATTGGTGTGGTGACAATATCCAATTCGGGATAGACTTTTGACAAAGCTTTTTCTAACACGATCATGGCAAAGGCAGACGTTCCAGCGGAGATATTGCCGGTTTTTTCCTTAATGCTATTCGTAGCAACCATGCCTGTTCCGGCATCCCCTTCCGGTGGGCAAAATGGAATGTTAGCTTGCAAATTGCCAGCAGGATCAAGTAATTTTGCACCTTTCTCGCTTAAAAAACCGGCATTTTCACCTGCTAATAATACTTTTGGTAATAGTGCTTTAATATGCCAAGGATAGTGTTTTTCGCTAATCAATTCATCAAATTGTTGTAACATGGTTTGGTCATAGTCCAACCGTTCACTATCAATCGGAAACATGCCAGAAGCATCCCCAATCCCCAATACTTTTTCGCCGGTTAATTGCCAATGCACATAGCCTGCCAACGTAGTGAAATAATCAATTTGAGCAACATGTGGTTCATTATTCAAAATTGCTTGATATAAATGGGAAATGCTCCAACGTTGCGGAATATTATGGTTAAAAAGTGCGGTCAATTTTTGCGAAGATTTTTGCGTAAAATTATTCCGCCAAGTTCGAAATGGTACGAGCAAATTATCTTGTTTATCAAAAGGTAAATAACCGTGCATCATGGCACTGATGCCAATTGCCGCCAACTGAGTTAAGGTTACTTGATATTTATCTTGAACCTGTTGAGTTAAATCCGCATAAGATTGCTGCAAACCTTGCCAAATTTCAGCTTTGGAATAAGTCCAAATGCCATTGTCAAAATGATTTTCCCAATCGGCAATACCAGTAGCAAGAATCTCACCTTGCTGGTTAATTAACACGGCTTTAATCCGTGTTGAACCAAATTCAATCCCCAACACCGCTTGCCCAGATTGAATATATTTCGCTGTATTTTCCATAGATTATTCTCTCTTTGATAAAATAACTTAACACACAGAATAATCTTAAAATTAACCAAAAGTAAGAGGTCAATATGCTGTTTATATGGATTAAATAGCTAGATAAAAATAAATGTGAACGAGATCACATTTTAACGAGAATTACGATATTCTGACGGATTTAACCCTGTGTGGCGTTTGAATAAACGGCAGAAATAGAGTTGATCGTCATAGCCCAATGTGCGAGCAATATGATAAATCGGGGCATTCGATGTATGGAGTAAATGCTGGGCTTTAATCATACGTTGTTCTTCTCGCCATTTAATCATAGAACTACCTGTTTGTTGGACAAATAAATGGGCAAGGCGAGAGGGAGAAATATGAATAGCGTTGGCAATGTCCGTAATTTTATGATTTTGCCCTAAGTTGTCGGTAATAAAATGACAAGCGGATAACACTCTGGGATCTAACATTCGCTGTTTATTAGACGGATCGAGTTTAAAACAAGTCAGTAATAATTGTTCTAATAAACACATCGACATTTCTTCATAAAACAACCCCTTATGCCGATATTCTCGTTCAATTTGTTTAAATAATGCCAAAATCCGTTGATATTCGTTGCAATCGGTAATGGTTAATCGCCCAACGTGATTGACGGTATCACTCCAATTAAGCCAATCTTTCCACAACGCACGAGGACGGAAATAAATCCATTGATGATGCCATAAGGGGCTATTTTCTGCTCGGTGATAATAATGGGCGGCGTTAGGCGGAAATAACAGTAAATCACCAGTAGCACAATTAAATTGATCTTCTCCTTGAAAAATTGTCCCAATACCATCAGTGGTTAAATTAATAATATAACCTTTCATGCCGTTAGGTCGGTTAATGGTAAAATCTAGCTCTTCCCCTGCCACAATCGGCGTCATTCCTGCGACTAAATAAGCATTAAAATTATAGCCCGGTAATAAAGGATTATCTTGTTGAGCAGGAGAAGATTGCATGCATTTTCCTTATGATTTAATAAATTTTTGTTTATATTTATCAAAAATCACCGCAATTAATAGGATAAGACCACGCACCACATATTGTGCAAACGGTGAAATATTGAGTAAGTTCATGGCATTCTCAATTGTACCTAAAATCAAAATCCCTGCAATAATAAAGGAAATTTTACCAACGCCACCGCTCATGGAAACCCCACCCAGTACACATGCTGAAATGGCAGTCATTTCAAAACCAATGGAGGTCATTGGTTGTCCACTTGTCATACGAGCAGCAAGAATCACACCAGCTAACGCCGAAACTAACCCTGATGCTACAAAAATGAGCAATTTAGTCCGATCAACATTAATCCCTGCTAAACGAGAGGCTTCTTCATTACCACCAATGGCTAAGGTATTTCGTCCGTATGTTGTACGACCAAGTAAGAAACCAAAGATAGCAATACAAATAATGGTGAACCAAATTGGCAACGGAATACCGAGAAAATCTTGATAGCCTAAATCAAAAAATTCTTCTTTAGTGATCCCCACCGCTTTACCGTCAGAAATAATATAACCTAAGCCACGTGCAATTTGCATGGTAGCAAGGGTACTAATAAATGAACTAATTTTAAGTTTAGCAATGACAAATCCGTTCATTAATCCAATCATTGCCCCTAAGCCTAAACCGGCTGCAATACCTAAAAATAGGCTTTGTGTGGCATTCAATGTCACTGCGGTGACGACGCCTGCACAGGCAATCACCGAGGCGACAGATAAATCAATTTCACGTGCTGCCAAGCAAAATAACATCCCACAAGATACCATTCCACTCATGGAAATAGCAAGCCCTAGCCCTTTCATATTGATGACTGTCGCAAAGTTAGGAATAAAGATACAGGATGCGATAAAAATCACAGCGAAAATCAGTAACATGCCGTAAGCATTCCAAATTTTGGATAAAATTGTCGAATTTCTTGTTTGAGTTGTCGTATTCATTATACATCTCCAAAATGGTTAAACCATTGCCAGTTTTAAAATTTTTTCTTCAGTGGCTTGTGAACGTTCAACACAACCAGTCATTTTCCCTGCTCGCATGACCATAATCCTATCCGCCACGCCAATTACTTCAGGTAAATCACTCGAAACCACGATAATCGCCAATTTTTCATCAGCTAATTTGAAAATCAAATCATAGATTTCTGATTTCGCTCCCACATCAATCCCCCTTGTAGGTTCATCAAGCAACAGCACTTTAATATCTTCCGATAACCAACGTCCAAGAATGGCTTTTTGTTGATTCCCCCCAGATAAATTCACAATTAACTGCTCAATAGATGGGGTTTTCACGTTCATTTGTTGACGTTGTTGTTCTGCGTTTTGTTTTTCCCATTTTTCATTAATAATAAATTTAAACAAATTATGTGAACGTCTGGCACTGATATTAATGTTTTCAGCTACCGTCGCCGTTGGAATAACCCCTTCTTTTTTACGATCTTCTGGACAAAGCACAATACCTTGTTCAATGGCTTGTTTTGGGGTAGAAATCACGCATTGTTTACCGTCTAATTCAATTGAGCCTTGTGTCATCGGATCCGCACCAAAGATCACTTTCAGTAATTCTGAACGCCCGGCGCCGACTAATCCAAATAAACCGAGAATTTCCCCTGCTTTAACGGATAAATTAAAGTCGCCTTTCAATTTTGTGCCAGAAAGTGCGGTGATTTTTAGCCGAGTTTCACCGGTTTCTCTTGGGCGATAATGATAAATATCACCAAGATTACGTCCCACCATGCTCCGCACTAAATCATCATTAGTGATTTTGCTCAAATCACTGAAAGTTTCCACAAATTGTCCGTCTTTTAATACGGTGATTTCATCACTAATACGGAAAATTTCTTCCATTCGGTGCGAAACATATAAAATCACTTTGCCTTCAGCTTTCAATTCATTAATCACTTGAAATAATTTATCAATTTCAGGTGCAGATAAACTACTGGTCGGTTCATCAAAGGCAATAATTTTTGCTCCCCGACTTAAGGCCTTGGCAATTTCAATCATTTGCCATTGACCGATGGATAGCTCTTTTAATGGGGTATTAGGATCAATATTCAGATCTAACTTATCTAAATATTGCTGCGTCCGTTCGATTAACGCCTTTTGATTCACTATACCCAAATGATGAGGAAATTGCCCTAAACACAAATTTTCCGCCACCGTCATTTCAGGCACGATATTCAATTCTTGATAAATAATCGCAATCCCAGCCAACAAGGCTTCTTTGGTATTACGAAACGTCATAGTTCGTCCACCGATATGTAATTTTCCTTCGGTGGGTAAATAGTTACCGCTTAGGATTTTCAATAAGGTCGATTTACCCGCCCCATTTTCGCCCATTAAAGCATGAACCTTACCTTCATAACATTTAAATGACACATTTTGTAGTGCTTTAACGCCAGGAAATATTTTGGTAATGTTATCAAATTCTAAATAAGGAATTTGCATGGAGTTTCTCCTTATAAATAACATTGAATGGTTGGATTTCTCTCAACGATGTAAGCATCAATGGTGCCAAGAGAAATCCAACAATAGGGAGATTAAAGTCCTTTTTTCGCTAATTCTTCTTTGAAGTTTTCACGTTTTAAAAATACAGGATCGCCGATAGCAATAAATTTTTCAGGTTCAACACCGTCTTTGACCCATTTATACAATAATTCAACGCTTCTATAACCGTGAACATCTGGGCTAGGTAATAATGAACCTAAGAAACCGGTTGGATTTGGTTTAGATAATTCATTAACGGCATCCGTACCATTGATACCAATACCCACCACATTTGTCGCTTTAAAGCCTTGACCTTCGGTGGCACGCACACCACCTAATACCGTATTGTCATTCATACCGACAATCAACCAATTTTTCACTTCAGGATGTTGTACTAACATGGAATTGGCGGCATCCAATGCACCTGGAATATCATTACTTTTAGTTGGTGATTTATAAATTTGTTTTTCAGGGAACCCTGATGCAATTAATGCTGAAATTGAACCTTCAGTACGGCGACGAGCGGTATCTAATTCATCTGCTGTAATTGCAAGCACTGCGGTTTCTTTCACATCCCATTTGCGGTTAAGCATTTCTTTGTAAAGTTCTTGACCTTGACGTTGACCAATTTCTTCTGCCGCCATCATAATTAATGGCACTTGGGTCATCGGTTCACCCGCAGCATTTAAGAATTGGTCATCAACAGTAATGACTTTCATTTTATAAGATCTGGCTTTTGCCATAATCGCCGGTCCAAGTTTTGGATCTGGCGTACAAATCACAAAACCTTTCGCACCATTAGCGGCTAAATTATCAATAGCGTTTAAGGTTTTTTCACCATCAGGCACCGCAATCTTGATAATTTTCACATCGCCCAAATCGGCGGCAGCCTTATCCGCAAATGTCCATTCGGTTTGGAACCATGGTTCTTCAGGCTGTTTCACTAAGAAACCTAATTTTAAAGGATCTTCCGTGCTGGAATATGCTGGTAAGCTACTTAATCCAGCAAAACCTAAAACAGATACAGCAAGAAGTGATTTCATAAACGTTCTTTTAGTGAATTTCATATTAAGTTCTCCTATGGATAGATATTACATTAATTATCAATTAGATAATGCTTAGTTGATAAAGTTTGAAATTCTGATTTAGGGTTATATTACAAAATTAAAATGAATGAAAAAGTGATCTAGATCACAGTTTAAATTTATAGCAATATTATCCATATATTGAGCTAAAAAAACCTGTGTGAAATATAAAAATTTATGATGTCTTATATGAAAAATACGCTGTTTCGTGCTATTTTCTTGATTATCAGGTATGCTTAGCATCAAAAAACAAGTTCAAATAAGATAAAAAGAGAAAATCCATGTCTGAAATAAAATTAAACTATCACAAAACCCACTTTCTCACCAGTGCAGCGAATATTACGCAACTCCCCGAAGAGACGGGAATTGAAATCGCTTTTGCAGGGCGTTCAAATGCGGGAAAATCCACCGCACTTAATGCCTTAACCAACCAAAAAAACTTGGCTCGTACATCAAAAACCCCAGGGCGGACGCAGTTAATTAATTTATTTGAAGTGGAACCGCAATGTAAACTCGTGGATTTACCCGGTTATGGTTATGCTGCTGTCCCTGAACAGATGAAATTGCAATGGCAAAAGTCTTTATCGGAATATTTACAGAAACGAGAATGTTTGCAAGGCGTAGTGATTTTAATGGATATTCGCCATCCGCTGAAAGATTTAGATCAGCAAATGATTGAATGGGCTGTCGCATCGGAATTACCTGTACTATTATTACTCACCAAAGCAGATAAACTTAGCCAAAGTGCCAGATCAAAAACCGTAAAAATGGTGCGTGAAGCGATTTTACCCTTTCAGGGAGATGTTCAAGTTGAGCCATTTTCAGCACTCAATAAAATCGGCATAGATCGTTTGTCCGCCAAGTTAAATGAATGGTTTAGTCCTGCTTTTGCCACTGAAAATCCTTAATTTTGTGATCTCTATTCCAAAAATACACCGTCATTTTTGTAAAGTGCGGTGGATTTTTTTATGATTTTTCTGATTTGTTATTTAAAAGGAAAAGTCATGTCGTTAGCCATTGTTTATAGCCGTGCCTCTATCGGGGTACAAGCCCCCCTTGTGACCATCGAAGTCCATATTAGCAATGGTAAACCAAATTTTGTGCTAGTGGGATTACCAGAAAAAACCGTGAAAGAAGCACAGGATCGCGTGAGAAGTGCCTTGATTAATGCACAATTTAAATATCCACCAAAACGCATTACCGTTAATCTTGCCCCAGCAGATTTACCTAAAGAGGGGGGACGTTTTGATTTGCCGATAGCGTTGGGGATTTTGGCAGCATCAGGGCAAATTAATGCGGAACAATTACGTCAATTTGAATTTCTTGGGGAACTGGCATTAACGGGGAATTTACGTGGTGTGCAAGGGGTTATTCCTGCTATTTTAGCGGCTCAGAAAGCGAAAAGAACCATGATTATTGCCCCGCAAAATGCCAATGAAGCATCTCTCATCTCAGAACACGACAGTTATTACGCAAATTCACTGTTAGAAGTGGTGCAGTTTCTCGACAAGCAATTAAATTTGCCAACGGCTAGTCAAATGGCAGACCAAATTAGGTCAAATGCCAAGCAAAGTGCGGTGCAAAATAGCAAAGATTTAACCGATATTATCGGGCAACATCATGCCAAACGAGCCTTAACCATTGCCGCTGCTGGGCAACATAACTTACTTTTATTAGGTCCCCCAGGGACTGGCAAAACCATGCTTGCCAGTCGATTAACCGATCTCTTGCCCGAAATGAGTGATCAAGAAGCCATAGAAACCGCCTCTGTGACTAGCCTGATTCAAAATGAACTGAATTTTGCCAATTGGAAGAAACGCCCATTCCGTTGCCCACATCATAGTGCATCTTTGCCTGCGTTAGTGGGTGGCGGATCGATCCCAAAACCTGGCGAAATTTCATTAGCTCACAATGGCATTCTGTTCTTAGATGAATTGCCAGAATTTGAACGTAAAGTATTAGATGCGTTACGCCAACCCTTAGAAAGTGGTGAAATAGTTATCTCTCGTGCCACCGCTAAGATTCAATTCCCCGCTAAATTTCAATTAGTTGCCGCCATGAATCCAAGCCCAACAGGGCATTATCAAGGATCGCACAATCGCACATCACCACAACAAATTATCCGTTATTTGAATCGGTTATCAGGACCTTTTTTAGATCGTTTTGATTTATCTATTGAAGTCCCCTTGTTACCACAGGGTGCGTTACAAAGCCAACAAGATCGGGGTGAAAGCAGCGAACAAGTGCGGTTAAAAATTGTTAAGGTACGCGAAAGACAATTCGCTCGGCAGGGTAAAGTGAATGCTCATTTAACCAGCAAAGAAATTGAACGTTATTGCCCGTTATTACAAAAAGATGCGATTTTTTTGGAAAATGCGCTAACTAAACTCGGTTTATCGGTACGAGCTTATCATCGTATTCTCAAGGTTTCTCGTACTATTGCAGATTTAGCAGAGTCGGAACAAATTACGCAAACCCATTTAGCGGAAGCATTGGGGTATCGTACTATGGATCGGTTATTATTGAAGTTACATGAATAATGAAAGTTTATATTGGTATAAAACAGATAAAAAATAAACCGCACTTTACTTTTATTATGATCTCATTAAGCAAAGTGCGGTATTTTTTCGCTAATTTTTACGCATTTAAAATATTCTGGATTTCCTGAATACTTAAATGATAACCATGCGGGCAGTTACGCCATTCATCCAGCATTTTGATGTATTTATCCCACATCGGGGTTTGTGAATCACAGCCATGTTCGCAACGCATAAATTCTTGATATTTGCCTTCTACACCTGTAATAAAACGCAAGTAGCTTAAATATTTTTTCTCACGCACTGCACAATAGCCCACGAATTGTAAGCGGTGTGGGGTGACAGTAGTTTTGTCGGATAAATTATTGTAAGAAACATGCAAGGCTTTGTACATTTCTAAGGTATCAAGAACAGTTTGGCATTCTTCTAGTGAAATATTGCTAAACTCCTGATCTAATTCTTTTAATTCACGCGCAAAACCGCCCTTTACAATCGTTTCTAAACGACTGTATTTTGCTTTGCTTTCTGGTTCAAGTAAACCCATTAATTTATATTGATTAGCTAAAATTAAGCGTTGAGTTGATGTCATTTCCATAATAAATTCCTTATTTAATTCTTATTTAATCTATACTGTTTAAATCATCTTCTGATAATCCCGTTTCTTTTACTTTAACATTGCCATCAGTGGCTCTATATTCAAGATTTTGATAATAGGCTTCACGGAACGTGATATAAGGATCTTGTGCCTGATCGAGTAACGCCTCTTTATCCATAGCTTTGGCTCGTGTATCGACGGTTTGAATGCCGGTTTTGACTAATGACCATGCGCCACCAACCCAGTGCCAGAATGGATAGGTATAAGCGGTATCCACCACCGAACCGGTTAATTCTCGTGGCGTAGTGGCATTATATACGGGTAACACTACATAGGCGCCCGGCTCTACACCATAACTGCCAAGGGTGTCCCCAAAAGTACGTTGATTTTCAATTTTGAGTGGATCGCTGTAGCTTGCCCAGTCAATTAAACCGCCTAAACCAAAGGTTGAATTAATCACAAAACGATTAAAATGTACTATGGCTTTTTTACCCTCACCTTCCAATAATCGGTTAACAAAACTGACCGGTTCATCTAGGTTATTGGCGACATTGGAGATGCCTGTAGTCAGTGGGCTAGGCAAAGCATCCCAGCCTTTCGCTACGGGCTTTAATAGATAAGGATCTAACACTTTATAGTTAAAATCCCACATGGTACGGTTAAAACCTTGTAGTGGATCATTGCGTTCGCCTGTCACAGGATCAAGCGTGTTAGTACAGCCACTCAATAAAACGATACTACAAAGTGCGGTGGATAATATTGCAGTTTTTTTCATCTGATTTGTTCTCAAATAAATTTTTGTCTATTGTAAATGAGTTAAGCGGAATCTACAAAAAAATTTACTGCAGTTTAGCTAAAAATCTGCATAATGTGAATATTAATTCACTTATAGTGCATAAATATATATTCTTGTAACTTTACAAGATGATCCGAGCTTGATAGAATAGCCCGAATTTAATTAATTCATCTAGAGATTATCCATAAACAATCTTAGGTTAATGAATATTTGTAAGTGTTCAACCATACAATTCAGGAGCAATTATGTCCGCACAAGCCATTCTCGTGCTTGCTGACGGTAGTGTTTTTCACGGCACATCCATCGGTGCTGAAGGTCACACTATCGGCGAAGTCGTTTTTAACACTGCCATGACCGGCTATCAAGAAATTTTAACCGACCCTTCTTATTTTAAACAAATCGTCACCTTAACTTATCCCCACATTGGCAACACAGGTTGCAACGTTGAAGATTTTGAAAGTCATCAAGTGTTTGCGGCGGGCTTAATTATTCGTGATTTACCTTTAATTCACAGCAATTTCCGCTCCAATCAAAGCCTTGATCAATATTTAAAAGCCCATAATGTGGTGGCGATTGCCGACATTGACACTCGCCGTTTAACCCGCATTTTGCGTGACAAAGGCGCACAAGCAGGCTGCATTTTAACAGGCGAAAATTTAACCGAAGCGGACGAGAAAAAAGCCTTGGAATTAGCCTTAAGTTTCGGCTCAATGGCAGGCAAAGATTTAGCCAAAGAAGTCACCAGTGCCGAAACCTACCCTTGGACACAAGGCGAGTGGCAACTAGGCAAAAGCTATATTGAAGCGGAAAACCCCGAATTTAACATTGTCGCCTATGATTTCGGCACAAAACGCAATATTTTACGCATGCTCGCCGAACGGGGCTGTAATATCACGGTCGTTCCTGCTCAAACGCCTGCCGAAGAGGTGCTTGCCTTAAATCCAGACGGAATTTTCTTATCCAACGGACCGGGCGACCCTGAAACTTGTGATTATGCGATTGCCGCCATTCAAACATTCTTGAAAAGCAAAAAACCGCTGTTTGGCATTTGTTTAGGACATCAACTGTTAGGCTTGGCAGCAGGCGGAAAAACCAAAAAAATGCCATTCGGACACCACGGGGCAAACCACCCAGTGCAAGATTTAGACAGTGGCAAAGTGTTAATCACCAGCCAAAATCACGGCTTTGAAGTGGATGAACACAGTTTACCAGCTAACGTTCGTGTCACGCACCGTTCCCTGTTTGATAATTCCGTGCAAGGCATTGAACTCACCGACCAAGCGGCATTCTCTTTCCAAGGACATCCCGAAGCGAGCCCTGGACCGAATGATGTGGCGTATTTGTTTGATCGGTTTATTGATGAAATGAAAATGGTAAAATATGAATGATATTAATACATTAAAATCGAACATTACTGATAAGACTACGCTCTTATTAAGAGGAGCATTAGGAGCAATTCCTTATATTGGCTCTCTTTTATCTGAAATAACAAATATTATTCCTAATCAACGAATAGATCGCATTGTAGCTTATATACAAAAACTATCAGAAAAATTAGATGCTATTGAAATAGATATTGTGAATATATGCGAGAATGCTGATAGCCCATATCTTATTCTAATTGAAGATAGTTTTATTCAAGCGTCTAGAGTTATTACGAGCGATAGACGTGAATATATAGCATCTCTCATTGTTAATGGATTAACTGATGATGAGACTAACATTGAACGCCATAGATATTTATTAAGATTACTATCAGAATTGAATGATGAAGAGATTATTTGGTTACGATTTTATTTAAAACCATATTTTGGCGGTGATGAAGAATTTCGAAAACGCCATGAAAATGTACTTACATTAGCAAGACATTATATAAATGCTCCTGTAGAACAGCAAAATTTGGCATCCTTACAAGATAGTTATAAAGTTCATTTAGAACGATTAGGACTACTAAAAAAACGAATTAAAGTTGATTCAAAAACTAGAATGCCTATTTTTGATCGTATGACAGGAGAGCCAGAAGGAACCATTTATATTACCCATTTAGGTAAAATGCTACTAAAAGAAATTGGTTTTATTGATAAAGATGACGAATAAGTAAATATAAATTCTAAAGAGATTAACAAAATGCCAAAACGTAACGACATAAACACAATATTAATTATCGGGGCAGGTCCGATTGTGATTGGGCAAGCCTGTGAATTTGACTATTCGGGAGCACAAGCCTGTAAAGCCTTGCGTGAAGAAGGCTATAAAGTGGTGTTGGTAAATTCCAACCCTGCCACCATTATGACTGACCCGAATATGGCTGATGTAACTTACATTGAGCCAATTCAATGGCAAACCGTGGAAAAAATCATTGAGAAAGAACGCCCAGATGCGATTTTGCCAACCATGGGCGGACAAACAGCGTTGAATTGTGCATTGGATTTGTCTAAACACGGCGTATTGAAAAAATACCATGTGGAACTGATTGGGGCGACTGAAGACGCCATTGATAAAGCGGAAGACCGTGGGCGTTTTAAAGAGGCCATGGCGAAAATTGGCTTAAATACACCGCGATCTTTTGTGTGTCACACTTTTGACGAAGCGTGGAAGGCACAGGAAGAAGTGGGATTTCCAACCTTAATTCGTCCATCTTTCACCATGGGCGGTTCGGGCGGTGGGATTGCCTATAACCGTGATGAATTTCAAGCCATTTGTGAGCGGGGTTTTGATGCGTCACCTACCCACGAATTGTTGATTGAGCAGTCTGTATTGGGCTGGAAAGAATACGAAATGGAAGTGGTGCGTGATAAAGCGGACAACTGTATTATTGTGTGTTCCATTGAAAACTTTGACCCTATGGGCGTGCATACGGGCGACAGTATCACCGTTGCTCCTGCTCAAACCTTGACCGATAAAGAATACCAAATTATGCGTAATGCCAGCTTGGCGGTGTTGCGTGAAATCGGCGTGGATACAGGCGGTTCAAACGTACAATTTGCCATTAACCCTGAAAATGGTGAGATGATCGTGATTGAAATGAATCCACGGGTCAGCCGTTCTTCAGCATTAGCGTCTAAAGCCACTGGTTTCCCGATTGCCAAAGTAGCGGCGAAATTGGCGGTAGGTTACACCTTAAACGAACTTCGCAACGACATTACAGGCGGTTTAATTCCCGCATCTTTCGAGCCGTCCATTGACTATGTGGTGACCAAAGTACCACGCTTTGCTTTTGAGAAATTTCCCCAAGCAGACGACCGTTTAACCACCCAAATGAAATCCGTGGGCGAAGTGATGGCAATGGGTCGCACTTTCCAAGAAAGTTTACAAAAAGCCTTGCGTGGATTGGAAACAGGCATTTGCGGTTTCAATTTGCTTTCTGAAGAACCTGAAAAAATCCGTAGCGAATTAGGCAACCCCGGACCTAACCGCATTTTATATGTGGCGGATGCATTCGGAGCAGGTTTCAGCTTGGAAGAAGTGCATCACTATTCCAAAATTGACCCTTGGTTCTTAATTCAAATTCAGGACTTGGTGCAAGAAGAACTGGCGTTGGAAAAACGTACACTAGATGAATTGGACTACGCCGAACTACGCCGCTTAAAACGCAAAGGCTTTTCCGACAAACGTATTGGGCAACTCACTAAAGCGGGCGAAAGTGCGGTCAGAAATAAACGCAATTTATTAAATCTACACCCTGTTTACAAACGAGTGGACACCTGTGCTGGCGAGTTTAAATCGGATACGGCATATCTCTATTCTACCTATGAAGAAGAGTGCGAAAGCCGTCCAACGGATCGCAAAAAAATTATGATTTTAGGTGGTGGTCCGAACCGTATCGGACAAGGCATTGAGTTTGACTATTGCTGTGTGCATGCGGCCCTTGCCTTACGTGAAAGCGGTTTTGAAACCATTATGGTCAACTGCAACCCTGAAACAGTTTCTACGGATTTTGATACGTCCGACCGTTTATATTTTGAGCCGTTGACATTGGAAGATGTGTTAGAAATTATCCACGTGGAAAATCCGTACGGCGTGATCGTGCATTACGGCGGTCAAACGCCGTTGAAACTTGCCAATGCTTTGCACGATAACGGCGTGAACATCATCGGTACATCCGCAGATAGCATTGATGCAGCAGAAGACCGTGAACGTTTCCAAAAAATCTTGCACGATTTAGGCTTAAAACAACCAAATAACCGCACCGCTCGCAATGCAGTGGAAGCGGTGAAATTGGCGGAAGAAGTAGGCTATCCGTTGGTGGTACGTCCGTCTTATGTGTTAGGCGGTCGGGCGATGCAGATCGTTTACAACGTGGACGAACTCAACAAATATATGCGTGAAGCCGTACAAGTATCAGAAGATAGCCCGATTTTGTTGGATCACTTTTTGAACAACGCCATTGAAGTGGACGTGGATTGTATTTGTGACGGCAAGGAAGTCATCATTGGTGGCATTATGCAACATATTGAACAAGCAGGTATTCACAGTGGTGACTCCGCTTGTTCCTTACCACCATACTCGTTAAGTACAGCAATGCAAGATGAAATCCGCCGTCAGACCGCTGCTATGGCACAAGCGTTAAAAGTGGTAGGCTTGATGAACGTGCAATTTGCGGTGCAAAATGACGTAATTTATGTGTTGGAAGTCAACCCACGAGCCAGCCGCACCGTGCCATTTGTGAGCAAAGCCACAGGGCGATCTTTGGCCAAAATTGCTGCTCGGGTGATGGCAGGTATTTCCTTGGCTGAGCAAAGCATTGCAGGGGAAGTGATTCCTGATTATTACTCCGTCAAAGAAGCGGTGTTCCCATTTATCAAATTCCCAGGTGTGGATACCATTCTCGGTCCTGAAATGCGTTCAACAGGTGAAGTTATGGGCGTTGGAAAGACCTTTTCCGAAGCCTTTTTAAAAGCACAGCTGGGGGCAAATGAACGTATTCCTAAAACTGGTAAAGTCTTTGTTTCTGTTGATAATAAAGACAAAGCACGCTTATTACCAGTAGCCCGTAGCTTACAAGAACAAGGTTACGGCTTATGTGCAACGATAGGGACAGCAAAATTCCTAAAAGAAAACGGTGTATTCGCCCAAATCGTCAATAAAGTACGTGAAGGTCGCCCGCACATTGTGGATGCAATTAAAAACGGTGAAATTGCCACGATCATTAATACTGTCGGCAGTACGCCTGAAAGTGTAACGGATAGCCATTCTATTCGCCAAAGTGCATTGCAACAGAAAGTGTTTTTACAAACAACGCTTTCCGGAGCAGAAGCCTTAGTAGAAGGTGTGAAAAGTATTGATAAACTTGATGTATATTCGGTACAGGAGCTGCATCAAAGTCTAAACAAGTGATAGTCTCATAAAAATAGTCGGGAAAGAGTGGGTAAAGCTTTATAGTAACTGGCTTTATCCCACTATTTTGAAAATGAACAACGCCAAAATATTTCCGTTTAGAAATATGGTATTCAAAATAAGGCTTAAAAGACAAAATTAACAAGAAATCCAGAATTTATCTCAACTCTCTCGGGCAATAACCAAATTCATGTTTAAAACAACTCGAAAAGTAACTACTATCGCTAAATCCACTCTCTAGGGCAATCTCAATAATCGCTTTCTCACTGTATTTTAATTGGTAATAGGCATAGGATAGTCTCAGCTTATTCACATATTGTTGTGGCGTGATACCTAATTTTTCCTTTACCATACGTTGCAACGATCTTAACGGTAGTTGGAAATCTTGACTTAACTGTTGCCAATTAATCTCTTGTTTAAAATTAAAACTTAAATAACGCAAGAGTTGATATAAATTTTCATCTCTCCCACCACCCGAATCTCTATTTACACAGTATTGATTTAGCTGTAATAAATTCAGAATTTGTAAAAAACAGCTTTCTTGTTGTAAAGAATTTAACGGGACTTGCTGTAATAATTCTATTTGTTGATTGATGTGACTCAACGCTTGATGCTTCACCATTTTATATTGGGACTGACTAGGGGCAAGGTCTTGTAAGACGACATCAACATTATGAATGAATTTAAAATCATTTTCAGGTTTTAATAAAATATTGGTTAAATAAAGATTATCTACATTTTCATATAGATGATGATCATCAGCGTTAATATACAACACCATGCCTTGATGTAATTCGTGTGGGTAGCCATTTAAAATATGTCGCCCGCTACCTTTCGTTATCAATACAAGTTCATTAAAATCATGAGTATGTTCAGGATAATTTTCTTGCGGCAAGCGTGGCTCAACCGCTAAGAGTTGTTGACTTGACTGGAAGAAATCTTTATAGCGTAATCTGGTGAACATTTTTTACCCTCTCTTGATGGCTAGTATAAAACTTTAACAAGTTGGTGATAATTTCTTTTCTCACTATTTTTTCAATTTGTGACACTGATCACATTGACTATTAATTTTCCGCCAAAATATTTTCTTTTCCTGTCGTTTAACTTAAAGAATCATCAAACAAAACGGCTTACACTCCCTTTCATTTACTATTCTAAAGGGGGTTCTATGACGAATTTAAATATTGCGGCTGTGGATCTTGGGGCATCCAGTGGACGTGTGATGTTGGCAACTTATACCACAGATAGTCAACAGATTACACTCAATGAAATCCATCGTTTCAAAAATCAATTCATTCATCAAAATGGTCACGATTGTTGGGATTTAGATTATCTTGAAAAAGAAATCCTAACTGGACTTGATAAAATTCTTAATAGCGGAAAAGTATTACATAGTATCGGTATTGACACTTGGGGTGTGGACTACGTATTGCTAGATAAAAACGGTGATGTTATTGCTCCAACCTATGCTTATCGTGATCACCGCACTGATTTGGTAATGCCGAAAGTGCAACAAGAACTAGGCAAAGAAACCATTTACCGTAAAACAGGCATCCAATTTTTACCATTCAATACCCTTTATCAATTAAAAGCAACTGTGGATGAAAACCCTGATTGGCTTAATCAAGTCACCGATTTTTTGATGATCCCCGATTATTTAAACTACCGCTTGACTGGCGTGATGAATCGTGAATATACCAATGCCACCACCACGCAATTAGTTAATGTCAATACCGATAGCTGGGATCTGGAATTAATTGATTATCTTGGTTTAGCACCAAGTTGGTTTGGACAAATTCGTCATCCGGGATATCAAGTAGGACATTGGCAAAACCATATCCCTGTGATGTCCGTGGCAAGCCATGATACCGCAAGTGCGGTGATTTCTACGCCACTTTCTGATGAATATTCGGCTTATCTTTGTTCTGGCACTTGGTCATTAATGGGATTAGATCGCTTAACCCCTTGTACCAATGATACCGCAATGAATAACAATATTACCAACGAAGGTGGCGTTGATGGACATTATCGTATCTTAAAAAATATTATGGGCTTATGGTTGTTTAATCGCCTTTGTACCGAACGTGATGTACAAGATATTGCTACTCTTGTGCATGATGCCGAACAACTTCCTGCATTTGCGAACCTAATTAACCCGAATGCAGAGTGTTTCTTAAACCCACCGTCTATGGTACAAGCCATTCAACAGTATTGTGCAAGCCACAATCAAATTGTGCCAGAAACTACCGCACAATTAGCTCGTTGTATTTTTGACAGTCTTGCCATGTTATATCGCCAAGTGGCATTACAACTGGCTGACTTACAAGGTAAACCTATTAGTGCTTTGCATATTGTGGGTGGTGGTAGCCAAAATGCGTTATTAAATCAACTTTGTGCTGATTTATGCGATATTGATGTATGGGCTGGCCCTATTGAAGCATCTGTATTAGGCAATGTCGGTTGCCAATTAATGGCACTCGATCAAATTAAAAACCAAGCAGAATTTCGTCACATTGTGGCGAAAAACTTTCCATTAAAACGTTTCCAAAAACAACCGCACTTTTTGTCTGATTCTCTTATTGAGAAAAAATGGCAAGAATTTTGTGCATTAAATTAAGGAGTATTACTATGAGTAACGTACAACAAACCTATCAACTCGCTCAACAACAATTTGCCGATATTGGTGTTGACACTGAAACTGCACTTAATTTATTAGATCAATTGCCGATTTCTATGCACTGTTGGCAAGGTGATGATGTAGGCGGTTTCGAGCAAGGTGCTGGCAGTTTAACAGGTGGTATTCAAGCGACTGGGAATTATCCCGGCAAAGCTCGTACCGCAATGGAATTGCGTGCTGACTTGGATAAAGCCATGTCATTAATTCCGGGTAAAAAACGCTTGAATTTGCATGCGTCTTATTTGGAAGCTGAACAAAAAGTCGAACGTAATGAAATTAAACCAGAACATTTTGCCAACTGGGTAGATTGGGCGAAACAAAATCAACTTGGTTTAGATTTTAATCCAACCTATTTTTCTCACCCATTAAGTGAAGAATCCACACTCACCCATGCCAATAAAGAAATTCGAGATTTCTGGATTGAACACGGCAAAGCCTGTCGCAAGATTTCCGAATATTTCGGTAAAGAATTAGGCACTGCATCGGTGATGAATATTTGGATCCCTGACGGTAGCAAAGATTTAGTGGTGGACAAATTCGCCCCACGCCAACGCTTAGTGGAATCCTTAGATGAAATTATCAGCGAAAAAATCGATCCGAAATATCATCTTGATGCGGTAGAAAGTAAATTATTTGGCATTGGTGTGGAATCTTACACTGTGGGTTCAAATGAATTTTATGCTATTTACGCTGCCACTCGTGGTACGGCACTTTGCTTAGATGCAGGGCATTTCCACCCAACGGAATCCATTGCCGACAAAATCTCCGCCGTGATGCCATTTATTCAACATTTATTGCTCCACGTCAGCCGCCCTGTGCGTTGGGACAGCGATCATGTGGTGTTGTTAGATGATGAAACCCAAGCCATCGCCAATGAAATTATTCGCAACCAATTATTCGACCGTGTCCATATCGGCTTGGATTTCTTTGATGCGTCCATTAATCGTATCGCCGCTTGGGTAATCGGCACTCGCAATATGCAAAAAGCCTTGCTCAAAGCCTTGCTTGAACCCACCGCACAATTACGAGAGCTTGAAAATGCCCGAGATTTCACTACTCGTCTTGCCTTATTGGAAGAACAAAAATCATTACCATGGCAAGCGGTGTGGGATATGTACTGCGAACGTCATAACGTGCCTGTCGGAAGTCGTTGGTTAGATGATGTGCGTGAATATGAAAAAACCGTATTAAGTCAACGTTAAGGAGTAATACAAATGACAGCAATTTTAGATTCTTGGTTTGTTAAAGGCATGGTAAAAGCAACCCATGACCTTTGGTTAAAAGGTTGGGATGAACGGAACGGCGGTAATGTGAGTTTCCGTTTGTTAGATTTAGATGTAGAACCTTTTAAAAGCCAATTTGCTCCGAATCCACGTCATGAATTGATCACACAAGATGTTGCAGAAGTGGCAGGGCAATATTTTATCGTCACGGGATCAGGTAAATTTTTCCGTAACGTGATTTTAGATCCTGAAGATACCCTTGCTTTGATTCAAGTAGATGAACAAGGCAAAGGCTACTATGTTCTTTGGGGATTAAAAAATGGTGGCGTTGCTACCTCAGAATTGGCTTCCCATTTGCAATCCCATATTGTGCGGATCAAAAAATCCAATGGGCAAGATCGGGTGATTATGCACTGCCACCCTACTAATTTAATCGCACTAACCTATGTTTTACCGCTCGATGAAGTAACCTTCACTCGTGAACTTTGGGAAATGAGTACGGAATCTCTGGTGGTTTTCCCTGACGGTATAGGCGTATTACCTTGGATGGTGCCGGGGATTGACGAAATCGGTTATGCCACCGCAGAAAAAATGGCGAAACACTCCGTCGTGATTTGGCCATTCCACGGTATTTTTGCTACAGGACCAAGTCTAGATGAGGCTTTTGGGTTAATTGATGTGGTGGAAAAATCATCGGAAATTTCAGTAAAAGTAAAATCAATGGGCGGTAAAAAACAAACCATTACCACAGAAAATTTTTATGCCTTAGCAAAACGCTTTGGGGTAACGCCAATAGCAGGTGTGTTGTAAAACTGCGGTTCAAAAAATCCCGAAGGAATTTTCAACGTTGCTTGCAACGGGAGCGAAGCCCCGAATAATCCCAGCAGGGATTGTGAGTAAATATGGCTAATTTTTAACAAAAATCAATTATCAAGGAGTTCATTATGGGTAGCTCAATTTTATTAGGTATCTTCTGGCACTTTGTCGGTGCCACATCCGCTGCGTGCTTTTATGCACCAATGAAAAAAGTCACCAATTGGTCTTGGGAAACCATGTGGGCAGTGGCTGGGATTTTTTCCTGGATTTTACTGCCTTGGAGTATTTCTTACTGGTTATTGCCTGATTTCTGGTCTTATTACGGTTCATTTAGTAGCAGTGTCTTATTGCCAGTATTCCTGTTCGGTGCTATGTGGGGCATTGGTAATGTGGGCTATGGCTTAACCATGCGTTATCTTGGTATGTCAATGGGGATCGGTGTCGCAATTGGGATAACATTAATCATCGGTACATTAATGACCCCGATTTTACAAGGTCGCTTTGGCGAATTGTTAGCAAGTAGTGGCGGACAAATGACCTTGCTCGGCGTGGTTGTTGCCGTGATTGGTGTTGCCGTCGTGTCTTATGCAGGGTTACTTAAAGAAAAAGTATTAGGTGTCACCACAGAAGAATTTAACTTGAAAAAAGGTTTAGCCCTTGCTGTGATGTGCGGTATTTTTTCTGCGGGTATGTCTTTTGCGATGAGTGCCGCTACCCCAATGCATGAAGCAGCTGCTTCACTTGGCGTTGACCCACTTTATGTGGCATTACCAAGTTATGTGGTTATTATGGGTGGCGGTGCCATTATTAATTTAAGTTTTTGTATTATTCGCTTAAAAACACGCCCTGAACTTTCTTTTAAATCCGATATGAGCGTAGTAAAAAGTTTATTAATCACCAATATTTTGTTCTCAGCACTTGGTGGGATTATGTGGTATTTCCAATTCTTCTTCTACGCTTGGGGACACGCCAATATTCCAACCGAATACGGCTTTATGAGCTGGATGTTACACATGAGCTTCTATGTCCTTTGTGGTGGTATTGTCGGTTTAGCGTTAAAAGAATGGAACAATACAGGCACAAAACCGACTCGTGTACTTGTTATTGGTTGCTTGATTATTGTGCTTGCCGCTAATATCGTGGGTTTAGGTATGGCGAATTAAATCCCACTATTTTCTAAAATTTTCTAAAAATAAGGAGTTCATTATGTCTCATAGATTTATTTTAAACGAAACCTCTTACTTCGGTTCCGGATCTATTACCAACGTGGTAACAGAAGTACAAAAACGTGGTTTCAAAAAAGCATTAATAGTGACAGATAAGCCTTTAGTGCAGTTCAAAGTCGTGGAAAAAGTGACCGCACTTTTAGATCAAGCTAATTTGGTTTATGAAATCTTTGATGAAGTATTGCCCAACCCAACCATGACCGTTGTAGAACATGGTGTCGCAAAATTTAAAGCCAGCGGTGCGGACTACTTGATTTCTATCGGAGGTGGTTCTCCACAAGATACGGCAAAAGCCATAGGGATTATCATTAATAATCCAGAATTTGCCGATATCCGTAGCCTTGAAGGTGTCGCACCGACCAAAAATCCAGCGATACCAACCATTGCGATAGCCACCACCGCAGGTACTGCTGCAGAAGTAACGATTAACTATGTGATTACTGATGAAGAAAATAAACGCAAATTTGTTTGTGTCGATCCTCATTCAATTCCACAAGTAGCGATTATTGATAGCGATATGATGGCGAGCATGCCACCATCACTAAAAGCAGCGACTGGTGTGGATGCGTTAACCCACGCCATTGAAGGTTATATCACTTTGGGAGCGTGGGAACTTTCGGATATGTTCCATTTAAAAGCCATTGAAATTATTGCCCGTTCTTTGCGTGCTTCGGTTAACGGTGAGCAGCAAGGGGTTGAAGATATGGCATTAGGACAATATGTGGCTGGTATGGGATTTTCTAATGTTGGGCTGGGTTTAGTGCATGGTATGGCTCACCCATTAGGTGCGTTTTATAACACACCTCACGGCGTAGCCAATGCAGTATTATTACCACATATTATGCAATACAATGCTGAATTTACCGGCGATAAATATCGTGATATTGCAAAAGCAATGGGGGTAAAAAATACAGAGAATATGACAATTGAACAAGCAAGAGTGGCTGCCATTGAAGCCGTTAGACAATTGAGCAAAGATGTGCATATTCCAGCGACATTACATGAGCTAAATGTGAAAGAAGATGATATTCCAGCGTTGGCACAAGCTGCCTTGGATGATGTTTGTACAGGTGGCAATCCTCGTAAAGCAACATTAGCTGAAATCGAAAATTTATATCGTGCTATTTATTAGGAGGAAATCATGATCAGAAAAGGTTTTGTTATGCAAGTGAATCCAGACTGCCATGCTGAATATAAAAAACGCCACGATGAAATTTTTCCTGAATTAGTGGAAGAATTAAAATCACACGGTGCACACCATTATTCGATTTTTCTGGATAAACAACGTAATTTATTATTTGCGTATGTAGAAATTGAAGATGAAGATCGCTGGAACGCCGTTTCCCAAACTGTGGCTTGCCAGAAATGGTGGGCTTTTATGAAAGATATTATGCCATCTAATCCTGATAACAGCCCAATTTCTGAAGAATTGGCACAGGTGTTTTATTTGGAATAAATCTGATACGTTAAGGATCAGAACATCTGTAAAATGAGCTTATCCTCAATACTTAAACATCAAGGACTGACAACGACATTATCTCGAAATCAGTCCTTTTAAGTACATGTGGGGAAAATGTTTCTCTACATTTTTAAGCCGGTGTTGCCCCACTCGGTTTACGCCTTTTCCCAATATTTTTCGTATCTTTATGGCGAATTTTTACCTTTTTCTTCTGCTCGTCCTTTTTCTTTTCTTCCCGTTTAGCTTTAATCCGTGCCTTGGCTTTCTTGCTGACAGATTTTACTTCACCGTCTTTCGGGGCTTTGGTACGAGGTTCTAACCCTTCAATAATTCTAGGTTTCAGCAATTCTTCGGTGTAACGTTTGATTTTGCCTAATAGGCTATAATCATGAGCTTCTACGAAAGATACAGCGGTACCTTTTTTACCTGCTCGAGCCGTTCTTCCAATACGATGTAAATAAGTATCTGCACTATAAGGTAAATCAAAATTCATAATGTGGCTGACATCATCAATATCAATACCTCGTGCTGCTACGTCAGTTGCCACTAACACGGTAACAATGCCATTTTTTAGCTTATCAATGGCATTATTACGTTGGGTTTGAGCCATTTCACCCTCTAAATAGGTGCTACGAATATTCCGTTTACGCAAGGTTTCTGATAACTCACGCACATCTTCACGACGACGCACAAACACAATGCCACGGCTGACTTGCTCATTTTCAATAAAACGAGCAAGCAATTTGGTTTTATGTTCAACATTATCGGCATGATAATACCATTGATTAATTTTTTTGCGTTCACGGCGACTAGGTTCGGCATCAATTTGCAGTGGGTCTTGTAATAAGCGTTCGGCAAAATCGGTCAGCAATTCGCCCTCAAGCGTAGCGGAAAATAACATGGTTTGTTCACGCCAACGGGTTTCGGCGGCAATTTTCTCCGCATCTTGCCCAAAGCCCATTTGCAACATACGATCCGCTTCATCAAAAATCAAAATTTCTACTGAACGACAATCAAAATTTTCTTCTTTGATATACTGTAATAGCCGCCCAGGGGTTGCCACCACTAAATCTTGGTTTTTATTAAACACTTCACCATGATTTTGATATGCCACACCGCCTGTAATAGTCGCAATACTCAAATGGGTAAATTGAGCTAATTCTTCCGCTTGCTCTGCCACTTGCATGGCTAATTCTCGGGTTGGTGTGAGAACCAAAATCCGTGGTGGACCAGGTTGACGGCGTGGATTGTCTAATAAATGCTGAATAGCGGGCAGTAAAAATGCCACGGTTTTACCCGTACCTGTCGGGGCAGAACCTAATATATCACGCAATTCCATGGCAGCAGGTATGGTTTCCTGTTGAATGGTCGTGGGGCGAGTGTAACCTTTCTTCGCAATGGCTTTGAGCAACATTGGCGACAGGTCAAATTCTTCAAAAGTCGGTTGCGACATCATTATTCTCTATCTTCGTTAAAAATTGTGTTAAATTATACCGCACTTTAAAGCAATCGGGGGATTTATGTCAGGCTTTAGCTTTAAACAACTTCGTATTCAACACGACAAATGTGCCATGAAAGTGGGGACAGACGGTATTCTACTGGGTACGTGGGCGGATGTGTCTAATTCAAAACGAATTTGTGATCTTGGTACCGGAACAGGTTTAATTGCTCTGATGTTGGCACAACGCACGGATGAAAATACCCAAATTATTGGCGTGGAAATTGACCCAAATGCAGTTGAACAAGCAAAAGAGAATATAATATCATCCAAATGGAAAAATAAAATCCATGTCATTCAACAAGATATTGCCGATTTCTCACAATACTGCGGTGAAAAACAACAATGTTTTGATTTAATCGTGGCAAACCCACCTTATTTTCCAAAAGGGGTTAATTGTGCTACATCTGAACGCAATATTGCTCGCTATACCCAGCAGTACGATCATTTAACTTGGCTAAATTTGGCTAATCAATGTTTGAGTGAACAAGGCAAGATTCAATTTATTTTACCTGTCGAGCAAGCAGAAAATTTAATAAAAAGCACCGCACTTTATTGCAACCAGCGTTGTGAAATCATTACTAAGCAAGGCAAAGTTCCGCATAGAATGTTACTTTCTTTTGAACGAATAGAAAAAGAGAAAAAAGCGAGTCAACTCGTGATTTATGATCAAAATAATCAATATACTCATGAATTTGTTGAATTGACGAGAGACTTTTATTTGAAAATGTAAGGGGACGTTTATCGTCCCCTAAAATCATTATTGACCGTAGTAGGCATTCGCCCCATGTTTACGTAAATAATGTTTATCCAACAATTCTTGTTGCATAGAATTAATTTGTGGGCGGATTTGGTGACTGATAAAGTTCATATAAGCCACTTCTTCTAATACCACCGAATTATGCACTGCATCATGTCCGTCTTTGCCCCAAGTGAAAGGTCCATGAGAATGGACTAATACACCCGGTACCGCTTTTGGTTCAATACCACGTTTGCGGAACGTTTCCACGATCACTTTGCCCGTTTCTAATTCATATGAACCGGCAATTTCTGCTGGGGTCATGCGACGTGTGCAAGGTACAGAACCATAGAAATAGTCACCTTGGGTAGTACCTAACGCTAAAATATCTTCACCAGCTTGTGCCCAACCCACCGCATGGCGAGAATGGGTATGTACCACACCACCGATATCTTTGAATTCACGATACAGTTCTAAGTGTGTGTCTGTGTCAGAAGACGGTTTTTTGTCGCCATAAACACGATTGCCTTGTAAGTCCACGATCACAATATCTTCCACTGTCATGGCATCGTATTCTACCCCAGATGGCTTAATCGCCACTAAGCCGGAAGCGCGGTCTATTTCACTCACATTGCCCCAAGTGAAAGTAACCAAGCCATATTTAGGTAATTCTAAATTTGCTTTCAGTACACGCTCTCTTAGTGCTTGTAATTCAGGTGTTAAGGATGTTAATTTAGTCATAGTGTAAAGCCCCCTTCTTTCATTTTTTGTTCGATCCAACGGCGAGCATTAATAATCTCTGCTATCGGCTCATCTGATTTTTCAGTCCACATTTCAATTAAAAATGCACCACGATAATTTAATTCGTTTAAAATTCTAAAACAGTTGACGAAATCTACACAGCCGTCACCAAATGGCACATCACGGAATTGCCCTTTGCAGGTTTCAGTTACTTTGTAAGTATCTTTTAAATGGATTTTAGAAATCTTATCAATTCCTAACTGCAGTTCTTCTTCCACATTGTCATTCCAAGCGGTTAAGTTACCTAAGTCTGGATACACCGTAAACCATGGGTTTTTGATAATATCGTCCCATTTTTTCCAACGCGAAATGGAACTCATAAATTGGGTATCCATAATTTCCACCGCAATAGTCACTTCATTGCTCGCAGCTAATTCTACTGCCCATTTCAAGCCTTCTTCAAATAAGCGTAGGGTTTCTTCGTCTTGCTCTTCGTAATAAACATCATAACCCGCTAATTGAATGGTTCTCACTCCAATATCCACAGATAATTGAATAGCTTTTTCCATAATTTCATAAGCTTTTTGGCGAATTGCCGGATCTTTACTACCAAATGGAAAGCGGCGATGACCTGAAAGGCACATAGATGGAATCGTCACACCTGTGTTAATAATAGCTTTTACCAACTGGATTCGTTCTTTTTTGCTCCAATCCAAGCGAGCAAGACGTTCGTCTGTTTCATCAATAGAGATTTCCACAAAATCAAAACCTGTCGCTTTAGCAATGGAAAGTCTGTCTTGCCAGCTAATGTTTTTTGGTAAGGCTTTTTCGTAAATACCAAGTTTATGTTTTCGCATAACGTTTTCCTTCTATAAGCATGCCTAAGGCGGTTAAGCCAGAATAATTTTTAAACCTTTATCTCTCAATTTTTGAATAATCTCAGGATCCGCTTCTTGTCCTGTAATTAAGGTGTCAATGTCATTAATTCGGGTAAATAACATACCCGCTTTATTATCTAATTTAGAACTATCTAATAACACGACATATCGATCAGCTTTAGCTGCCATTTGTTTTTCTGAATTGGCAATAATCATATCCGTTTTAAATAAGCCTTCTTCAGTAAGTCCTCGTCCACTGGTAAACATAATATTAGCAGCATAGTAATGACTGTAATCAGAACTATTAAAAGAGAGGGTTATATCTTTTTCTGCATTATACTGCCCTCCCATAATACATAAATCACTATGCTTGTGCTTAATTAAATAATTTGCCAATGACATATAATTGGTTAAAATTTGTATATCTCGCCCACATAATTGCTGTCCTAGCATCATCATCGTTGTGCCACAAGTAATAAAAACACTTTGCCCTGCTTTACATATATCAGCAGCCGCTAGCACAATACGTTGTTTCTCATCATTATGCGTGGTATCAACTAATTCTGGATTTTGAACTATTGTATAATGCAAATGCTCTACCCCATTACGCACTTTCTTGAGAAGTCCCAATTCATTTAATTTATTAATATCTCGACGAACAGTAGCAGGAGAAACTTTTAGTTGTTCTATTATCGTTTGTGTAGAAAGTGCTTTTTGTTTATTGAGTAAAGCTAATAATTGTCTATGTCTATAATTTTCGTTCATTGTTCTTCCTGAAAAATAGGCTTTAATCAATAATAAATCCACTTTCTAACCGCACTTTAAACAATCCAACAAGGCGGTCAGAAAGTGTCTTTTATATATTAAAGCATTGATTTAAATTGAATATTTGGTTCTTGTTCAAAACAATCATCAAAACCACGAGGGTGATGATATTCAATTAAGTCTTTATCACGTGGATAAACATATTTGCCACCCACTTCCCAAATAAATGGGTGGAATTTGTATTGTAAACGATCTTTACGCATACGCCACAAATCAATGATTTCTTGCGTACTGGCCATAAAGTTGGTCCAAATATCGTGGTGAACAGGGATGATCACGTTGGTACGTAAACATTCCGCCATACGAAGTAAGTCGATAGATGTCATCTTATCGGCAATACCTACTGGGTTTTCACCGTAGTTGTTTAATGCCACATCAATATCAAATTGTTTACCATGTTTGGCAAATTGGATTGAATAGTGAGAATCGGCACCATGATAAATATTACCACCCGGTGTTTTAAACACATAGTTCACCGCTTTACGCCCCATTTCTTCATCCGATGGGCAAAGACCTGCTAATTCGCCGTCTTGATTTTCTGCACCTTCAACAGGTAAAGTGACTAAACAAGTACGGTCAAAAGAATCTAATGCGTGGATCTCAACGTCTTTTAATTTTACCACATCTCCCGGTTTAACAGTAATTAAACGATCTTCTGGCACACCCCATTTTTTCCATAATTCAGTACAATGCCAAGGTCCAACAAATTTAACATGATCTAATTTTGGATTGTTGATAATAGCTGCAGCTACATTTACGTCAATATGGTCACTGTGGTAGTGAGACGCTAAGATGTAGTCCACTTCGTTGATCGCAAATGGATCTAACACCATTGGTTGAGCACGTAAGTTTGGTTGTAATTTACGCACACCCGCCATATTCGCCATTTGGTGACCACGTACCATATCTTTTACTTTCTTAGTGCTTTTACCACGGCTACACCATAAATCCATACAGATATTGGCTCCTGCTGGTGTTTTAATCCAAACACCCACGCAACCTAACCACCACATAGCAAAATTGCCTTCTGGTACAACTTCCTGTTCAATTTCTTCATTTAACCATGTTCCCCATTCTGGAAATGTAGAAAGAATCCAACTTTCACGACTGATTTCTTGTATTTTACTCATTGCAAGCTCCTTAAAGCGTAATTAAATAATCAAAAACAATCATAACCAATCATACAAATTTGTAAAATAGTTTTTCTTTTTTTTGTGATCTAGCTCACCTTTTTTCTACTATTTTTTATAAATCTCGCCTAAAATGAAGATAAAACCCGCATAGAATTAACAAAATTTAAACAAATAAAACCAATTCTCACTTTTCCAGTCAAAAAGGTTAATAAATCACCAATACAATAAGTTTTTTCAAAAATTTTGTGATCTCGCTCACAAATAATCAAAAATAATCTTTTATAACTTGCATTTTAGGATTATGATTCTGCCGTTCGCACTATTTTAACGATGTATTATACAAAATAGTGGTACTCACCAGCTCAAGCTCAAATTGAGCCAATGCAATAATAATTTTATTCTACTGCGGAGAATTATATATGGACACTCTCTACGACCTATTTTTAGGTTTTAATACTCAAGTGTTATCCAAAGCACCTTTTCTACTCGGGATCGTCGCTTGCTTGGGTTACATCTTACTAAAAAAAGATACCACAACGGTTATTAAAGGGACGATTAAAACTATCGTTGGTTTCTTAATGGTACAACAAGGTTCTGGTTTCTTAACATCCAGTTTTAAACCTATCATTGACAAACTTTCTGAGTTTCATCATTTGACTGGTGCGGTTATTGACCCTTATACCAGTATGCAATCCACCATCCAAACTATGGGTGAAAATTACGGTTGGGTTGGTTATGCCGTGCTACTTGCGTTAGCCTTAAATATCCTATTAGTGGTGTTGAGACGTGTCACAGGTATTCGTACTATTATGTTAACCGGTCATATCATGTTCCAACAAGCTGGCTTAGTAGCAGTGTTCTACATGATTATCGGTGCCTCTATGTGGGAAACCGTGATTTATACAGCGGTCTTAATGGCTCTCTATTGGGGTATTTCCTCTAACATCATGTATAAACCAACGCAAGCTGTTACTGGCGGTGCGGGTTTCTCCATTGGTCACCAACAACAAATTGCCTCTTGGGTAGCGGTTCAATTAGCACCAAAATTAGGTGATCCAAAAGATACTGTGGATAATATGAAATTACCAAAATGGTTACATATTTTCCACGATAGTATTTCTGCCACAGCGTTAGTCATGACCGTATTCTTTGGTATTATCTTGCTTTCTTTCGGTTTAGATAATCTTCAATCCATGGCGGGTAAAACACACTGGATTATGTATATTATCGAAACAGGTATGAAATTTGCGGTAGCCATTCAAATTATCGTGGTTGGTGTGCGTATGTTCGTAGCGGAATTATCCGAAGCGTTTAAAGGTATCTCCGAACGTGTGATTCCAAATTCTGTGCTAGCCATTGACTGTGCAGCAATTTATGCTTACTCACCAAATGCCATGGTATTCGGTTTCATGTGGGGTGCTATCGGTCAATTTATTGCGGTCGGCTTATTACTTGCTTTCGGTGATAACTTCGGGGTTGAAGTATTAATTATCCCAGGCTTTATCCCAATGTTCTTCTCTAACGCCACCGTCGGTGTATTTGCCAACAAATTTGGTGGTTGGAAAGCCGTTATCAAAATCTGTTTAGTGATGGGTATGATTGAAGTGCTAGGCTCTGCTTGGGTAATTCAATTATTAAAATCACAAGGTACCGAATTCAACGGCTGGATGGGTATGGCAGACTGGGCATTATTCTGGCCACCAGTATTACAAGGTATCGTCAGCATTCCATTCTTCTTCTTTGTTATCTTAGCCCTTTGCTTAGTGTATATGTTCTTCGCTTCACGTAAATTACGTGCCGACGAAGCTGCCGCCAAAGCCGCAGGTAAAACCCTTGAACAAATGGACGGTTACGGTGTCGAAGAAGAAACTGTCGCAGAACCTGTAACAACCACAACAACACAAGCCAGTGCAGATACTAAAGCGATTCGTATCTTAGCAGTATGTGGTTCTGGTCAAGGTTCATCTATGATGATGAAAATGAAAATTAAACAATACTTAGACAAACGAGGTATTCCAAATGTGATGGATTCTTGTGCCGTCACAGATTACAAAGGTAAATTATCTGGTATCGACATTATTGTTTCATCTAAACACCTTGCTGGTGAAATTAACGGCGGAGACAACGTATCTGTACTTGGCGTACAAAACATGTTGAACCCAAATACGTTCGGTGATGAATTAGTTGAATTAATCAATAAACACGTCGGTAAATAAGTGTTACGTCCCTCGGCTTATTAGCCGAGGGATCCCATGTTTAAATGTTCAAAGAAGGAAATGTCATGTTAAAAGAATCTCTCATTGCTAACCATTCCATTAAGTTAAATCAAACTGCAAATAACTGGGAAGAAGCGGTGAAAATCGGTACTGACTTATTAGTTGCATCGGGTGCCATTGAACCACGTTACTATGACAATATTATTGCCAAAGTGAAAGAAATGGGACCTTACATCATCCTTTCGCCAGGTCTTGCGATGCCACATGCTCGCCCAGAAGAGGGGGTCATTAAAACCGCATTTGCATTAGTCACCTTAACCACACCAGTGGTATTTGATGGTGAAGATGAACCGGTCAGCGTATTAATTACCCTAGCGGGTAGCGATTCCGATCAACATATGCAAGGCATTATGGAAATCACCCAAGTGCTAGAAGATGAAGATCCTAATAGCGAAACAGGGGTGGATTTGAAAAAATTACTCAACTGCACAAGCAGTGATGAAGTGATTGCAGTGATTGATGCTGCATTAGCTTAACTTGCCTGCGGTTGATAAAATTTGCTCAAATTCAACCGCACTTCTCATATTATCTCACAATTAAAGGAAAAAATTATGTCTAAACCATTATTACAAATCGCCCTTGACTCATTAAGCCTCGAAAAAGCCGTTGCCGATGCCAAACAAGCGGAAAGCGTGGTCGAAATCATTGAAGTGGGAACTATTCTTGCTTGCGCTGAAGGCATGAAAGCAGTCAGTACTTTGCGTGCTTTACACCCAAATCATATTATCGTGTGTGATTTAAAAACCACTGACGGTGGTGCAATTTTAGCTAAAATGGCATTTGAAGCTGGAGCCGACTGGTTAACCGTGTCCGCTGCTGCTCACCCAGCCACTAAAGCTGCTTGTAAAAAAGTGGCTGATGAATTCAATGCCGCTCACCCTGAATTAAAAGTGAAAAAAGAAATCCAAATTGAAATCTACGGTAACTGGTCAGTAGAAAAAGATGCTAAAGAATGGGTGGAATTAGGGGTAAAACAAGCCATTTATCACCGTTCTCGTGATGCCGAATTAGCCGGTAAAGGTTGGACAGATGAAGATGTCAACCTAATGAAACAACTTTCTGCATTAGGTTTAGAATTATCTATCACGGGTGGTATCGTGCCAGAACAAATTCACCTATTCAAAGAAATCAAAAATGCCAAAGCCTTTATTGCTGGTCGAGCATTAGTGGGTGAAAAAGGCAAACAAACTGCCGAAGCGATTCGTGCTGAAATTGACAAATATTGGGCATAATCGGCTTTCTCATGCCAATAAATTGATTATATAATACAGGGGGTTAAATCCCCCTTATTTTTGTTATCAAACAAGGAATTGGCTATGCTACCGAACTATTACCAAGATCCACAAATTCTCCATATCAATACTACGCCCCACCACGCCTATTTTATTCCTTATGAAAATCCCCAAAGTGCGGTGGAAAATACCCAAAAAAATAGCAGGGAAAATTCTCTTTTTTTCACCGCACTTAATGGTGACTGGGATTTTGCCTATTTTGCTTCTTATCATGATCTTCCTGAAGATTTCCTACAATATCCTTTTGAACAACATATTCCGGTGCCGTCTAACTGGCAAAGTCATGGCTTTGACCAACATCATTACACCAATGTGAATTACCCTTTCCCCTTTGATCCGCCTTTTGTACCACAACAAAATCCTTGTGGACTTTATCATCGTTGTGTTGAATTAAATAAGCGTTCGCATAAACGTTATTTGATCAATTTTGAAGGCGTGGATAGTTGTTTATTTTTATATGTTAATCAAAAATTTGTCGGTTATTCCCAAGTCAGCCATGCTACTGCAGAATTTGATCTTACCGACTATTTGCAACAAGGCGAAAATCAATTACATGTGTTGGTATTGAAATGGTGTGACGGTAGCTATCTAGAAGATCAAGATAAATTCCGTATGTCGGGGATTTTCCGAGATGTTTATTTACTTGAACGAGAACAAAATTATTTACAAGATTTTTTTATTCGCACGACATTCACCGATAATTTACAAACTGCGGTGCTAAATGTAGCATTTTCTTTCCGCCAAGAACCGGTTGAAATTTCATGGCAACTTTTTGATCCACAAGGTAATTTAATCATCAGTTCGGTCGCCAAACAACAGTTACAATATCAACTTGAACAAGTACAATTATGGAATGCGGAATCACCGCAGCTTTATTGTTTATTGCTAAACACAGGACAAGAAACGATTTGTCAAAGAATAGGTTTTCGTCATATTGAAGTTAAAAATGGCGTATTGTTATTTAACCAACAAGCGATCAAATTTAAAGGCGTAAATCGCCACGATAGCGCTCCCCAAACAGGTTACACCATTAATATGCAACAAGCCATCACTGATTTAACCTTAATGAAACAGCATAATATTAATGCCATTCGTACCGCACATTATCCCAATAGTCCATGGTTTGCGGAACTCTGTGATCAATTTGGCTTTTATCTCATCAGTGAAAGTGATATAGAAAGCCATGGTACCAATGCTGTGTATGTCGAACAGCCAGAAAAAAGTATTTTACTTGGGGCAAAAATTACCCAAGATGCGGATAAAGTGCGTCAGCAAACCATTGATAATTACTGTTATATAGCTCGCTCCCCAGAATGGAAAAAGGCCATTTTAGACCGCACGTTGGCACATATTGAGCGTGACAAAAACCGCACCTCGATCTTAATTTGGTCATTAGGCAACGAATCTGGCTATGGCGAAAATTTTGAACAAGCGGCAAGTTGGATAAAATCTCGTGATCCAAGTCGTTTAGTCCATTATGAAAATGCGATTTTCCAACATTCCACCCATCAAAATGACTGGTCAAATTTGGATTTTCACAGTGAAATGTACACATCTACAGCAGAAATTGACCACTATTGTCGTCAACCACAAACTCGCCCTTATTTACTTTGTGAATATAGTCATGCGATGGGCAATTCTTGTGGTGATTTGGAAGATTACTGGCAAGTTTTTCAGCGTCATGCCTATGCTGCAGGCGGGTTTATTTGGGAATGGTGTGATCATGCACCCTATCTCGCTAATGGGCATTTTGGCTATGGTGGAGATTTTGATGACACCCCGAATGATGGTAATTTTTGTGTTGATGGGCTGGTTTCGCCTGATCGTAAACCGCATAGTAGCTTGCTTGAACTTAAAAATGTTAATCGTCCGATAAGAGCTACGATTAAGCAAGGGAAAATTTTTCTGACCAATTATTTGGATTTTTCTAATTTACAAGATTTCGCTGAAATTCAAATTAAATTAAGTGAGAATGGTCAGATTATTGAAGAGAAATGGATAACCGAGATAAATCTTGAACCTCATCAAGAAACTCAATTACCCTTTGATTTACCTGCCGATAATGGTCATGTTTGGACGCTAGAATTACGTTATTATCAGAAAAAATCCGCCGCTTTGATCGCACAACATCATGAATTAGGATTCGACCAAATTAATCTATTCCCAGCAAATTCTTTCCAATTACCAAAGCTCCCAAGAGAAAATACACCGTGGAATTATACCGAAACCGGTAATCATATTGAAATTAAAGGGGAAAATATCGTTTATCAGTTTGATAAATGCAAAGGAATCATTACCCAGATTTTCCAACATAATGAGCCTTTATTACGTCAACCTTTAGATTTTAATATTTGGCGAGCCTGCTTAGATAACGATAGTTTAATCAAAGAATACTGGATTGCCGCTGGTTTTAACCGAGCGGAAACTCGGGCTTATGATATTGCACTTGAAAAAACAAATCATGCTATTGAAATCCGTGCCAAATGTGGTTTAGTTGCGACCAGCCAAGCGAGAATTCTCACCCTTACTATCATTTATCATTTTTCTGAGACCGGATTAACCATTAAAATTCACAGCGAAAAAGCAAAACATTTACCCTTTCTGCCACGTTTTGGTCTGCGTTTATTCCTACCACCACAGTTTGATCAGGTCAGCTATTTTGGTTATGGTAATGATTCTGAGCTCTCGGAAAGTTATCTTGATAAACATCACGCCTGTTGGTTAGCGATTCATCAAAGCAAGCTCAATCAAACGGTAGATTACCTGAAACCACAAGAATATGGTAGCCATTACAGTTGCCACTGGTTAAAAGTGCGGTCAAAAAACCACGAATTTTGGATAACCAGCAACAACCCGTTTAGTTTCAACTTTTCGCCGTTTAGCCAAGAACAGCTTAGTTCGGTTAAACATAATTATCAACTGGTGCCAGAAGACAGGTCTATTTTATGTGTGGATTATAAAATGAGTGGTATCGGCTCAAATTCTTGCGGTCCGAGTTTAAACGCTCAATATCAGTTAGTGGAAACAGAATGGGATTGTGAATTTGAATTCAGATTTGTCTAGGACAACATAAAAAAAGAAGGGGAAATATGAGCAATTTCCCCTTAATGAATGCTTATTTACTTGCCACTTTGACTAATTTCGTCCAGTTGTAATACCCATAAATGGAGTTCAATAAATAACCGCTATACATAATATACATCGCTGGGGTTTCTGCCCATAAAACAATAGAGAGAATGTTTAACACAATCCATAACGCCCATTGTTCACGATAACGCAAAATCATCAATAATTGTGCAGCAAAGGTAATAATCGTGGTGGTGCCGTCAAGCGATGCCGAACTGCCCCCTGCCGCATTCACCGCTTGAATAAAGAAGAATGAACATACTGCAATACTCACTAATAAAATCAGCCAACCTGTTGGGGTTAAGGCTTTCGCAATCACTTCCTCATTTCCCTGTTGGTCATTTTGCATGTTGGCTTTCCACATAAAATAACCAATAAATTGGGCTGGGATATACACATATAGCGTGGTATTCATTTCACCGATAAAATTATTGCCCCAAGCTACATAAAAATAAGTATAAGCAAAAATAAGCCCGAAGAAGTAGTTACTGATTTTTCCTTTACTGACGAAAATAACACATAACAATCCCGCAATGCCTGAGATCATGCCCAGTGGTGAATCTGGCTCTTGTACATACGCCCAAATTTGAGCCCCAACAAAAACCACAATCCATAGAGCTTCAATCGTATTCCAACCACCAAAGAATTCTTTTTTAATGGCATTAACATAGTTCATAACAGGATCCTCAATATTAATAACAAACAGATGAATTTTTGCACCGCACTTTAATGAAGTCAAGGATAAATTACAAAATAGTAAAAATTAACCATATAAATACATTTTAAGGAAAATATTTTATACATAGGATAGCTTGTTACCTTTGGCAAATATTTGATAAAATACGTTCCCTTAATTTACCATAACAAGAGTGTCCCCCTATTATGTCATTTGCTATCGGTCAACGTTGGATCAGCGAAAGTGAGAACGATCTCGGTTTAGGCATCATCACCGAACTTAATCACCGCAGTATCACAATTTCTTTCCCAGCCGCACAAGAAACCCGAATTTATGCCATTGCCACTGCCCCTTTAACCCGTGTGATCTTCAAAAAGCACGATCACATCACACATCAACAAGGCTGGCAGGCAAAAATCGTGGATACGATGATGAATAATGACATTGCCCTGTATTTAGTCCAACGTTTAGATAATGGCGAAGAAATGGTGCTCAAAGAAATGGAACTCGCCAGTCATATCAGTTTTAGTCAACCACAAGATAAATTATTCGCAGAACAAATCGATCGCTCGGATCGCTTTGCCTTGCGTTATCGTGCTTTACAACATCAACAGGCACAATTTCAATCTCCCTTACGTGGGCTATGTGGTATTCGAGCAGGCTTAATTCCCCACCAACTGCATATTGCCAAAGAAGTAGGTCAACGTATTGCACCACGAGTATTGTTAGCAGATGAAGTTGGGTTAGGTAAAACCATTGAAGCTGGCATGATTTTACAACAACAAATTTTTGCCGAACGTGCCGATCGAGTATTAATCCTGCTGCCAGAAACTTTGCAACATCAATGGCTAGTGGAAATGCTACGCCGTTTTAACTTGCATTTTTCGCTATTTGATGAAGAACGTGCTGGCGATTTTTCCGCAACCGAAGATGAACAAGAGCGAAATCCTTTTGATACGGAAAACCGCATTATTTGTTCCATTGATTGGTTAGTGGCAAATCCAAAACGAATGCAACAGTTAATCGCAAGCCAATTTGATATGTTGATTGTAGATGAAGCACATCATTTACAATGGTCACCTGAAAATCCAAGTACAGCATATCAGTTAGTAGAAACCTTAGCTCAACAAATTCCGTCTGTATTACTCCTCACTGCCACGCCTGAACAACTCGGACAACAAGGGCATTTCGCCCGCTTACGCTTATTAGATAATGACCGTTTTTATGATTACCATGCGTTCTTACAAGAACAGCAAAATTATCAACCTGTTGCCAAGGCAGTACAAACTTTACTGACAGAAAAATCGTTAAGTGCGGTACAAAAAAATGCCATTTCTGATCTGTTATCCGAACAAGATATTGAGCCACAATTTAAGGTATTAGAGAGCCATAACGAACCAGAAAAAACCAGCGTTCGACAAGAACTCATTCGTCATCTGATCGACCGTCACGGTACCAGTCGATTGTTATTTCGTAATACCAGATCAGGCGTAAAAGGCTTTCCGCAACGGATTTATCATCAGATCACCCTTGAATTACCTAAGCAATATGAAAATACCATGAAAGTAATGCGTTCTCTCGGTGAAAATGTTGAGCAAGGTTTATTTTATCCAGAACAGCTGTTTCAGAAAATGAATGACAATGCCAAATGGTGCGAATTTGATCCCCGTTTTGATTGGTTGGTCACGTTCTTAAAAAATCACCGCACGGAGAAAGTGTTAGTGATTTGCCAACTGGCTCAAACTGCGATTCAGTTAGAGCAAGCCTTGCGAGAAAAAGAAGGGATTCGTAGTGCGGTATTTCATCAAAATATGTCGATTATTGAACGAGATCGAGCCGCTGCTTACTTTGCGGATCAAGAACAAAGTGCTCAAGTATTACTCAGTTCAAGTATCGGTTCAGAAGGGCGAAATTTCCAATTTGCGCAACATTTAGTGCTGTTTAACTTGCCAGATAATCCCGATTTATTAGAGCAATGTATCGGGCGTTTAGACCGAATCGGGCAAACTAAAGCAATTCAAATTCATGTCCCTTGTTTTGCTCAAACGCCACAAACCTTGTTAGCCGATTGGTATCATCAAGGCTTAAATGCCTTTGAACAAACCTGTCCAATGGGGGCAATGTTATTTGAAAAGTGCGGTGAAAAATTACAACATTTTTTGCAACATCCCACCGCACTTGATGGTTTTGCCGATTTCATCAAAGAAACAGCTAAACAACGTGCCAAGCTGAAAGACGAACTCGAAAATGGACGAGATCGCTTACTGGAATTAAATTCCAACGGTGGTATTCAGGCTCAACAGTTAGCAAATCAAATTGCCGAGCAAGACAACAGCCCTGAATTAATCAATTTCACCTTAAATTTATTCGATATTATTGGCGTAGAACAAGAAGACTTAGGCGAACAATCCATTGTCATTACGCCCACTGGCACAATGTTAGTGCCTGATTTCCCCGGTTTAAAAGAAGACGGTATCACGGTAACATTTAGCCGAGATGTTGCCTTAGCTCGTGAAGATGTGGAATTTCTCAGTTGGGATCACCCCATATTACACAACGGCATTGACTTAGTCTTGTCTAACGACATCGGCAAAACGGCAACTTGCTTGTTAAGCAATAAAAAATTGCCAACGGGGACATTATTATTAGAATGTATTTACGTAGTGGAAAGCCAAGCTCCAAAAGGCTTGCAGCTAAACCGTTTTTTACCACCCACACCTGTACGCTTATTGTTAGATAGCAAAGGCAATAATCTCGCTCCCAATGTGACATTCGAACATCTTGAAAAACAGCTTAAACCGATGGAGAAAACCATGGCACACAAAATGGTGAAAATGGTTCGCCCCAATTTAGAACAAATGCTCAAGGCTGGAGAAAACTTGATGATGCTTGAGTCTAAACAAATTATTACGCAAGCCAAACAGTTGGCAGATAAACAATTAAGCGAAGAACTAGAACGCCTAACCGCATTAAAAGCCATCAACCCGAATATTCGGCAAGATGAAATTAACAGCTTAGAGACAATGCGCCAACAAGCATTACAACATTTACAACAAGCTCGCTGGCGATTGGATAGTTTGAGGGTGATAGTGAGTCAATAAAAGACCCAATACGATGATCTGTCTCTCAATCTTGGATACTTTCCCAACATAGGGGACAGATCACCGTATCGCGTAAAATTAACGTGCCGGCTCTACCGCATAATTCTCTAAAACAGGCACCGCTTTAATTAATTTACTGTCTAGCATAAACTGTGCCACTTGTTGATACAATTCTTGGTTTAACTGACGAGTGTTATCAGTAAGTAATGGAATAGTGTCTTGCCAAGCACGACGATTGAGTTCGTTGTTTAACTCTTGTGGCTTGTAATTGACAAAATCTTGCCAAGCTTGATCTGGATTTTGTTTAATATAGGCTGTTGCCTGTTCAATGGCAGTGAGAAATTTGTTAATGTTGACATCATTTTGTTTTCCTGCCTGTGCTACAAAAATCAGTTCTTCATAACTTGGTACGCCATATTGCTCAGGGTAGAATAATCTGCCTTGATGTCCTTCAAGGTTTAATTCGTGCAATTCAAAATTACGAAATGCGCCGATTACTGCATCGACCTGTTTACTTAACAAGGATTGCGATAACGCCCAGTTTACATTGACTAATTCCACATCATTGCGAGTAAGTCCTACTGTACTAAGCATTCTTTCCAATAAAGAATCTTCAAAACCACTGACGGAAAAACCGATTTTTTTACCTTTTAAATCGGCTAAACTTTTAATTTGGCTACTTTCTAGTACTGTTAATGAATTAAGCGGTGTGCCAATGATGGTACCAACTCGCATCAAAGGTAATCCTTGCTCTACTTGCATAACTAGCTGAGGCTGATAATTTACCGCAAGATCACCCTGCCCTGAGGCGACTAATTTAGGTGGCATGGACGGATCAGTCGGTTCAATAATCTCTACATCTAATCCCTGTTGCGCAAAAAATCCTTTTTGCTGTGCAATAATAATATTAGCGTGATCAGGGTTAACAAACCAATCCAGCAACAAGGTCAGTTTTTCATTAGCTTGTGCTGAGAATGCCACTCCCAATATCGCCCAAACCGCGGTTAAAAATGTGAATATTTTTTTCATAAGATGTCTCCTAACGTAAATGGCTAGCCCAAGGTAGCCAAAGGTTTAACAATTTATCTACTATAAAATACAAGCAGAGCGTAACAACTAATAAAACCAACAACGCAGCAAACATTAAATCGACTTGCATACGTGCATTGGCGTGTAACATTAAATAACCTAACCCTTGTGATGAACCGACCCACTCACCCACCACTGCACCAATAGGTGCAATGCTGACGGCAATGCGTAACCCTGATGCCAGAGATGGAAGCGCGGCGGGTAAACGCACTTTAAATAACATCGACCAAGGAGAAATTTGCATCGTTTGTGCTAATTCCAACCAAGCTTTTGGCGTATTGCGTAAACCATCATAACAAGCCGCAGTAACCGGAAAATAAATAATTAATATTGTCATAGCAATTTTTGATGCCATCCCATAACCAAACCACACCACCAACAAGGGGGCAATAGCAAAGACAGGAATGGCTTGTGAAATCACTAATAACGGCAATAGCAAAGAACGAAGCCATTTGGATAATGCCAGTAATAAAGCGGAAATCAGCCCTAATATTAACCCTAACAGCAATCCAAGTAGAATTTCAAGGCAAGTGACTTTAGCATGTAACCATAACAAATCCGACCGTTCCGTCATCTTATTTCCCACGTCCATTGGACTCGGCAATAAATAATGCGGAAGTGCTAAAAAATACACCGCACTTTGCCAAATAAGACAAAGAGAAAAACCAAGTAACACTATTTTTAACAAGGACTTCATGGATTATCTCCAAGTAATTCACGAAATAATCGTTGTTCCAGTTGCCATAATTGCGGATCTTGTGAAAACCTTGGTGCGGTACTTTTGGGAATAATAGGATCAGATAATTGTGCAGGATGATTTTTCAATACCAAAATACGATCTGCCAAACGCAACGCTTCCTGTGGATCATGGGTAATTAACAGTACGGTTTTATCTTTCAGTAACTGCCTAGCAAGCTGTTGTAACTGCAATCTTGTCACTGCATCTAGTGCAGAAAAAGGCTCGTCCATTAAAATTAAGTCTGCTTCTAACATCAGTGTGCGAGCCAATGCCACACGTTGCCTCTGCCCGCCTGAAAGTTGATAACAGGGTTTATGTTTGTGAGCCAACATATTCACTGCTTGCAATAAATCTTCGGCTTTTCGTTGGGTTTTGGGGTTGGTTTTACCTTGTAAATGTGCCTGTAATTGCACATTATCCAACACCGAAAGCCAAGGGAAAAGACTGTCTTGCTGTGCAAGCCAAGCTAACCTTGTGTTTTCTGCCAGCATAATTTTACCTTGATAATCTTTTTCTAATCCTGCAATCAAGCGTAAAAGCGTAGATTTACCAATTCCTGATGCACCTAGCAATGCTGTCCATTGGCGAGAAGCTAAACTAAAATTAAAATCACGGAAAATCATTTGATCTTCAAAAGAGAAACAAAGTTTATGAATTTCAACCATATCCATCACACACTATAAATAAGTATCATTATACTAATATAACGATTTACTAAAATCAAAACTAAAATCATGCTAAAATGCACCACACTTTTACCTAAACACTGAAACATTATGGCGTTAATTGACTACAATCCCCCGACTGAACCTTGGCTTGATATTGTTTACCATGATAATCATATTATGGTGGTCAATAAACCCAGTGGTTTGCTTTCTGTGCCGGGCAATCAACCTCAATATCGTGACAGTGCCATGAGCCGCATTAAAGATAAATACGGCTTTTGTGAGCCTGCACACCGCCTTGATATGGCAACCAGCGGGATTTTACTGTTTGCTATGAGCAAAGCTGCCGACAGCGAACTCAAACGTCAATTTCGTGAACGAGAAACGGAAAAGCATTATCAAGCCTTAGTGTGGGGACACATTAAAGCCGAACGTGGCATCGTGAATTTGCCGTTAATTTGTGACTGGGAAAACCGCCCACGTCAACGGATAGATTTTGTCTATGGCAAACGTGCCGTGACGGAATTTGAGGTGTTAGAACGTTTGCCGAATAACAGCACAAGAGTAAAACTTACCCCGATTACGGGGCGTTCCCATCAATTACGTTTACACATGCTGGCGTTAGGGCATCCGATTCTAGGCGATAAATTTTATTCGCCACCACAAGCCAAAGCCATGTCGCCGAGATTATGCCTGCATGCGGAAAGTTTGACCATTCATCACCCAATAACCAAGGAAAAAATGACGTTCAGCCGTACTGCTGAATTTTAATCGTATATAGATAGCTAAATTTTATTTTTAAAGGAATATAAATGAAAATTGATGACAAGATAGTCGAAAACCTAATTTTGAACACGGTAAGAAATGAAGTTGTCCCCGCTCTAGGTTGTACTGAACCGATTTCCTTAGCTCTCGCCTCCGCCGTAGCTCGTTACCATTTAGGGCATTTACCTGAACGCATTAATGCCAAAGTATCCGCCAATTTAATGAAAAACGGCATGGGCGTCACCGTACCCGGAACTGATACACTTGGCTTGCCTATGGCAGCCGCCATTGGGGCAATCGGTGGTAATCCTGATGCGGGCTTAGAAGTATTAAAAGATATTACCCCAGAGCAAGTAACACAAGCCAAAGCCATGTTGACAGAAAATCGGGTGGCGGTTTCAATTCTTGAAACGGAGCATCTTCTTTATTCGGAAGCCTGTTTATCTTATGGCGATGATCGAGTTTGTGTACGTATTGCCGCCCATCATACCAACATCATTTATATTGCCAAGAACGATAAAGTCATTTTTTCCCAACCTTGTGCGGCAGAAACGGATAATCTGAATGATATTTTTATCACCATTTCTGCACAAGATATTTTTGATTTTTCAATGAATGTCGCCTTAGAAAAAATTGAATTTATTGATGAGGCAGAAAAACTCAATTCAGCGTTATCACAAGAGGGGTTACGCCATGAATATGGTTTGCATATCGGACGCACCTTGCAAACTCAAATCGGCAAAGGATTACTCAGTGATGATTTAATGAATCGTATCATTATTGAAACCACCGCGGCATCCGATGCTCGTATGGGGGGAGCAAATCTTCCTGCTATGAGTAATTCAGGATCAGGCAATCAAGGAATTACCGCTACCATGCCAGTGGTTGTGGTGGCTCGTCATTTAAAGGCTAACCACGAACAGCTTATTCGTGCTTTGTTTCTATCACACTTAATGGCAATTTATATTCATAGTAAGTTACCAAAACTTTCTGCCTTATGTGCAGCGACCACCGCCGCTATGGGTAGCTGTGCGGGTGTCGCTTGGTTGCTGACGGGGAAATTTGAAACCATTAGCATGGCAATCAGCAGTATGATTGGTGATATTAGTGGGATTATCTGTGATGGTGCAGCAAATAGCTGTGCTATGAAAGTGTCCACCAGTGTAAGCTCGGGTTATAAATCTGTATTAATGGCGTTGGACAATACTCAAGTAACTGGCAATGAAGGTATTGTTGAACATTCCATTGACCGCTCCATTGATAATCTGTGTAACATTGCATCACGCAGTATGCAATATACTGACCGTCAGGTAATTGAGATTATGGTAAGCAAGCCTAAACTTTAACTTTTTTCTGCTAAAGTGCGGAGGGAAAAACCTTTAATTTTTTCACCGCACTTTCCCCTTGAATTAGGCTATAATAGGGTCATATTGAATTATTGAGAACTATTATGACCCAAATTGCCCCAAACCCTCTCGTCCTAGTGGACGGTTCGTCTTATTTATATCGTGCCTTTCATGCCTTTCCTCCTTTAACTAATTCACAAGGTGAGCCGACTGGGGCGATGTATGGTGTGTTGAATATGATCAAAAGCCTGATTTCGCAAGTGCAACCAAGCCATATTGCGGTGGTGTTTGATGCTAAGGGAAAAACCTTTCGTGATGAACTGTTTGAGCAATATAAATCCCATCGCCCACCGATGCCTGATGAATTGCGGTCGCAGATTGAACCGTTACATCAGATGATTCGGGCATTAGGCATTCCGTTATTGTCCATTGAAGGCGTGGAAGCTGATGATGTGATCGGTACGCTTGCCATGCAGGCGGCAAGTGTGGGGAAAAATGTGTTAATTTCTACTGGTGATAAGGATATGGCACAGCTGGTTAATCAGCATATTATGCTGATTAATACCATGAATAATAGTCTGTTAGATCGTGCTGGTGTGATAGAAAAATATGGCATTCCACCTGAATTGATTATTGATTATTTGGCGTTAATGGGCGATAGCTCGGATAATATTCCAGGTGTCGCTGGCGTGGGTGAAAAAACCGCATTGGGCTTGTTACAAGGGATTGGGGCAATGACGGAAATTTATGCTAATCTCGATAAAGTTGCCGATTTGCCGATTCGTGGTGCGAAAAAATTAGGGGAAAAATTGCTATCTGCCAAGGCAGATGCGGATTTGTCCTATGTGTTAGCCACCATTAAAACCGATGTCCCGTTAGAAGTGAGCCATAATCAACTCCAAATCGGTACAGCGAATAACGATCAACTTGCTGAATATTTTGGGCGATATGAATTTAAACGTTGGTTAAATGAAGTATTGAACGGTAAAAGTTCCGTGACGAATCCAACAGAGCAAACGGTAAAGATTAATCCTTATCAGGCGACAGCTAATATTGCCAAAGAAGAAAAAATTGAGCAAAGTGCGGTGAAAAATTCGGTAAAAATTGACCGCACTTTATATGAAACGATCACCACAGAAACACAGTTAAATCAGTGGATTAAACAAATTGAGCAAGCCAAATTAGTGGCGGTGGATACCGAAACTAACGCCCTTGATGCCATGCAAGCGGAATTAGTTGGTATTTCCTTTGGATTAGAAAATGGCAAAGCCTGTTATATTCCCTTAGGACATTGTCAGCAAGTGGCTGTACATCATGAGAATGGACAAGGGGATTTATTCGCCGATGCCGAAAGCCCTGAAATGCAATGGAAATTAATTGAAAATCAATTAGATAAACAATATTGTTTAAACCAATTAAAACCCTTGTTAGAGAACGCTAACATCAAAAAAATCGGGCAAAATATTAAATATGATTTAACGATTTTTGCTAACCATGGCATTGCCGTGCAAGGGGTGCAATTTGATACCATGTTAGAAAGCTATGTGTTAAACAGTACAGGGCGACATAATATGGACGATTTAGCCGAACGTTATCTCGGACATCAAACCATTGCGTTTGAAACCTTAGCGGGCAAAGGCAAAAACCAACTCACCTTTGATCAGATTGAGTTAGATAAAGCCGCCGAATATGCGGCAGAAGATGCCGATGTGACCATGAAGTTGCATCAAACCTTATGGCAAGAATTACAGGCGACACCTGAGCTGATTACGTTATTTGAACAAATTGAATTGCCGTTAGTCACGGTGCTTTCTCGCATTGAACGGCACGGTGTGTTAATTGATAAGCAAGCGTTGGCAACACAATCTGCGGAAATTAGCGTGCGATTGAATGAGCTAGAACAGCAGGTGCATCAAGAAGCAGGCGAAACCTTTAATTTAGCATCCACCAAGCAATTACAAGAAATTCTGTTTGAAAAGCTCGCTTTGCCAGTCATTGCCAAAACCCCGAAAGGCTCGCCATCCACCAATGAAGAGGCGTTGGAAGCGTTAGCTCAACAAGGGCATATTGTGCCAAAATTGCTGATTGAACATCGTGGTTTAGCCAAGTTAAAATCCACTTACACCGATAAATTACCTTTGATGATTAACCCCAAAACAGGGCGAGTGCATACCTCTTATCATCAGGCAGTAACCAGCACAGGGCGGCTTTCATCCAGCGATCCCAATTTACAGAATATTCCTATTCGCAATGAAGAGGGGCGTAAAATTCGCCAAGCCTTTATTGCCAGAGAGGGCTTTAAAATCGTGGCAGCGGATTATTCACAAATTGAATTACGCATTATGGCACATTTATCGGGCGATCAAGGTTTAACTAATGCTTTCCAACAAGGCAAGGATATTCACCGTGCTACCGCAGCGGAAATTTTTGGCTTGCCATTGGACGATGTTAGCAGTGAACTACGGCGTAGTGCCAAAGCGATTAACTTTGGTTTGATTTATGGCATGTCAGCCTTTGGTCTTGCTCGTCAGCTTGGTATTGCTCGGGGTGAAGCACAAAAATATATCGATTTATATTTCCAACGCTACCCAAATGTACAAACCTTTATGACAGATATTCAAGCCAAGGCAAAAGCTCAAGGCTATGTGGAAACCTTATTCGGTCGCCGTTTATATTTGCCTGACATCCATTCCAGCAACGCCATGCGAAGAAAAGGGGCGGAACGTGTGGCAATTAATGCACCAATGCAAGGGACGGCGGCGGATATTATTAAAAAAGCCATGATCGCCTTAGATAACAAAATTCAAAATAATCCAGATATTGTGATGATTATGCAAGTACACGATGAATTGGTATTTGAAGTGCGGTCGGAAAAAATCGAAGCATTTAGCCAACTGATTAAAACCGAAATGGAAAATGCGGCTCAATTAAGCGTGCCATTAATTGTGGATGTGGGTGTAGGCGATAACTGGGACGAAGCACACTAATGAAAATGATCAGCAATGAAACGGGCTACTGGTTAATTCACCAAGCCCAACAAATTTATTTCCCTAACCATGATTTGCCTTTTGGCAGTGCGGAACAATTAGGTTTAATCGGTAAGCAAGCCACCCAAATTGGCGAATGGCATAATGCACCACTGTATTTGGTGCAAGAAGAAACGACCAATAAAAACACGGCAAATGAACAACGAGAATGGACAACTTTACGTGCTTTATTAGGTTTACCTAAAACACAATTTTATTTGCTCAATCGTGGCATTGAACTCAATCATTTCTTTAAAACCCATCAATTTTGCGGAAAGTGCGGTGAAAAAACCGCAGTAACTTGCGATGAATGGGCGGTGCAGTGCCAAAATGCTGCTTGTCATTATCGAGCCTATCCCGTGATTTGTCCGTCTATTATTGTTGCCGTTCGCCGTCATGATGAGATTTTACTGGCATGCCATCAACGCCATATCCGTAGCGATGGGAGTGCTGGATTATATACCACGCTGGCAGGTTTTGTGGAAGTAGGCGAAACCTTTGAGCAAACTGTAGAGCGTGAAGTGTTTGAAGAAACAGGGATTAAAGTGAAAAATATCCGCTACTTCGGCAGTCAGCCGTGGGCGTTTCCCAATTCCCAAATGGTCGGCTTTTTAGCAGATTATGACAGTGGCGAAATTCAGTTGCAAGAAGCTGAAATTGTGGATGCCAGATGGTTCAAATATAATGAACCCATGCCTGAATTACCACCACAAGGGACGATTGCGTTGGAATTAATTAAAGCCACATTGAAAATTTGCGAGCAATTCCCAAATTAACCCTATAACTTAATTAACAAAAACATAAGAAAATATGCAAAAAATCAAAATTCTCTTTGTATGTCTTGGCAATATTTGCCGTTCCCCTATGGCTGAATATTTAATGCGAGATAAAATTCAAAAAGCAGGTTTATCGGATTTTATTGAAACGGATAGTGCTGGCACATCAGGCGAAAATGATGGTGATGATATGCACTGTGGAACCGCCGATGTATTAGATCGCTTAAAGATTAAAAGTCATGATTTTGTTAGCCGCAAAGTGCGGTTAAAAGATCGAGAGAATTTTGATTATATCATCGCCATGGATAACCATAATTTATACGATTTACACCGCTTACTTGGCAAACAACAAAATATTTTTGCTATCGCCAGCCTTTGTCCTGATTTAGCTTATGATCATATTCTTGATCCTTGGTACACTGGACGTTTTGATGAAACCTATCAATTACTTGAGCAATGTTGCAATGCCCTATTAATTAAAATCAAACGAGAACATAAATTACCATGAATTTGCAAAATCACTTATTAATCGCAATGCCGACCATGGACGATGATTATTTTCATCGTGCGGTGATTTTTATGTGTGAACATAATGACAAAGGTGCCATGGGATTAGTCTTAAATCAACCAACAGATTTAAGCCTTACCGAAATGGTGGCAAAATTGCGTTTTATGATGTCTGATGACAAAGTTTATCCACAGGATTATGTGGTGGCTGGTGGACCTGTTAGTATTGAGCGTGGTTTTATTTTACACACCCCAACAGCACAATCTTTTCTACATAGTTATAAAATTAGTGACCGTTTACAGCTTACTACCTCTGCCGATGTAATTGACACTTTCGGTACACCAAATGCCCCTGAAAAATATTTGGTTGGCTTAGGTTGTGCCAGCTGGGTGAACGGTCAGTTAGAGCAAGAAATCGCTCAAAATATGTGGTTAGTTATGCCAGCAGATGAGCGGATTATTTTTGATGTAGCTTACCAAGATCGTTGGACAGAATCGCTAAAATTATTGGGGATTGATAGCCATAATTTAAGTGGTAAGGCAGGATATTGTTAATGGGGATCACTGTTCTCGCCTTTGATTTTGGCACCAAAAGTATCGGTTGTGCAGTGGGACAATCTATTACTGGCACGGCACAAGCCTTGCCAGCCTTTAAAGCACAAGATGGTATTCCAAATTGGGACGCTATTGAAAAATTACTCAAAGAATGGCAACCCGATCGCCTTGTGGTCGGTTTACCACTCAATATGGATGGCACCGAACAGGCTCTCACCTTACGAGCCAAAAAATTTGCCAACCGTTTACACGGGCGTTTTGGTTTACCTGTAGAATTGCAAGATGAACGCCTTACTACCGTGGACGCGAGAGCAGAAATTTTTCAACATGGCGGTTTTAGAGCTTTAGATAAAGGCAAAGTGGATGGTATTTCGGCTTGTTTAATTTTAGAAAGTTGGTTTGAATTACATTTAACTGAATAAAAAAATACCGCAGTTTTTGATCTCAACCTAATCTTTCAAGCAAACCTTAATACGGAAAAGGACTAGAATATAAAACTTTTCCGACTGAAACGACAAACTGATATCACTATCCAATTTTTGCTCTCAAAAATCCAAAGATTAATCCAATAATCAACCCCGAAATATGTGCCGCATTCCCCATTTCAACGCCAATTAATGGGCTAATAAAGCCAAATGCAATCCCAACGATTAACATAGTGAAAAAGCCTTCGGGTAAATCAAATTGCGTATTGGGGCTAAATTTATCCACACAAAAGACAAAGCCCATTACCGCATAAACCACGCCAGATAGCCCGAAAAACCAAGGACCCGTTGACCAATTTTGCACTAAACCAGAACCGATACCTGATACTAAATAAAGTAAAATCAAAGTGAACGATCCAAATCTTTTTTCAATCGCGGTACCAAATAACCACCACCATGCTAGATTGAAACCAATATGAGTGATGGATAAATGGATTAAAGTATGGCTTAAATAACGCCAATAATCTTGTTGCTCAAATTGATCCGTGGGAAAGTGCATGGTGTTCAATAAAATCTCACTTTCCAGATCAATAGTATTGCTAATGAAGTACAAGATCACGCAAAGTGCGGTGATAAATAAAGTAAATTTTGCCGGATGACGTCCAAAACTTGACAGCATTTGTTATATTCCTTTTGTTTTTATGTATAACTTAAGGTGTGTTGATCTTTCAAGTATAAAAAATCGACAAAGTAAAATGTGACAAAAAATAATCACACAAAATACTATGTCGATACGCATAATTTTAACAGATAACCCATGGGAAGGTCTATTTAAATTACTTTCAAATACAAGGTGAATTTACATATCGAAATACCTTGAAGGCATACTACTACGCTACTGTATTCGGACAAATTACCTTAATGGGATTTGCCTTCGGAATTTGGTCGATGAAATACGATACTTAGTTAAAAATGCTTTTACAGGGTTAAAAATACCGAGCGGTAACCACTCGGTATGATAAGTTAAAATATAATGACAGGAGTATTGTTGTCTTTGCTTGTAAACTAAAATGGTTATACTTAATTTTTGATTAAAGAATAAACTTCCAACGTTCAACACACTCTATAATCCACCAAGACATAAATATTTAATTTCTAAATAATCCTCAATCCCATATTTAGATCCTTCCCGCCCAAGACCAGATTGTTTCACTCCACCAAAAGGAGCCGCTTCATTAGAAATGAGACCCGTATTAATGCCGACCATACCATATTCCAGTTCATCAGAAACTTTAACGATAGTATTTAAATTAGATGAATAAAAATAAGAAGCTAAACCAAATTCGGTATCATTGGCAAGCTGAATGACTTCATCTATATCTTCAAATTTAAAAATCGGTGCTAATGGACCGAAAATTTCTTCCTTCGCAAAACGCATTTCGGATGTCGCATTTTTTATTATGGTAGGTTCAAAATATAGGGTATTTTCGCCAAGTACCTTGCCCCCAGCGATGATTTCACCGCCTTTTTCACAGGCATCAGCTAAATATTCTTGCACATTTCGCAACGCACTTTTATCAATTAAAGGACCAATAGTAGTATCTTCCTCTATACCATTCCCGACTTTTAATTGTTTAGTCGAGATACTAAATTTCTCCACAAACTCATCATAAACACCAGATTGCACATAAAGACGATTGGCACACACACAAGTTTGTCCTGCATTACGGAATTTTGAAACGATCGCACCTTGTACTGCCGCATCAATATCCGCATCATTAAAGACGATAAAGGGTGCATTCCCCCCTAATTCTAAAGATACTTTTTTAATCGTACCGGCACATTGTTGCATTAATAAACGTCCTACGGGGGTTGATCCAGTGAAACTAAATTTTTTCACCCGATCATCTTCGGTAAGCACCTTGCCAATTTCTGTTGCTCTCCCGGTAATGACATTAAATACACCGGCAGGAATCCCTGCTCGCTCTGCCAATACCGCTAATGCCAAAGCAGAATAAGGTGTTTGCGATGCAGGTCGAATAATAAAAGTACAACCCGCCGCCAGAGCAGGAGCAACTTTACGTGTAATCATTGCACTTGGAAAATTCCAAGGAGTAATAGCTGCACAAACCCCAATAGGTTGTTTATTCACAATCACTCGTTGACTAGAAGATAGCGCAGGAATCACATCACCATAAATGCGTTTAGCTTCTTCCGCGAACCATTCAATATAGCTTGCGCCATAGGCAATCTCCCCTTTAGCTTCGGCTAACGGTTTACCTTGCTCAAGCGTGAGTAATAATGCTAAATCTTGTTGATTCTGCATGATTAAATCAAACCAACGACGTAACATCACTGAACGTTCTTTGGCGCTGCGTTTTCGCCAATCTACAAAGGCTTGGGTCGCCACCTCAACAGCGTTCAAGGTCTCGGATTTTCCCATATTGGGAATTGTACCTAATTTACTTTGATCCGCAGGATTGGTTACTTCTACTGTTTCACCATTTTCAGCATCGCACCATTGACCATTGATATAGGCTTGAGTTTTGAATAAGGATGGGTCTTTTAGTTGCATGGTATTCTCCTCAATAGCGAACAAATATATGCTTCTTTAATAATTACATAATATCCAATTTAAGTACATGGTAAAATTTAACCAACTGTATGGAAGTTTCTTGAAAAATATACCAGCGCTTTGTCTTGCGGATTAACTTTTATCTTATCCAGTTCCACTAAGAACATTGAATGCGAACCAATATCCTGCACATCAACCACTTTGCCGGAAAGATTGGCAAGTGAATCTTTTAAACAGGGGAAAAGCTCATCTTTATCCCAACATTGCCATTGAAACCGTTCTTCCATAGTGCTGCCCTTAAAACCGGCAAAATGTTCTGCCAGTTCTCGTTGCTCACTACTTAAAACATTAATACAAATTCGTCTATTTTGTTGGAAAATCGGGTTCATCGCACTATTTCTATTAATACAAACTATCACCGTTGGTGGCGAATCTGTCAGCGAACAAACTGCAGTAGCGGTAATACCACATTGTCCAGCGTCACCTTTCGTCGTAATAATACTCACTCCAGCAGCCAATTTTGACATTGCATGACGAAAATCTTGTTGAATAGGTGTCAACATTTTATTTCTCCCCTGACGTACAAAAACGGTTCAAATTACCCAAAATATTAATGTCATCAGAATTATGTAAATGGGGAACTTTCCAGCCATTTTCATCATAATCCGCAAGACATTTCTCGACTAAATCAAAGCAACGTTGTAATGTGCCGTTCCCCGTAGATTGTCCAAGTACTTGTAAACGCACTTCTTCCTGACTGCCAGCATAATTGATTTCATATAATTCGTGGCGACCACCAAATTCCGTACCAATGGCATCCCAAAGTAATTTTAAGATTTTAATGCGTTCACGATATGCAATGTTATTTGAACCACGAACATATTTCGCTAAATAGTCGTCAATTTCCGCATTGTTAAAATCACGAATATGAGATGGCAAATAAATTAAACCACTGGTCACAGTTTGTTCAATAATTTTCTTAATGCAATGATAAGCCATCGGTGCCATCACACGATAAGTTTGAATAGCCTGAGCACTTGGCATCACCGCACCATTCTGCCATTCATAAGGCGTGCCTGTCATCGCATCAGTCAAACTCCAAAATAAATTTCGATATGTCATCACTTCACCCATTTGCGCGGCGACACCACGGAATTCAATAACACCAGTACATTGCAAGGCTTTATGTAAAAGTCCAGTAATAAAATCCAGTTTTACCGCTAAACGTGTACAAGCCTGTAATGGGAAGAGTGTAGCAAAACCAGCAAATTGCGCCCATTTTCGACAACGCGCTAAGTCACGATAGATTAAAATATTTTGCCATGGAATAAAGACTTTATCTAACACTAAAATCGCATCATTTTCATCAAATCGAGAAGAAAGTGGAAAATCAAAAGGTGATCCTGTTGCGCCTGCGGCTAGCTCGTAAGAATGGCGGCAAATCAATTTAACACCATCAGCATCCATTGGAGCAATAAACATCAAAGCGAAATCATCATTATCTCCAATAATTTGTGCCGAACCAAAACCAATAAAATTATAATGGGTTAGGGCGGAATTAGTTGCCACCACTTTAGCTCCACTCACCACAATACCGTCATCACGTTCTTCTTCAATTTTGACATAAATATCTTTTACTTGGTCAATAGGTTTATTACGATCAATAGGCGGGTTAACAATGGCATGATTGAAATATAAACAAGACTCTTGAATACGTTTATACCAATGACGCGCATTATCAGCAAATTTGCCATAAAACTCTGGGTTTGCCCCTAACGCATTACCAAAAGCCGCCTTATAATCTGGGGTCCTCCCCATCCAACCATAACTCAAACGAGACCATGCAGCAATAGCATCACGTTGTTCTCTTAATTCATTACTATTGCGTGCATAACGGAAGAATTTATGCGTGTAGCCTCCATTTCCCGTATCGGTTTGCCAGCACAATTCATCTTTCGTTGCCGGATCATGCAAAGCGTCATAAATTCTGGCAATAGAAGCCGCCGCATTACGGAAAGCGGGGTGTGTAGTCACATCTTCGACTAATTCACCATAGATGTAAACTTTCCGACCATCTTTCAAACTTGCTAAATACTCTTCCCCCGTAAATGGGCGGTTTTTTTCTTTTCTGAAATCATCAGGCAGTTTACGTTGAGTTTGTGTGTTTGGTTGAGCCATCATTTACTCCTTAATATAATAAGATCAATAGAAATGTAAAATATTTGTTAATTTTATAATCTATCCTTGTAATAGATAAAATGTAATTCCCTAATAAAAAAATGTACTTTTCCGTAATATTGTCCAGAAAATAACAAAAATGTGATCTATCTCTCATTTTTAAATCTCAATACTATACAAAATAGGTTTTTCTCATTTATAGTCAAAATATATTTCCTTTCTGTGGGATTTTCTTAATAAACTTAGTGAGTGGGGAAAATAAGATGAGCCAATCTTTTGATAGTCAAAATATTAATATTGAGAAAACCTACGGTGGTCAATTAAGTAGTGGCATTATTCATTATGAAACCTTTGATAATCTCGCCTTATTTTACGGGCGGGATTCAGGGATTCATTTTCACGATCGTTTTTATCAGGTACATTATTTAACTGAAGGCGCAATAGATTTATTGCTGGATGACAAAGAATATTACCTGCAGGCGCCCTGCTTTTTTATTACGCCTCCATCGATCCCCCATGGTTTTTTCACGGAACCTGATACACATGGACACGTTTTGACTATCCCACAAGAATTTGTATGGCAATTGCTGGAATCTTTGAAGCGAGATGTTAATTATTTTTATCCAATGTGTATTGAGCTATCCATACAAACAGCAGAAGAAAAACAACAAATATTTAAATTTGAATATCTGCTGCAACTGCTGGCAAATGAATATCAACAAATAAGTGAAGAAAAACAGACCGCACTTCGCCTGTGTGCAAAACTTATTTTGTTAGATATTTATCGATTATCACAAAATTATGAAAAAAATTATAATCCCAAAAACAATGAATTGTATTTATTCAATAAATTTAACCATTTAATTGAACAAAATTTTAAGAATAATTGGAAATTGAACGATTATTTAAATAAATTATGTATTAGCGAAAGCAAATTAAACCATGTTTGCCAGAAATTTTCGAGTATATCACCGAAACGTATTATTATTGAACGTCAAGTGAAAGAAGCTAAAAGGCATCTCAAGCTCACTCAATCTTCCGTATATCAAATCGCCTATACATTAGGTTTCAAAGATCCAGCTTATTTTTCACGTTTTTTTCAAAAAGAAACGGGAATATCACCTAAAGTATTTCGTGATCAAGATCACATATTAGAAAATTAATCATTTTTCCTTGCCCCTTTTACAGAAAAGTACAATATTTATTCAGAAAAATGCATTTTAAAAACCAACTAAGTTAATTATAAATGATTCATCATTATGTTAACAATTTATTAACAAAATGAGAACTAACTGATGTTGGTTTTATTTCTTATCCTGAACATAAGGGGGAACACTCATATGAAGACAACGAAACTTTTCCTTACTCTTGCGCTAGCCACTAACACTTCATCTGTTTTTGCCAATGACAATGTGGTGTTAAAAATAGGTCATTTTTTACCCGCACTTTCTACTATGCATAAACAAGTACTTGAACCTTGGTGCCAAGATCTAAATAACGATTCACAAGGGCGAATTTCTTGTCAACTTTACCCTTCTAATCAATTAGGAGGAACAGCAGGACAATTAATTGATCAAGTCCGTACAGGGGTTGCAGATATCGTATGGACTGCCCCGGGTTATTCCCCTGGTCGATTCAAAACCATTGAAGCGTTAGAAACACCATTTTTATTACCCAATGCTAAAGTTGGTAACAAAGTGGCTTGGGAATTTTTCCAGAAATATGCCAAAGATACTGAATTTAAGGCGTTTAAAGTTCTTTCTGTCCAAACGGATGGTGGGGTGACTTTCCATTCTAATAAACCATTAAAGAGCGTAGATGATTTGAAAGGAAACAAACTTCGCACTCCGACCAGACTTGCTTCACAAATTATTCAAGCCCTAGGGGGTTCAGCGATTTCTATTGCACCATCTCAAGTGGCGGAAAGTATTTCTAAAGGCGTTGTTGATGGTGCGATGGGGGCATGGGAAGTGGTACCTCCAACTAAACTGGATGAAGTCACTAAATACCATGTTATGCCAACGGCTGGACAACCGTTCCCTACAGTGACTGTTTTGACCCTAGTGATGAATCAGAAAAAATACGATTCCTTGCCGGTGGACTTAAAAGCAATCGTCGATAAACATTCAGGTGATGCTTTAATTGAACGTATTACGACCGCTTGGGAAAAAGCGGAACAAGAAGCACGTGATAAAACCTTAGCCACTGGTGGCGTTATCAATGAATTTGGTGCAGAACATACTGTTCAAATGCAACAATTAACTGAAAAAGTAACGCAATCTTGGATTGAAAGCATTAACAAATCTGGTCAATCTGGTCAGCAATTGATTGATGAGATTAAGAATATGGTAAAAACACTTCAATAAACCAACGGAGGAAAAATCATGAGTGAAGTCACGCAAACACTAGCCATGCCTAAACAAGTTCAGCACAACACTCTTGGTAAAGGATTATTTTATCTTTCCCAAAGTTTAGCGATAGTCGGGGGATTTATGTTTATTGCATTAATCCTAATGTCTTGCTATTCCTTAATTAGCCGGAAATTGAGTTATGGCGGCGTGCTTGGTGACATTGAGATTATGCAAATGGGTTGCGCGGTGGCTTCCTCTTTTTTCCTTCCTTTTTGTACCATTATGGCAGAACATTTGAAAGTAGATTTCTTCACCGCCAAATTTCCTGCCTCATTGCGCCACAAAATGGATGCATTAGCCGATTTATTACTGTGTTTAGTCGCCTTTTTATTGGCTTGGCGAATTGGTTTACAAAGTGAAAGTTTGAAAGAATATGAAGAAGTCAGTGCGTTACTTTCATTTCCGACTTGGATTCCCAATATTGCCCTATTATTTAGTTTTTCTTTAATGGGATTATGTGCTTTTTACACGTTCTGCTGTCATTTAAGTACAAAAGAATAAGGGGGTAAATTTATGATGAGTGGTTTAGAAATGGGTATTGTAGGCTTTGTTATTTTGCTTACATTATTATTAGTGCGTATTCATATCAGCATAGCCATGTTTTTAGCTGCCTGCGGATTATATGCTTATTTAGGGCAAGGGGATTTAAATACCCTAATGTACACGTTAAATGGTTTAGCTTATGCACGGTTATCCAATTATGATTTAGCTGTTGTACCTTTATTTATTCTGATGGGACAACTTGCTTCTCATGGTGGAATGTCAAAAGCATTATTCCAAGCAGCAAGTCATTTTATTGGTCATTGGCGTGGCGGTTTAGCAATGTCGGCTGTCGGAAGTTGTGCCGCCTTTGGGGCAATTTGCGGTTCATCTTTAGCCACCGCGGCGACGATGGGACAAGTAGCTATTCCTGAATTAAAAAAACACCATTATTCTGGCAAATTGAGTACCGCCACACTTGCCGCGGGCGGTACGCTCGGTATTTTAATTCCCCCGTCTGTGCCATTAATTATTTATGCGGTGTTAACTCAAGAATCTATCGGCAAACTGTTTATGGCCGCTATTGTACCGGGGTTATTGGCTTTATTAGGCTATATTCTGGTGATTAAAATCTTAGTCAGTTTACGTCCAGAAGCCGGACCAACTTCCCAGAAAGTACCTTTTCTAAAAGCCTTGCAATCACAGATTAAAGTATTACCGATTTTCATTGTTTTTATTGTCGTGATTATCAGTATTTACGGTGGTTGGGCGAATCCAACAGAAGCCGCATCCATTGGTGCGCTTGCTTGTGGTGTGATCTCATGGCTTTCCGGTGGTTTAAATTGGCGCGGTGTCATAAACAGTATTTTGCAGACAGCGATCTCAAGCGCCATGATTTTTATGGTATTAATTGGAGCAGATTTATTAAATTCCGCCCTTGCGCTGACACAAATGCCAGCTCAACTTGCTCAATGGGTAGTAGAACAACAGTTTGCGCCACTTTTCGTCTTGTTTTGTATATTGGTTATCTATCTTTTCTTAGGTTGTGTGATGGATTCTTTAGCCATGATTCTACTCACTATCCCTATTTTCTATCCGATTATTTTAGGGTTAGATTTTTTCGGATTAAGTCCACAAGATAAAACCATTTGGTTTGGTATTGTCGCATTAATGGTGGTAGAAATTGGCTTAATCACGCCTCCTGTGGGGATGAATTTATTTATTATCAATAAAATGGATTCAACCACCCCGTTACTGTCCACCTCTAAATGGGTGTTACCTTTCATTGCATCAGATTTACTTCGCATCGGTTTAGTCGCTTGTGTGCCAAGTATTGCCCTTTGGTTAGTACATTTATTTTAACGGAGAGAATTATGACAATATCCTTAGCTAAACAAATTACCCAATTACAACCGTCCAACAAGCCAACGGTATTTGTGATTGCATTAAATTCAATCAATTTACTCAAACGTCACCAACAAACGTTTGAACAGGCTCCTTATAAAGGGCTACCTCAAACCCCAGTGATTTATGTCTTACCTGAAGCGACACATAATCAAAGTGGTGCGACTGTTGTTTTACCGAAAGCACAAAAACAACTCAGAATTGAACCGCACTTAGGCGTCGTTTTCAATCAAGATACTGCCAGAATTAGCGAGCAACAAGCCATGCAACATGTAGGATCTTTTGTACCCGTCGTATTGTATTCCTTACCGAATGACAACTATTATCGTCCAGATATTATGGGACGCTGTCAACCGGGCTTTTGTGTGTTAGGACAAAGTATTTTAAAAAATGCTATTACCGAGCCAGAACGTATTGAAATTAATGTGCAGGTCAATAATACCACTAAAAAATCGTATAGACATCTCGATATGGCATTTTCAATTGCTCAACTTATTAGTGTTGTTAGCCAATTCATCAGTTTCAAAGCGGGTGACATTTTATTAACGGGCACAGATGATATGCCTATCATCGCCAATGCAAATGATGATGTCACCGTGGATTTTGTATCACTTGGCGTGATTAACAATCAAATTTCAGCATAGGGGGAAAGAATGGCTAAATATGCAAGAGTTTTCTATCAAAATCAAATTCATAGTGTTGAAGTATTAAACAATGGATTATTAAATACTGACCATCAATGGATCCCAGCAGATGCCGTAACTTGGCTTCCCCCTGCTTGTGGGGTGATGTATGCACTTGGCTTGAATTACGCCGATCACGCATCAGAACTGGATTTTAAACCACCAGAAAAACCACTGGTATTTATTAAAACGCCACATACCTACACCGGACATAAAAATATTTCATGGCGACCAGATAACATTGAATATATGCATTATGAATGTGAACTCGTTGCTGTCATCGGCAAAACCGCCAAAAATATTAAAGCACAAAATGCGATGGATTATGTGGCTGGTTATACCCTGTGTAACGATTATGCCGTGCGAGATTATTTGGAAAATTATTACCGCCCCAATTTGCGCGTTAAAAACCGTATGGGCTGTACTCCTGTTGGACCTTGGATTGTAGATAAAAAGGATGTAGCAGATCCCATGAACTTAAATTTAAAAACATGGGTGAATGGTGAACTCCGTCAGGAAGGTAATACAAAAGACATGATTTTTGATATTGCTTATTTAATTGAATATCTTTCCCATATTCACCCATTGCAAGCAGGAGATATGATCGCTACGGGCACACCGAAAGGATTAAGTGATGTCAAAGTAGGCGATTGCGTAGAAATTGAAATTGAACATATTGGTAAATTAACAAATTACATCGTTAGTGAACAGGCATTCTTTGCCAAATAACCGACGGGAAAATTAAGGAGAAAAATTATGATTAAACATTGGATAAATGGTAAACAAGTAGAAAGTACAGAATGTTTTGACAATATCAACCCCGCCACGGGAGAAGTGATTACCCAAGTGGCTTCTGGCGGTAAAAAAGAAATTGATGCGGCAGTCAAAGCAGCTAAAGATGCTTTTCCTAAATGGTCAAGAACACCTGCCAAAGAAAGAGCAAAATTAATGCGGAAATTAGGAGATTTAATTGATCAGAATGTAGCCAAACTCGCAGAGTTAGAAACCCTTGATACAGGATTGCCTATTCATCAAACTAAAAATGTATTGATTCCACGAGCATCACATAACTTTAATTTCTTTGCGGAAGTCTGTACCAGAATGAATGGACATAGCTATCCTGTAGATGAAAAAATGCTCAATTATACTCTATACCAACCTGTCGGGGTTTGTGGTTTAGTTTCCCCTTGGAATGTGCCTTTTATGACCGCCACGTGGAAAACAGCCCCTTGTTTGGCATTGGGGAATACTGCGGTGTTAAAAATGTCTGAACTTTCTCCCTTAACCGCCAACGAACTTGGTCGTCTTGCTTTAGAAGCCGGTATTCCTGAAGGTGTATTTAATGTGGTACAAGGTTTTGGCAAAACCGCAGGTCATGAATTAATCACTCATCAAGATGTACGAGCCGTGTCCTTTACGGGTGGTACTGCGACAGGTAAACATATTTTAAAACATGCGGGTTTGAAAAAATATTCGATGGAATTAGGTGGTAAGTCCCCTGTGTTAATCTTTGATGATGCTGATCTTGAACGCGCCTTAGATGCCGCGTTATTCACTATCTTTTCCTTAAATGGTGAACGTTGCACTGCGGGATCACGTATTTTTATTCAAGAAAGCGTTTACGATGAATTTGTTAAAGAATTTGCTGCACGAGCCAAACGTCTTATTGTCGGTGACCCACAAGACTTCAACACGCAAGTCGGAGCCATGATTACCAAACAACATTACGATAAAGTCACCGGCTATATTCGTATTGGTCAAGAAGAAGGCGCAAATTTATTAGCTGGCGGTCTGGAACGCCCAGCCCATTTACCCGCTCATTTACAAAAAGGTAACTTTATTCAACCAACCGTGTTTGCTGATGTAGATAATCGAATGCGGATCGCCCAAGAAGAAATCTTTGGACCTGTGGTTTGTTTGATGAAATTTAAAGATGAAGCCGAAGCGCTGCAATTAGCCAATGATGTGGAATATGGTCTCGCTTCTTATATTTGGACCAAAGACATTGGCAAAGCACTACGCTTATCCAATAACATCGAATCAGGTATGGTCTTTGTCAACAGTCAAAATGTACGTGATCTACGTCAACCATTCGGGGGTATTAAAGCATCGGGAATTGGTCGAGAAGGTGGAGAATACAGTTTTGAAGTCTTTGCTGAAATTAAAAATGTCTGTATTTCAATGCACGATCACCCGATTCCACGCTGGGGAATTGAAAAATAACTCAATGATAATGATATAGAGGAGAAGAAATTATGGGGAAACTTGCTTTAGCCGCTAAAATCACACATGTTCCATCAATGTATTTATCTGAACTACCAGGTAAAAACCATGGTTGCCGCGCATCTGCCATCGAGGGACATAAAGAAATCAGTCGCCGTTGCCGTGAGGCTGGGGTAGATACGATTATCGTATTTGATACCCATTGGTTAGTGAATAGTGCCTATCATATAAACTGTAGTTCACATTTCAGTGGCGTTTATACCAGTAATGAATTACCGCATTTTATTCGTGATATAACATTTGATTATGACGGCAATCCTGAATTAGGTCATTTGATTGTAAAACATGCGGTGGACAAAGGTGTACGGGCTCAGGCGCATGAAATTGAGAGTTTAAAACTGGAATATGGAACCTTAGTACCTATGCGGTATATGAACCAAGATAAACACTTTAAAGTGATCTCTATTTCGGCGTTTTGTACTTCTCATTCCTTTGAAGACAGCCGTAAACTTGGCGAAGCCGTACTTGATGCCATCAAAGAATATGATGGCACAGTAGCCGTTCTAGCAAGTGGCTCATTATCCCATTATTTTATTCCTGATCACCTTGCTAAAGAAGGCATGAACAGTTATACCCGAGAATTTGAGCGACAAATTGATTTGCATGTGGTGGATATGTGGAAAAAAGGTAATTTTACCGAATTCTGCAAAATGTTACCTGAATATGCTGATTTCTGCCGTGGCGAAGGGAATATGCACGATACTGTTATGTTGTTAGGGATGTTGGGTTGGGATAAATATGATAAACCTGTCGAAATTTTGACAGATTTATTTCCAAGTTCAGGAACTGGACAAATTAATGCCATTTTTCCCGTTTAACTTAAGGAGAAATTATGCCACATTTTATCGTTGAAGCTACGGATAATCTACGTCCTAAAATTGATTGGCAACCCTTGTTTACACAAGTACATAACTACTTAGCATCTACTGGCGTGTTCCCCCTTGGGGGAATTCGCAGTCGAGTACATTGGGTTGATGTTTATCGTATGGCAGACGGAAAAGAAGAAGATGCTTTTGTACATATTAGCCTGAAAATTGGTGCCGGAAGAAAGATAGAAGAGTTACAACCCATTGCACAAAAGGTATTTGATTTGTTAACAGATTATTTCGAACCGTTATTTGAACAAGGCTACTTCGCCTTATCTTTCAACATTGAAGAACTTCATCCAATATTAAATTTCAAAAAAAATAATGTACATTTACGATTTAAAAAATCCTAGGGGGATTTATGTTATCACCGGAAATTATCCAACAAGCCGCCCATTGTTTAAATGAAGCGGAAAAATCCAGAGATCAAATCAGTCAGTTATCTTTGGCATATCCTGACATTAGTATTGAAGATGCTTACGAAATTCAAAAAGCTTGGGTAGCAATCAAAATCAAAGAGGGCAGAGTTTTAAAAGGACATAAAATCGGTTTAACATCGAAAGCGATGCAAAACAGTTCACAAATCAATGAGCCAGATTACGGCGCATTATTAGATGATATGTTTTTTGCAGAGAATGATGAAATTCCTTTCGATCGTTTCATTGTGCCAAGAGTAGAGGTTGAGCTCGCCTTTATGCTCAAATCGGAATTAAGTGGGCCTAACTGTACCATTTTTGATGTCCTCAATGCCACCGATTATATCCAGCCGGCATTAGAAATTATTGATGCACGTATTGAACAATTCGATAAACAAACTAAAGTGCCACGCAAAGTATTTGATACCATTTCTGATAACGCCGCCAATGCTGGCGTGGTATTAGGCGGACGCGTGATTAAACCAATGGATATGGACTTACGCTGGATTCCGGCCGTTTTATATCGCAATGGTATCGTAGAAGAATCGGGGGTATCGACTGCAGTGTTAAATAACCCAGTAAAAGGGGTTGCTTGGCTTGCTAATAAACTCCATCCTTATGGTGTTACCTTAAAAGCCGGAGAAATTATTTTAAGCGGTTCTTTCACGCGTCCTGTAGCAGCCCGTCGTGGGGATACTTTCCATGTGGATTATCATCAGCTCGGCAGTATTTCGATGCAATTTGTATAATGCAGGTCCTTTGTCTCTGGAGATTTTATGTTATTGAAAAATCAATTTAAACAAGCATTAACACAAAAGCAGGCTCAGATTGGATTATGGGTGGGACTGGCAGATGGCTATGCCTGTGAAATAGTCGCCAACGCTGGTTTTGATTGGTTATTATTAGATGCGGAACATGCTCCTAATGAGTTACGCACGCTTTTACATCAATTACAAACTTTAGCGGCTTATCCTGTCACGCCAATTATCCGCCCCGCTATCGGGCAAGATCATGTCATTAAACAATTATTAGATATTGGGGCACAAACGCTATTAATTCCCATGGTGGAAACCGTAGAACAAGCAAAAATATTAGTACAGGCGGTACGTTATCCACCGAAGGGTATTCGTGGTGTGGGTAGTGCTTTAGCAAGGGCTTCCCGTTGGAATAATATCCCTAATTATTTACAACAGGCTGATGAAGAAATTTGCTTACTGCTTCAAGTGGAAAATACGCTAGGACTAAAAAATCTGCAAGCTATTGCTGAAGTAGATGGGGTTGATGGCATCTTTATCGGTCCAGCAGATTTAAGTGCATCTCTTGGTCATTTAGGCAATCCAGTCCACCCAGATGTACAACAACAAATTGAACAAGCGATAGATGTCATTGTTAAATCAGGTAAAGCGGCGGGTATTTTATCTGCGGATGAAAAATTGGCACAACATTATCTAAAATTAGGTTGTACATTTGTTGCCGTCGGGGTGGATACCAGTTTATTAATGAAATCTGCAGTCAATCTGTTAGCCAAATTTAAACCGCAGTTAGCCAAACCAATATCAGATCCGCACAATCAGATTTATTAATATGGATATTGAAAAGGATCAGCGTACCGCCGATCCTTTTGTTCATCCATTAAGCCTTAATAAAAAAGATAACAAAACTTTTCCATTTTTCACCGCACTTAATGCCTTACATATTCCCCACAATATCTTGCGCAAATTCCGACGTCGAACGCAAAGTGGCGCCATCTAACATTTCGGCAAAATCAAAGGTTACGGTTTTATTGGCAATGGTTTTAGAAACCGCATTTACCACTAAATCAGCGGCTTCAATCCAGCCTAAATGACGTAACATCATTTCGCCACTTAAAATCAGCGATCCGGGATTGCCTTTATTTTGCCCTGCAATTTTAGGGGCTGTGCCGTGAGTTGCTTCAAAAATAGCGGCTTGTTGTCCGATATTGGCCCCCGGTGAAATACCAATACCACCGACTTGTGCAGCTAAGGCATCAGAAATATAGTCACCATTTAAATTTAAAGTAGCAATTACATCGTAATCTGCAGGATGTAATAAAGCTTCTTGTAAAAATGCATCGGCAATACAATCTTTAATAATAATTTCTCGCCCTGTTTTAGGGTTAATGAGTTTGTGCCAATCGCCACCATCTAGCGGTTCTGCCTCAAATTCTTTTGCCACTTGATAACCCCAATCTTTAAATGCTCCCTCCGTGAATTTCATAATATTCCCTTTATGCACTAAGGTTAGCGAACAACGGTCGTTATCAATCACATATTGCAATGCGGCACGCACTAAACGTTGTGTGCCTTGTTTGGAAACCGGTTTAATACCGATACCACAATCTTGGCTAAAGCGAATTTTCTTCACCCCCATTTCATCTTGTAGGAATTTAATGACTTTATCCGCTTCAGGTGAGCCGGCTTTCCATTCTACACCTGCATAAATATCTTCGGAATTTTCACGGAAAATCACCATATCCACTAATTCAGGGTGTTTTACGGGGCTTGGTGTGCCATCATAATAACGAATTGGACGTAAACAGTTATACAAATCTAAACCTTGTCGCATGGCGACATTGAGAGAACGAATGCCACCACCAACGGGAGTCATTAAGGGGCCTTTGATGGCAATATGATATTCTTTGATTAACGCTAAGGTTTCATCAGGCAACCAAGTATTTTCCCCATAAATTTGGTTTGCTTTGCCACCTGCATAAATTTCACACCACACAATTTTGCGTTCGCCACCGTAGGCTTTTTCAACAGCAGCATTAATTACAGTTTGCATGGCTGGGGTCACATCAACACCAATTCCATCTCCCTCAATAAAAGGAATAATTGGGTGATTAGGTATATTTAATGACCCATCTTGATTTAATTGGATTTTTTCCCCTTGCGGAATAATGACTTTCGATTGCATACTTTTTCCTTATGTTTTGCAGTGTTTATTGGTAGTATAGAATCTATGAATCTTAATTATTAACAACATATATGAACTTGAAACCTGTTGCAAGAGATAAGCATAAAAAAACTGCTTTTCAAGGTAAAAAAATAAATGCCTCAAAAAGCAAAGTCACCTGTGCTGAAACTACCATTATTTTATTTAATAAACCCTATGATGTTCTCACCCAATTTACCGATGAAAACGACAGAATAACATTAAAAAACTTTATTCCGATTCCCGATGTGTATCCAGCTGGACGTTTAGATCGAGATAGTGAAGGGTTGTTGATTTTAACCAACAATGGTGAATTGCAACATCATCTTGCGGATCCTAAATTCAAAATTGAGAAAACCTATTGGGTACAAGTGGAAGGCATTCCCAATGAACGAGATTTATCGCTGTTACAACAAGGGGTAGAGCTCAAAGATGGCATGACTAAACCAGCAAAAGTGCGGTTAATTTCTGAGCCAAATTTATGGTTACGCCATCCACCGATTCGAGAACGGAAATCTATTCCAACAAGCTGGCTTGAAATTAAAATCAGCGAAGGAAAAAACCGCCAAGTTCGCCGAATGACTGCACATATTGGTTTTCCAACTTTACGCTTAGTTCGTTATGCTACAGCAGGATTAAATCTTGATAATCTAGCAAATGGTGAATATCGGATATTAACAAAAAACGAAAAACAACAGCTTTTTGCATTACTTAAATTTACAGGAAAATAACCATGCACAAACCCAATATCACCATGGCTTGCGTAGTTCATTGCCACGGCAAATTCTTATTTGTAGAAGAAATCGAATATGGTAAACATACCCTTAATCAACCTGCAGGACATTTAGAAAAAGACGAAACCTTATTGCAAGGAGCAAGCCGTGAACTGTATGAAGAAACCGGAATTAAAGCTGACATGCAATCCTTATTGAAAATCTACCAATGGCATGCTCCACGTAGTCAAACGGATTATTTGCGTTTTGTATTTTGTTTAGAATTAGATGAATGCGTATCAATTATGCCACAGGATAGTGATATTACAAGGGGCTTATGGCTCACTTTAGATGAATTTAATGATTATATTCAACAAGATGGACAATGTGAACGTAATCCGTTGGTAATTCAAGCATTACAAGATTATTTAAGTGGCGAACGCCATCCGCTTTCGGTGTTAACCGTCTTTGCCTAACCTTTACATAACAAAAAACCCGAACGCTAGTTCGGGTTCCTTTTGATTTGTTCGTTAGAATTAACGATGACCTTGACTTAATGGTACTTCGGCATCTGGTTCGTGTGTGATACGGTTACGTAAATCACGACGAATTACCTCAATGGTCCAGAACCAGAAGATGTGACCGACTAATTCAGAAATGTGTTCATATAATGGCCATTCGGCTACTGGGGGCGTTAAACCCAAAGCAGGGAATGCAATGTAATGAGCACAAATATTTGCGATAATACCTGCACCGATACCTTGCCAGAATTTCACTTTAGGGAAACGCTCTGCTACTACACAGTAAGCAATAGCAAACACTAATGAGAAAATCATGTGTGTTACACCGATCCAGTTAAATGCGTGATCTGCGAAAGTAAATGCCGCTTCTGTTGGATCGATACCAATGTAATCACGTAAGAAAACATGTGGTGGATTTAAGAAAGCACGTGAACATTGGTCTAACGCACCATTCATGGCAATCGCACCAGAATTTAATGCGTCTAATACAGGTTGTGGACAAGCTGCGGTAAATAAATCAAATGGACTACGTGGTGGGAATGGATGTTCAGCCCCCCATTTAACGAAAGCAGAGATAATACCTGCAATAATACCGACAAATACTGCTAAACCATAACGACGACGTGATGGTTCAGTTTGTTGAAAAATACCTGACATAATAGGCTCCAAGGAAAATTAAAAATTAATCATATCTACAAATAACAAATATTTAACAATATCATTATAATCTGTAAATAGCTATCTTCGCTTAGGTTTTATACAAAATCAAAAGCGATGTGGCATTCTACCACTAACCAAGAAACTGTCAAATTTTATTAACTCAATCGGGGTACCTTATAGGGATATTAGCATAGTGGGTAGCCAATCTTCTGCAGCTTGATCCTGATCTTCTACTTGTGAAACATCAATGCGTAAACTTTCGCAAATTCGCACCGCACCTTGAGCCGTCAAGACTTGCTCAACCGTATCCACCGCATAGCAGAAGGTGTCATAATCGGAATTGCCTAATCCCACCACGGCAAAACGCACGCCTGTTAAATCCTGTTGTTTCACTTCTTCGATAAAGGGTTGGATATTTTCGGGTAATTCACCTGCTCCATGGGTAGAGGTGACAATAAGCCACAGTTTTTGGCTTTCGACATCGGCGAAGCTGGCGTTATTTTCCAGTTGAACATCAAAATCTTGTTGTGCAAGGCAATCAGCGAGATGATCGGCGACGTATTCGGCACCGCCGAGTGTTGAGCCAGTGATGATAGCAATTGAGGTCATAGTTTTTTCCTTTTAAGAAACCCTGCACTCTCGTACAGGGTTAAACATATTACGACACGCTGTGTCTTAGAGTAACGGCGTTGCGTTACAATCCTAATCGAGTATGTGAGTACTCGGGATTAAATATCCAAATTCGCCCTTAACGCATTACTCTCAATAAAGTCCCGTCTCGGTTCCACTTCATCCCCCATCAACGTAGTAAACAACTGATCCGCTTCCACCGCATCTTTAATGGTTACTTGCAACATGTGGCGTGCTTCAGGATCCATTGTGGTTTCCCACAGTTGCTCAGGGTTCATTTCACCTAACCCTTTATAACGTTGTACGGTCAAGCCACGGCGAGATTCTTTCACTAACCAGTCCATTGCTTGCTCAAAACTGCTTACATCTAAACGGCGTTCACCACGAGTAATATAGGCACCGTCTTCTAATAAGCCGTTTAATTGTTTGCCTAATTTCACAATGCGAGCATATTCATTGCCATTGGCAAAGGCATAGTCAAGACTGTAATGGGTGTCAATGCCGTGTGTACGCACCGTCAATAGCACTTCATTGAGCTGACGTTCTTGATTATAGGCGACTTGATAGGAATAATGATTACCGTGCGAGTCTTTCTCTTTTAAGCTCGCCACCAATAAATTTGCCCAATTTTCCACCGCACTTTGATCTTTCATCAACTCGTTCGTCAAGGTTGGATAGTACACCAATTCTTTCAACAAGGCTTCTGGATAACGGCGGTGTAAACGTGTGATCATTTGGCTCACATTGTTATATTCCGTCACCAACTGCTCCAATGGCAAGCCTGCCATAGCAGGAGCATTCGGGTTGACATATAACGCCGCATCATCCAACGCAATCGCCAACTCATATTCAATCATTGCAGGTTCATCTTTAATATATTGTTCTTGTTTGCCTTTTTTTACTTTGTACAGTGGCGGTTGGGCAATATAAACAAAACCACGTTCAATAATTTCAGGCATTTGACGATAGAAGAAAGTCAACAACAAGGTACGAATATGCGAACCGTCCACATCCGCATCGGTCATAATAATCACTTTGTGGTAACGCATTTTGTCAGGGTTATATTCATCACGTCCAATGCCACAGCCGAGTGCGGTAATAAGCGTACCCACTTCTTGCGAAGACAGCATTTTATCAAAGCGAGCTTTTTCTACATTGAGAATTTTCCCTTTTAACGGCAAAATCGCTTGATTTTTACGGTTACGCCCTTGTTTCGCCGAACCGCCAGCGGAGTCCCCCTCCACAAGGTAAAGTTCAGACAACGCAGGATCACGTTCTTGACAATCCGCCAGTTTGCCTGGAAGACCTGCAATATCCAACACGCCTTTACGTCTCGTCATTTCACGGGCTTTACGAGCGGCTTCTCTGGCACGAGCCGCATCCACAATTTTGGTGGCAATAATTTTCGCATCATTCGGGTTTTCTTCTAAATATTCCTGCAAACGCTCATTCATTGCGGATTCCACCGCCCCTTTCACTTCGGACGACACCAATTTATCTTTGGTTTGGGAAGAAAACTTCGGATCTGGCACTTTCACCGATACAATCGCTACTAACCCCTCACGTGCGTCATCACCGGAGGTTTCCACTTTATCTTTTTCGCTTTTGCCTTTTTTATTTAAGCCCGATTTTTCCATATAGCTATTTAAGGTGCGAGTCAATGCACCACGGAAACCGGCTAAATGGGTACCACCGTCTCGTTGTGGAATATTGTTGGTAAAGCAGTAAATATTTTCGTTGTAACTGTCATTCCATTGTAACGATATTTCCACCCCAATACCGTCTTTTTCCATGCTGAAATAAAACGGTTTCGGATGAATCGGAGTTTTATTTTGGTTTAAATATTCCACAAAAGCCTGAATGCCACCATCATAATGAAAATGATCCTGCGTACCATCCCGTTCATCAAACAATTTAATCGACACGCCCGAATTTAAGAATGACAATTCACGCAAGCGTTTTTTCAAAATCTCATATTCAAATACGGTTTTACTAAAAATAGTTGAACTCGGCCAAAAACGTACGGTGGTACCTGTTTTGCTGGTATCGCCAATTTGCGCCAGTGGGGCTTGAGGTTCACCTAAATGATAGGTTTGTTCATAAACGTGACCTTGACGGCGAATGGTGAGCAATAACTTATCAGAAAGGGCATTCACCACCGACACACCAACGCCATGTAAACCACCCGACACTTTATAGGAATTATCATCAAATTTACCACCAGCGTGTAACACCGTCATAATTACTTCTGCCGCCGACACCCCTTCTTCAGGGTGAATATCCACAGGAATCCCACGTCCATCATCCTGCACGGAAACAGAATTATCTTCGTGAATGGTGACAATAATATCTTTACAATGCCCTGCTAACGCCTCATCAATGGCATTATCCACTACTTCAAACACCATATGATGCAACCCTGTACCGTCATCTGTATCGCCAATATACATCCCCGGACGTTTCCGCACGGCATCTAAGCCTTTTAATACTTTAATGCTACTGGCACCGTATTCGCCTTGTTGTGATTCTGGTTGGATATTATCTGTCATAAGGTTTCTCAATGAATAAAAAATTGGGAAAATTATAGCATATTCTCACAGAAAAAACACCTGCCCTGTATGTCACGCAGGGGGATAATAGACCCCGTTACGCGCGTACGAGGTTAGGAATAGCTAGGCGACACAAGATGCAGAGCATCGTTATCTGCTTAACCCTGTACGCCAGTACGGGGGACAAAAAAAAGGGCGTATTCAATACGCCCCTAAAATATATTCGTTAAATCGTTAATTATTTAACAATTTTTGCTACCACGCCAGCACCTACTGTACGTCCGCCTTCACGAATCGCAAAGCGTAAACCTTGGTCCATTGCGATTGGGTGGATTAGGCTCACAGTCATTTTGATGTTGTCGCCTGGCATTACCATTTCTACGCCTTCAGGTAACTCGATAGTACCTGTTACGTCAGTTGTACGGAAGTAGAACTGTGGACGGTAGCCTTTGAAGAATGGAGTATGACGTCCACCTTCTTCTTTTGATAATACGTAAACTTCTGATTCGAAATCTGTGTGTGGCGTGATTGAACCTGGTTTCGCTAATACTTGACCACGTTCGATTTCTTCACGTTTTGTACCACGTAATAATGCACCGATGTTTTCACCTGCACGACCTTCGTCAAGTAATTTACGGAACATTTCTACACCTGTTACGGTTGTTTTTGCTGTATCTTTGATACCTACGATTTCTACTTCATCACCTGTACGGATAATTCCACGTTCTACACGACCTGTTACTACTGTACCACGACCAGAGATTGAGAATACGTCTTCGATTGGTAATAAGAACGGTTGGTCAATCGCACGCTCAGGTTCTGGAATGTAAGTATCTAAGTGGTTTGCTAATTCTAGGATTTTTTCTTCCCATTCTGCTTCGCCTTCTAAGGCTTTTAAGGCAGAACCACGTACGATTGGCGTATCATCACCTGGGAAATCGTATTGTGAAAGTAATTCACGTACTTCCATTTCCACTAATTCTAATAACTCTTCGTCATCTACCATATCGCATTTGTTTAAGAATACGATGATGTATGGTACACCTACTTGGCGACCCAATAAGATATGTTCACGAGTTTGTGGCATTGGACCATCTGTTGCTGCTACGACTAAGATAGCTCCGTCCATTTGTGCCGCACCGGTAATCATGTTTTTTACATAGTCGGCGTGTCCCGGACAGTCAACGTGTGCGTAGTGACGAGTTGGGGTATCGTATTCAACGTGTGAGGTGTTGATGGTGATACCACGTGCTTTTTCTTCTGGTGCATTGTCGATTTGGTCAAATGCACGTGCTGCACCACCGTAGTGTTTTGCTAATACGGTTGTGATGGCTGCTGTTAAAGTTGTTTTACCATGGTCAACGTGGCCGATTGTACCCACGTTAACGTGCGGTTTTGTACGTTCAAATTTTTCTTTAGACACTTTTCAGTTTCCTTTTGTTAGTCCCTAAAACTGCGGTGCAATTTTAGGGAGTTTTTGTTAAATAAAGTTTTATTTACGACGAGATTCGATTACTGCTTCTGCGACATTTTTTGGTGCTTCAGCATATTTTAACGGTTCCATTGAGTAAGATGCACGACCTTGGGTTTGTGAACGCAAGTCAGTGGCATAACCGAACATTTCGGATAATGGCACTTCTGCATTGATTTTAACCACAAATTCGTTGGCTTCTTGACCGTTCACCATGGCACGACGACGGCTTAAGTCACCGATTACATCACCCACGTAGTCTGGTGGAGTTTCCACTTCAACTTTCATGATTGGCTCAAGTAACACTGGGTTTGCACGGTTAAATGCAGATTTAAATGCTAATGATGCAGCCAATTTAAACGCTAACTCAGAGGAGTCAACATCATGGTATGAACCGAAGTGTAAACGAACACCTAAATCCACTACTGGGTAACCCGCTAATGGACCTGATTTAAGTTGTTCTTGGATACCTTTGTCAACCGCAGGAATGTATTCACCAGGGATTACACCACCTTTGATTTCATTCACGAATTCGTAACCTGGACCTTCTGGATCTAATGGGTACATATCGATCACAACATGACCATATTGACCACGACCACCAGATTGTTTTGCGTGTTTACCTTCCACATCGTTAACACGAGTACGGATGGTTTCACGATAAGATACTTGTGGTTTACCAATGTTCGCTTCTACTTTAAACTCACGACGCATACGGTCAACGATGATATCTAAGTGTAACTCACCCATACCTGAAATGATAGTTTCGCCAGACTCTTCATCAGTGTGAACACGGAATGATGGGTCTTCTTGTGCTAAACGACCTAATGCAAGACCCATTTTTTCTTGGTCAGCTTTAGTTTTTGGTTCAACCGCTACAGAGATTACTGGCTCTGGGAATTCCATACGTTCAAGAATAATTGGTTTATTCATATCACATAAGGTATCACCGGTACCTACTTCTTTTAAGCCGATTGCTGCGGCGATATCGCCCGCACGTACTTCTTTGATTTCTTCACGTTTGTTCGCGTGCATCTGTACGATACGACCAAAACGTTCACGTTTATCTTTCACTGAGTTTAAGATCGTTGCACCTGATTCAACCACACCAGAGTAAACACGGAAGAAGGTTAAGTTGCCCACGAATGGGTCAGTCGCAATTTTGAATGCCAATGCTGCAAACGGTTCATCGTCGCTTGCGTGACGCTCACCTTCGGTTTCATCTGGGTTGATACCTTTGATAGATTCGATATCGGTTGGTGCTGGTAAGTAATCAATCACCGCATCAAGCATCGCTTGAACACCTTTGTTTTTGAATGCAGAACCACAGGTCACTAAGATGATCTCAGTAGCTAAAGCACGTTGACGTAAACCGGTTTTGATTTCTTCTTCAGTTAATTCTTCACCACCTAAGTATTTTTCCATTAACTCTTCTGAAGCTTCTGCAGCGGCTTCGATAAGGTTTTGATGCCATTCTTCACAAGCATCCGCCATATCCGCAGGAATATCTTCATAGGTAAATGTCATACCTTGGTCAGCTTCATTCCAGTTGATCGCCTTCATTTTTAACAAGTCAACCACACCGGTGAAGTTATCTTCTGCACCGATTGGAAGTTGTAAAGGAACAGCATTACCGCCTAAGCGAGTTTTGATTTGTTCAACTACGCGTAGGAAGTTTGCACCAGTACGGTCCATTTTGTTGACGAACGCAATACGTGGTACTTTATATTTGTTAGCTTGACGCCATACGGTTTCAGATTGTGGTTGAACACCACCTACCGCACAGTACACCATTACCGCACCATCAAGTACACGCATTGAACGTTCTACTTCGATAGTGAAGTCAACGTGTCCCGGAGTGTCGATTACGTTGATACGGTGTTGTGGATATTGTTGTGACATACCAGACCAGAATGCGGTAGTTGCCGCAGAAGTGATGGTGATACCACGCTCTTGTTCTTGTTCCATCCAGTCCATTGTAGCGGCACCATCGTGTACTTCACCGATTTTGTGACTTACACCAGTATAGAACAAAATACGCTCAGTAGTAGTTGTTTTACCCGCATCGATGTGCGCACTGATACCGATATTACGGTAAAGTGATATAGGGGTTGTACGAGCCATTATTATTACCTTGTTTTGGTTTTCTATTAAATTCTTTATATGGGTAAGGCTCTATCGAATTTACCCGTGAGTAAATTGCCGATAAAGCCTTGAATCAAAATCGTGATTTGATTACCAACGATAGTGAGCAAACGCTTTGTTTGCTTCAGCCATACGATGAACATCTTCACGTTTTTTCACGGCTGAACCTTTGTTATCAGCCGCATCAGAAAGTTCGTTGGCTAAACGTAATGCCATGGATTTATCACCACGTTTACGTGCTGCTTCAACGATCCAACGCATACCTAAAGCGTTACGACGAGTTGGACGAACTTCTACTGGTACTTGGTAAGTAGAACCACCCACACGGCGTGATTTTACTTCCACGGTTGGGCGTACGTTTTCTAATGCGACTTCAAAGGCTTCCAACGCATCTTTTTCAGTGCGTTGTGCTAAAGTTTCTAACGCATCATAAACGATAGATTCTGCGATAGATTTTTTACCATCTACCATTAATACATTAATAAATTTCGCAAGTAATTCTGAACCGAATTTCGGATCTGGTAGAATTTTGCGCGGTTCAATACGACGACGACGTGGCATTGCAATTTCTCCGTTGTTTTTCTTCAGGATACCCAAAACTCATCTTTTGCGACTGTTTACAGCTTTCGCATCTTGACTGGAGTTTATGGTTTAAATAATTAATTTAGACGTTTGGCCTTACTTAACGGAGAACCATTAAGCTTTAGGACGCTTAACGCCGTATTTAGAACGACCTTGTTTACGATCTTTTACGCCAGCGCAGTCTAATGCACCGCGTACAGTGTGATAACGCACACCTGGTAAATCTTTAACACGACCACCACGGATTAACACAACACTGTGTTCTTGAAGGTTATGACCTTCACCGCCGATATAAGAAGTTACTTCGTAACCATTAGTTAAACGAATACGGCATACTTTACGTAATGCTGAGTTCGGTTTTTTAGGTGTAGTAGTGTACACACGAGTACAAACGCCACGTTTTTGTGGACAAGCTTCTAGTGCTGGTACATTACTTTTAACAACCTTTTTCACACGCGGTTTGCGTACTAGCTGGTTGATAGTTGCCATTAATAAGCTCCAGTTTAATTAAATTCAAAATGAATATGTTTAGTTAAATGCTATTCCCCTTAGGTTTGCCCATTGGGAAATAGACGGTAAATTCTAATCCCGAAAAAGATCCCTGTCAAGAATTAACCGACGCATCCATAAAATTCAACGAAAAACCCGTTTAGAAAATTATTTCTAAAACTTAGACTGATAATATTTACACTGATATTTATTTCAGTTATTATAGCTGTATATAAAAACAAATAAACTATATAAGGAAACACTATGAAACAGCTCGACATTCGTTTCGTCAAAGAACGAGACAATAAAAAACTTGAATACCAAATGGCATTAATCGAACGTTTACAACAGGTTTTACCTAAACGTATCGCAGAAAAATTTGCAGATGTAAATGTACGTATCCGTTTTTCCAGTTCCGCGGGAGCGGATATTTCAGGCTTTAGAGATTCTGATGAAAAAGAACGTTTTACCGAATATTTAGAAGAATTATGGATGGATGACTCTATTTTAGAAATATAAAAAGAACAAACCGCGGTGAAAATATTATTATTTTTCACCGCACTTTAGCCAAGCACAACAGGGAAATTAGATCGCTCTTGTCCCTAATTGAAAGATCACGACTTCCGCTTGACAACTAAAAGCAAAATTGGCGGTTAATTGGAATCCACCATCCACGGGTGAAATATTGCTTTCAATTTGGCAAGGCTCATCTTCACTTTCCGTGTCACGTGCTTTTTGCACTAATTTTTCGAGTGCTTTTTCTGCTTCGACTTGTGTTGGATAGATTTTATCAAATTGCGTTGAGCGTTCACTATTATCAATAATTGAACCAACGTCAAAAGTGTTACAACCGACACATTCAATGGGTTTATCTGATTTCATGGTTATTCCTATATTGAATCATTAAAAATTGACTTTACTTTAATACTAAACGGCTTAAGGATCAACCTTTTCCACTCAGTAACAGTAAAAAACCCTTGTAAATACAAGGGTTCTGTTAAAAATATGTTATTTCAAACTGCGGTCATTATTTCACAAGTTTCGGCTTAATCACAGAATACAACACACCTGTCACTAATGAACCGACTGCAATTGCACATAAATACATCAATGGTTGTGAGACCAACGGCACGACAAATACCCCACCGTGCGGTGCAGGTAAGCTGATATTTAAGCTCATTGAAATTGCCCCCGCTGTCGCCCCACCGAGTACGCTTGATAAAATCACACGTAATGGGTCAGCCGCCACAAATGGCAATGCCCCTTCCGAAATAAAACAAAGTCCTAACACAAAACCAGCATTACCTGCGTTGCGTTGAGCGTCGTCAAATTTACTGCGAGCAATCCACGTCGCAATTGCCATTCCGATTGGTGGCACCATACCCGCTGCCATCACGGCCGCCATTGGTGTCGTAATGCCTGATGTAATCAAGCCTGTACCAAACACATAAGCCGCTTTATTGACTGGGCCACCCATATCAATACACATCATACCGCCGAGCAAAGCACCAAATAAAATGGCATTAGTTGAACCTAAACCGGCTAACCAACTTTCTAACCATTTCATGGCAAAAGCCACTGGTGGATTTAAATAATGAATAAGCAACCAACCCACAATAGCGGTACCAAATAAAGGCAAAATTAAAATCGGTTTTAACGCACTCATGCTGGCCGGTAATTTGATAAATTGATTTAACCCTTTCACCACATAACCAGCAAGGAAACCAGCGATAATTCCACCTAGAATCCCAGCACCGGCACTGGCAGCAAGCGAACCACCGACTAAACCGACTGCCAATCCGGGACGGTCGGCAATGGAATATGCCACATAACCGGCGAACACGGCAATCATCAAGCCAAATGCCGCACCACCCAATGTCATCATATCGTGACCAAAGGTACCTACATTTTCTTCATTACCTACATAAATACCACCAAGGGCAAAAGCAATAGCAATCAATAAACCACCTGCGACGACAATCGGCAACATATGCGACACACCTGTCATCAAGTGTTTATACACCCCCTTGCGTTCCGCTTTACCGCTTTCTGTTTTATCACCAAGTTGAGGTTGATATACTTTGGCCTCCACAAAGGCTTTTTCAAATTCCTGTGCAGTTTTCTTCAAGGCTAACCCTGTGGAAGTCCGATACATCGGCTTGCCTTGAAATTTATCCAAGTTCACATCAATATCCGCCGCCACAAACACTAAATCGGCTTGCGCCAGTTCTTCATCGGTAATCGGCGTGCCTGCCCCAACTTGACCTCGAGTTTCCACTCGCACATTCCACCCCATTTTTTTACCATAGGCTTCAATGGCTTCGGCAGACATAAAGGTATGTGCCACGCCGGTTGGACAGGCAGTAACCGCCACGATATTACGTCCAGAAATTGCTCCATTTTGCATCGCAGTTTGTACTGGTGCGACATAATCCACTGCACTATTTTGTGCCTGTTCTAAGGCTGATTCTGAGGATTGAAAAGCGGTTTCTAAATCCACTAACGCCACTTTTTTACCTGAAAGTGCGGTTAAATTTGGTAACGTTTTGCCAACCACTAATGCCATATCAGCTTGCTCAGCAAGCTCCACTAACTCAACGCCTTTTGCTTGAGCCACTTGAGTTAAACGTTGGCGAATTAAAAACGCTTTCGCTTGACCAACGTTGTCAGAAAATGTAATAAAAATACGCATAACTTATCCTTTAATAACCGTGATTTTAACTTGTTGCAAAATAGGATCGAGCAATGTTGGATCACTCACGCCCACGTTACTTTGCGATACAGCGAAAGCAGATACTGCACTAGCAAATGCCAAAGTATCAGCTTGTGAAAGCTGGTTCACCGCACCATAAATTAATCCTGCCACCATGGAATCTCCTGCCCCCACCGTACTCACCACATTTTCACAACGTGGCGGTTCCGCCCGTACAATACCTTGCTCACTTAACCAAACAGACCCCTTTGAACCCATGGAAATCACTACATTGGTGATGCCTTGAGTTTGTAATTTTTGAGCGGCTTGAATAATTTCATCAACAGAATTTAACGAATGCCCGATCCAAGCTTCTAATTCACGATGGTTCGGTTTGACTAACCACGGATTCGCTTTTAAGCCGGCAGTTAAAGCCTCATTAGAACTATCCAACACAACTTTCACGCCTACCTGAGCTAACTTGCTTAGCCAATCAGAAAATTGTTCCGGACTCACACCACGTGGCAAACTGCCACATACCGCCACAATGTCAAACTGTCGGCAATAATCTAATGATGAAATCACAAAGGTTTGCCAATCTTGCGGTTGCACTTGATAGCCTAAGAAATTCAGGTCGGTTACATCCGCTTCGGTTTCAGTAATTTTTACATTAATCCGTGTTTTACCCGCAATACGCTGGAAGCGATCTTCTAAACCTAAGGCATCAAATAAATGCTCAAAATCGCCTACATTATCTTCGCCTAAAAAACCGCCTACGGCGACTTTCACGCCTAAATCATTGAGTACTTTGGCGACATTAATGCCCTTACCAGCTGGGAATAGCCCGAGGGTTTCCACTTGGTTGACTTCACCCAGTTCAATACGAGCCAAACGCCCAACTAAATCATAGGCCGTATTGAGCGTAATCGTTGCTATTTTTTTTGTCATCATTACTCCCCTAGTCCAGCAGCAATGGCAGCACCTATGCCATCAATAGCTTGTTGAGCCTGTTCACCAGTCGCCACAAAACGTAAACGATGCCCTTTGACTGCGCCTAAAGACACAATTTTCATCGCACTTTTGGCACTCACTAACGCACCACCGCGATCTAAGTTTTGCACTAGCACAGTCGCATTATATTTTTTCACTTCATTGACTAACACAGCTCCAGGGCGAGCATGTACGCCATGTTCATTTTTAATCGTGAAAATTCCTTCCACTTCTTGTTTACTAGTGGTTTGCATTGATGATGCTGGTGTATTAACCTCTATAGCTTCCCCGTTTAATGCTGAGACTATTTGCGTGACAGAACCTTGCAACAAACATTGTTGTACTTGTGGTTCAAGCAAGCGAGCTAACACATTATTTACGCCATCATCTTTACGAGAAACAGTGACCACAGCGAATGCATTATTTTTTGCTCGGCTCAATGCTAATCCATTTTTTAGATTACCCACCGCACTATCTGTCAACCATAAACCTTGCCCCAACGGCAACGCCGGTGAGCTAATCACATCAGAAACAAAGGATTTTTCCACCGCACCTTGGCTTTCTAATTTACCGGCATTAATGGCTGTTAACGTCAACAGATTATCGCTTTCCACATCAAGCACAATCGTTTCAGCAGAAACCGCTAAATTTTGGCTTTCACCTAATAATAACGCACGGAACTGGCGGACATCAGATTCTTTCGCTAATCTTGCAGCGGTGTCTTCATCGCCCAAAATTTGCGTTAATTGACGTAATAAGGATAAGTGTTCATCAGAGCGAGCAGCAATCGCAATGACGATATAGGCAATATTCCCTTCGCTCCACTCAATACCTTGTGGAAATTGAAACACTACTACACCCGTTTCTTTGACTAAAGAACGAGTATCTAGTGTACCGTGTGGAATCGCAATCCCATTTCCTAAGAAAGTAGATGTTTGCTGTTCACGAGCTAGCATTCCTTGCACATAACCAGCTTCAATCAAGCCAGCTTTGTTCAACGCATCGGCTGCCATCTCAATGACTTGTTGTTTATTCTCCGCTGTTTGAGCGAGATGAATAGCATTTTCGGGTAAATTAAACATTCGGCAATTTTCCTTCTGAAAAAAAAGGTTAGACCCTAAAGAGCCTAACCTATCACTTTATCTACAAATACTTAGCAATTCTTCACTACCTTTGCTTAAGTATTCATCATTTTCTGATTTGGCACGATCTTTTTGCAAATCACGCATCGCATCATAAATCCCTTGTGTCATACTCAGACGATCAATTTTCGTCCAACAATCCGCACTTAAACGGCTAAAATTACTTTGCAAATCTGCTGCAAACACCACGCCACTATAATAAGCATGTACATTACTATCAATGCCTGAAGCCAATTTTGCTTTAATCTGATCGATAGAGACTAAAATTCGTCCGAGATACCAATCATTCACCCCACTAGTAAACGAATCGACATCATAAGCCTCGTTCACCGAACCTTTATAAGTTTGCACTGTAGCAGAATAAGCCACCGCATAGGATTTCTGATCAACTTGATCTTTATCCAAATTAATCACGTTTTTCTCACTTCCCATAAATGGAATATAAGATGTCACTGATGAGCAAGCAGACAAACACGCCAATACCAACATCAATGATAGTTTTTTTAACATAGCATCTCCTTAACTGAATCTAATCTTGTCATATTATACCGCTTGTTTGCAATATAACCAGCAAAAAGAACAAAATTCATGATCTCCACCACATTCCCTAAAAAAGCCACTTTTATGTTTGTTTTATCCCTATTTTTCCCCTAAACTATAAGAATAAATTTATCCTTTAAATTAAATATTATGCGAGTATTAATTATCCTACTTAGCGCGGTACTACTGTTATTTCAATACGATTTTTGGTTTGGTAAAAATGGCTATCTTGATTATCAACAAACATCAGATGAAATTGCACTGAAAAAAGAAGAAAATGCTAAACTTTCGCAACGTAATCAGCTTATTTATGCGGAAATCAAAGATCTAAAAGATGGGGTGAATGCAATTCAGGAACGCGCAAGATTACAATATGAAATGGTGAAACCCAACGAAACCTTTTATCGAATTGTGAAAGAGAATAAATAAGGTTTATTGATGACAAAAAATCCCCCAAAAAACACCGCACTTTTTCCCGTTGCTCATCGTCGAATTGTCGCCGTAATACCGGCAGCTGGCGTGGGATCTCGTATGCAAGCAGATAAACCGAAACAATATTTGCAAATTCAAGGTAAAACCATTTTAGAGCATAGTTTGAATGTGTTACTAACCCACCCAGCAAATATTGAGCAAATTATTTTAGCGGTGGCACCCAATGATCCTTATTTAAAGGATTTCTCGTTTTTAAATCACCCAACAATTTGTGTCATTCACGGTGGGAAAACAAGAGCCGATAGTGTACTCAATGGTCTAAAACACATTCAACCCGGTGACAATACTTGGGTATTGGTGCATGATGCCGCTCGTCCTTGCCTAACTCATGCTGATATCAATAAATTATTCGCGATTCAAGATCCTAACGGTGCCATTTTGGCGACACCCGCTATTGATACCATTAAACGAGCCACAGGAAATCAACAAATTCAACAAACCGAAGATCGAAATCATATTTGGCTCGCACAAACCCCGCAGTTTTTCCCTGTGGATTTATTGCGAGATGCTTTACAAACAGCGTTACAACAAGGACTGGCAATTACTGATGAAGCATCTGCGATGGAACTCGCCGGATTTCAACCGCACTTAGTTTCAGGTCGAACCGATAATATCAAAGTGACCCGCCCAGAAGATTTGGCGTTGGCAGCATTTTACTTATCTCAACAAAACAACAAGGAAACATTATGATCCGAATCGGACATGGCTTTGATGTACATGCTTTTGGACAAGATCGTCGGTTAATTATTGGCGGTGTTGAAGTGCCTTATCATACAGGATTTATCGCTCACAGTGATGGCGATGTGGCATTGCATGCCTTAACCGATGCTTTACTTGGGGCGGTGACATTGGGAGATATTGGCAAATTATTTCCCGATACCGATATGCAATTTAAAGATATTGATAGCCGCATTTTGTTGCGTGAGGCCTTTGCTCAGGTACAACAAAAAGGGTATAAAATCGGTAATGTAGATGTCACCATTATCGCTCAAGCACCGAAAATGCGTCCATATATTGATGCGATGCGAGAAGTAATTGCCACGGACTTACAATGTAATCTTGAGCAAGTGAATGTCAAAGCCACTACCACCGAAAAACTGGGATTTACTGGACGTGGCGAAGGTATTGCCACTGAAGCCGTTGCATTGTTGGTAAAAGCCTAATGCTAGATTTAGCCTATTTACAAACTCAACCAGAACAAACCGCACTTTTAAAGGCAGAATGTGCCGATTTTGTGGTAAAAGAACGGTTAGGTTATGAAATGTCGGGGGACGGCGAATTTGTGGCGGTCAAGGTTCGCAAAATCAATGCTAACACCCTTTTTGTGGGCGAAAAGTTGGCGGCGTTTTGTGGTGTACCGGCCCGTCAAATAAGTTATGCAGGCTTGAAAGATCGCCACGCCGTGACAGAACAATGGTTCAGTATTCAACTCCCCGGCAAGCCTACCCCTGATTTTAACCAGTTTCAATTAGATGGTGTGGAAATCCTTGATGTCACGCGCCATAATCGCAAAATTCGTATCGGTAGTTTAGACGGTAATGATTTTGAGCTTTTATTGCGTGATGTGGCGGAAACCGATGCATTAAAAGTGCGGTTAAAAAATTTGCAGAATGTTGGCTTTCCTAATTATTTTATGGAACAACGTTTCGGACGAGACGGTCATAATTTGACTCAAGCCATGGCTTGGGCAAAAGGTGAAATTCAGGTTAGAGATCGTAAAAAACGTAGTTTTTATTTATCCGCTGCTCGCAGTGAAATCTTTAATCTCGTGGTATCAAAACGGATTGAAATGGGGTTAGCTAACCAAATTTTAGCACAAGACATTGTGCAGTTAAGCGGTTCACATAGTTGGTTTGTCGCAGATGAAAAAGAAGACTTAGCTGCCTTACAAGTGCGGTTAGAAAATCGGGATATTTCGCTGACAGCACCATTAATTGGTGAAACTATACAATCAGCTTGTGAACTAGAAAATACAGTGGTAGCAGAACATCTAGCATTACAAAAATTAATGCAACAAGAACACTTAAAACCGGCACGCAGACCGTTATTAATGCAACCACAAAATTTTTCTTGGCAATTTGTGGATAGCGGGTTAAAACTCGCTTTTTATTTACCGGCTGGCAGTTATGCCACCGCTTTGGTTAGAGAATTAGTATTAATTAAAGAACAAAAATAGGAAAGCAGCATGAATATTTTATTATCCAATGATGACGGTTATCATGCCGAAGGGATTCAAATTTTAGCGGCGTATTTACGTCGCTTCGCTAATGTGATTGTGGTTGCGCCTGACCGCAATCGCAGTGCCGCGTCAAACTCATTAACCTTGGTTGAACCGTTACGTCCACGTAAATTAGACAATGGTGATTACTGCATTAATGGCACACCGGCAGATTGCGTGCATCTTGCTTTGAACGGCTTTTTATCCGGTAAAATTGATTTAGTGGTATCGGGCATTAATGCGGGGGCAAATTTAGGTGATGATACACTTTATTCTGGTACGGTGGCAGCGGCAATGGAAGGTCGCCATTTGGGCTTGCCGGCGGTAGCCGTATCTTTAGATGGTCGTCAACATTATGAAACAGCAGCAAAAGTGGTCTGTGATCTCGTGCCACGCTTACATGGAGAATTATTAAGCAGGCGTGAAATGATTAATATTAATGTACCTGATTTGCCTTATAATGAAATCAAAGGATTACAAGTTTGTCGGCTGGGACATCGTGCTTCTGCGGCAGAAATTATTAAACAGCAAGATCCACGTAATGAAGTGATTTATTGGATCGGCCCGGCAGGGTTGCCGGATGAAGCAGGGAACGGGACTGATTTTTATGCGCTACAAAATGGCTATGTGGCGATTACCCCTATTCAACCAGATTTGACCGCACATCATTCAATCGTTGCTTTACAAAACTGGTTAGACAAGGAATAATAACAACTTTGCTTATCGCATAAAAACAGGATATAAATTTGAACATTTTCGGTGCAATGTATGATAAAACCATGCAATGGTCAAGACATCGTTTTGCGGTATTTTGGCTTTGTTTGGTGAGCTTTATTGAAGCCATTTTCTTTCCCGTTCCGCCAGATGTTATGCTGATTCCGATGTCTATGTCAAAACCAAAGGATGCATTAAAATTAGCATTCTACACCGCACTTGCGTCGGTCATGGGCGGTATGATTGGTTATGGCTTAGGCTATTATGCCTTTGACTTTGTACAAGGATATATTATCAAATTAGGCTATCAACCTTATTGGGACACGGCTATTTCGTGGTTTGAAAAATGGGGGATTTTGGTGGTGTTTGTCGCTGGATTTTCACCGATTCCTTATAAAATTTTTACTATTGCGGCAGGTGTCATGCTGATGGTATTTTTACCTTTTGTCGCAACCGCTTTTATTTCTCGCTTAGCACGTTTTGTATTAGTCGCCAAACTAGCCGCATGGGGCGGTGAGAAATTCGCGGCAAAATTACGTAAATCTATTGAGTTAATCGGTTGGTCCGTCGTCGTCCTTGCTGTTATTGCTTATTTAATTTTGAGATAAATAATATGATAAAAAAATTTATTTTTGGATTAGCAATAATCTGTTGTGTCGTGGCTTGTTCTTCACAATCCGTACAACCCAAAGATCCAAATGAATTACCAAACGGCATTATGCAACCAGTAGCCGGAACTGGCGCTGTAGAAGGAGGCGGTTTTATACCCGAGATTCAACCCAGCCAAATGCCATCAAACATGAAATAATTAAGAGATTTGACTATGAACAAAACATTTTTATTACTCCCTTTAACTGCTTTCGTATTAACCGCTTGTTCAGGTTCTAATCACGCCCCAGTTGTAAGTGCGGATAGTTCACTAACTCCGGGTATTATGCAACCCGTCGAAACCAGTACCAATAGCACTTGGGAACCACAGGTTCAACCAAGTAATATGCCAGTTGGTATGAACGATCAAGTAGTCACCCAAAGCGTGGCAAATCAAGCGGGGACTTATGCCAATACGGTAAATACCACTGCTGTGGCGACAACAAATACTGCACCATCCCTACAACAAGTGCAACAACAATCTACACAGCCAGTAACAACCACCAAAACCGTGTGTCAACCCGTGCAAGTACAGGTGACTAAACCGGCTGCAAGTAACCAAAGTCAAAGCGTAGAAATTCCACGTAATAGTCAAACAAATGCGCCTGATTACAGCAAAATCGACAAAGGTTTCTATAAAGGGACTAGCTATACGGTGAGAAAAGGCGATACGATGTTCTTAATTGCTTATATTGCGGGGATTGATGTCAAAGAACTGGCTAGTCTAAATGGGATGAGTGAACCCTATAAATTAAGCATTGGACAAACCTTAAAAACATCTAATGGTTCAACGACCATCACCACAACAGAAACTAAACAAGAATGTAAAGAAGTGAGCGTCACCACACAACCCGCAGTAACTTATACTGCGGCTGCCAATGGAACACAATATGGTTCTGACGGTACAGTAACTGGTCCTATCAAAGCCACTGCAGGTTCGGCAGAACAAGCAGTAGCGGGGCCAATTAAAGCCACCACAACAACCAGTTCACCTATCACGACAACCACTACGACGGGTGTCGTTTCTGGTGCTGCCACGGCGGGAACTGTCACTGCCACCGCGGTATCAAGCTCAAGTAGTAGTTATTCAACCACACCACAATCTAATATTACTTGGCAATGGCCAACCTCTGGTAAAGTGGTACAAGGGTTCTCAAATTCTGACGGTGGCAATAAAGGGGTGGATATTAGCGGTTCAAAAGGTCAAGCTGTTTATGCCGCCGCTGCTGGACGTGTGGTTTATGCGGGTAATGCATTACGTGGTTATGGTAACTTAATTATTATTAAACATAATGATGATTTCTTAAGTGCTTATGCACATAATGACAGCATTTCTGTCAGCGACCAACAGCAAGTTAAAGCGGGGCAACAGATTGCCAAAATGGGAAGTTCGGGTACCAATAGTGTAAAACTTCACTTTGAAATTCGCTATAAAGGTAAATCTGTGGATCCAACTCGTTATTTACCGAAACGTTAAAAATAGCCATTTTATCACCGCACTTTTCTGTCAAACCGTCTGTCTTATTCAGACGGTTTTATTATTTATTCACTTTTTTTGATCCTAATCAATAAAAATTCCAAAATCACCCATAAATACCCCCTTAGGGTAATAATAAATTTCTCTAAAACGCTTCATAATTAATCACTATTTAAACTAAGTATATAAAGAGATTTTTTTGCAACACAGCCAACCGTCTTTACCACGCCGTGCATTTTTACAGGGACGATTTTTGCATAGTCTGAAAACAGAACAGGAGAAAGTGCAAGGTTATCAAGCAATCCGCCCACCTTGGGCGAATTTGAATGAATTTGTGGAAAAATGTACGGTGTGCGATAAATGTATCACAGCTTGTGAAACGCAGATTATCATCAAAGGCAAAGGCGGTTTTCCTGAAATTGATTTTGCACGTGGCGAATGTACCTTTTGCCAACACTGTATGGAAAGTTGTCCGGAAGATGTCTTTCGTGCAACTGATGAAACTCCTTGGTTACATAAAGTTGAAATACAACATAACTGTTTATTAACTCACAACATTGAATGTCGTTCCTGTGGCGACAGTTGCGACAGCCGAGCTATTCGTTTTCGCCCAAAACTCGGTGGCATTGTGGAATTAATTTTAGCATTAGAAAGTTGTAATGGTTGTGGGGCTTGTTTAGCAGTTTGTCCGACACAAGCCATTCATATTTTAAATATAGCATAAGAAAAAATGGATAATCTAAACCCAAGTGAAAATTGGTATGTGTGCAGCCTTGTGGTGCAAGCGAAACCGACAAAATTAGAACAGGTGAAAGCTGACATATTGACGATTCCACATACAGAAATTCACGCTGAAAAACGGGAAGAAGGCAAGTTAGTGGTGACGATTGAGAGCGATCGTCAATTAACCTTAGCGGATCGTATAGATGAAGTAAAAGAGATTAATGGCGTAATTGTGGTCTCTCTGATTGCCAATTATCTTGATGAGCAATAACTTTTTAACTGATTATTTTTTATTAAAAACATAGCAAAACGTGGGACAAGACTATGGAACTCAATCGTAGAGATTTTATGAAAGCGAATGCCGCGCTGGCAGCCGCCACCGCGGCGGGAATGGCCATTCCTGTGACAAATGTATATGCCGATGATACGGGAATTAAATGGGATAAAGCCCCTTGCCGTTTTTGTGGTACTGGCTGTAGTGTGTTGGTCGGCACCAAAGATGGGCGCGTAGTCGCAACACAGGGCGATCCTGATGCGGAAGTCAACCGTGGCTTGAACTGTATTAAAGGTTATTTCCTGACCAAAATTATGTACGGTGCAGACCGTGTACAAACCCCCTTATTACGCATGAAAGACGGTAAATTCCACAAAGAAGGGGATTTCACCCCAGTGTCTTGGGATCAAGCATTCACCGTGATGGCGGAAAAAATCAAACAGATCCTGAAGAAAAAAGAACCGAATTCCGTGGGTATGTTTTCATCAGGACAAACCACCATTTTTGAAGGCTATGCCAAAGTAAAATTATGGAAAGCGGGCTTACGTTCTAATACCATTGACCCCAATGCACGTCACTGTATGGCATCGGCCGCCGTCGCCTTTATGCGGACTTTTGGTATGGACGAGCCGATGGGCTGTTATAACGATATTGAAAAAACCGATGCTTTTGTGCTGTGGGGATCGAATATGGCAGAAATGCACCCGATTTTATGGAGCCGTATTTCTGATCGCCGTTTATCCAATGAAAATGTCAAAGTGGCGGTACTTTCGACTTATGAACACCGTTCTTTTGAATTAGCCGATATTCCAATTATTTTTACACCGCACTCTGACTTGGCGATTTTGAATTATATCGCCAATTACATTATTCAACATGACAAAGTGAATTGGGATTTTGTTAATAAACATACTAAATTTAAACGGGGGGAAACGGATATTGGCTATGGCTTACGCCCAGAACACCCGTTACAACAAGCCGCTCAAAATGCAAAAAGTGCGGGGAAAATGCACGATTCTTCTTTTGATGAATTTAAGCAAATCGTTGCTCCTTATACCTTAGAAAAAGCACACGAAATCTCAGGTGTACCAAAAGATCAACTTGAAACGCTTGCCAAAATGTATGCGGATCCTGAACAGAACATGGTGTCATTTTGGACCATGGGCTTTAACCAACATGTGCGTGGCGTGTGGGTCAACCATATGATTTATAACGTGCATTTATTAACCGGCAAAATCTCGAAACCCGGTTGTGGACCGTTTTCCTTAACAGGTCAACCGTCCGCCTGTGGCACGGCTCGTGAAGTAGGTACTTTCATCCACCGTTTGCCAGCAGATATGGTCGTTACCAATCCAAAACATGTTGAAATTGCAGAAAAAATTTGGAAATTACCGAAAGGTACCATTCCGACTAAACTGGGCTATTCAGCCGTCATGCAAAGTCGTATGCTGAAAGACGGTAAACTCAATTTCCTATGGCAACTTTGCACTAACAACATGCAAGGTGGTCCCAATATTAATGATGAAATTTTCCCGGGTTGGCGTAATCCTGAAAACTTTATTGTGGTGTCCGATCCTTATCCATCGGTGTCTGCGGTAGCGGCAGATTTAATTTTACCAACCTGTATGTGGGTGGAAAAAGAAGGTGCTTACGGCAATGCGGAACGCCGTACCCAATTTTGGTATCAACAGGTAAAAGGACCGGGAGAATCTAAATCCGATCTATGGCAAATTGTGGAATTCTCCAAATATTTTAAAACCGATGAAGTGTGGAGCGAAGAACTATTAGCCCAAATGCCGGAGTATCGTGGCAAAACCCTGTATGAAGTATTGTATTTAAATGGTGAAGTCAATAAATTCGACATACCAAAAGATATTCCCGGTTATCTCAATGATGAAGCGGATAGATTCGGTTTCTACTTACAAAAAGGATTGTTTGAAGAATATGCGGGTTTTGGACGTGGTCATGGTCATGACTTAGCCAACTTTGACACCTATCATCAAGTTCGAGGTTTACGTTGGCCTGTGGTGGATGGCAAAGAAACGTTATGGCGTTATCGTGAGGGCTATGATCCTTATGTGAAAGCGGATGAAGACGTGGCGTTTTATGGCTATCCAGATAAAAAAGCGATTATATTAGGTGTCCCTTATGAGCCACCAGCAGAAAGTCCTGATAATGAATATGATTTATGGCTTTGTACCGGACGGGTGTTGGAGCATTGGCATACTGGCACCATGACTCGCCGTGTTCCAGAACTTCATCGTGCGTTTCCGAATAATTTAGTTTGGATGCACCCTGATGATGCGAAAAAACGGGGATTACGTCATGGTGACAAAGTCAAATTAATCACTCGCCGCGGAGAAATGCTTTCTCACCTTGACACAAGGGGACGTAATAAAGCACCGAAAGGCTTGATTTTCACCACTTTCTTTGATGCGGGTCAGCTTGCGAATAAATTAACCTTAGATGCCACCGATCCGATTTCAGGCGAAACCGATTACAAGAAATGTGCGGTAAAAGTGGTTAAGGCTTAAAGGAGTACCCTTATCCCTTAAGTTGTCTAAAGAGTGAGTTATTTTTGGAGGAAAGTGCGGGAGAAGTTATAAAATTTTTGATTTTTTCACCGCACTTCAAAATATTTTCTCCCTTTAGGATCAGGACTAGGGCGAGGGTAAAACAGGATACATTTATGCAAAATCCAAACCGCCGTCAATTTCTCAAAAACGCTACTCGAACCACTGCCGGTTTGTGTGGTGTTGGGGTGATTCTAGGTTTACAACAGCATCAAGCCAATGCCAAGCAAGGTGTCGCATTACGCCCACCGGGTGCGTTAAATGAAGATGATTTCTTAGCGGCTTGCACGCGTTGCGGACAATGTGTGCAGGCTTGCCCTTATGATATGTTGCACCTTGCCTCTCTGTTATCTCCAATGGAAGCAGGTACACCCTATTTTATCGCACGTGATAAACCCTGTGAAATGTGCCCTGACATTCCTTGTATGAATGCTTGTCCATCGGGGGCCTTAAGCGAATCCTTACAGGATATTAATGATGCCAAAATGGGCTTAGCGGTTTTGCTTGATCATGAAACTTGCTTGAACTGGCAAGGCTTGCGTTGTGATGTGTGTTATCGTGTTTGTCCGTTAATTGACAAAGCAATCACCTTGGAAAAAGTGCATAACGACCGCACCCAAATTCATGCTAAATTGATCCCAACAGTCCATTCCGATGCTTGCACAGGCTGTGGCAAATGTGAACAAGCTTGCGTATTGGAAGAAGCCGCCATCAAAGTGTTACCGATGGATCTCGCCAAAGGAATGTTAGGTCGCCACTATCGTTTAGGTTGGCAAGAAAAACAAAATGCCGGTAAAGCCTTATTGGAAGAAAGACACCCTGACGGTTTACATCCAGCTCTTGATGCACGAATGCCTGAAGGACAATCGGAACCGACTTATCAATTTATGCAGGTGAAACCTGATAGCAAAGTAGCAACACCAAATCGAGCTACCTATGATTATCAACCAAGTTCTACTACGGTGCCTGAAGCAGAACACTTCCCGAATTTGGATTTAAATACGAAAGGGGTGAAATAATGGCGACGGTGAAATTTACCCCCAATAAACCAAAAGATGCCGGCTTAGAAGCCCGCCAGAAATTAGGCTGGTGGCGAGCTTATCGCTTTTTATTATTAAGACGGTTAAGCCAGTTAAGCATTATTCTGCTGTTTTTAACGGGTCCATTATGGAATGTGTGGATTTTAAAAGGGAACTATAGTGCAAGTGTCTTATTTGATCGTATTCCGTTAACTGATCCTTTAATTACCATGGAAAGCCTTGCTACAGGTTATCTACCTGAATGGACGACGATTTTAGGGGCATTCATTATTGTAGTATTTTATGCCTTGATCGCCAGTAAAGCCTTTTGTAGTTGGGTTTGTCCAATGAATATGGTGACAGACTTATCGGCGTGGCTACGCCGAAAATTGGGTATTCGGCAAAGTGCCAAACTGCCACGTCAATTACGCTATGGTATATTGCTGATGATTTTAGTCGGAAGTGCAATCAGTGGCACATTGTTGTGGGAATGGATTAATCCTGTGGCGGCATTAGGTCGAGCATTTGTGTTCGGCTTGGGAGCAACCCTATGGTTGGTCGCGATTATCTTTTTGTTTGATTTATTTGTCGTCGAACATGGTTGGTGCGGACATCTTTGCCCGATCGGGGCATTGTATGGCTTAATTGGTGCCAAAAGTATGATCAAAGTCAATGTGGTCGATCGTTCACGTTGTGATCGCTGTATGGACTGTTATAACGTTTGTCCGGAACCCCAAGTCTTACGTTTGCCACTACATGGTTCGGTGCAAGATAGCCCGATTATTTTAGATAAAGACTGTATCAGTTGCGGACGTTGTATTGACGTTTGTGCAGAACAGGTTTTTGCTTTTGGTTCTCGTTTTGAGAAACAGATTACCATTAAAAATATTTAACTTATTTTACTACTTTAATTACGGAGTGAACTCAATATGAGAAAATATCTCACTTTTATTTTAACCACACTTTCTGCGTTTGCTACCGCCGATGTGCAAAATAACATTGATTCTAATAACATGAGTTCTAATCACATAGGGTCTATCGACCAATTAGAACAGATTCCCGAAAATGTTGCCCCCGCCTATAATAATCCATTAAAAGATGCCGGTAATATTCCTACTACGTTTCTATTTCAACCGCCACTCGTGCCGCATAGTATTCGTGGTTTACAAGTGACCAAAAATGCAAACCAATGTTTAGCTTGCCATTCTCCAGATGTCTCTCCGACGACAGGCGCTCCGAGAGTCCCGGAAAGTCACTTTCAAGATCGTGATGGCAACCCAACCGGTGAAACATCGCCGCGCCGTTATTTTTGTTTGCAATGTCACGTACAACAAACCGAAGTCAATCCAATTATTCAAAATAAATTTGACACTATACGTCAAAATCAAGGGAAATAAGGGGGAATCATGTTGAGCCTGATTAAGAAAATTCGTCAATATTTATGTCGCCCAAGTAATATGGCTATTGGCACGGTCATCATATTAACCGCTATTGCCACCCTATTTCTTTGGGGCGGCTTTAATAAAGGTATGGAATCCACCAATACCGAACAATTCTGTTCCGATTGCCATATGAATGATGTGGTGCCTGAATACCATGCATCGGTACATTATTCCAATCGTTCCGGGGTAAAAGCAGTGTGTTCCGATTGTCATGTGCCCCATGAGTTTGGACCAAAAATGATCCGCAAGATGCAAGCCAGTACGGAAGTATTAGCCCATATTACGGGTAAAGTCGATACTAAAGAAAAATTTGAAGCCCATCGTTTAGAAATGGCAGAACGTGAATGGGCGAGAATGAAAGCCAATAATTCGCAAGAATGTCGAAACTGTCATAATTTTGATGATATGGATTTCACCCAACAAAAAGCCGTCGCACAACAAATGCACACCATGGCACAAGAACAAAGCAAAACCTGTATTGATTGCCACAAAGGCATTGCACATCAATTACCACAAATGAAAGATGTCCAGAAAAGTTTTGTACCGCAAGACATGTTGAAATAAAAACGAAAAAAATCACCGCACTTTTAGTTAACACCATAAAAGTGCGGTGAATATTTTGTTTTTTTAACTATTCTTCATCAACAAAGCGAGTGGCTTTATAAGTCGGATTCATCAGATTTTCCACAGACAGAATATCATCTAATTGTGCTTCAGTCAGCAAGCCTTTTTCCAACACGACGTCTCGCACACTTCGACCCGTGGTCGCACAGATTTTACCCACAATATCACCATTATGATGACCAATAAATGGGTTAAGATAAGTGACAATACCAATCGAATTAAAGACGAAATTTTCACAAATTTCTTTGTTGACCGTAATGCCGTCAATACATTTATCGCGTAAATTCACACAAGCATTTGCCAAGATCTCTATAGATTCAAACATAGCCTGACCGATTACGGGTTCCATCACATTTAATTGTAATTGACCTGCCTCAGCAGCGAATGTTACCGTAGTATCATTACCAATCACTTTAAAGCAAACTTGATTCACCACTTCTGGCACCACAGGATTGACTTTGGCTGGCATAATGGACGAACCTGCTTGCAATTCTGGCAGATTGATTTCATTTAATCCAGCTCTTGGACCTGAGGAAAGCAAACGTAAATCATTACAAACTTTGGATAATTTCACCGCAGTTCGTTTTAATGCACCATGCACCATGACATAAGCACCGCAGTCTGAAGTAGCTTCAATCAAATTTTCAGACAAGACACAAGGTAATTGGGTAACTTCAGCTAAATATTTCACCGCTAATTGCGAATACCCATCAGGGGTATTTAATCCCGTACCAATGGCAGTTGCCCCGAGATTCACTTCAAGCAATAATTTAGCGGTGTTGGTTAAATTACGCACTTCTTCTTCCAATAATACCGCAAAGGCTTTAAATTCTTGCCCCACTGTCATCGGTACGGCATCTTGTAATTGGGTACGACCCATTTTTAATACATTAGCAAATTCTTTTGCTTTATTTTCAAAACCTGTTTGCAAATAATGGATCTTATCAATTAAAGCAACAATGCTGTTGTAAACAGCAATACGAAATCCTGTTGGATAGGCATCATTAGTGGATTGGCTGGCATTAACGTGATCCATTGGGTTGATAATATCATATTGCCCTTTTTGATGACCTAACAATTCCAATGCAAGATTCGCTACAACTTCGTTAGTATTCATATTCACCGAAGTTCCTGCACCGCCTTGATACACATCAGACGGGAATTGATCCATACAACGCCCTTTAACTAAAATCTCATCACAGGCTCGTACAATCGCATTGGCTATTTTTTTCGGAATTGCACCTAATTCGCCATTTGCCAATGCAGTGGCTTTTTTCACCATCACCATACCACGCACAAATTCTGGTACATCAGAAATCGTATTTCTGGAAATATTAAAATTTTCGACCGCTCTTAAAGTATGTATTCCCCAATAGACATCATTAGAGACTTTTCTTTCACCTAATAAATCAACTTCAATACGAGTATTGTTCATTATTTTCTCCTCTTGGTTGTTAATGTCGAATAATAACTTTTATGCTTTAATCATGATAACCAATTCTAATCAGAAAAAATTTGATCGAGATCACATAATGAAAAATAAATGTAATATATAATTTTATCCGTCAAATTAGAAATTTTTAGGTGTAAATAACTGGCTGTTTTAGGTTTTATTAGTTATTCTTATTTAAAAGATGATGTTATTTTTCGTGATAATTATGGAGAAAAGACTATGGAAATGATGTTTTTAATACAATTTGCTATCGTCCTATTATGTATATTAATAGGTGCTCGGGTCGGTGGTATCGGCTTGGGTGTCTTTGGTGGTTTAGGCTTGGCAATTTTATCCTTCGGTTTTGGATTAAAACCTGCAGGTTTACCCATTGATGTAATGTTTATGATCATGGCAGTCGTAGCAGCGGCAGCGGCAATGCAAGCCGCAGGTGGTTTAGATTATATGATCAAAATCGCAACTAATATTCTACGCCGTAATCCCAAATATATTACCTTTATTGCTCCTGCGGTCACTTGGACATTCACCGTATTAGCAGGTACAGGTCATGTTGCTTATTCTGTATTGCCAGTCATTGCTGAAGTAAGTCGCCACAACGGTATTCGCCCAGAACGTCCTCTTTCCATGGCTGTTATTGCCTCACAATTTGCCATTGTAGCCAGCCCGATTGCAGCTGCAGTTGTTGCTGTAGTGGCATTTCTTGAACCGCAAGGTATCAACCTAGGTAATGTGTTAGGCGTAACGATTCCATCTACACTTTTAGGTTTATTTTTGGCTTGTATTTTCGTTAATAAAATGGGGAAAGAATTAAAAGATGATCCACATTATCAAAAATTATTGCAGGATCCCGAATATGTGAAAGCTAACAATACCAATATTGATTTAGCCCAAATAAAATTAAAACCAACAGCAAAACCATCTGTCGCCTTATTCTTAATTGGTGCATTATTAGTGGTAGTAATGGGTGCTGTGCCGTCCTTACGCCCAGTATTTGATGGCAAACCAATGGGCATGGCACATACCATTGAAATCGTGATGTTATCTATTGGTGCATTAATCATCTTATTCTGCAAACCGGACGGTACGGAAATTACCAGAGGTTCTGTCTTCCACGCCGGTATGCGTGCAGTGATTGCCATTTTCGGTATTGCTTGGTTAGGGGACACCTTAATGCAAGCCCATATGACCGAAGTAAAAGAAATGGTGTCTGGTTTAGTTGAAACCGCGCCGTGGACATTTGCTTTTGCTTTATTCTTATTATCTGTGTTAGTAAACAGCCAAGGGGCAACGGTTGCTACGTTATTCCCATTAGCGATTAGCTTAGGTATTCCAGCCCCAATCTTAATCGGGGTATTTGTGGCAGTAAATGGTTATTTCTTTATTCCAAACTATGGTCCGATTATTGCTTCCATTGACTTTGATACCACAGGCACAACTAGAATCGGTAAATATATTTTCAACCATAGCTTTATGATCCCAGGCTTATTAAGTATGGTCTTTAGTCTATGCTTTGGTTTACTATTTGCTAATTTATTTCTCTAATTTAGCCTAATTAAATAAAAAAAGCCCAATCTTTCAATTGGGCTTTTTATGTTTTAATGACTATCTAACAGCATATCCTTAAAAACTCAAACCAACTTTAGCCTGCCAATCTGTCGCTTTTCCATTTTTAAATGCCTGTCGATGAATATCGGTGGATACGAACCAGTTGCCTTTTTCCAGCATCATACCCAAACCGAATACAGCTATATTTTTGCTGAAAGTGGTTGATTCACTGTGAATAGCAATACCATTCAATCTGCTTTTTAAATAGCTTGGTTTACCGTTAAGATGACGAATATAACTTAAATCGAAATTCGGCGTGATTTTCCAATCACTAAGATCAAACGATTTTTTCAAATGCAATCCACTTGATAAATTAACATCTGTTTTATGGAAAGAAGAGGTTGATGTTGCCAATTCGCCATTTTCGGTTAATTGCTGCATATTCAAACGAATCGCTTGCAATCCAGCACTCGGTTCTAAATACCAGTCATTTATTGCTAGGTTATACCCCGTCCGCAACTCGCTGCCAAACAACCAGCCTTTATTAGCACCTGAAGCAAGTGAAGCTGAATTGAATTGACGGTTTTGTTTGTAATCCAAACGAGCGATTTTTCCTGTAACATCCACAAACCAACCGCTGGCTAATGGCATATAACGCAATGCCGCACTGGCTTCAATTTGTTTAATCGTAGCAGATGCCTGATTTTTCGTTACATCGGATTTAGTGCGAGTCAGATTACCCGTCAATATGCTTTTCTCCGCTTTATAAGCAAATCCCATGCCTGTATATCGGGTTTTCACTTCTGTTTTTTGATCAAATTGATGATGATCGGATTTATATTTCTGTCCATCGCTTTCAACCCATACTTTGACACTGTCGGTTTTACTGTCGTGATAACGATATAAATGATTATCCGTTTCGGTTAACCCTATTGCTGCATTGTTACGCAACAAATCAAGGCTATCAGCATAAATGGTATTGCCAATAGCGTAATGGAAATTCTGTAAATCATTATGTTCTATTGCATGTTGCAACCAATCATTATATAGACCTTTTTTCCATGCCGTACTGCTATCACGCAACGCATTCAACGCTTGCAAGCCGTTTTGCCCGTTACTGTTTGCTTGTGGATCAGTAAATGGCTGATTCGGGTTAGCTTTTAATTCAATGCGATCATTTTTAAAATACAAATCCTGCCGCAATCCCTTAGCTGTCAAAGTATCGCTAGAGATTAATTGTTTAAAACCACCCGTATAGGTTGCACCATTTTTCACCACTAATACATCGGCAATAGTTTGCCCTGCTTGAGTATTTTGTTTGAGTGATTCCGCCACAGATAATACGCCATTTAAATTGACTACAGTGCCTTTTCCTTGAGCAGTAAACGCCTGTTGTGCTAATAATTCAAGTTGGCTACCTGCTTTCGCATGAAAGGCTTGATTTACGGTTAATACAGTGAGTGCCAATTTGCTCTCATTACTAATTTGATCCACCAAAGTCGTATTAGTTAAGGCTAATTTCCCATCTTCAACACTGATCTCTTTTAAACGATTGTTCTCTCCAGCCAAGGTTAAAGTCGCTTGTCCTTGTTTAGTTAAGCGGTATTCGCCAGTTAAAGGGTTGTTCCAACGATCATCGCTGGATAGCGTATAGGTTTCGTTGTTTAACAGTTGCGATGGTCCATTTATTGCTTTTGATAGATTAATTAATCCCCAGCCAAAGACATCATCTACGCCTTTTGCCCCTAAATCCGTGGCGGTAGTCAATAATGTATCTCTCACTTGTATTGCTGTAAAATACTGAAAACGTTGTTTTAACACAGCTAAAGATCCTGTCACGACAGGGGCGGCAAAGGATGTTCCTTGCTGTACCTGTAGCCCCGGTGATTTGATATTTTGATCCGCACCTTGGGTAATAAGCACAGATAACGTTCCTGGTGCGGCGACACACCAATTTTGGCTCACCCCACAGCGATTAGAATAATCTGCTATATTTTCCCCATCATCTACCGCAATAACTGACAGATAATGTTTTTCTAATTCAGGTAGATAACGTGGTAAAGCGGCCATAATACCCGCTTGTTGCTTACTTTCATTCCCAGCCGCAAAGACAATAAGTGTGTCTTTTTTAACCGCATCTTTAATCGCATTAATTAATACGTTATCAGTGGCTTTCTCAATGCCTGATTTATATTTATCATCCATAAGCTGAGCAGTGCCATCTACCGGATCTTCATTCCAGCTATTATTAATCACAAATACTTTGTTTTCCGTCTGCTTAGCAAATGCGGTGGCAAGGGTATGACGGTGGTCTTTTATTTCTGCTTCATTACCCAGTAATAATTCAAGCGGTTTATCGTTATCTGTTGAATCATCTGAATCGTCTGACTCATCTGAATCTTCATCATCTTGGGTCATTTCTGTTGCTTCGGTCGTCGTCAGATAAATATCAGCATTTTTTGCAATCCCCCCAAGATATTGGGAATATGAATTTGCACCGATAATGCCTGCTACTTGACCACCGTGCATTGAATAAACGGTTGCCTGTTCACCATTTTCATCTTGTTCGGTTTCAATTACATAGTGGTTAGGATCAAAGGTCTTTTTATTCCTCTCATCATCGGTAATTTCAAAGGACAAAGAATGTAATTTTTGTTGATTAAATAACGGATGTTCATTCATAAAACCAGAATCAATCACACCGACTTTTACACCATGACCAGAATATTGAGTGGAAATTTGTTCGGTTAGTCCAATACTGTGGTGTGGATTAATCATCTGTTCATATTGGGGGGATTGTTCTTGCTCGTCATTTTCTTCAATATCTTCGGCATAACCTTTTGATGTCATTACAATGCCGATAATCATAGCGAGCAAGGTTCTTTTCCATGGATAATTGTTCATCTCAACTCCTTTTAATAAAACATAGCATTTCAGGTTTATTCCATAAACCTTATATAATCTAATACCGCACGATCGTTTATTGGGGATTAGCTATACCACTAAAAATAGTAGTGTTATTTTCTTATTAATAGGAATAAGAATCAATTAAAAGATTGGTTTTAGTGTAAAAGTCGCCATTTCTTTGATTTAGAACAAATTATTATCCAGTAATCCAAAAGTGATCACTTTTATTGTTAGGGAGAAAGTGCGGTGTTTTTTTTAATTGTATTCCTAGCAGGGTTGCTATATAGTTTTGTATATAATAAATTGAAAGGATTTGCTATGGTCAATCAACATCGTCGCCGTTTTATTAAAACCCTATTGGTTGGATTCTCTTGTTTATCCTTGCCACCTATTGTCTTTTCCCAATCCGCCCAATCGCTAATTATCCGTACAGGTATTTTGAATAAAATCCCGCAACGGATTTTAAGTGCTGGTTTTGTGTCGGATTTATTATTAATGGCATTATGCCCTGAAAAAATGGTGGGGATTGCCACTGAATTAAAAACGGATACCAAGAAATTTTTATCGGAACAAATCCAAAATTTACCCCATATTGGGCGAATTGCAGGACGAGCCTCTACCGCTCCTGTAGAAAAAATTGTTAGCCTCAATGCCGATTTAATTGTAGATGTGGGTAGCGTCAGTGAAACCTTTCTTTCCACTGCCGAAAAAATCTCCCAACAAACTCAACTGCCTTATTTTATTGTGGCGGGAAAATTAGCAGATTCAGCTCAACAATTCACACAATTAGGTGAATTATTACAACAACCAATTCGAGCCAAAGCCTTAGCAGATTTATCTGATGAGATTTTAACTAAAACCCACCAACTTTGTGCCACGAATAATCTGAATGTCTATTTAGGACGTGGATCTGATGGTTTAGAAACCGCATTAAAAGGGGCAATTCATACTGAAGTGTTAGATTGGTTAGGGCTACAAAATGTGGCAAATGGAGCTGGTGAGAAAAAATTAGCTCGAGTGTCAATGGAACAACTTTTACAATGGCAACCCGATTTAATTTTGACCCAAGATACTAATTTTTACCAACATAGCCAACAAAATACCTTATGGCAAAGTTTAACTGCGGTGAAAAATCAGCGAGTTTTTTTAGCCCCAAGTTTACCGTTTAATTGGCTAGATTCACCACCGAGCGTCAACCGTTTATTAGGTTGTGTATGGTTAGCTTACAAATTAAAACCGACCGCTTTATCACAGCAAAATGCCTATGACTTAGTGCAACGTTATTTCCGTCTATTTTACGGTTATCAAATTTCTTCCACAGAAATCACCGCACTTTTGGAGTAAGTCAATGCCAATTTTCCGTTTAATGTTGCCTTTGGTGTTGTTAATTATCAGTCTTGTGATTGCGGTCAGTTCAGGGCAATATTCGCTTTCTTTAACGGAAATTTGGCAATCTATCAGCCAGTTCGGTAACGAACTTTCGCAACAAGGGCTTTCTCAACAACACATCGTACTCTGGAATATTCGCTTACCCCGTATTGCCACTGCTATTTTAGTCGGTATCGCTTTATCAGTAGCGGGCGTAACCTATCAAGGTATGTTTAAAAATCCGTTGGTTTCACCTGATATTTTAGGGGTAACTTCGGGAGCTGGTCTTGGGGCAGTAACAGCAATTTACTTTGATTTTCCTTTGCCAATTATTCAGCTATTCGCCTTTGTTGGTGGACTGTTTGCCGTGGGATTGGTTTATTTCATCGCCAGTACAGTCCGCCGTCAAAATCCAATTCTGGCATTAGTGCTATCAGGTGTCGCCATTTCTGCTTTGCTCGGGGCAGGAATTTCGTTACTTAAAATTCTGGCTGATCCTTACAGCCAATTAAGTACCATTACATTTTGGCTATTAGGTGGATTAAATATGACCAGCTTTGACGACTTAAAACTGGTTGCTCCATTGGTTCTATTTGCCTTAATCCCGTTGATTCTATTACGTTGGCGAATGAATGTATTAAGCCTTGATGATGAAGAAGTGACAGCTCTTGGAATTAATATTAAACGCTCTCGGCTGATTTTTATTTTATGTGCTACGCTAATGACATCAGCCGTTGTGTCAGTAACGGGTATTATCGGCTGGGTCGGTTTAATTATTCCGCATATTGCTCGACTTTGGAGTGGAGCGGATTTCCGTTTGTTGTTACCAACTTGTATTTTATTAGGTTCAGCCTTTTTGCTTATCACCGACACATTAGCACGTTGTTTATTTGCCATTGAAATCCCATTGGGCGTAATCACCGCCTTTGTCGGCGCACCATTTTTTCTAAGCCTATTAATCAAAGGGGAACGCCAATGATCACCTTGAAAAACTTACGTATAGGCTATCAACAAACGGTTGCCGATAATCTGAATGTTACCTTTCCAACACAAAAAATTACCGCTTTGTTAGGGGCAAATGGTTGTGGCAAGACCACATTACTCAAAACTATGTTAGGCTTAATTAAACCCTTGCACGGTGAAATTCTGATTAAAAATACACCGCACTTTAATTGGACAGCAGCCCAACTTGCTCGTACAATAGGTTATGTACCGCAAGCTCAACAAGGGGTATTTTCCTTTACAGTGCTAGATGTGGTATTAATGGGGCGAACCGCTTATCTCGCATGGTACGCCACACCCAATCAGCAAGATAAACAGATCGCTCAACAAAGTCTTGAGCAATTAGGTGTCGCACATTTAGCGGATAAATCCTATATGACATTAAGTGGCGGTGAACGGCAATTAGTGTTAATCGCCAGAGCCTTGGCTCAACGACCACAATGTTTAATCATGGACGAACCCACATCTAATCTGGATTTCGGCAATCAAATTCGGGTGTTAGAACATATTCAACAATTACGCCAACAGGGTTTGACTGTGATTTTCACCACACACCAACCCGAACAAGCGTTTCGTTATGCAGATAATTTATTGTTGATGTATCAAGGTGAAATTATTAAACAAGGTACACCTAAAGAGGTAATGGATTTAGTTTTATTAGCTCAAATTTACGGCTTAAGTCCACAAGTATTAGCGAAAAATCTCCACCTGTTAAAGGACGAATAATGAATTCCATTAATGATATAAATTTTTCTGAATTATATAAAAATCATATTCAACTCGCCACCCGAGAACCGAAACAGCCACAGGATTGGGATCGCAAAGCAGAACAAATGCAAATCAGCCAATTTGATTTAAAAAATAACTATGTACAGGATTTTCTAAGTCGCATGGATTTACGCGATGTAAATTCTGTACTTGATGTAGGTTGTGGTGGCGGTGCAATTGCGCTGGCTTGTGCCCCTTATGTACAGCGCGTGTATGGGTTAGATTATAGTCAAGGCATGCTGAATTTGTTACAACTTCGCAGCCAACACTTAAATATTCATAATATTTTGCCTATTCTACGAGCATGGGACGATGACTGGTTCGATGTGCCAGAATGCGATGTTTGTGTTTCTTCGCGTTCTTCCATGGTCAATGATTTGCAGTCCGCGTTAGATAAACTCAATGCTAAAGCCCAGAAAGCGGTGTATATGACCATGACGGTGGATAAAGATTTTATTGATCGAGATATATTACGTTTTATCGACCGAGATGGCGTGGGATTTCCCAATTATATTTATGCAGTCAATATGCTGTATCAGCAAGGCTACCAAGTGAAAGTCGATTTCTTAGAGAGTGGCTGCGGTTTGGTTGAACCACAACGCGAAAAAAGTGCGGTGATTTCCGAACAAGATTTTATACGTACCGTAAAATGGTCAATCGGCAGTAATTTAAGCGAAGTAGAAATGGCCAAATTGGAAGATTATTACCAACAACACCAAGGTAACGTAAATGTTCGTCCTGCTATGAAAAAATGGGCGTTCTTAAGCTGGGAAAAATAGGAGCTATTATGGCTCCCATAAAAAATAACGTATGTTACCCAACACCATTCACCATTAAACAAGCCACTAAATGATCCCCACCTCCACCTAAAGCAGGAACTGTCTTTGCACAACAGTCAGCGACTTTCGGGCAACGGGTACGGAACACACAGCCTGATGGCGGATTAATCGGCGATGGTAAATCCCCCTCCAATAATTGAATGGTTTTATTGCGTTCCAATCTTGGGTCAGGAATCGGCACGGCGGACATTAAGGCTTGCGTATAAGGATGTTGAGTATGATTAAATACCTGTTCATCGGTACCTAACTCCACGGCATTGCCTAAATACATCACCAATACACGATCGGAAATATGTTTTACAATGGATAAATCATGAGCAATAAAGATCAGGCTTAATCCCATTTCTTTCTGTAATGATTTCAATAAGTTGACCACTTGAGCCTGAATCGACACATCTAACGCCGAAACGGGTTCGTCACAAATAATAATTTTTGGTTCGATAATTAATGCTCGAGCAATACCGATACGTTGACATTGACCACCTGAAAATTCGTGCGGATAACGGTTGATCACGTTTGGCAGCAAACCGACTTTAATCATCATGTCTTGCACTTTTTGCTTCACTTCCGCTTTAGATAAATGCGGTTGATAAATCTCCAATGGCTCGGCAATAATTTCACCGATATTCATCCGTGGATTAAGTGAAGCCAACGGATCTTGAAAGATCATTTGAATATCTTTACGGGTGTCTTTCCACTCTTTTTGTGATTGGTGAGCAAGGTTTTTACCTAACCATAAAATTTCCCCTGCCGATGCTTTGACTAAACCGATAATCGCACGTGCAAGGGTGGATTTGCCACAACCTGATTCGCCTACCACACCCAAGGTTTCGCCTTGATAAAGTTGGAACGACACATTGTTTACTGCTTTCAGGGTTAACGGTTTGGCAAAAAACAGCGATTTTTTATTTTTAATTTTGAAATTCACCGAAAGGTGATTTACTTCAAGAATAGGTTGTTTTTCGGTCATACTACAAACTCCTTGGCATCAATCCAACAGTTGCGTAAGCGGTTATCCGTCCATTGACTTAATTTCGGAGCGGTCAAACATTGTTCGCTAACATATTGGCAACGTGGCGAAAACGGACAGCCTTGTGGTAAACGCAGCAAATTCGGCGGATTGCCAGCAATGGTTTTTAACTCGTGAGATTGGCTATCCAAACGAGGAATCGCTTCCATTAAGCCCATAGAGTAAGGGTGTGTTGGCTGATAAAAAATCTGCTCCGCACTGCCATATTCCATAGTTCGTCCAGCATACATTACTAGCACTTTATCGCAAATCCCTGCTACCACGCCGAGATCATGGGTAATCATAATAATCGCCGTGTTAAATTCTCGTTTTAATTCATTTAGCAAAGTCATAATTTGTGCTTGTACTGTCACATCTAACGCCGTAGTCGGCTCATCAGCAATCAATAATTTCGGACGGCATAGTAACGCCATGGCAATCATCACCCTTTGCCGCATACCGCCTGAAAATTCGTGCGGATACATCGCCATCCGTTTTTTCGCTTCGGGCATTTTCACCGCATCTAACATACGGATTGACTCAGAAAGTGCGGTGGATTTATCCATATTTTTATGAATCATCAACACTTCCATTAACTGCTCGCCCACTTTCATGTAAGGATTGAGCGAGGTCATGGGATCTTGGAAGATCATCGCAATATCTCTAGCTCGCACTTTATTTAATTGACGTTCTGTTAAATTCAGCAATTCTTGACCGTTAAACTTGGCTGATCCCGTGGTTTTGCCATTGGAAGCCAATAGCCCCATTAAGGCAAAGGCAGTTTGTGATTTACCCGAACCCGATTCGCCCACAATACCTAAGGTTTCGCCTTGTTCAAGGGTAAAATTCAGTTCATTCACCGCCGTAACAACACCGTCAGGTGTGGAAAATTTTACCGATAAATTTTGTACATCAAGCAAATTATTCATCGTTTATCTCTCCTTTGGATCCAAGGCATCACGCAATCCATCACCGATAAAGTTAAAACAAAACAGCGTTAAACATAAAAAACAAGCAGGGAAAATCAACAGCCAAGGAGAACTTTCCATCTGTGCCGCACCGTCATTCAACAACGCTCCCCAACTGCTCATCGGCTCTTGTGTGCCTAACCCTAAAAAACTTAAAAAAGATTCGAATAAAATCAATGACGGCACTTCTAAAGAGGCATACACCACCACAATCCCCAATAAATTCGGGATAATATGACGGAAAATAATTTTTCGCCGTGACACGCCACACACCATCGCCGCTTCAATAAATTCTTTATTTTTCAAACTTAGGGTTTGACCACGCACAATACGAGCGAGGTTAAGCCAAGAAATCATACCGATCGCCACAAAAATTAACAGAATGTTTTGTCCAAAGAACGTCACCAATAGAATCACAAAGAACATAAACGGAAACGAACTCAGTACCTCTAAGGCACGCATCATCAACATATCCACGGTTTTACCGAAAAAGCCAGAAATAGCTCCGTAAACGGTACCGATCAACACCGCAATTAATGCACCTAAAATACCCACCATTAGCGAAATACGTCCGCCCATAGCTATCCGCACTAACAAATCACGTCCTGAACCGTCCGTACCTAAATAATGTCCCGATTCAAAATCAGGGGCAGCACTCATCATATTCCAATCGGTGTCTTCAAAACTGAACGGCATTAACATGGGTGCAAAGGTAATAAACAGCACGATCAATACCAACATAAATAAGCTGAACATAGCGGCTTTATTGGCAATAAAACGGCGTTTGGCATCTTGCCATAGACTACGACTTTCCAATGACAGCATATTCGATTGTTCAAGGAGTTTTTGGGCTAATTGTTGATTTTGTTGCACTTTTAACATATCGCCCCCTTAACTACGCAATTTCGGATCAATAACCGCATATAAAATATCCACCACCGCATTAAAGAAAATGGTCAAGGTGCCGACTAAAATGGTTAAACTCAAGACTAAGGAATAATCACGGTTTAACGCACCATTCACAAATAACTGCCCGATACCTGGTAAGCCAAAGACTTGCTCAATCACCATAGAACCTGTGATAATCCCCACAAAGGCAGGTCCTAAATAGGTTACTACAGGAATAATCGCAGGACGTAACGCATGTTTAAAAATAATCCGCCGCAATGGCAGCCCTTTAGCTTTAGCAGTGCGAATAAACGGAGAATGTAGCACTTCAATCATGGAACCACGCATAATCCGTGCAATCCCTGCCACATAGCCAATGGTTAACGCAACCACAGGTAATGCCATATAATACAGCGTGCCACCGTTCCAACCACCAGCAGGCAACCAACCTAAATAAATGGCAAAAACCAGTACCAATAACGGTGCAATCACAAAGCTCGGAATAATCACCCCCGTCATGGCAAAACTCATTACCAAATAATCCCACCGACTATTTTGATTTAATGCTGCCACAATGCCAGCCAATAACCCCAAGGTGACAGCAAACACAAAGGCGGTTAAACCCAGTTTAATGGAAACAGGAAAAGCCGATGCAATTAAGGTGTTCACTGTTTGATCTTTATATTTAAACGAGGGACCGAAATCCCCGTGCGAGAGATTTTCCAAATACAGAAAATACTGTTTATATAAAGGCTCATTCAGATGATATTTTGCTTCGATATTCGCCATTACTTCAGGCGGATAGGCTTTTTCACTGGTAAACGGATTACCCGGTGCAAGCCGCATCAGGAAAAAAGACACCGTAATCAGAAGAAACAACGTTGGGATCGCTTCAAGCAGTCTTCTAATAATAAATTTAAACATAAGGACAGCCCACAAAAAATCATAAAATTAATAAAAAAGCACCGCACTTTGCACATGAATCAGACGATGCCTGCCCATAGCAAATTATCCAGTACATCCCCACATAGGGAAAAAGGAACTCCCCTGAAGAATTTCAGGGGAATGATGTTAGTGTTTAACAATATAAAGATTTCTTAACAACACTCTATCTTGTGGATCTTTACCCGAATAACCTTTGACAAAGGTTTTCACCAAGCGTGGATTCACATAGTTATAAATCGGCACGATGGCGGCTTCTTCGGCTAAAATTTCTTCGGCTTTCGCATAGGCTTCTGCACGCTGATTTTCATCTAATGCCGCACGAGATTCCATGACAGCCGCATCATACTTCTCACTTTGATAAAATGCGGTATTATTACTTGAATTTGACAAGAAATAATTCACAAAGGTAGAGGCTTGGTTATAGTCCCCATTCCAACCTGCTCGAGCCACATCGTAATTTTTGCTACGGCGTGAAGCAATATAGGTTTTCCATTCTTGGTTTTCCAACTTAACGTCCACCAGCCCTTGCGTATTGGCTTTCCAAATAGAGGCCGCTGCAATCGCCACTTTTTTGTGGTTCTCGTTGGTGTTATAAAGAATGCTAAATTTCAATGGATTAGATTTACTAAACCCAGCTTCTTCTAACAATTTCACCGCTTCAGCATTACGCTCCGCCATCGGTTTAGTGGAATAAGCCGGCTGTTGGATTTTCTCTCCCTCGCTAATATAAGGCGGCGTAAAGACATAGGTCGGGGTTTGTCCTTGTGCCATGACTTTATCGGTAATAATATTACGGTCTAACGCCAAATTGAGTGCTTTACGCACACGCACATCATTAAACGGAGGACGACTGTTATTCAACTCATAGCTATAGGTTGCCAAGGTACGAGTGATAAATAACTCATCCGGCAATTCTTTTTTCAATTTAGCAAATTGCTCGGTTGGCAACGCATAATTGGTTACTTGCAAATCCCCAGCACGATAACGTTGTACGTCCGTAGTTGGGTTTTCAATACTCAAAAACGTGGCTTTGTCGATCACGGTTTCTTTATCATTCCAGTAATTCGGGTTACGGGCAAACACTATTTTTTCATTAATTACGTGATCCGCTAAAACATAGGCACCGTTACCCACAATATTTTCTTTTTTTACCCAGTTTTCACCAAATTTTTCCACCACTTTTTTCGGCACTGGTAACAAAGATTGGTGCGTCGTGAAGCCAACGAGATAAGGCACCGCATTGTCTAAAGACACTTCAAACGTCAAATCGTCAATGGCTTTAACCCCCAAGCTATCGGGTGATTTTTTACCGTCAATAATATCTTGAGCATTAGCCACTTGCATATAGGTCAAAAAGCTCGCATAAGGCGAAGCGGTGGCTGGGGTGACTAAACGTTGCCAAGAGAAAACAAAATCTTGTGCAGTCACAGGATCACCGTTAGACCATTTTGCATCTTTACGCAAATGGAAAGTCCAAGTTTTGTAATCAGCTGAATGATCCCAAGATTCAGCTACCCCTGGCACAGTATTCCCGTCAGAATCCACGGTCGCTAGACCCTCTAAGAGCTGGGATACTACTTCGGATTCTGGCACGCCCTCGGTTAAATGCGGATCAAAACTTTGCGGTTCAGCACCGTTGTTAATGGTAATTTCTTGCACAGGGGCTAATTCCACACCGTCAGGTACTTTTACCGCATTGGCAGAAAAAGAAAAGGCTAAAGCGACACCGCCAGCCAATAAAGATGGTAATAATTTATGTTGCATATAATCGACTCCTTGTTATTTTGTATTGTACTCTTTTCCTTTTATGGCAGAAAAACTGCAGCTTGTAAAGCGCTTGGATTGAAATAATAGGATAAATTTGTTTTTTGATGATGATTTTAGATTATTAATAGCAAATTCTAAACAAAAGCAGAATAAATAAGAATCTTGAAAATTTTACACCGCACTTCAGACTTGATCTTCCCCCAAAGTGCGGTGTATTTTTAATACATTTTTCCTTACATTGCCCCAACGTATTTTAGCATTACACCTGCGGCAATGGCTGAACCAATTACGCCAGCCACATTCGGTCCCATGGCGTGCATCAGTAAGAAGTTTTGATGATCGGCTTCCAACCCTACTTTGTTAGAAACACGAGCTGCCATTGGCACGGCTGACACGCCAGCAGAACCAATCAGTGGGTTGATTTTATTTTTGCTGAATTTGTTCATCAATTTCGCCATCAACACACCGCTACCCGTTCCGATACCAAAAGCAATCACGCCTAACAGTAAAATACCAAGGGTTTGTGGTTGCAAGAATTTATCTGCCACCAATTTCGCCCCAACCGATAAACCTAACACAATGGTGACAATGTTAATCAAGGCATTTTGTGTGGTATCACTTAAACGATCCACCACGCCACTGACTTTCATTAAATTACCAAAACAGAACATACCAAGCAATGGTGCGGCATCAGGTAATAATAATGCCACCAATAATAACAAGATAATTGGGAACATCACTTTTTCTCGATTACTCACGGTTCGTAATTGGGTCATACGAATCTTACGTTCGGTTTCTGTGGTTAAGGCTTTCATAATTGGCGGTTGAATTAATGGGACTAACGCCATATAAGAATAGGCAGCCACTGCAATCGCACCCAATAATTCAGGTGCCAGTTTACTGGTTAAGTAAATGGCGGTCGGACCATCAGCACCACCGATAATCCCAATAGAAGCAGCTTGTGGCAAGGTAAAATCAATTACCCCTAACCAGTTTAAACCCAAGGCCCCCAATACGGTGGTGAAAATCCCGAATTGTGCCGCCGCACCGAGTAATAAGGTTCTTGGATTGGCAATTAACGGACCAAAATCCGTCATGGCACCGACCCCCATAAAAATCACCAGCGGAGCAACACCATAGCCAATCGCTACTTTATAGAACAGGGCTAAAATGCCTGCACTAAAGCCAAGATCGCCAGCGGTGACTTCAAGCTGTGCTTGCACAGAAGCTGGCAAGCTCGCAAGAGCGGTTTTAATTGCAACAGGATCTGCCACTACACCGATTTTTCCTGCAATCACAGCAAGTTGTTCAGGTGTACCTGAATGTAACAAATTATCCAATGCCGTCATCGCCATTCCCGCTTCAGGAATATTCGACAACAAGCCACCAAAGCCAATCGGCAATAACAACAACGGTTCGAATTTTTTCACAATGGCAAGCCACAATAACAGTAGGCTAACCAAAATCATCACCGCTTGCCCCCATTCAAGGTGCATAATGCCTGTGCCTTTCAGTAGAGCAATAATACTTTCCATACTGCCTCCAAATTAAGCAATGGTCATGACGGTGTCGCCCACAGCTACTGAATCACCCGCTTTCACACAAATACCACGCACTGTTCCGGCAAGGTTCGCCCGTACTTCGGTTTCCATTTTCATCGCTTCTAAAATAAACAATACATCACCCTCTGCGACAGTTTGTCCCTCGGTGGCGACCACTTTCCAGATATTGCCTGCCATTGGTGCGGTGACTGCGGTGCCAGTGCCACTTGCAGCAGGTGCTGGAGCAGTTTGAGCCACAGGGGCTGCCGCTGGAGCTGCTGTCGGTGCAATATGAGTAACATCGCCACCTTCAGACACTTTCACTACAAAGGCTTTACCCTCAAGTTCCACGGTGTAAACCGCTGAACCGCTTGCTGGTTTGGCTGGGGCTTTTTCTGCTGGTTTTTGCACCGAACTTTCTAATGTCGGAGCAGGTTCAAAGGCAGCAGAATTACCACGATTTTCTAAGAATTTCCAACCAATTTGTGGGAATAACGCCACAATTAACGCATCATCTACCGCATTTTCAGCCAGTTTAATCCCTTTTTCTTGTGCGGTTTGTTTCACTTCTGCTTCAATTTTCGCCATTTCAGGGGCAATATGATCCGCTGGACGGTCGGTAATTGGTTTGCCACCCTCAAGCACACGAGCTTGTAATTCTGCATTCACAGGGGCTGGAGTGCGACCATATTCGCCTTTTAAAATCCCTGCGGTTTCTTTGGCGATGGTTTTATAACGTTCGCCCATTAACACGTTGATAACAGATTGCGTACCCACAATTTGTGATGTTGGGGTGACTAACGGAATATAGCCTAAATCTTTACGCACGCGTGGAATTTCTTCCAACACTAAATCTAATTTATCACTGGCATTTTGTTGTTTTAATTGCCCCTCAAGATTAGTCAGCATACCACCTGGCACTTGTGCCACCAAAATACGGCTATCAATACCACGCAACTGCCCTTCAAATTTGGCATATTTTTTCCGCACATCACGGAAATACGCGGCAATTTTTTCTAAACGTGGAATATCTAAGCCCGTATCAAATTCTGTACCTTGTAAGGTCGCCACAATGGATTCGGTAGCTGGGTGTCCATAAGTACCTGACATTGAAGAAATAGCTGTATCCACCCCATCAACACCTGCTTCAATCGCTTTTAATAATGCCATTTCTGCCATACCTGTGGTGGAGTGACAATGCAAATGGAGTTGCACATCAAAGCGTTTTTTGATTTCACCGACTAATTCAGCAGCCGCCATTGGGTTTAAAATCCCTGACATATCTTTAATCACAAGGCTATCAATACCAATTTCAAGCAATTGTTCTGTCACATCTAACCAAGTTTGCAAGGTATGCACGGGGCTGGTGGTGTAACTCAATGTCCCTTGTGCGTGACCGCCGTGTTTTTTCACCGCTTGCAAAGCGGCTTGCATATTACGTGGGTCGTTTAACGCATCAAATACACGGAATACGCTCATGCCATTAGCGACACAACGTTCCACAAAACGATCCACCACATCATCGGCATAATGACGATAGCCCAATAAATTTTGTCCACGTAATAACATTTGCAACGGAGTTTTCGGGCAGGCTTTTTTCAACTCACGCAAACGTACCCAAGGATCTTCGCCTAAAAAACGAATACAGCTATCAAAAGTCGCACCGCCCCACGCTTCTAACGACCAATAACCCATATCATCTAATTCCGTCGCCATTGGCAACATATCATCTAAACGTAAACGGGTAGCAAACAAAGATTGATGGGCATCACGAAGTACCACGTCTGTCACTTTAATTTTTTTACTCATAATAAAATCCTTCTTTCATTAATTTGAATGTGTCGCACGATGATGTGCAATGGCTGCCACGATCACTGGACGTAAACGATCTAAATCGTTACTGACAGGCTGAAGTGCGGTTGAATTTGGCACGTTTTTTGAAACATTTTTAGGAACAACGACGGGTTCAGGAAAATATTGATTAATCAGTTTTGACATTAGTCCAATCGCCCAAATTAAAATGAGCAAAAAGACCAACACAAAACCCATACCTGACAACATCAGATTGATACCTTCACCAAAGAGTTCTGCTGGGGTCATATTAATAATCCTTATATTAGGTAGAACATTATTATCTTACGGCGTAATCAAAATAAAATCTTTGATAGAGATCACAAAACAAGCAACTTATATTATCTTTATCTAATAAAAAATGGCAATACACATCATTTTATTATTGTGAAAACTTAAATCACTTTTTGCACCAACGCTGAAATATCATCCGCAAAGCACGCATGCTCTGCCATTTGTGCAATTTGCTCATGGGAATAGGTTTTACCGTTATACACCACCACTATACTAATATCGCCTATTTGCAAGAAATTTTTTTCGCCAAATTCAGTGTAACGAGTAGCACCAATACTTATCACGGCTTTAGTCGGATAATTTGCCTGTTTCAATAGGTTGGCAATATTATTCATCGGATCTTGATCAGGCTGAGAATTCATTTTATCTACCATCCAACACAATAATTTTTGATGAAAATAACTGTAACCCACTGCTGGACTATCAATACCGTATTCGGTTAATTCGCCATCACGTTTATGAAAACAGGCAATACGATAATCATCAATATTACTCCCTCGCTCAAAACCATCTAAGGCAATCCAGTTAGCTGACAGACCTTTGGAATCCGCTCCCCAATTTTTCTTTTCACAAATTTTACGTGCATTTGGGCGACGAATAGAACAATCGTTATAAGCAGCAAAATGAGTAGGTAAAAGTGCGGTCACTTTTTGTGATGTTTTATCGTATTGAATCTCACAAATCAACGCAATTTCAGGTTCAATCTGTAAATTATCGGCGTTTTGTGGAAATTGCAAACGGTCGTGGGAAAGTGGATAAACGGACAAAAAGCGTTCATTTTCATTTAACTGTTGGCTAGGCACATAAAAGGGAAAAATCGCTTTCGGTTGCACAGCTTCTTCTGTTTTAACTTTAACAAAATCAGCCGCTTCACCCGCCTGTTCTAAATGACCAGCAAAATTACCCGCCACACCTAAACCCATAAAATTGTTGTCTAACATAATGTTCCCTTTCTAATAAAATGATTAACTTAAATTGATGCCGCCTGTCATAAAAAATTCTTGAATGCCGACTAATACATTATTGACTGCCACCGCAGCTAAAATTAATCCCATGACTCGACTAATCACCGACGCTCCAGTATTGCCAATCAAATATTGCACGCGGTTCGCCACTAATAATAATAAATAAGTAATTAACAACACGGCAAGCATAATAAAGGTAGTAATCACCTGAGCAGAAAAACTAAAACGGTGATTATCGGTTAATAACACAATTGCCATCATGGCACCGGGAGAGGCAATTGAAGGCACGGCTAATGGATAAACAGCAAGTTCGCTTAGGTTTGATGTCATTTTCATTTCATGTTCAGGCTTGCCTTCACCAAAAATCATGGTTAATGCAAATAAAAATAGCACTAATCCTCCGGCGATTTGAAACGCCGCAAGGGGAATTTGCATCGCTTCAAATAAGCCTTGAGCAGCAATTAAGAAAAATAACAAAATACCCGTCGCAATCAGTACTGCTTTTAACGCTACCTTACGGCGATCCTCTAAAGATAAACGGCTCGTTTTAGTTAAATAAACCGGAATAGAACCGATGGGATCAATGACTGCCCAAAGTACCACAAATTGAACAATTAACGAATCAAACATTGCAAAACCTTTAAAAAACAGGAAAATAGGGAAACTTTAAAAAATATACCATAAAAAATGATCATATTCTCAAATTTATCTTTAAAACGTGGACAAACTTTACTGCTTGAAAACGCCACTGCCACCATTAATCCCAAACAAAAAGTTGGCTTAGTGGGCAAAAACGGTTGCGGTAAATCCTCATTATTCGCTTTGTTAAAAAAAGAAATGTCACCGGAAAGCGGAAATGTAAGTTATCCAACCAACTGGGCGGTATCTTGGGTCAATCAAGAAACCCCGGCGTTGGAGATTTCCGCTTTAGATTATGTCATTCAAGGTGATCGTATTTATTGCCAATTACAACAAGCATTAGTACAAGCCAATCAACAAAATGACGGCAATGCCATTGCCCATATTCACGCCCAACTGGATAATATTGATGCGTGGACAATTCAATCAAGAGCTTCCGCCCTATTACACGGTTTAGGTTTTTCACAAGATGAACTACAACGTCCTGTGAAAGCCTTTTCGGGCGGTTGGCGTATGCGGTTGAATTTGGCACAAGCCTTGTTATGCCCGTCCGATTTACTGTTGTTAGACGAACCCACCAACCACCTAGATTTAGATGCGGTGATTTGGCTCGAACGCTGGTTGACCCAATATCAAGGCACACTATTATTGATTTCCCACGACCGTGATTTTCTCGATCCTATCGTGAATAAAATTTTGCATATTGAACAACAGAAACTCAACGAATACACGGGCGACTATTCAAGTTTTGAACTACAACGAGCGGAAAAACTCTCACAACAAACCGCACTTTTCCGTCAACAACAGGATAAAATCGCCCATTTACAAAGTTATATCGACCGTTTCAAAGCCAAAGCGACTAAAGCCAAACAGGCTCAAAGTCGGATGAAAGCCCTTGAACGCATGGAGAAAATTGCCCCAGCTCACGTGGATAATCCCTTTACCTTTGCTTTTCGTGAACCGCTGTCATTGCCTAATCCGCTAGTGATGATTGACAAAGCCTCCGCTGGCTATGGGGTTGGCGAAAGTGCGGTGGAAATTTTGCAAAAAATTAAACTCAACCTTGTTCCTGGTTCAAGAATTGGTTTACTCGGCAAAAATGGAGCAGGGAAATCCACGCTAATTAAATTATTGGCAGGTGAACTCACCGCCCTTTCAGGCAACGTGCAACTGGCAAAAGGCGTACAATTAGGCTATTTCGCTCAACATCAATTAGACACCTTACGAGCGGAAGAATCCGCCCTGTGGCATTTACAAAAATTAGATGACAAACTCACCGAGCAAGACTGTCGCAATTATTTAGGCAGTTTTGCCTTTCACGGCGACAAAGTCAGCGAACCCGTCAACACCTTTTCAGGCGGCGAAAAAGCCCGATTAGTGCTGGCATTAATTGTGTGGCAACGCCCGAATTTATTGCTATTAGACGAACCTACCAACCATTTAGATTTAGACATGCGACAAGCCTTAACCGAAGCGTTAGTGGATTATCAAGGCTCACTGGTTGTGGTGTCGCACGACCGCCATTTATTGCGTAACACGGTGGAAGAATTTTATTTAGTCCACGATAAGCAAGTGGAAGAATTTAGCGGTGATTTAGACGATTACGCCAAATGGCTAAATGAGATCAACGCCCAAGAACGCAAAGAGTTAAATAAAAGTGCGGTACAAACTAGCGAAGTTTCTGAAAATTCCCAACAAAACAGAAAAGATCAAAAACGCCGAGAAGCCGAACTACGTCAACAAACCGCTCCACTACGCAAAAAAATTAGCCAACTGGAAAGCCAAATGGAAAAACTGTCAGATCAGTTGGTAGAGATTGAACAGCAACTTTCCCACAATGATCTGTATTCGCCAGAAAATAAAGAAAAATTAACCGCGGTTTTGGCGGAACAGGTGAATGTGAAAAAGCAGTTGGAAACGATTGAAATGGATTGGTTAGGTGTGCAAGAGAAATTGGAAAGTTATGGGTGATCCCCCGTACTCACGTACGGGGTTAAGCATGGTCACGCCACGCTGTGGTTTAATCCACTCCAGATGCGGAGCATCGTTACCCTGACGAATCCTGTACGCAAGTGCAGGGTTATTTCGCCTATTTCTATGCTAAAATACCCAAATTATTTATCTTTATAGGACAAACATTATGGCAACTCACCCAACCCCAGCGGAACTCCAAGCGGAAACCCGTGAAATTATTGCAGATTTATTCAATGATGGCAGCGATCCCAATGCACTTTATATTATTGAGCATCACATTGCGCACTATGATTTTGAAAAATTAGAAAAAATTGCGGTGGATGCGTTCAAAGCAGGTTATGAAGTATCGGAAGCAGAAGAATTGGAAGACGATAACGGCAAATTATTGTTCTGTTTTGATATTATTGCGGAAGTGGAACTAAAGCCTGAAATTATTGATGCACAACAAAAAGAAATTGTTCCGTTAGTGGCTAAACATGGCGGAATTTATGATGGTTGGGGCACCTATTTTGAAGATCCCAATGCAGAAGATGATGAATATGGCGATGACGGCGAATTTTTCGAAGATAATCCTGATGATGAAGATGAATAATTAGCTATTTACATAGATTTACTATAAAATGACCTCCTTTTTAGATTGGAGAAAAAAATGAAAGTAGCAAAAAATGTGGTGGTAAGCATTGCTTATCAAGTACGCACCGAAGACGGTGTATTAGTGGATGAAGCACCTGCAAATCAACCATTAGACTATTTACAAGGTCATAATAATTTAGTCATTGGTTTAGAAAATGCGTTAGAGGGCAAAGACGTTGGTGATAAATTTGAAGTACGTATAAAACCTGAAGAAGGTTATGGCGAATACAATGAAAATATGGTGCAACGTGTACCAAAAGATGTATTCCAAGGCGTAGATGAATTAGCTGTCGGCATGCGTTTTATTGCAGATACGGATATGGGTCCTTTGCCCGTAGTGATTACCGAAGTGGGTGAAACTGATGTGGTGGTTGACGGCAATCACATGTTAGCGGGTCAAGAATTGCATTTCACGGTGGAAGTGGTGGCAACACGTGAAGCGACATTAGAAGAAATTGCCCACGGTCATATTCATTCAGAAGGCGGTTGTTGTGGTGGTCATCACCATGATTCCGATGAAGAAGGTCATGGTTGTGGTTGTGGCAGTCATCATCACCATCATGATCACGAAGAAGAACACAGCCACGATGGTTGTGGATGTGGTCATCACCATCATTAATTTGAGAAAAATGCCGTACTTTGCTATCAAAGTGCGGTATTTTTTTCGAAAAATTCATAAACTTTACGAAATATTTACGCTTATATTGTCGCCTTTCGATTAAAACTTTTGTACAATACGTCCAAATTTTTTACCCTATTTTAAGATTATCTATGTCATCAAAAACACCCAATATTGGCTTTGTTAGCCTTGGTTGTCCGAAAAATTTAGTCGATTCCGAGCGAATTCTTACCGAGTTACGTACTGACGGTTACAATATTATCCCTACTTATGAAAATGCTGATTTAGTGATTGTTAATACCTGCGGATTTATTGATAGTGCCGTGCAAGAGTCATTGGAAGCTATCGGTGAAGCGTTAGAAGCTAATGGTCGCGTGTTAGTAACGGGTTGCTTAGGGGCGAAAGAAGATAAAATTCGTGAAGTTCACCCCAAAGTGCTAGAAATTACTGGACCACATAGCTATGAAGCGGTGATGGAAAATGTGCATAAATATGTACCAAAACCTGAAGATAATCCTTATGTCAGCCTTGTGCCAAGTCAAGGCGTGAAACTCACCCCGAAACATTATGCGTATTTGAAAATTTCTGAAGGTTGCGATCATAAATGTACTTTCTGTATTATTCCGTCTATGCGAGGTGATTTGGATAGCCGCCCAATTACCCAAATCTTAGATGAAGCCAAACGTTTAGTGGATTCAGGGGTAAAAGAATTGTTGGTGGTGTCACAGGATACTTCGGCTTATTCTCTCGATCAAAGCAAAGAGAACCAAAATAAAACCGTATTCTGGAATGGCATGCCGATTAAAAATAATCTGATCACACTTTGCCAGATGTTAGCCAGCTTGAAAGTGTGGGTACGTTTACATTATGTGTATCCTTATCCGCACGTGGATGAATTAATTCCTTTAATGGCAGCGGGCAAAATTTTGCCGTATTTGGATATTCCATTACAACATGCCAGCCCAAAAATTCTTAAATTAATGAAACGCCCTGGTTCGGTGGAACGTATTTTAGAACGTATCAAGAAATGGCGTGAAGTCTGCCCTGAATTGACATTACGTTCTACTTTTATTGTGGGTTTCCCAGGGGAAACCGCAGAAGATTTTCAGCTCTTGTTGGATTTTCTAACCGAAGCTCAACTTGATCGAGTCGGTTGCTTTAAATTTAGCCCTGTAGATGGGGCAACCGCAACAGATATGCCAAATCAAGTACCAGAAGAAATAAAAGAACAACGATTCCAACGTTTTATGGAATTACAGCAACAAATTTCAGCCCAACGATTACAGCAAAAAATAGGGAAAACATTAGCGGTCATTGTTGATGAAATAGATGAAGACGGGATTATCGGTCGCTCAATGGCTGATGCACCTGAAATTGACGGGGTGGTTTATGTGGATAATGTCAGCCAAAGTGCGGTGCAAATTGGTGATATTATTTCAGTAACGATTAGTCACGCAGATGAATATGATTTATGGGGAACTTGTTAGGGGAAGTATATGCCAGAAATTAAACCTAATGTTGAACAATTTGAACAAGCTGTTGCAGAGAAAAAATATGAATTAGCTTGTAATATATTACTTTCTATTTTAAATAAATTAGATAGTAATTTCGGTGGTATTCAAGATATTGAGTTTGATCTACCAAAACAGTTATCAGAGAATGAATTAACACAAGATCGTATTGTCTATTTTTGTACACGGATGGCGAATGCCATAACACAATTATTTATAGATAAAGCCTTAATGATTTCTGATTCAGGTGCCTTAAAATTCTTTTGTTATCAACGCTGGATTAATCTCATTTTTGCCTCATCTCCTTATATCAATGCAGATCATATTTTGCAAACTTATAACTTAAATCCAGATAAATCTTCTTCTAATATACAGCTAGAGGCTAAAAAAGAAACCTGGATTAAATTTTGTATCATGTATCTACCAGAATCAAATTTAACGATTAATTTAGATGCTTTATGGCAACTGGATCGTGATTTATGTGCATCACTTTGTTTTGCTTTACAATCGCCACGTTTTATTGGAACACCCGCGGCATTTAGCAAACGTAGCACTATATTACAATGGTTCCCTGAACATTTAGCACAGTTGTCAAATTTGAATAATTTACCGAGTAGCATCTCCCATGATGTTTATATGCACTGTAGTTATGACATTGCAGCTAACAAGCATTGGGTCAAAAATGCCTTAAATACAGTAATACGTAAGCATTTATTAGAAAGCGGTTGGCAAGATCGTGATGTCAGTAACATTGGTTATCGGGATGGAAAACCCGTAATGGTCGTGTTACTTGAACATTTCCATTCTGCTCACTCTATCTACCGCACCCACTCTACGTCAATGCGTGCCGCTCGTGAATTATTTTACCTTATCGGGGTTGGAAATGATGCAGTGGATCAGCTAGGACGAGATGTCTTTGATGAATTCCATATCGCACAAGACAACAATATTTTCGAAAAACTCAATTTTCTCAAAAAGATCTGTCAAGATAATGGTGCTGCAGTGTTATATATGCCAAGTATTGGTATGGATTTATTACCTATTTTTGCCAGCAATACTCGTCTTGCCCCAATTCAAGCTATCGCGCTTGGACATCCGGCGACCACTCACTCGCCTTTTATTGAATATGTCGTCGTGGAAGATGATTATGTGGGTTCAGAACAATGCTTTAGCGAGAAATTGTTACGCTTACCCAAAGATGCCTTGCCGTATGTGCCGTCTGCCTTAGCGCCGCAAAAAGTAGAATATAAATTACGCGAAAATCCAGAAGTAGTAAATATCGGTATTGCTTCAACGACAATGAAATTAAATCCGTATTTCCTTGAAGCATTAAAAGCCATTCGTGATCGTGCTAAAGTCAAGGTGCATTTTCACTTTGCACTAGGACAGTCAACAGGTATTACCCATCCCTATGTAGTCCGTTTTATTAAAAGCTACTTGGGAAATTCTGCCACTGCTCACGAACACACACCATATCATCAATATCTCAGCATTTTGCATAATTGCGATATGATGGTGAACCCATTCCCATTTGGCAATACGAACGGCATTATCGATATGGTCACTTTAGGTCTAGTCGGTATTTGTAAAACAGGTCCTGAAGTACATGAACATATTGATGAGGGCTTATTTAAACGTTTAGGCTTACCTGAATGGTTAATTGCCAATACAGTTGATGAATATATTGAACGTGCTATTCGTCTGGCTGAAAATCATCAAGAACGTTTAGAATTACGCCGTCATATTATTGAAAATAATGGCTTACAAAAATTATTCACGGGTGATCCTAGCCCAATGGGTAAAGAATTTTTAACTCGCTTAAAAGACTGGGCAAAAGCCAATAAAGTAAAATTGACATTGTCTAAAACCAAAAAAGCTACCGCTAAAAAAGCAAAACAATAGGTTGATAAATGAAAAAGTGCGGTGAAAAATATGATATTTTTCACCGCACTTTTTTCTTTATAAAATAGACCAAAAGGCTTTCACTAAAGGTGATGCCAACGATCTTTTTTGTACACAAATGCCTAATTCAAAGGGTTCTATAGGAATATCTAAATTTAATGATGATACCTGTGTATTCATAGGGCTATTTTTAATCACCACATCAGGTAGTAATGCCAATCCACAACCTAATGCCACCATTGACATGATCCCTTCATGACCACTTACTGTCGCATAAATTTTGGGATGTTTAATTTTCTTTTGCTGTAACCACTGATCGATACGTTGGCGAGCAGGTCCTTCAACTGGAAGAATAAAAGGAATCTGTTGCCAATCAACAGGATCTTGTTGCAATAATTGGGTAGCTGAACAAGCCACTCTAGGGGCAATTAAAGAAAGCGAAATATTGTCAATATGTTGGAATTCTATAGAATGAGGCAAATTTAACGGACGACCAGCCAAAGCCAAATCTGCCTGTTGCTCCACCACCATTTTCACTGCAAGTGCAGGATCGCCTGTGGTTAATTGAATTTCCACTTTAGGATAACAAGAACGGAATTTTTCCAGCACTGGTGGTAAATGAGAATAAGCCGCCGTAACAGAACAGAACAATTTCAACTCACCATATAACTCTTGCGAATCTGATTGTAGTTGCTGACGGAATTGTTGCCAATTATTCCAATGCTGTTGAGCAAATACAAGAAATTTGGTACCCGTTTCGGTGAGAATAACTTGACGATTATCGCGTAAAAATAAGGGTTGTCCGATTTCTTCTTCCATACGTTGAATTTGACGTGAAAGTGTCGAGGGGGACATGTGATTTTGGGTAGCAGTTTTGCTGAAGTTTTGCGTTTGGGTGAGGTGGAGGAAGATTTTTAGGTCGGTGAAGTTCATAGTTTTTCTCTTAAATTATGATTTAATTACAATCGGGTTTCGCCGATGGCGACTTACTTTTTCTTTGCTCGTGCAAAGCAAAAGTAAGCAAAAAGAAAACACGCCCCAACTTTGCCTTATTTCCTGAAAATACTTTAATTTGCTTAACGGAAAATGGCTGAACTCGCTTCGCTCAGACAGACGCCATTTTCCTACAAATTAAAGTATTTTCAGGCGGCAAACATGGGGACCCCATTGGTGAAGTAATAAAATGCTGTGCAAGCTACGGAGTAGCGTTACCATATTTAACCTAGTACGCCAGTGCTAGGAATTCTCAAATTTTTCACCGCACTTTTATTTACGCTCGGTCAAAACTTGGAGCCCCGTCTGAACCGCCTTTGCGACTTGGCATTTTTAGCTAAATTTTGCATGTCTGAGCGAAGCGAGTTCAAAATTTAGCGTAAAGAAAATGCCAAACGAGCAAAGAAAAGCGGTGAAGTCGGGGTGTGCTTTTCTTTGCCTACTTTCTTTTACACAAGTAAAAGAAAGTACGGTCGCCCATGGGGCGAAAACCATTGCAAAAACCGCAATACCAAATACCAATAATATCAATTTACGCAACATAAAAAAAGCCTATAATAACCATATCCAAACAAAACCTTAATTTATTCACAAGGAAAACAAAAATGTCTAACTATTTCAATACATTAAATTTACGTCAAAAACTCGATCAACTCGGTCGTTGTCGCTTTATGGATCGTGATGAATTTGCCGATGGTTGCAACTTCTTAAAAGGCAAAAAAGTGGTGATTATCGGCTGTGGTGCGCAAGGCTTAAACCAAGGTTTAAATATGCGGGATTCTGGCTTAGATGTGAGCTATGCGTTACGTCCAGAAGCGATTGCAGAAAAACGTGCTTCTTTCCAACGTGCTAGCGAAAATGGTTTTAAAGTGGGTACTTACCAAGAACTCATTCCAACTGCGGATTTAGTCATCAACTTAACCCCAGACAAACAACACTCAAAAGTGGTGGCGGATGTCATGCCGTTAATCAAAAATGGGGCGGCATTTGGTTATTCTCATGGTTTTAACATCGTTGAAGTGGGCGAGCAAATTCGCAAAGACATTACGGTGGTGATGGTCGCACCAAAATGCCCTGGTACGGAAGTCCGTGAAGAATATAAACGTGGTTTCGGCGTGCCAACCTTAATCGCTGTTCACCCTGAAAATGATCCGAAAGGTGAAGGCATGGCAATCGCTAAAGCATGGGCAAGTGCCACAGGGGGCGACCGTGCAGGTGTATTAGAATCTTCATTCGTGGCAGAAGTAAAATCTGACTTAATGGGCGAACAAACCATTCTTTGCGGTATGTTACAAGCAGGATCTATCGTCTGCTACGACAAATTAGTGGCTGACGGCAAAGATCCAGCTTATGCTGGTAAATTAATTCAATACGGTTGGGAAACGATTACTGAAGCATTAAAACAAGGCGGCATTACGCTCATGTTAGATCGCTTATCTAACAGTGCCAAATTGCGTGCCTTTGAATTATCTGAACAAATCAAAGAGGAATTAGTGTTCTTATTCGAAAAACACATGGACGATATTATCAGTGGCGAATTCTCATCAACCATGATGGCAGACTGGGCGAATGATGATGTAAACTTGTTAAAATGGCGTGAAGCCACAGGCAAAACGGCTTTTGAAAATTCACCAAAAGGCGACAATATCAAAATTTCTGAACAAGAATACTTTGATCACGGTGTGTTAATGGTGGCGATGGTGAAAGCTGGCGTAGAATTGGCGTTTGACACCATGGTGGCAAGTGGTATTTATGAAGAATCCGCTTACTACGAATCTTTACACGAATTACCATTAATTGCCAACACCATTGCTCGTAAACGTTTATATGAAATGAACGTGGTAATTTCTGATACAGCAGAATATGGTAACTATCTATTCTCCCACGTAGCCACACCAATTTTGGCAGAAAAAGTAATTCCAACCTTACAAAAAGGTGACTTAGGTGAACCTGCACCAACGGTTGAAATTGATAACGTGTTATTACGTGATGTGAATGATGCAATTCGCAATCACCCGATTGAATTAATCGGTCAAGAATTACGTGGTTATATGACAGATATGAAACGTATTTCATCTCAAGCGTAATTGAAATGAATGTGAAAAGTGCGGTAGAAAATACCGCACTTTTTGTTTATATAACAACTAAATACAAAATAGACAAATAGTTCCCTATTTAGATTAAACGTCATAAGTGGTCGATGCCGTATTGCCACCACGCCCTGTCCAGTTAGTATGGAAATGCTCGCCACGTGGTTTGTCAGTACGCTCATAAGTATGTGCGCCGAAATAGTCACGTTGGGCTTGTAGCAAGTTCGCTGGTAAGTTGGCGGACGTATAACCATCTAAGAAAGTGATTGCACTTGCCATACAAGGCATTGGGATACCCACTTCAATCGATTTTGCCACCACTTTACGCCAGTCTGCCAAGCAGTTTTCTAAAATGCCTTTGAAATACGGATCAGAACCCAAGAATACTAAATCAGGATTGGTTTCATAGGCATCACGGATATTGCCTAAGAAACGGCTACGGATAATGCAGCCCTCACGCCATAATAACGCTGTTGCACCGTAATTAATATTCCACTCAAAATTCTCGGATGCTTCACGAATCAGCATAAAGCCTTGTGCGTAAGAGATGATTTTGGATGCCAGTAAGGCACGGCGAACCGCTTCAATCCATACTTTTTTATCGCCTGTGACTTGCGTGATGGTCTTGTTGAATAATTTTGACGTGGCAACACGTTGATCTTTGAAAGAAGATACACAACGAGCAAACACAGATTCGGTGATTAAGGTTAATGGAATACCGAAATCAAGGGCATTAATCCCCGTCCATTTACCCGTACCTTTTTGTCCTGCGGTATCTAAGATTTTCTCCACTAATGGCGAACCGTCTGTATCTTTGTAACCGAGAATATCGGTGGTAATATCAATGAGATAGCTATCTAATTCGGTTTTTTTCCACTCGGCAAAAATCGCCTGCATTTCTTCGTGATTTAAACCCAAACCGTCTTTTAAGAATTGGTAGGCTTCACAAATCAACTGCATATCACCGTATTCAATACCGTTATGTACCATTTTCACGAAATGACCTGAACCGTCTTTGCCAACCCAGTCACAGCAAGGTTCGCCCTTATCGGTTTTGGCGGAAATGGCTTGGAAAATCGGTTTGACATATTGCCACGCTTCAGCGTTACCACCTGGCATAATAGATGGTCCATGTCTTGCCCCTTCTTCACCGCCCGACACACCAGAACCAATAAAACGAATGCCTTTTTCTGCCAAGGCTTTCACTCGGCGGTTAGTATCAGGATAATTTGAGTTACCGCCATCAATGATAATATCACCTTGCTCTAAGTGCGGTAATAAGGCATCAATAAATTGATCCACTACATCGCCCGCACGCACCATTAACATTACTTTGCGTGGTTTTTCTAATTTGGCGGCTAAATCTTCAAGTGAATACGCCCCGATAATGTTAGTACCTTTCGCTGCACCTTGTAAGAACTCGTCAACTTTGCTGGTGGTACGGTTATACGCCACTACTTTAAAGCCGTTGTCGTTCATATTTAAAATCAAATTTTGTCCCATTACCGCTAAACCGATAACGCCGATGTCGCCTTTAACTGACATTTTTTTCTCCTATGTCGAAGTTAGTTTAAAATAAATTCCACTGCCATTTCACTATGTAACTGTGCAGTATCAAATAACGTCAATGCTGTATCATTTTGCTGAACCAATAAGCCAATTTCAGTACAACCCAAAATTACCCCTTCTGCTCCTTGTTGAGCGAGTTCTGCAATGGTCTGCAAATAAAATTGTTTTGATGTTGGCAGAATTTTCCCTACGCATAATTCTTCAAAAATAATGCGGTGAATTTCTTGCTGATTTTTTGCATCAGGTACCAGCATTTCTATGCCACGCTGGGTTAATCCATTACGATAAAATTCATCTTGCATCGTAAAAGCTGTACCTAATACCGCAATCTTAGATAAGCCTTTTGTCTTAATCGCATTGGCAGTCGCATCTAAAATATGCAAAAACGGGACATTAATTCTCTCAATAATTTGGGGAGCAACTTTGTGCATTGTGTTGGTTGCCAATAAAACAGCATCTGCCCCCATCTGCTCCAATTTTTGTCCTGCTTGAGCTAAAATTTCCCCTGCTTTTTGCCAATCACCTGATTTTTGGCATTGTACAATTCGCTCAAATTCTACACTCACCATTAACAGAGGAGCAGAATGATTTCCACCTAGCTTTTGATTCACTAGACGATTAATTTGCTGATAGTAGGTTATTGTACTTTCAGGACTCATTCCGCCGATAATACCGAGTGTTTTCATTCTGTTAATCCTTAATGATTACAGCAATTTCGCTGCTCCACGATCCAAAATCCACTCCGTTACTCCATTGGAACTTTGAATTTTCGCCGCAGGATAAGGCAGTTGGTCGGCGGAGTGCGTAGCAATTTCTTTGAGAATGTCCGCTTTGGCTTCGCCTGTGACTAAATAGCTAATACGTTTCGCTTGGCTCAACAATTTCGCCGTTTTAGAAATTCGTAATTGCCCACTTTCAGGGTGTTTGGCAATCACCGCCAAATTCGGATCATTGAAATTCGTTTGATGGGGGAATAAGGATGCCGTGTGTCCGTCATTGCCCATGCCTAAAATAATCCAATCAAATTCACCGTTGGGAATGTTGGCTTGAATTTCTTGCTCAAAACGAGCGAGTTCCGCTTGTGGATCATTTTCGCCCCTAATACGATGAATGTTTTCCGCTGGAATTTGAATATGATCGAATAGCAATTTTTGCACTTCGCCGTAATTGCTTTCGGGATCGCTCGGCGGCACCATACGTTCATCGCCCCACCAAAAATGCAAATTTTTCCACCGCACTTCGGTATTAAATGGAGCTTGAGCTAATGTTTTAAACAGCAATTTTGGCGTGCTACCACCAGACAACGAAATATGCACAGGTTTATCCTGTTGGCTTAATTGCAAAAACTGCTCAGCAATGTTTTCCACCGCTTGTTGTGCCGTATCAAAAATAATTGTCTTCATTCCACATTCCCCTAGATTTTTTTCTTCATCTGACCGCTCGGTTTACGCCATACTCGTCCCGATTTGGCAATCAGTTTATCCGCCTCTTTCGGTCCCCAAGTACCAGCTTCATACTCATATACACGACCACGATTTTCTTTATAATTAAGAATCGGCTGCACAAATTTCCAGCAAGCGTGTACAGCATCAGTACGAGCAAATAATGTTGCATCGCCTTTAATCGCATCAAGTAATAAGCGTTCATACGCCGTTAACAGGCTGGATGATCCGCTTAAATCGGAATAACGGAAATCCATTGATACTTCTTTCGCATCAAACCCTGCCCCTGGTTTTTTCAAACCAAAACGCATTGAAATTCCCTCGTCAGGCTGAATACGAACAATCAATTTATTCTCTGGTGCATTTTGACTAAATACTGGGTGTGGCGTGGTTTTAAAGTGAATCACCACTTCGGTAACTCGTGCTGGTAAACGCTTACCTGTGCGAACATAAAATGGTACACCCGCCCAACGCCAGTTATCAATTTTACAGCGTAACGCCATAAAGGTTTCGGTATTCGAGTCTTCTGGTACGCCCTTTTCTTGTAAGTAACCCTTGACCTGCTCGCCGTCAATTTGGGCTTCGGTATATTGTCCTAGCACCAAATTATTTTGCAGATCATCTTCATTTAATGGGTGTAAACAATGCAATACTTTCGCCACTTCATCACGCATAGAATTAGCATTAATAATCGCTGGCGGTTCCATAGCAACCATTGCCAATACTTGCAATAAATGGTTTTGGAACATATCACGCATGGCACCCGAACCGTCATAATAACCACCGCGTTCTTCTACACCAATAGATTCCGCCCCCGTGATTTCCACATAATCAATAAAATTACGGCTCCAAAGGGGTTCAAATAAGCCGTTAGAAAAACGTAGCACGAGTAAGTTCTGCACGGTTTCTTTGCCCAAATAATGGTCAATACGGTAAATTTGATGTTCTTCAAAAAAACGGTGAATCTGAATATCTAATTCGTGAGCAGTTTTCAAATCATAGCCAAAGGGTTTTTCCACGATAATGCGTTTCCAGCCGTATTCTTCGGTATTCAAGCCGTGAGCAGCTAAACATTCAGGAATCACGCCATAAAGGCTTGGGGGGGTAGAAAGGTAATAAAGCGTGTTACCACAGGTTTGGTACTTATCGTGTAATTCATCAAGACGTGGCACTAACTTACCATAATCTTGAGCATCAGACGTATTCACAGATTGGTAATACAAATGTGAGCAGAAATTATCTAAACTCTCACCTGTTGCTTTCTCATGTTTAATCAATGCTTTACGCATTTTATCACGAAAACTTTCATCATTTAAATCTGAACGAGCAACGCCCAGTACAGAGAAATTTTCAGCTAAACGCCCAATTTTATAAAGATTATAAAGGGCTGGAATTAATTTACGATGAGTCAAATCACCTGACGCACCAAAAATTACAATACAATTATTTTCTGCATTCATATTATATCCTAGTAAAATGATAAACTATCGGCATACTATGCACCATTCATATAGAATATTCAAATAGCTATCACTAATTAAAGCAAAAGATTTTTTGCCAATTTACTTCTCGATCCGCTGTCATCACAAAATGAGGATTAATAAAGGTTTCCCGTTGATTATAAGTTAAAGGTAAAAAATGTGGTTCAAAAATATTTCCATTTAGCTCACTGAGTAAAATTTCAGCCGCTGCCGTATCCCATTCACCAGTATTACCTAAACGTACATAACAATCCGCTGTACCATCTGCTACCAAGCCACCTTTTAAGCCACTAGAACCATATACAATAAATTCACAAGGAAAATTCTCAGACAAAATACAACGCACTTTTTGCTTATGACTTTCTGAACCCACGGCAATTTTAAGCAGTTTAGTGACATCAATATGACGAGTGATTAGGCGTTGATGATGATTCTCTTCTAATTTATACGCCCCAAATCCCTGCATTGCATAATAGGTTTTTTGTAAGATCGGAGCGTGAATAACCCCTAAAATTGGACGATTTTGATGAATTAAAGCAATTAAAATGGAAAACTGCCCTGTTCGATCAATAAATCGTTGCGTACCATCTAAGGGATCAATAAGCCAATAAGTTTCCCATGATTGCCGTTCAGAAAGTGGAATATTACAATTTTCTTCTGATAACACAGGAAGATCGGGAGTAAGCGCGGTTAATTTTTGGACCAAAAATTGACTAATCGCCAAATCCGCTGCAGTCACAGGCGTATCATCTGATTTTGTATGAATTTCAATAGATTCAAACTTTAAATAGAAATCTTCTAATATTCTACCTGCTTCATTCGCAATATGTAGCGCAGATTGGAGAAGTTGTTCGGTGAGTTGCATAGAAAACCCTAGGTAAAATTAGATGTGGATTTAGTGTAGCAAAATTTGAAGAGGATGACGAATGATATTATTTGGGAGACTTATTTATGGACTCTTAAGCATGGTAACGATTCCGCGCAGTATCTTATAAAAAACTAGCCACGGCGTGGTGTTATTAAACTTAATTCAGTACATCAATTCAATACAAAAAACAAAACCCCAGCTACTCACATAACTGGGGTTTCTAATTTTGAACCTGATGGCGACCTACTCTCACATTGGGAAACCCAACACTACCATCGGCATTACAGCATTTCACTTCTGAGTTCGGCATGGAGTCAGGTGGCACTACTGCATTATGACCATCAGGATTATTCCTTTGATGATTGAGCCTTTTAAATCACGACCCTACTTATTTTTTAGTCTTCTTCTAAAATTTGAAACAAGCTGTCTGTTCGATTTTCTTTTGTCTGTACTGCTTTATTTAGTTCTTAGCTTAATCCACCCAAAAACACTTGAGCGTTGTATAGTTAAGTCTCTCGGGCAATTAGTATAACTTAGCTCAACGGCTCACACCGCTTACACATGTTACCTATCTACGTCGTAGTCTTCAACAACCCTTACACCCTTATAGGGTGGGAGAACTCATCTCTTGGCAAGTTTCGTGCTTAGATGCTTTCAGCACTTATCTCTTCCGCATGTAGCTACCCAGCAATGCGTCTGGCGACACAACTGGAACACCAGGGATGCGTCCACTCCGGTCCTCTCGTACTAGGAGCAGCCCCAACCAATTCTCCTACGCCCACGGCAGATAGGGACCGAACTGTCTCACGACGTTCTAAACCCAGCTCGCGTACCACTTTAAATGGCGAACAGCCATACCCTTGGGACCTACTTCAGCCCCAGGATGTGATGAGCCGACATCGAGGTGCCAAACACCGCCGTCGATATGAACTCTTGGGCGGTATCAGCCTGTTATCCCCGGAGTACCTTTTATCCGTTGAGCGATGGCCCTTCCATTCAGAACCACCGGATCACTATGACCTACTTTCGTACCTGCTCGACTTGTCCGTCTCGCAGTTAAGCTTGCTTTTACCATTGCACTAACCTGACGATGTCCGACCGTCATTAGCAAACCTTCGTGCTCCTCCGTTACTCTTTGGGAGGAGACCGCCCCAGTCAAACTACCCACCAGACACTGTCCGAATACCCGTTCCGGATATTTCGTTAGAACATCAAACGTTAAAGGGTGGTATTTCAAGGTCGTCTCCACTCAAACTGGCGTTTAAGTTTCTCTGACTCCCACCTATCCTACACATCAAAATTCAAGGTTCAGTGTCAAGCTATAGTAAAGGTTCACGGGGTCTTTCCGTCTAGCCGCGGGTACACCGCATCTTCACGGCGATTTCAATTTCACTGAGTCTCGGGTGGAGACAGCCTGGCCATCATTATGCCATTCGTGCAGGTCGGAACTTACCCGACAAGGAATTTCGCTACCTTAGGACCGTTATAGTTACGGCCGCCGTTTACTGGGGCTTCGATCAGGTGCTTCTCTTGCGATTACACCATCAATTAACCTTCCAGCACCGGGCAGGCATCACACCCTATACGTCCACTTTCGTGTTTGCAGAGTGCTGTGTTTTTAATAAACAGTTGCAGCCAGCTGGTATCTTCGACCGGTTCAACCTTCATCTGTAAAAGACTACAATCTACGCCGGCGCACCTTCTCCCGAAGTTACGGTGCTATTTTGCCTAGTTCCTTCACCCGAGTTCTCTCAAGCGCCTGAGTATTCTCTACCTGACCACCTGTGTCGGTTTTCAGTACGGTTTAGATAAACCTGAAGCTTAGTGGCTTTTCCTGGAAGTGTGGTATCAACAACTTCGCTCCCTTAGGAGCTCGTCATCACGCCTTAGTGTTGAATGGGAAACCGGATTTGCCTAGTTTCCCCACCTACACGCTTAAACAGCCATCCAATAGGCTGCTTGCCTAACCTTCTCCGTCCCCACATCGCAATTTATCCAAGTACGGGAATATTAACCCGTTTCCCATCGACTACGCTTTTCAGCCTCGCCTTAGGGGCCGACTCACCCTGCCCCGATTAACGTTGGACAGGAACCCTTGGTCTTCCGGCGAACGAGTTTTTCACTCGTTTTATCGTTACTTATGTCAGCATTCGCACTTGTGATACGTCCAGCAAGCCTCTCGACTCACCTTCATCCGCTTACACAACGCTCCCCTACCCAACAAGATTACTCTTGATGCCGCAGCTTCGGTGACTAGTTTTAGCCCCGTTACATCTTCCGCGCAGGCCGACTCGACTAGTGAGCTATTACGCTTTCTTTAAATGATGGCTGCTTCTAAGCCAACATCCTAGCTGTCTAAGCCTTCCCACTTCGTTTCCCACTTAACTAGTACTTTGGGACCTTAGCTGGCGGTCTGGGTTGTTTCCCTCTTCACGATGGACGTTAGCACCCACCGTGTGTCTCCTATGCACTACTCTTCGGTATTCGCAGTTTGCATCGGGTTGGTAATCCGGGATGGACCCCTAGCCGAAACAGTGCTCTACCCCCGAAGGTATTCACATAAGGCTCTACCTAAATAGATTTCGGGGAGAACCAGCTATCTCCCGGTTTGATTGGCCTTTCACCCCCAGCCACAAGTCATCCGCTAATTTTTCAACATTAGTCGGTTCGGTCCTCCAGTTAGTGTTACCCAACCTTCAACCTGCCCATGGCTAGATCACCGGGTTTCGGGTCTATACCTTGCAACTCACCGCCCAGTTAAGACTCGGTTTCCCTTCGGCTCCCTTATTCAGTTAACCTCGCTACAAAATATAAGTCGCTGACCCATTATACAAAAGGTACGCAGTCACCCTTGCGGGCTCCCACTGCTTGTACGTACACGGTTTCAGGTTCTATTTCACTCCCCTCGCTGGGGTTCTTTTCGCCTTTCCTTCACAGTACTGGTTCACTATCGGTCAATCAGGAGTATTTAGCCTTAGAGGATGGTCCCCCTATCTTCAGACAGAATTTCTCGTGTTCCGCCCTACTTCTTGTTAGCTTAGTACCACAATATAACTTTCAGATACGGGACTATCACCCTGTGTCGTTGAACTTCCCAGTTCATTCTCTTAGTTTTATCGCTATTACTAACGGCTCCTCCGCTTTCGCTCGCCGCTACTCACAGAATCTCGGTTGATTTCTTTTCCTCGGGGTACTTAGATGTTTCAGTTCTCCCGGTTTGCTTCGTTATTCTATGTATTCAAATAACGATGCTAGATTCTTCATCTAGCGGGTTTCCCCATTCGGATATCTTGGATTAAACGCCTCTTATCAACTCATCCAAGCTTTTCGCAGATTAGCACGTCCTTCTTCGCCTCTGATTGCCTAGGCATCCACCGTGTACGCTTAGTCTCTTAACTATACAACCTCAAATGTTTTTTTAGAACAATTGATATTGCGTTTCAACTAAACACTTGACTGCTTTTGTTCAGTCAAGATTTTTTCTTCTACTCAGACTTTCTTGTGTTAATTCACTTTCATCAATTAACCCGAAAATCTCTCAGTTTTCAGCTTGTTTCCAATTTTTTAAAGAACAGTAAGATTATCGGCTTTCGCCTATCATCATTGTTAAATTAACTTAGTTAAACCAACTTATTTTTTTGTTTTTTAATTTAGTTAACTTAACAATGATGATAACAACAAGATTTTTTGGTGGAGATAAGCGGGATCGAACCGCTGACCTCCTGCGTGCAAGGCAGGCGCTCTCCCAGCTGAGCTATATCCCCATTTTCATTGCCTACGCACTCTCGCTCTGTGATTTCGCTTTCGCTTCACCGCTTGAGTGGTGGGTCTGAGTGGACTTGAACCACCGACCTCACCCTTATCAGGGGTGCGCTCTAACCACCTGAGCTACAGACCCGTAGGGCAATTCTCGTTGCTTTCTTTTTTCTTTGTTTACAATTACCAGCCAATCTGTGTGGACACTTATTGTCGCTCGTTTTGGGTAAGGAGGTGATCCAACCGCAGGTTCCCCTACGGTTACCTTGTTACGACTTCACCCCAGTCATGAATCATACCGTGGTAAACGCCCCCCTTGCGGTTAAGCTATCTACTTCTGGTACAACCCACTCCCATGGTGTGACGGGCGGTGTGTACAAGGCCCGGGAACGTATTCACCGCAACATTCTGATTTGCGATTACTAGCGATTCCGACTTCATGGAGTCGAGTTGCAGACTCCAATCCGGACTACGATGCACTTTCTGAGATTCGCTCCCCTTCGCAGGTTTGCCGCCCTCTGTATGCACCATTGTAGCACGTGTGTAGCCCTACTCGTAAGGGCCATGATGACTTGACGTCATCCCCACCTTCCTCCAGTTTATCACTGGCAGTCTCCTTTGAGTTCCCATCTTTACATGCTGGCAACAAAGGATAAGGGTTGCGCTCGTTGCGGGACTTAACCCAACATTTCACAACACGAGCTGACGACAGCCATGCAGCACCTGTCTCATAGTTCCCGAAGGCGCTTTTTCATCTCTGAAAAATTCTATGGATGTCAAGAGTAGGTAAGGTTCTTCGCGTTGCATCGAATTAAACCACATGCTCCACCGCTTGTGCGGGCCCCCGTCAATTCATTTGAGTTTTAACCTTGCGGCCGTACTCCCCAGGCGGTCGATTTATCACGTTTGCTACGGGCACCAGTCTTAAAGACCAATCCCCAAATCGACAGCGTTTACAGCGTGGACTACCAGGGTATCTAATCCTGTTTGCTCCCCACGCTTTCGCACATGAGCGTCAGTATCTTCCCAAGGGGCTGCCTTCGCCTTCGGTATTCCTCCACATCTCTACGCATTTCACCGCTACACGTGGAATTCTACCCCTCCCTAAAGTACTCTAGCTACCCAGTCTGAAATGCAATTCCAAAGTTAAGCTCTGGGATTTCACATCTCACTTAAGTAACCGCCTGCGTGCCCTTTACGCCCAGTTATTCCGATTAACGCTCGCACCCTCCGTATTACCGCGGCTGCTGGCACGGAGTTAGCCGGTGCTTCTTCTGTAGTTAACGTCAATCTAATAAGCTATTCACTTATTAGCCTTCCTCACCACCGAAAGAACTTTACAACCCGAAGGCCTTCTTCATTCACGCGGCATGGCTGCGTCAGGGTTCCCCCCATTGCGCAATATTCCCCACTGCTGCCTCCCGTAGGAGTCTGGACCGTGTCTCAGTTCCAGTGTGGCTGGTCATCCTCTCAGACCAGCTAGAGATCGTCGGCTTGGTAGGCCTTTACCCTACCAACTACCTAATCCCACTTGGGCTCATCTTATGGCATATGGTCTTGCGATCCCATACTTTAATCCGAAGATATTACGCGGTATTAGCGACAGTTTCCCGTCGTTATCCCCCTCCATAAGCCAGATCCCCAAGCATTACTCACCCGTCCGCCACTCTCACGAAAAGTACAAGTACTTTCCGCTACCGTTCGACTTGCATGTGTTAAGCCTGCCGCCAGCGTTCAATCTGAGCCATGATCAAACTCTTCAATTTAAGTTCGATCGCTCAATAAACTGCTTGCTTTTAAATCTTTCTTTTCATTCCCAAAAGAACAAAAAGTTAATGAATTTCTAAGTTAAGCACCTATTAAGACTTCAAGTTTTATTTAATTTTTTAAAACTAGTCAATCAACAAGTGCCCACACAGATTGTCTGATAAATTGTTAAAGAACGATTGCATTGATGCAAGATTTGAAATGATATTAATTAATCCCATTTCTGTCAAGTGATATTTTTAGAATTTTAACTTAATCTATTATTTACGTTATATTCACTTGATAACCTTGCGGTGTGGTGGTGCATTATAGGGATATTTATCTTGTTCGCAAGATCTTTCTGATAAAAAAAATTTAACTGCGTTTTTATTAAACAATAACAAAAGATATACTGTAAAAAGACACAATATTTGAATATTAGTCCAACATATCAAATTCCAAAGCAAATTCTGCCACTTTATCCCAGTTTGTATATTCAATTTCTTTACTGGTATCCGTTTCACCGCCTGTAATCTGCATAATAAATTTAATCATAGTACGATCAAACCAAGTATATCTTGGATATAACAAGGCGCCAGCAAATACGGCTGAACATCTGGGTTGCCAATAAATACGCTGCAAAAAATTACGGACATAAACATTCGTTTCTGGTGTGTTCTTATCTTCCTTTCTTGCCGTCAAATTCACCCCAAAGAAAGCACTCGGTTTATTATTTAAAAGTGCGGTATTTTTTGCGATAAATTTATATAATTGTTTATTAAAATATCCATAACGTATTGATGCACCAATAATAATCTTACCCACATTATCGCAAGAAAAAGTTTCAGAAATAGACCGCACTTCCACATTGCCGGATAATTGAGATGCAATAAATTCAGCAATTTTCTTGGTTTGACCATCATGGCTTGAATATACAATAAGTGTTTTCATTAAGTTTTCCAAAAAGAAGGACTAAATAAAATTAACAAGGAAAAAATCTCAAGTCGCCCCGCAATCATTGCAAAAGATAAGACATATTTTGCACCATTAGATACTTCTGCGAATCCAACACTGGCAGAACCCAGTCCCGGTCCGACATTGGTTAAAGTTGAAAATATAGCAACTAACGCATCAAGAGGATCCATGCCACATAAAATTACCCCAAAAACGCTCACCCAATAGGTTAGGAAAAATGCAATTAAAAATGCCCAAATGCCATCAATGACACGAGATGATAATAATGTACCACCTAATTTTATCGGTACCACTAAATTCGGATGTACTAAAAATTTAATTTCTCGTTTAAGTTGCAACCAAATCACTAAAACACGAATCATCTTCAATCCGCCGGAAGTAGAACCTGCACATCCTCCTAAAATAGCTGCAAATACTAATAGCATGGCTAAAAATGTCGGTAGTTCATTAAAATTAAACAAAGTAAATCCAGCCGTCATGGACATAGATGACATCTGTGCAGAACCCTGTGAAAATGCATCTAAAAGTGACATATTTTGGAATGAAATATATAACCCAATAGACATAATGGCGATCAACACAATTTGCACAAAACAAAAGAAACGGAATTCGGGATCTCTAGCGTAAGTTTTCCAAACCGATTGATATTTCCGATTCATAAATGCTCGAACATGCAAACCAAAGTTACAACCGGTAAATAACATAAAGAAACTGGATAATAAATAAATGGTAGAATTTTGGAAATAACCTAAGTTCGCATCATGGGTTGATAATCCTCCATTTGATACAGTTGAGAAACTGTGACAAATGGCATCAAAGAAAGTCATACCAGCTAACCAGTAAGTTAATGTACATAATATGGTTAAACCGCCATAAATCATCCAAAGTAATTTTGCCATTTCACCAATACGCGGTAAGGTTTTCTGATCTTTCAACGGGCTAGCCGACTCAGCACGATATAACTGCCCGCCACCAATACCTAATAAAGGTGTAACAGCAACCACTAAAACGATTAATCCGATCCCTCCAATCCATTGCAAAAATTGTCGATAAAATAAAATGGATTTGGGTAAATTATCCAATCCTGAAATTGCAGTTGCACCGGTGGTTGTTACGGCAGAAATTGCTTCAAAGATTGCTTGTGCAAAATCAATATTCAGTTCATCAAAAAATAAAAATGGAATCACTGATAGTCCACATAATAGAAACCAAAACATGACAACGATTAAGAAACCTTCACGTGAACGTAATTCTTCTTTATGGTAATAGCATGAACGCCATAGTAATGCCCCTAATAATAAACTAAACACAAAGGTTTCAATAAAAGCTTTACCACCTCCATCACCATAAATTAACGCAACAAAAGCCGGTACAAACATGGATAATGAAAAACACATTATCAAAATGCCGACAATTCTAATAATTGATAAAATATGCATGATATCCTGCTCTTGTTATGCCAAAAGATTGATTACATAATGACGATCTGATTCTATCATATACATCTTAACTTTTGACCAAATACTTGCTTCACGCTATTATACGTTAATAATAGAATAAATTAAAAATTATGATCATGAATGAATTTGCTATAGACTATACTCTAGACACTCAAGGATTACGCTGTCCCGAACCCGTCATGTTAGTACGTAAACAAATCCGATATATGTCAGATGGCGATGTATTACTGGTCATTGCCGATGATCCTGCGACAACACGAGATATTCCAAGCTTTTGTCAATTTATGGATCATCAATTATTACATTCACAAACCAGTCACAATCCTTATAAATATTGGATAAAAAAAGGAATAGAAAAAGCTAAATAACAACATGTTATTTAGCTCTCTAAATGACTTAATACAACTTCAACGATGGGCGAATAAACCGATTCAGGCGTCCAATCAGAATAATTAATCCCACTTTAAAACAGCCATGTAAGCGTTGCTGATGTAGCCGATATAACGAAATATAAGCTAAACGTGCCAAGTTTCCTTCAACAGTTAATGAGCTCTTTTTGCCAGTAGTTATGTTACCAAGTGCGGTGAATTTTGATAGCGAAACTAAGGATCCTTTATCACGAAAAACAAAAGGTTTTAGTTCCATTTTACTTTCAAGTAACGCCACAATATTTTGCCCGCAGACTGTTGCCATTTGCGTGGCGGCTTGCCCACGTGGTGGAACTGGCGTGCCATCTTTTTGTAATAAAAAGGCACAGTCGCCAATAGCAAATACACTATCATCTAAGGTTGTTTGTAAGGTATCTTTAACACACAACTGATTGATTCGATTAACTGCTAAACCATCAAATTGTTGGGTAACCGTGGAAATACGCACACCCGCCGCCCATACCATTAAGTCAGCTTTAATTTCTTCGCCATCTTTGGTTAATAAGCTATTTTTGGTAGCCTCTGTAATCATAGTATTAGTTTTAACTCGCACGCCCAATTCTTCTAATTCCATTCGAACCGCATTAGAAATACGCTCTGGTAATGCTGGCAACAAACGATCACCGACTTCAATGAGAGTAACTTGCAAACAATCACTCCGAATTTTACCGTAACCATAAGAAGACAAATGCTTGGCTGCATTAAATAATTCTGCGGAAAGCTCAACGCCCGTTGCGCCCCCTCCCACAATAGCAATATTGACTTTATCTTCTTGCACTAAGGTTTGTTTACTTTCATCTTCACCAATTTCAGCTAACGCATTATTTTCAGAGAACTTTAAAAATAGCTCTAGCATTTTATGCTGAAAACGTAAAGCTTGATCCGGCGCATCTAGGAAAATACAGTTTTCTGCCACACCTTTGGTATTAAAATCATTTGATTTACTGCCAATAGAAAGCACCAAATAATCATAAGGAATCCGACGAGCGACCACAATAACATCCCCTTCCGAACCATATACCGGTTCAAGTTCAATATATTTGTTGGCACGATCAATACGAGCAATGGATCCTTGTTCAAAATTAAAACCATGGTTATAAGCATGTGCTCGAAAACTGACAGCATCCGTTTCCGAATCTAATACGCCCGTTGCGACTTCATGTAATAACGGTTTCCAAAGATGAGTTTGATTACGATCGACTAAAACGACATTCGCTTTTTGCTTTTTACCCAGTTTATGACCTAAGAAAGTAGCGAGTTCTAAACCGCCCGCACCTCCACCGACAATTACAATGTTTTTCATAGCTTCACATTCCTAAAAAATAAAAAAATTTTACAAATTATCAACAATTTTAATCTGTACGCCATAGAAAGTCTATTTATAAAGCAAAAATAGCGTAAAAAGGGTATAATGTCTCGCTGATATAAACTCAAGGAAAATCCCATCTCGTGAAAAAAACCTTATTCATTTTAACCGCACTATCGTTGCTCAATGGTCTAACTGGCTGCGGGACTATCGTACAATTAATTGATCCGACAGAAAAATATCAAGCCTACGACGGTACCAAATTTGACTGGCAACAAGCGCAAAAATGGGGCTTGCCAATTTTGGATTTACCCCTGTCTTTTCTGTTAGATACGGCGTTATTGCCTTATGTTTGGTCACAAGAAGAATAATGAAACTTAACACGCAACAACAACAAGCTGTCGAATTTACCATTGGTCCTTGCCTTGTGTTGGCAGGCGCTGGTTCGGGTAAAACTCGCGTCATTATTAATAAGATCGCCTATTTAATCGGTCAATGCGGTTATTTACCAAAGCATATTGCTGCCGTCACTTTCACCAATAAAGCGGCACGAGAAATGAAAGAACGCGTTGCTCATTCTATTGGTAAAGATAAAACCAAGGGATTAACTGTTTCAACCTTTCATACTCTAGGCTTTGATATTATTAAACGAGAATATAAACAACTTGGCTTTAAAGCCAATATGACGTTGTTTGATGAACACGACCAACTCGCATTATTAAAAGACTTAACTGCCGACGAATTACAACAAGATAAGGATTTATTACGAGAGTTAATCTCCGCTATTTCCAACTGGAAAAACGATTTGATTATGCCCAATACTGCGTTAGCATTAGCCAGAGATCAAAAATATCAAACCTTTGCGCAATGCTATGAACGTTATGCCAAACAAATTCGAGCCTACAATGCGTTGGATTTTGATGATTTGATTATGTTGCCAACGTTGCTATTCCGACAGAACGAAGAAGTGCGGTCAAAATGGCAACAAAAAATTCGTTATTTACTGGTGGACGAATATCAAGACACCAACACTAGCCAATATGAATTCATAAAGCTCTTGGTGGGTAGTCAAGCCAATTTTACCGTGGTAGGGGATGATGATCAGTCTATTTATTCATGGCGTAGTGCAAAACCACAAAATATGATGCGACTACGCAATGATTTCCCGACACTTAATGTGATTAAATTAGAACAGAATTATCGTTCTACCCAACGAATTCTACATTGTGCCAATATTTTGATTGATAACAATGATCATGTATTTGACAAGAAATTGTTTTCAAATTTAGGTCAAGGTGAGAAACTACAGGTGATCGAAGCCAAAAATGAAGAACACGAAGCAGAACGTGTAGTAGCTGAATTGATCGCTCACCGATTTACCCATAAAACCAAATATAAAGATTATGCCGTATTATATCGGGGCAATCACCAATCTCGTTTGCTCGAAAAAATATTAATGCAAAACCGAATTCCCTATAAAATCTCCGGTGGGACATCCTTTTTTAGCCGAGCTGAAATTAAAGACATGATGGCCTATTTACGCTTATTGGTCAATCAAGATGATGATGCCGCATTTTTACGTATTGTGAACACCCCCAAACGTGAAATCGGTACCGCTACCCTCGAAAAATTGGGATTATTAGCTCACGAAAAGCATATTAGCTTATTCGCCGCAATCTTTGAATTTGAGTTAATTCATCGAATTACAGCAAAGGCTTATCATGCGTTACAACACTTCGGGCAGTGGATGGTGGAACTCAATGATGCGCTATTACGTTCTGATCCTGAACAAGCTGTAAAACGGATGCTAGCACAAATTCAATATGAAGAATATTTATATCAAACTGCAAATAGTCCAAAAGCGGCAGAGATGCAAAGTAAAAATGTCGCCACCTTATTTGACTGGGTAGCAAGTATGTTACAAGGAGATGACGTAAATGAACCGATGACCTTAAATCAGGTCGTCACCAGTTTAACCTTGCGAGATATGCTAGAACGTAGTGAAGATGATGATAGTAGTGATCAAGTACAATTAATGACCCTACATGCATCCAAAGGGTTGGAATTTCCCCATGTTTTTTTAATCGGTATGGAAGAAGGATTGTTACCGCATCAAACTAGTATAGATGAAGATAATGTAGATGAAGAACGCCGTTTGGCTTATGTAGGCATCACCAGAGCGCAACAGACATTACGCTTTACCTTGTGTAAAGAACGTCGTCAATATGGTGAGTTAATTACGCCAGAACCCAGCCGTTTTTTATTGGAGTTACCGCAAGACGATGTACAATGGGAACGAGATAAGCCACCTTTAACGGAGCAACAACAAGCACAGAAAACGACGGCACATCTTGCTAATTTACGAGAAATCTTAGCCACTGCACAGCGTAAACCCTAAATAAATTGTAGATGATTTAGACAAATAAACGGTTTTTAACAAAAAGCGTTTGACTTGTTTATATAAAACCGTATCATATCGTCCACAAACCAGTTGCGGTGAGATGGCCGAGCAGGCTGAAGGCGCTCCCCTGCTAAGGGAGTATGGGGTTAAAAGCTCCATCGAGGGTTCGAATCCCTCTTTCACCGCCATTTTTATTTGTTGTATGACTGTTGGTTTGTCACAATTTAATTTATTTAAATCTGCACCCGTAGCTCAGCTGGATAGAGTACTCGGCTACGAACCGAGCGGTCAAAGGTTCGAATCCTTTCGGGTGCGCCATTTCATTTTTACTCTAGGTGGATTGGTATAGATTAAATAAAACTCTCTACGCACCCGTAGCTCAGCTGGATAGAGTACTCGGCTACGAACCGAGCGGTCAAAGGTTCGAATCCTTTCGGGTGCGCCATTTTATTTTTTCTTTTTATTAATTTTCTTTTTAGTTCATTTTTGTGTTTGTATTGAGATCGGTCTCGCCGATGGCGACCGTACTTTTCTTTGCTTGTGCAAAGAAAAAGTAAGTCGCCCGTTGGGCGAAACCCAACAAAATTTGCAATAAAAAACAAAAAAACTAATTACATCCCCCCAATTTTATAGCAAAATACCCCAAAAGATCCCCAATAGGAAACAAACATGCTCGATCAAAACACACTCCAACGTTACACCGCACTTATCTTCGACATGGACGGCACCATCATCGACACCATGCCGAGCCATGCTCTTGCTTGGCAAAAAGTAGGCGAAATCTTAGGCTATCCCATTACGGGCGAGATTATGTACGAGCTTGGCGGTGCCACTGTGTCAATTATTGCTCGTGAAACCATGCAACGCCATAATATCCCTGAACAGCATTTTGATGAAATGGTTCGCTTAAAACGGCAGTTTGGGTTTGAAATGGTAGAAAAAAATGCCACATTATTACCAGCTTTTGACATTATCAAAACGAATTTTGGTAAAATCCCCATGGCATTAGGCACGGGTTCACACGGCTTTATGGTAGATTTATTACTGGATAAATTTAATTTGCGTCAATATTTCAATGCTGTCGTCAATGCCGATCAGGTAACACATCACAAACCGAATCCCGAAACGTTCTTACGTTGTGCAGAATTACTCAATGTCGAACCACAACTTTGTCTGGTGTTTGAAGATGCCGATCTGGGTGTGCAAGCAGGATTGGCTGGGGGAATGGACGTATTTGATGTACGGATTAATCAAATTATTTACGCTAAATAACAAAAAATGTTTGATTTTTTAACCGCACTTTTAGGTGAACATAGTCTTTATTTAATGTTTATTAGTGCTTTTCTAAGTGCAACCGTTTTACCTGGCAATTCAGAAATTGTCTTTTTAGCCTTAAGTGCCAAAATTCAGATTATTGCGAATCACTATTTTAGTCCAGCCATTATGCAATTAATTCTAGCTGCCACATTTGGCAATACGTTAGGTAGTTTAACCACTTACTGGCTCGGGCGTTGGTTGCCTTTTCCTGAAATCAAGCCTGACCAGCAAAGCAAAGTGCGGTGGATTTTAGCCAAATTTTCTCGCTATGGAGCAATTTTATTGTTATTCAGCTGGCTACCTGTGTTAGGTGATTTGATGTGTGCTGTTGCAGGTTGGCTACGCCTGAATGTCTGGCAAACCTTAATTTATATGCTGATCGGTAAAGGTTTACGCTATTTATTTTTGTTGAGTATGGTGATTGGTTATACTTTTTGGGCGTAAATGTGTAGAATATTCAGTAACCAATTTTTCATGTTTAATACATAAAAAAACGCCCCTTACAAGAAGGGGCAATATAACCTAAGGAACCAATTTTTTATTATACAACTGCAAGTTGCTTATAGTATAAGACTTGCACAATTCCATAAAGTTCAAACTTTTTTTAAAAAAAGGAAAAAATATGCCATTACTTGATAGTTTCAAAGTCGATCATACTATTATGCACGCTCCCGCAGTACGAATTGCGAAAACCATGACCACGCCCAAAGGTGATATTATCAGTGTTTTTGACCTACGTTTTTGTCAACCGAACAAAGAAATTATTTCGCCACGTGGAATTCATACCCTTGAACATTTATTCGCTGGCTTTATGCGTGATCATTTAAATAGCGATGATGTGGAAATTATTGATATTTCACCAATGGGGTGTCGCACGGGATTTTATATGTCGTTAATTGGAACACCTGATGAGAAGCTGGTAGCGGATGCGTGGTTAAAAGCAATGCACGATGCATTAGCAGTCAAAGATCAAAATACCATTCCTGAAATTAATGAATACCAATGCGGTTCATTCAAGGAACATTCATTAGAAGACGCTCACAAAGCGGTACAACACGTGATTGATAAAGGCATTGGCATTAATAAAAATGAAGATTTAATGTTAGACGAGAAACTGCTTTATCCACAAGCATAAAGGAAAAAACAAGATGACAACTATCGGTACTCCCTTAACGGCAAAAGCCACCAAAGTGATGATGCTGGGTTCAGGCGAGCTTGGCAAAGAAGTGGTGATTGAATTAATGCGACTTGGCGTAGAAGTGATTGCCGTAGATCGCTATGCAAACGCCCCTGCTCAACAAGTCGCTCACCGAGCTTATACCATTTCTATGTTAGACGGTAACACCTTGCGTGAACTCGTGGAAAAAGAACAGCCTGATTATATCGTTCCCGAAGTCGAAGCCATCGCCACCGATACGCTGGTAGAATTGGAACAGCAAGGTTTTAATGTGATCCCAACCGCCAAGACCACCAAACTCACCATGAACCGTGAAGGTATTCGCCGTTTAGCTTCGGAACAATTAGGCTTGCCAACTTCACCCTATCAATTTGTGGATAACCTTGCCGACTTTGAAAGTGCGGTGCAAAAAATCGGCGTGCCTTGCGTGGTGAAACCGATTATGTCTTCATCTGGTCATGGTCAATCGGTGGTGAAATCCTTTGATGACGTGCAAAAAGCATGGGATTATGCTCAACAAGGAGGGCGTGCCGGAGCCGGACGTGTAATCGTAGAGGGGTTTGTTAAATTTGATTATGAAATCACCTTGCTGACTGTTCGTCATATCGGCGGTACCTCTTTCTTAGCCCCGATCGGACACCGCCAAGAAGATGGCGACTACCGTGAAAGTTGGCAACCACAAGCCATGTCAGAAGTTGCCTTGCAAAAAGCCCAAGCCATTGCAGAAAAAATTACCGGAGCTTTAGGAGGCCGTGGCATTTTCGGGGTGGAAATGTTTGTGTGTGGTGATGAAGTGATTTTCAACGAAGTATCGCCACGTCCACACGATACGGGAATGGTCACCTTAATTTCGCAAGAATTGTCTGAATTTGCCTTACATGCTCGTGCAATTCTCGGTTTGCCTATTCCACAAATCAACCTCATCAGTCCGTCTGCATCAAAAGCCATTGTAGTGGAGGGAAAATCCAATCAAGTACAATTTGGCAATCTGGCGGAAGTATTATGCGAACCGAATACCGATTTACGTATTTTCGGCAAAGCCGAAGTGAACGGACACCGCCGTTTAGGTGTGATTTTAGCTCGTGATGAAAACGTGGAAAAAGCCTTAGCTAAAGCGGTTAGAGCGTATGAGAAGTTAGACGTAACACTTTAGTTTTTCAAATTATGTAAGCCTGTAAATTAACAGGCTTTTTTGCCACATTTTCAATCTCCACCACTTCCACTACCCCATTCTCTCTAATCCAAAACCGCACATTATAGTTCCACAAATTCACGCCATAAATCCGATCGGAAATCTGTCCTTGTTGATACGCCGGTCTGGGATCTTGCTGTAACACTTCAATAATAAATCGCTGAAAGTGCGGTTGAAATTTTTCAATTTTTTGTACCTCAGTTTGCGCGATTGGACTAAATCTAACTTGCAATAATGCAGTTGGTTTTTCCTGAGCAAAGCCTGACATAGCATTGGGTTCACTGTCGGCGTAGGCAATATAAGGTTTAATGTCGAAAATCGGCGTGCCATTGACAAGATCGACAGAACCTAAATGGAGCAACACTTTGCCATTATCACATTCAATTTTACGTAATTCTACTTTAGATAAACCTAAAGGATTAGGACGGTGCGTAGAACGTGATGCAAATACGCCCACTCGTTGATTCCCACCTAAACGGGGTGGACGAACGGTCGGTTGCCATTTACCTTGGGGAATTTTATCAAATTGGAAAATCAGCCATAAATGGCTAAATTGCTCCAACCCCCGAACCGTTTCAGGGACGTTGTAAGGAAAAATCAATTCCACGATCCCTGTACCATCTTGCACTAAATTCGGCTGGCGTGGCACGGAGAATTTTTCTTGATAGGGCGTATGAATCCTCCCTATAGGTTGTAAAGTTAAGCTCAAATCAGACATCTTTTTTAATCTATGTTAGAATATTCGCCTTTATCTTACCTTATCCAACATAAAGTGCGGTGTATTTTTTTAGAAATTTATTATGGCAACAATGAAAGCATGGTTCGATACGATTCGACCAAAAACCTTACCCCTTGCGGTGGCAATTATTTTAACCGGTTCTGCATTAGCGCAGTGGCATGGAACATTGAATTGGTCAGTAACATTACTCTGTTTACTGACCGCCACCTTATTACAAATCGTCTCTAACTTTGCCAATGATTATGGGGATTACCAAAAAGGTTCGGATACCGCTGAACGTATCGGACCATTACGCGGTATTCAGCAAGGACAAATGACAGCAACCCAATTGCGAAATGGCTTAATGGCAGTTTGTGTGGCGAGTTTTATTTCCGGTGCCAGTTTAATTGCACTTGCCTATGAAACCACGCAAGATTTAATTGCCTTTGCTATTTTAGGTGTTTTAGCGATTTTAGCCGCTATTACTTACACGGTGGGTAAAAAACCCTATGGTTACTTGGGATTGGGCGATATTTCCGTCTTCCTGTTTTTTGGTTTACTGGCAGTCTGTGGGACATATTATTTACAAGCGCACAGTCTAGACTGGTCGATTTTCTTACCCGCGGCAGCTTGTGGTTTTCTTTCTACTGCAGTATTAAATATCAATAATTTACGTGATATTGAACAAGATCGAAAAGCCGGTAAAAATACCTTAATTGTGCGAATTGGAGCGGAAAATGGGCGAATTTATCATTGCATTTTATTATCCAGTGCGGTGCTTTGTTATGCGATTTTTGCTATTGTACATAAACCGTTATTACTGATGATTATTGCCATTATTGCGGTATTATTAGCTAAACATGCTCGCTTTGTTTATCAACAAAAAGATCCGATGGCACTCCGTCCGATGTTGGGGAAGATGTCAATGTTGGCTTTAGTTAGCACGGTTTTATTCAGTTTAGGCTTGCTAATTTTATAAGATCGAGCATATACTACAGTAAAATTTTGATATAAGGAAAATGCTATGCAAATTGATACTTCTGAACTCTGCGATATTTATCTGGATCAAGTAGATGTAGTGGATCCGATTTTTTCTAGCTTTGGCGGTGTAACGAATTTTTATGGTAAAGTCACCACGGTAAAATGTTTTGAAAAAAACGGTTTAATTGCAGAATTATTAGAAGAAGACGGTGCGGGTCGTGTATTAGTGATTGATGGTGGAGGTGCTGTTCGTCGTGCATTAATCGATGCCGAATTAGCTCAGCTCGCAGCAGATAATCGCTGGGAAGGCCTTATCGTTTATGGTGCTATTCGTCAATTAGCAGAATTAGAAAATATTGATATTGGTATTCACGCCCTTGCACCGATTCCGGTGGGAGCGGATGATGAGACTCAAGGGGAAAGTGATGTGCCGGTGAATTTTGCCGGTGTGACGTTCTTTCCGGAAGATCATGTGTATGCGGATTTAACTGGTATTATCTTATCCCAAGAGCCTTTAGATTTAGATGAATTAGAAAGCGAATAATACACAAAATAGTCATGAAGTGCGGTTAAATTTTGAAAAATTTTTAACCGCACTTTTTTATTTTATGATCGCCGTCACAAATCCATAAAAAAAGTGTTGCTTTTTTTTAACAACTTGCTAACTTGATATTGTTGATTGATTCAATACAAGGAGATTATGATGGAGTTCACCCCTGAGAAAAAAAGCAGCCTAAACCCAAAAGGGATTATTCTGCTGTTAGATATTGTTTTATTTTTTATTTTACTAAATGTGTTACCCTTTGATCCGAAAGCGAACAAAGGGTTAGCTCTACTCGCTTTTGTGGCTATTTTATGGTTAACCGAAGCATTACATGTCACCATTACTGCCATTATTATTCCAATTTTGGCTATTGGATTGGGTTTAGTGACCACCAAAAATGCCTTGGTGGCCTTTGCTGACCCGACCATTTTCTTGTTCTTCGGTGGATTTGCGTTAGCCACCGCATTACATATTCAAAAATTGGATCGTTTAATTGCTAACCGCATTATGGCGTTAGCTCGTGGTAATTTATTTGTTGCGACGCTATATTTATTTAGTGTGACGGCATTTCTTTCCATGTGGATCAGCAACACGGCGACCGCCGCCATGATGTTACCGCTAGCCATGGGTGTATTAAGTCAGTTAGATCGTGAAAGAGAACATGGCACCTATATTTTTGTGTTATTAGGTATTGCGTACAGTGCCAGTATCGGTGGGATGGGAACACTAGTGGGTAGCCCCCCAAATGCTATTGTAGCATCACAATTACATTTAACCTTTGCAGATTGGTTATGGTACGGTTTACCGGTTATGATTGTATTAATGCCATTAATGATTGGTACGCTTTACATTGTGTTTAAACCCAATTTAAATGTGAAATTTTCTCAAAAATTTGAGCAAATTAGCATGACTAAAGATCGTGTTATTACCTTGCTCATTTTTGTGGTGGTGGCACTTTGCTGGGTATTCAGTAGCTCAATTAATCCGATGTTAGCCGGTTTGCTGGGATTGGAAGGCAAAATTGCCAGCTTTGACAGTGTGGTGGCGTTACTTGCTGCCGTGTTAATTGTGGTCTTTAATGTGGCCTCTTGGAAACAAATTCAAGACAATACCGAATGGGGTGTGTTAATGCTGTTCGGGGGTGGCTTAACCTTAAGTGCAGTATTAAAAGACTCGGGTGCCAGCAAAATCATGGCTGACGGTATCGTATTTGCGATTCAAGGTGGACATTATTACATTATCGGTTTAGTGGTTGCTGCCTTTATTATTTTCTTAACAGAATTTACGTCTAATACAGCCAGTGCTGCGTTGCTAGTACCGATCTTTATTTCTATTGCCGAAGCCTTGGGCATGCCACCTATTGGTTTAGCCTTAATTATCGGTCTTGGTGCTTCTTGTGCCTTTATGTTACCAGTGGCAACACCACCAAATGCCATTGTATTTGGTACGGGTGAAGTGAAACAAAGTGAAATGGTACGAGTCGGGATTATTTTAAATCTCATCTGCGTTGTTGCGATTGCCACTTTTGGTTATTTCTTCTGGTTAAGTTAAGTCTTTAGTTAAACAAAAAAAGGGTTTTGCTTTAATAGCAAACCCTTGCTTTTTGTACCGCACATAAGTAAAACTCAAAGAAGTGCGGTTTATTTTTTAGCTAATTTTAATGATGACTTCCACCACTCACACGTGGGGCATTTTCATCAAATTCTGGTAATGGTTTGTGTTCGCTGGCAATGTAAGAATAAATCACTGGCAACACGAACAAGGTGAACAATGTCCCGATAGCCAAACCTGCCACGATAACAATCCCCATACTGAAACGCATTACCGCACCCGCACCACTGGCATAAAGCAGTGGCACTAAACCTGCGATCATTGCTGCGGTAGTCATTAAAATTGGGCGTAAACGTTGACGGGCTGCCGTCACAATCGCATCAATTTTGCTTGCACCATGATGTAATTGTTCTTCCAATGCTACTTCACACATTAAGATACCGTGTTTAGTGATTAAGCCGACTAAGGTAATCAAGCCTACTTCAGAATAAATGTTGAGTGTTACCCCAGTTACCCCTAATAAACTCAGAATATTTAACACCAACAAGGCTCCACTTAATGCTAACGGTACAGAAATCAAAATCACCGTTGCATCACGCCAGCTTTCAAATTGGATCGCCAACACTAAGAAAATGATGACCACTGCAAGAGCAAAGGTGACACCAAGAGAGCTACCTTCTTGCACTAACTGACGAGATTCGCCTTTAAAGTCATAGGTATAACCTTTTGGCAATTCTTTGGCTGCTGCTTGCAACCAAGCTACCGCATCACCGACTTTGGTGGTTGGGGCTGGCACCGCACTAATGGTCGCCGCATTCAACTGACTAAAATGCCCCAATGATACAGGTTGTGGCTCAAGAGTAAGGGTGAGCAAGCTACTTAATGGAACACTTGTACCATCTGAAGCCGATACATAGTAGTTATTAAAGGATTCTGGTGATAAACGATCATCACGTTTTACTTGTGAGATCACTTTATAAGCCCGTCCGTCAATATCCACACGGGTAATGGTGGCAGCAGATAAATAACTACCTAAAGTAGTAGAAATTTCTGACATACTGACACCATACGCCCCTGCTTTTTCCTTATCAACAGTAATCGTCATTTGGGCGGTATCATATTTTAAATCAATATTCGTAAACACGAATAAACCAGAGGTACGCATCTTTTGTAAGAACTCTTCGGAAACCACGGCAAGTTCTTTATTATCATTTGGGGTCATTAACACGATCCCGACACTTGCCCCTTGTTCCCCAGTGTCAATTTCAGGCATGGAGAAGTTGGTAATAGATAATTCTGGAATATTTTTAGCCTTGGTATTTAATTCATTCATCACTTCAGGCTGTTTACGACTACGCTCACTCCAATCTTTCAGGGTGGTAATAATCAATGCCTTATTTGATGTTGGTGCACCAGCAACCACCATTGAGAATTTATTCTCTTCGGTTTCATTGATAATTTGCTCGTATTGTTTAGCGGCTTGTTGAATATAATCCACGTTCATATTTGACGGTGCAAAAGCAAGGCTCATAAATGCCCCCTTGTCTTCCGCAGGTGTCAGCTCACTGGAGAGTGAATTTAATAACACAGGGATCGTGCCAAAAACAATAACAGAGAATAACAAAATTGCACTACGAGAAGCCATAATCACGTGCAACCAGTAACCATAAATATCGGTAATTTTGTTTAAAGTACGATTGACTCGTTGTTCAAAGCTACTATGTTGATCAGTTAATAAGGCACCAGACATCATTGGTGAGAGCGTTAAAGCCACCACACCAGAAATAAATACTGAACCAGCAAGGGTTAACGCAAATTCTTTAAATAGTGTTCCCGTAATTCCGCCCATTAATGCCATCGGTGAATATACCGCGACCAAGGCAATGGTCATAGAAATAACAGGGGTAGCAATTTCACGTGTACCAATAATTGCCGCACGGAATGGGGTTTCACCCTCTTTAATATGGCGATCCACGTTTTCCAATACCACGATGGCATCGTCCACCACCAAACCGATAGCTAAAATCATCGCAAGCAAAGTCATCAAGTTAATAGAGAAACCAAAACCTTGCATCAAGAACAATACCCCAATCAATGAAATTGGAATGGTAATAATCGGAATGATAATGGCACGGAATGAACCGATAAACAGCAAAATCACCACCAATACAATCACTACGGCTTCTAAAATAGTATGTACCACGTCATTAATTGAGCTGTTAATCGCAATAGTACGGTCATACAGAATAGCTGAAGTAATACTATCTGGCATTTGTGCTTTAATCTGTTCATACACAGGATAAATATCATTTGCCACATCTAACGGGTTGGCATCTGATGTTGGTTCAATACCAATCACCACAGATTCTTGTCCGTTCGCACTAGCACGATAATCATCATTTTCTTTATTTAATTCAACGGTGGCTACATCGCGTAAACGAACAAGGTCAGTACCATCAGAGGCAATAATTAAATTACTTAATTGTTCAATCGTGGTGGTGGTGGTTTCTACTTTGTTTTTATAAACATTGTAATAACCATTTGAACTCCCTGCAGCGGTCTGTACATTATTCGCATTCAAGGCACTCATGACCTGTGGAGCAGAAAGGTTTTGGGAAGCCATCTTTTGTGGGTCAAGCCAAATACGCATGGCATATTCTGCCCCCCCATAAATATTAACTTTTGCCACACCTTGCACCGTAAACAACTGCGGTTTTACCACACGTTGAATATAGTCAGTCACTTGGCTTGAATCTAACTTATCCGAAACAAAACTAACATACATTAACCCTGAACCACCTGTAGAGGAAGTAATGGACGGGTCTTCAATATCACTTGGTAACTCAGAACGAACAGAGTTTACTTTGGCAAGAATGTCAGCCAAAGCAGCACTTGGGTCAGTATTCAATTTCATCTTGACCGTAATTTGAGAAGAACTCGGGCTACTGGTTGAAGATAAATAGTCAATATTGTCCGCCTGTGCAATCGCTTCTTCCAGTTTAGAGGTCACAAACGCTTGGATTAGATTGGCATCCGCCCCGGGATAAGTGGTACTTACCGTAATCACTGTGGTGGTCATTTTGGGATATTCACGCACCGACAATTTCGAAATGGCTTGCAAACCAAGAATCACGATCAGCAAACTAATTGAAATCGCCAAAATCGGGCGTTTAATAAAAAGATCAGTAAATTTCATTCATTTACACCCTTAAATTACAAATTTGTTTTGTCCGCAGGTTGCTCTGTACCCACGCCATCTTTATCCTTAACAACAACCAAACTGCCGTTGCTAATACGTTGGAAACCACCTGTTACGATTTTATCGCCAATATTTAAATCACCCTTGTTAATTTGTGCGTAAATACCTTGACGATCCTTGGTTTTCACCGTGACTTGTTTGACACGGTAGGTTTTATCTAATGTTTCGCTATCAGCTAATTTTTGTTTATCGTCATCGCTTAAGGGTTGTAATACATACGCAAATTCACCGTACATATTGTAGCTCACCGCCACTTGTGGAATCACGACTTGACCATATTGAGTCGGTAAGGCAATATTCAAACGAGTAAACATACCTGAAAGCAATTTCTGACTATCATTCGGCTCAAATGTCGCTTGCACATCGACTAATCCAGTCGATGAACTGATGCCTGCATCAATGGCTGTTACACGAGCAGCAAAGGTTTCACCTAAACGAGCATCTGCGGTTGCCGTCACTTTTTGACCGACTTTAATATACTCTAATAATTTTTGTGAAACCGCAAAATCTACTTTCATAGATGAGGTATCTTCAACCCTCACGATCTCTGTGGCAACCGTGATATATTGACCCTCATTGACTTTCACAATCCCCAATTTACCTGCAAAAGGTGCCACAATTTTACGACGTTCAACAGCTGCTTTTAATGAATTAATGGTGGCGACCGCTTGATCATAGCTGGCTTTCGCATTATCAAATTCAGTTTGAGAAACAGATTGTGTTTTCAATAAGTTAGCATAACGTTGGTAAGTTAAGCGAAGGGCAGGTAATTGTGCTTCTGTGGCACGTAAGGTCGCCACTTCTACATCATTATCTAACTCAACTAGCACATCACCTTTATTCACGGTTTGACCCGATTTCACTAAAATATGCTTCACTGTACCAGAGGCTTCCGCACTTAACATTGCCCCTTGATTTGGACGAACAAGACCTGTCGAGGTAATCACTGGTGTCCACTCTTTAGCTGCCACTTCCATGGCAGTAACAGGGCTGACTGATTCAGGCATATTAGCAATCGCACTGGCAATCATTTTATTTTTAAAAATATTCATACCAATTACGCCAACAAAAATAATGACCGCCACAGTAAGACCGACTTTCAATAAGAAAGTATGACTACGTTTGGGTTTATTTGTTTGAATTTGGGTCATAAAAAACTCCGTAAATAATTAACTAAATTTCTTTTTGAATAGAACGCCAGGTTCTTTCAATAATAATGTCTAAGGTATCGTCAGAAAGTTTCTCTTTGGCACAAGAATCTATATTTCTAAATGACAAATTCACCGCACTTTCTAAACTAATAAAAAACAACACATCGGTGGGTAAATCACATATCACTCCCGCCTGTTTTGCTTTCATACAAAAATTTGTCCATAGGTTTTGTTTATTCAATTCCTGACAAATTTCATTAAATTTTGGTAACGCTCTATACTGGTGCATATTCGCCACTACCATTTGATTTTTTAACAAATGCGACCAAATATTTTTCCACATTTGTCGATATTGCTCAAAAAAAGGCTTGGTTTCATCAAAATTTCGTGCGATTTCTCGTTGAAAATTGGAAAACACTCGCCTTGCAAATTGCTCTAACAATTCTTCTTTACTTTTAAAATAAATATAAATTGTGCCGGCAGATATTTTGGCTTCTTTAGCAATTTTATGCATCGATAAGTAAGGCAGACCATATTCCGCCATTAACTTTTCTGTTGCGATAAAAATTTGCTCTGCCATATCTGGTTCAGAATTTTGCATAAAAACCACTTTATTTGGCTAAAAAACAAACAAACCAGTAAATTTTACTGATTTGCCAAATCTGATCATTACTCCAATGAATGAACGTTCGTTCATTTTAATGATTTTTAAGATTTACGCAAGAAAAAAGTGCGGTGCAAATAATAAAAATTTTCACCGCACTTAGTTAATTAAAGGCTGTCCTAAATGGTTTCAGAAAATTACATGCCAATCACCACACAACCTGCAATAGCACTTGCCTGCTGTTGAGCAGAAACCGCCGCTGGACGATCACCAATCGGTCCAATTAAAACTCGATTCCATTTACCGCTTTCGGTAATACGTGCATTTAACCCAGCCATCGCTAAACGAGCTTGTAAACTTTCTGCTTTCGCACGATCATTAAAAGCGCCGCATTGTAAACCAAATTTTCCGGCCGATTTTGCTGCGTTTGCTTTTTTACTTTCTTCTTTTTTCTGTTCAGCAAGTTTACGTTCTTCTTCTTTTTTACGTTGATCCGCCAGTTTTTTCTGCTCTGCGACTGTACGTTCCTGCTCTGCCTTTAATTTGGCTTCATCATTCACTGCAGGCTCAGTAGCACCAACATCCGTTAGTTCAGCATCTACTACTTGAGCACCAGCATTTGGGGCCATTGTTATATTGGTCGATTCTGTCTGTTTTAGTTTTTCTAAAGCTGCCTGTCTAGCCTGTTCTTCTTCTTGCAAACGTTTCAACTCCGCTTTCTGCGTTTCACTTAATTGCACCGGTTGGCTATTCGTAATAGAACGGTTTTCTAATTCCTTAATATAAGAAAAGGTTTCTTCCAATTTACTTGGCAGTTGACTCTTATGCTTGTCTTTTTCTTCAGATACCACTGATGGCGTATTTTGCTTAACAGGTTCAGGCGCTTTTTCTTTTAATAAATAAAGACCAAGAACAAAAGCAACAATAACACCAGTTGCAATAGCTAATAACAGAGATTTCTTTGTTGATTTCTTCTTTTTTGAACCGCTACGAGCGGCGTAATCACGCTGTGCCACTATAATATTCCGATAATATTGTTAATAGATAAGTGAAATGACTAAATAGTCGCTAATTCTACTCAATTATTGTTCATTTGGCGAGGGAATTAAGACAGATCTTGTGGATCCACATCCAAATTTAACCGCACTTGCCACGATTTACTCATCTCTTGTTGAGAGAAATCCTGCAATGCTTGTTGTAAAACTACCCTATTGGTATGCTGTAATAACAACTGCCAACGATATTGATCCGCTTTCTTCGCGAAAGGGGCTGGCATCACCCCTAAAATCTGTAAGTGCGGTTGATTTTGAGCCAGTTTCCATTGTTGGAAATAATCAGCAATTTGCTGTAAACATTGCTCTGCTTCAATACTCTTACGACTTTGTGCCTTAAATAAGGCTTGCGAACTAAACGGTGGCAACCCCATAACCTGTCGCATTTGTAAAGCCTCCGCCGCAAAAGAAGCATAGCCCTCATTTAACAAACGTTGCAATAAAGGATGTTCTGGATAATGGGTTTGTAACACCACTTCACCTTGTTTTTCCGCCCGTCCTGCACGCCCTGCTACTTGCACATAAAGCTGGGCTAACCGTTCCTCCGCCCGAAAATCTAAGGAAAACAAACCGCTATCCACATTAATCAATGCGACCAATGTTACATTCGGAAAATGATGCCCCTTGGCTAACATTTGTGTACCAATTAGAATCTGGCTTTTACCTTGCTGAATATCGTTTAAATGACTCTCTAATTTACCTTTGCGAGCGGTGCTATCTCGGTCAATTCGAGTAATGCCATATTGGGGGAAACGCTGTTGTAGCGTTTGTTCTAGCTGTTCCGTTCCTTGCCCCGTAGTGACTAAATTAGTTGAACCACATTTCGCACATTGACGTGGAATCGGACGTTGCGAAGCACAATGATGGCATCGCATAACGCGTTGATTTTGATGATAAGTTAATGGTTTATCACAATGCTGACAATCCGCTATCCAACCACATTCATGGCATAATAATACGGGTGCAAAACCACGCCGATTTAAAAATAACAGCACCTGATTGCCCTTTTGCAAATGCTCTTCCATTTTCTTTAATAATGCCACCGACAATCCATTGACTACATTTTGCTTTTTTAAATCAATTAATTGACATTCAACCATAGTAGCATTACCTGCCCGTTTAGATAATAAAATATGCTGATATTTACCTAAATTAACATTATTTAAACTTTCTAAACTTGGCGTTGCTGATCCCATTAACACGGGAATATCCAACTGTTTCGCATACACCACCGCCAAATCTCGAGCATGGTAACGCCAGCCGTCTTGCTGTTTGAAAGAACTATCATGTTCTTCATCTAAAATAATCAGCCCTAAATCAGCAAATTGCGTGAACAACGCCGATCTTGTACCAATGACCACCGCACTTTGCCCCGTTTTCGCTCGTTGCCACACATTCAAACGTTGCGTATCGTTTAAATTCGAATGCAATACATCTATTTGCACATTAAAACGAGATTGAAACCGTTGCACCGTTTGTGGCGTTAAGCCAATTTCAGGTACTAACACTAAAACTTGCTTACCTTTTTTCAGGATTTCTTCGATCAGTTGTAAATAAATTTCAGTCTTACCCGAACCTGTCACGCCATCTAACAAAAATGCCGCAAACCCTTGTTGAAACAGCACCTGAGTAAACGCTAACGCCTGTTGTTTATTTAAACTTAAACGATTTTCTGCTTTCGCCACAGGTAAATCACCCAAGCTCTGTTGCCAACTTTTTATCTCAACAAATTGCTCAATTTCTTCGACAAATTGTTTTTCTTTTAAGGCTGACCAAATGGCGGAATTAAATTCATTATTGCCTTTTTCTAACGGAGATTGACTTAATGCTTGCAAGGCAGCAATCTGTTTCTTCGCTTGTTTAAGTCCACCAGATAAAAGTGCTTGCTCACCAAGTGCGGTGATTTTCCACAAAATTTTCGATTTTTGCACCGCACTTTCGCCTGAGCGTAATTTAACAGGTAAGGCAGAAAACAGCACATCTCCCAAGGGTGCATGATAATAACGGCTTGCCCAAGTGAGTAATACCCAACTTTGTGGCGTAAAAATAGATCGCTCATCTATCACAGCTAACACTGATTTTAACTGTTCCAAAGGCAAATCACTTTGTTCTGGCAATTCCACTACAATACCGACTCGTTTTTGCGTACCAAATGGCACAAGCACCCTTGCCCCGATACAAACATTAAGATCATCAGGCAAAAGGTAATCAAAAAAACACATTAATGGCACAGCAAAAGCAATGCGAACAAATTTCATAAACAACCTTGAGAATTAAATTTGATTTATTATAACGAAAAATCCCCCTTGAATAATCCATTTTTTTCGGTATAATTTCTGCTCTTTTTCGTGCTTTCAGAATTTAAATCAAAAATTCGAAAGCGTATTATTAATCACATGTGGTGTTTGAATATTCAATTCGGATAGTTCTTATAGCGACATGGCTTCAATTTGAGGTTTTCTATGAAACAAGGTATTCACCCAGAATATAAAGAAGTGACTGCAACATGTTCTTGCGGTAATGTTATCAAAACTCGCTCAACTGTGGGCAAAGATTTAAACTTAGACGTTTGTGGCAACTGCCACCCATTCTACACTGGTAAACAACGTGTTGTTGACACTGGTGGTCGTGTAGAACGTTTCAACAAACGTTTCAGTATTCCAGGTACAAAATAATCTGTTTTTGGATTCTATTTGATAAAACTAACCCCAGTGAGAACTGGGGTTTTGTTTTACTGGCTACAAAGTTTTTTAATTTCATCAATGGGTAAATCAACTGATTTTGAAATAATCTCTAAACTCAATCCAAGATTAAGCATATTTAACGCATTTTTTCTTTGCGTTTCTTGTATTCCTTGTTGAATACCTTTCTCTATGCCCTTCTTTATGCCTTTCTCTATGCCTTTTTGCATACCTTCGGTTTCCCAATATTCACGTACGGCATACTCGTCCCATTTGCGTTTTAAACTGACATCGTACATCTGTTTTTCCCCTTTGTTTAAGTTACTGTACTCGGCAATTTGAAATAGTTTCTGGAAAACAGGCTTTTTCAAAAACGTAGGCAATTTATCCAATCTTGCCATATTTTTCAATACAAATAACCATTTGTCCAAATCACTTTCCAGTACTGTTTCAGGCTTATTGAAATTCAGTAATTCAATGTAGATAAAAGCTAGTCTATCATAAAATTTTTGCCCTGTCTTTTGATTAAAAAGGCAAATATCGTGTAGATATTCTTTACTGTCAGAAAAATGAAAACCGTCCATAATGGCGATGACATAAACTTCAGTAATAGCATAATTCCAACCATTTACACCACCTTTAGAGGCTTGATCGCTGATGAGTTTACTACCGTAATAAATGGTGCGTTCTTTAAAATAATTTTGCTTACTGCGTTGTACTTCAATAATAAATTGCGAGTCGTCCTCACTTGTACAAGTTAGGTCAAAAATCACCAACCCTTGTTCGGCAGTGTCGCCTTGTTGTTCATTTTTATTGTAAGTGAGATCTTTGATCACTTTTTTACCTTGAAAAAGTTCATTAAGAAAGTCTATAAGTAAATCTTTATTCACATCCGTACCAAAGACTCTTTTGAATCCATAGTCGGTGGTTAGATCAATATAGCGAGAAGGCGTTTTCATTGTTTTTCCTTAGCTTGTAGCCAATAATTTTCAATAAGATCTTAATATTAGTAAGATTTAAATTTCAGGCTATTTTTGTGATCTTGATTCCAAAATGAACAAAAATTTGACGCTATTGGCTAATATGGCTAAGATTGATCTATTAGCAGAAAACCCACTGACACTTCAATCTAAACAACTTACAGGCTATCCAACGCTTAGACGGATTAAATCAGGAGAATATCGTATTATTTATCAAATTAATAACGATATATTAGAAATCCTTGTTTTGCGTATTGGTAAACGCAACGATGCAGAAGTTTATCGCCAGTTAGGGTATTTGGTTTAAGCAATATTACGCAACAATTGGTATAGTAGACAAAATAGGGGATAGGCTCTAGGCTTGGTGAGGGGGATTTTCTGCCTTAAATATAAAATGCAACTAATTCCTTATTATTCGCCAAATCCACCAACACCCTATCTACCACATTCAACGCTTCACCAATTTCGTTGACATTTTTTGTAAAATTATTATTCTTTGGCGTAGTACACTTGCTTGTTCATTATTCCGTTATTCCCAAAATAGTTTTGATCCAATTTTCGAAAGAATATTTCTGCACAATTTTATTAGGTAAATCCATATAGGGTTTAGCCAAAAATGCTTGTAATTCTTCGATTTCTAGATGCTCACCATCCCAAATAAAAATATTATCTGGATGATAAAAATCATAAGTTACTATACTACGATTAGTGGTGATAAGCTTTTTACCATAATAAAGTGCTTCAAAAGTACGGAATGAAAGTCCATTGTGCCTACTATTGACAAAATCAACAAGCACAGTATTTTGTTGTACTAACTTAATATTTTCATTAAAAAAAATATTGGATTTAGAAACATTAATATTATATTCTTGATAGTAAGACTTTTGAGTATTTTTATATATTTGAATATAAAAATTCACTTGATAGCCGGAATTATTTATCATATTCAAAAAATATTTTATACTATCAATCCTATTTTCTGCATGCCCTCCTAGAAAATATAAACTTGGTGAAAGTTTATTATCTGTTATATGCTTTTTTACATCATCAAAATCAAAATAAAAATTGGTAGTTAGCGACAAATTATACTGTGGGTATTTTATTAGATCGTTACGATCAAAAATAAAGAACCGATCAAAAAACGTAATCCTTGATAAAACACTTGGAAATACATCCACACCATCCCATTGATAATTAATCATTTTATTAGATAACAGTTTTAGGTCATAAAGCAAATCAATAAGACACTCATCCCCTCTAATAAATAAAGCATAGTCAATTTTTTTACCCGTATTTTTAACATGTTTATTTAATTTATCAATAAATCGCTTATTAAGCACTCGCTCTTTATAATGCTTATCTTTCAAAAAAATTTTACGTAACTTACGAATAATAGGCACATAACAAAGATCTAATACTGATTCATATTTTGATTTATGACGGAAAATCACGTTAAATCCATAATACTTGAGATTTTTGATGATCATTTGATATAAATTATGATCTTCGGGCATTACAAGAGCAATCGTTTTACCTTTACCAAATTGTTTCATATAAAAATATCTCTCGGTATCATTCTGACGAAAACCACCCTATGTGGTTAGATGCTTGCACAAATCACCATAACGTACTAATATTAGGCATCTATAAAATTGTCTTTCATTCTACTAGATACCAATATTTCACTCAATCTTTTTTAAGAGATACACAATGACCATTTCGCTTGCAATGATCAAATTTAAACAAGGTGGCGGTATTGAACGTTATGCCTTGGATCTTATCGCTGGTTTTCATCAAGCTGGTATCAAACCTGTGGTGTATGCCATTTCTTTCGATGAAAAGCTCAAACAATACCCATGGATTAAACCCCAAAAAGTTGCTCTTTCTTGGTGTCCAAAATTTCTACGTAAACAATGCTTTGCTCGCACCATTAAAAATGCCCCAGAAACTACCCTATCTATTACGCAAATTGTGGGGACCGATCTGCTGATTTGTGGTGGACAGCACAAAGGCTACATCAATGCGTTAAATAAAATCCCAACCCTATTAGATCGCTTGAAAATCCGTAACGAGCAGAAAGCCTATCAATCTGCTAAAACCATTGTTGCTCATTCACAACTCATGAAAAACGAATTGATGGCATTTTATGACGTGCCAAGTGAGAAAATTCAGGTGATTTATCCGCCCATTGATGATCAAAAATTCTCACCAGTGACAAATGAAGTGCGGTCAAAATTACGTCAGAACTTTCATTTTGCGGAACATGACATCATCTATTTGTTTCCGTCCACAGGACATAAACGCAAAGGCTTTGATTTACTCCGAGCCTATTTTGATACTCAATTAAAAGGCAGCCATTGTAAACTGGTGGTAGCCGGTACACCCGTGGAAGAAAGCGAAAATGTGGTGTCGCTAGGTTTCCGCGACAATATGCCCGATTTATATCGGGCAGCGGATTTTACTATTATGGCATCCCAATATGAACCCTTTGGATTGGTCGGGATTGAGTCTATTTTATGTGGCACGCCGATTATTTTCTCGCAAAATATGGCTTGTACAGAAGTATTAAAGGGGCAATTTGGTTATTTGTTTGATCGAGAAAACACCGACTCATTACATCAAGCCATGCAGTTATCCTTAAGTAATCCACAGCGAATTGATGACCCATTGTCAGTGTTACAGTATAATCCAAGTTTAAACCATCATATTGAGAAAATTTTATCTTTGGTGACATCACAATGACACAAAAAACCATTATTCTCGTTGCCCCTTATTTGTACGGTTTGGATCAATGTATTGAAAAGAACTTGATCCATCTCGGTTTCAATGTCATCAACTTGTGCTACAACGTCAATAAGACCCACTACCCTAATGTATGGAGCCGAGTTCGTTTATTGTATGAAAAATATATTCACAAAGACGATGAATATCGCAAACAACTCAAATTTCTTCCCTTTGAACAGGATTTTGAAGATAAATTGGCTCAACTAAAAACAAACAAGGCTGATTATGCCCTTTGTATTCGAGCCAATACCCTACCTAAAAATATTATTCAGAAAATCAAAGCCCATTCTGATTATTGCGTAAATTACCAATGGGACGGCATTGATTTATTTCCCGATATTTTAGAATACCAACCTTTTTTTGATGATTTCTTTGTGTTTGATAAAAAAGATGAAGAAAAATACGGTTTCAAATCGATCACCAATTTCTATTTTGATTTTCCACTCCAAGCAGATAATGCAGGCATGCAAGAAAATCATAAATTGTATTTTTTAGGTGGTTATAACCCGTTAAGAAATGACGATATTTTGCAATTTCTACAAACTAGTAAGCACTTAAATATTGACTTAGATTTTTATATGGTGTGTAAAGATGATCGTGCCAAGAATACTTTTGGTGAAGGGGAAATGACTTATCTCACCAGTAATAACGCCCTTAGCTTTGAACAAAATCTTGCCAAAGTAAAAGCCTCATCTGTGGTGGTAGATTTTGTTACGCCAATGCACTCGGGGCTTTCTTTTCGAAGTTTTGATGCCTTATGTTTTAATAAAAAACTTATTACTACCAATGCAGCCATCAAAAAATATGATTTCTACCATAAAAATAATATTCTTGTGTGGGAAAATAATTCAGATGAATTGCTAGCATTTCTAAAAATGCCTTATATTGAGATAGCACCACAAATTAAACAAAAATATTCTTTTACGCATTGGTTGAATACCGTACTTAATATGTAATTGATTAAATATAAACATGAATTTAACCTTACTCACTTTCGGCGAACGGCTTGAAAACCATTATCAAGCCTGTTTTGCCATTTTAACTTTTTTGCGAGATCCGCAAATTGAAAAAGTGATTGTCATCACCGATCGCCCAGATTTTTACCGTGTTTTTGGTGATCGTATTGAATTTATTGAAATTAACCAAACCACCTTACAGCAATGGCAAGGAAAATATCACTTCTTTTGGCGAGTGAAAATTAAGGCGTTGCAGACTGTTCAAGCCCAATATCCCGCTCAACATTTGCTCTATGTGGATAGCGATACTTTTTTAGCCACGCCATTAACGGAAATGCAACACCAGCTTAATCAGGGGCAAACATTTATGCACTTAAAAGAAGGTGTATTAAGCGAACAATCCAATCGAACTTGGCAAAAAATGCACCGCACTTTAGTAGGAAAAACCTTTGCCAATATTGAAATTAGACCTGATAGTGTGATGTGGAATGCGGGTGTGGTTGCTTTACCCGCAGAAAAGGCTCAAGCAATCCTTGCACTCGCATTACAACTCTGTGATGAAATTTGTGGTACAGATTGTGAACGTAAATTAGTGGAACAATTTTCTTTTTCTGTGGCGTTAAATCAGCATCAACCTTTACAGCCCTGCAATACAATTATCGGACATTATTGGGGCAATAAAACCGAATGGAATAATATGATTGCAGATTTTTTTGTGAATGCTCAATTAAAAAACTTATCACTACAAGATTGTATTGCATTATTAGCAGAAAAAGACTGGAATGAATTACCTTTAAGCAAGAAACAACGCAATACTAACGCTAAACTCAAGAAATTCATTGATTGGATTTTTCCAGATAAAAATATTTATTATTTTAAGCAAAAAGTGCGGTAATTTTTACCGCACTTGGTGGCATTTGGTTATTTTCTCGCATTATAAACTTTCATTGCCTCTGGCAATAAACGTTGTAAATTTTCTTGGCGAGCTTCATCACTTGGGTGAGTAGAGAATAAACTTGCTACTTTACTTGAGCCACCTTGTGCCTGCATTTTTTGCCAGAGTTTTGGGGCAGCTTGTGGGTTATAACCAGATTTTGCCATTAACATTAAGCCGATTTCGTCTGCTTCTGTTTCATTGCTACGAGAATAGGGCTTATTAGTAATTAAATCGACTGTTCCGCTGCCTAAACCTTGTAAATCAACACCAAGTGCTGCTCCTGCCCCGACTTCAACGGCTGCTCCAAGTACTGTAGTAAATACACCTAAATTACGTGATGATTTGCCATGTTCTTTTAGTGCATGAGCCATTTCATGTCCCATCACCGTTGCAATTTCATCATCGGTTAAGGATAATTTATCCACTAGTCCTGTGTAAAACATCATCTTACCACCTGGCATTGCCCAAGCATTAAGATCATCACTTTTTACTACAGCAATTTGCCAGTTAAATTTTGTACCAGTATTATTTTCTTTTTCGGCATAGGGTTGCATCACGTGGAAGACTTTTTGTACCCGTTTTGATGTGGTAGAACTGGTATCTAATATGCCTTTTTGTCTTGCTTGTGCTAAAACTTGAGCATATTGGCTCTCAGCTTGTTGGTTTATTTCCGTACTGGTTGCACAGCTCACTAAAACTGCAACCGAAAAACAGGTCGCAAATATTTTCTTTTGGCGTTTTAACATCTGATTTCCCCTAATGTCACAAAAAAATACCGCCTTACCAAAATAAGACGGCATCACTGAGTTAATTATTTTTTCGCACGCTCAAATGAGTCTAAAATTTCTTGACGAGCTTCGTTTACATCGCCCCAGCCTTCCACTTTTACCCATTTACCAGCTTCTAATGCTTTATAGCTTTCAAAGAAATGCTGAATTTGAGCTTTTAATAACGCAGGTAAATCGCCCACATCTTTAATGTGATCGTATTCTTTGCTTAATTTAGTATGCGGAACTGCGACCACTTTCGCATCACCACCCGCTTCATCTGTCATTTTTAACACGCCCACTGGACGGCAACGAATCACGGAACCTGGTTGTAATGGATATGGCGTTGGCACTAACACATCAACAGGATCGCCATCTGAAGATAAAGTATGGTTTACATAACCATAGTTAGCTGGATAGAACATTGCGGTTGCCATAAAACGGTCAACAAATAATGTGCCAGTTTCTTTATCAACTTCGTATTTAATTGGATCTGAATTAGCAGGGATTTCAATCACGACATAAATATCATCTGGTAATTCTTTGCCTGCTGGTACACTTTCTAAGCCCATGTTAATCTTCCTTTTGTCAATTAATGTGAATAAACAATTTGATTATAGCGATATTTAGTTGGTTTTGCTACAAAGTGCGGTTAGAATAATGAAAATTTTTTATCCTACAAAATGAGAATATTATGCCAACCATCAGCGTTGCAATGATTGTGAAAAATGAAAGCCAAGATTTGGCGGAATGCTTAGACACCGTAAAAGATTGGGCAAATGAAATCGTGATTTTAGACAGCGGTAGCACCGATAATACCGAACAAATCGCTCAATCTTACGGGGCAAAATTTTATCAAAATACTGATTGGCAAGGCTTTGGCAAACAACGTCAGCTCGCTCAACAATATGTCACCAGTGATTATGTATTATGGCTGGATGCCGATGAACGTGTTACCACCGAATTAGCACAATCTATTCAAACTGCGGTGCAAAAGAATGCCGAAAATACGGTGTATCAACTTAACCGTTTAAGTACAGTTTTCGGACGTGAAATCCGTCATTCTGGTTGGTATCCTGATTATGTAGTACGTTTGTATAAAACCGATTATGCAAAATACGGCGATGAACTGGTTCACGAACGAGTACATTATCCAAATAGTACAAAGGTTGAAAAACTAACAGGCAATTTAGCTCATTTTACTTATAAAAATATTCATCATTATTTAGAGAAATCCGCTGCTTATGCCAAAGCTTGGGCAGAACAACGTCAGGCACAAGGCAAAACAGCCAGTCTTTTTGATGGTGTTACGCATGCGGTAGGTTGCTTTGTGAAAATGTATTTACTGAAAGCGGGATTTTTAGATGGTAAACAGGGATTTTTATTGGCGGTGTTATCCGCTCATTCTACTTTTGTGAAGTATGCGGATTTATGGGTGAGAACGCAAGTGAGATAATACTTCCCACAAATTACTTTTCTTAAAAAATGGAGAAAGTATTATTTTTTGGGAGCTTCAACACTTTTTAGCAAACTATAAGCAAATGCACAGACACCAACCGCTATAAATGCAAGTACAGTAAGACCAATACTTAACCACATAATTTAATTCTCCCGTATTTTCGGTAAACTAGATTTATATTGACGAAAAAAACGTCCACCTAGTAAGAAAAAATAAGTAACAACAATTAAAGCCACTGTACTCCAAGCCTTAAATGCTGCTTCTCCTTGTCCAAATATTACCACAGGGATAGCTAATAGCAAATAGGTATATCTCCTTTGAATATTGCAATCACTATCTATCTCATATACACTTCCCCCACTTTATTTTTATTTATCAAATTTTATGCCACCATTAAAAAACGATCGCTATTTAAAAGCCTTATTGCGTGAACCTGTCGATTACACCCCTGTTTGGCTAATGCGACAAGCTGGACGGTATTTACCAGAATATAAAGCGACTCGAGCGAAAGCGGGAGATTTTATGTCGCTTTGTCGTAATGCGGATTTAGCTTGTGAAGTAACATTACAACCGCTTCGCCGTTATGCGTTAGATGCCGCTATTTTATTTTCTGATATTTTAACCATTCCTGATGCGATGGGCTTGGGGTTAAGTTTTGGTGTGGGTGAAGGACCAAAATTTGCTCGTCCAGTAGAAAGCAAAAGTGCGGTGCAAAATTTGCCAATTCCTGATCCCGAAGTCGAATTACAATATGTCATGAATGCGGTGCGTACCATTCGCCGTGAACTCAACGGCGAGGTGCCATTAATTGGTTTTTCAGGCAGTCCGTGGACGTTGGCGACCTATATGGTGGAAAGTGGCTCAAGCAAAACATTCACTAAAATCAAAAAAATGCTGTATTCCGAACCGCAGTTATTACATCAACTGTTGGATAAAGTAGCTGATTCGGTGATTTTATATCTCAATGCTCAAATTAAAGCAGGGGCTCAATCTGTTATGGTATTTGATACTTGGGGTGGCGTGTTGGCACATCGGGATTATGTCGATTTTTCATTGCAATATATGCACAAAATTGTAGCGGGTTTAATCCGTGAAAATGAAGATCGCAAGGTACCTGTTACTTTGTTCACTAAAGGCGGTGGCTTATGGTTAGAACAGATTGCGAACACAGGCTGTGATGCGATTGGTTTAGATTGGACTGTAGATATTGCGAAAGCGAAAGCTCAAGTAGGACATAAAGTTGCCTTACAAGGCAATATTGATCCATCAGTGTTATATGCCCCACCTGAACGCATCATACAAGAAGTGCGGTCAATTTTGGCAGACTTTGGCACAGGCTCTGGGCATGTGTTTAATCTCGGGCATGGCATTCATCAAGATGTGCCTGTGGAAAGCCCAAAAGTGTTGGTGGATGCCATTCACCATTATTCCAAACCTTATCATCAATAAAAGGAACGGCTATGCGAAACCCTATTCATAAACGCCTTGAACATTTTGCAAGTTGGCAACATTTAACGTTTATGGCTTGTCTATGTGAACGGATGTATCCGAACTTTCAGCTGTTCTGCCAAATGACGGAACAACCAGAACAAGCCAAAACCTACCAAAATATCTTAAATCTGGTATGGGAATATCTAACCGTGAAAGATGCCAAAATTAATTTTGATCATCAGTTGCAAAAATTAGAAGATATTATTCCCGATGTCAATGATTACGACTTTTTCGGTGTGGTACCTGCGTTGGATGCGGCGGAAAGTTTAGGTGAATTATTGCACGCTATCATTGCAGGTTCAACGTTAGAACAAGCGATTAAAATTAGTCAGCTTTCCTTACAAACCGTCGCAACCTTGTTAGAAACCGAACAAGAACGTGAATTATCGGAGAATGATCTGAAAAGTGCGGTGGAAATTGAACAAGAATTAGATGTGCAATGGCAAATTTACCGCACCTTAAATGAATGTGAGAAGCGCGATATGGATCTCATTCTAGACCTAAAAAATGAGATTCGTAGTGCTGGAATATCAAATATTGGTATAGAAATCACGCAATAATGTGATCTTTACCACAAATTTACAAAATAGTGCTTGCTTTCAAACGAACTTTGTTTAATCTATACGGCACTGTGCTTACAGTTATTGAAATCTGGTAAACAAAGGTTTTACCGCAACATTTAATAAAACATTATAAGGTATTCAATTATGAACAAAACAGATTTAATCGATGCAATTGCAGCAGAAGCGAATTTAACTAAAAAAGATGCAAAAGCAGCGTTAGAAGCCACTTTAAATGCTATTTCTGGTAGTTTAAAAGCGGGCGATCCGGTACAGTTAATTGGTTTTGGTACATTTAAAGTAAACGAGCGTAAAGCACGTACAGGTCGTAACCCACAAACAGGTGAAGAAATCCAAATTAAAGCATCAAAAGTACCTGCGTTCGTCGCTGGTAAAGCATTAAAAGATGAAGTAAACTCATAATTGATATTGCATGCTTTCTCCAAAACCCTGCTATACGGCAGGGTTTTGTAGTCTATCAACTAATCACATTTTCCGCATTTATCTCACCATCTGCGCCAATAAAACGCACCTCTGGTGAAAGATAAACATCAAACTTCGCTGCTACCGCTTGACGAACATGATGAGCTAATTCTATGACATCAGAACTGGTGGCATTACCCGTATTCACTAACACTAATGCCTGTTGTTGATGCACCATGGCACCACCAATTTGATAGCCTTTTAAACCGCATTGATCAATTAACCAACCTGCTGCCAGCTTAACAAAGCCATCTGCTTGTGGATAATTTGGAATAGTGGGATATTCTGCTTGTAAATCGTGGAATTGACGAGCAGTCACCACAGGATTTTTAAAGAAACTCCCCACATTCCCGATTTGCTTTGGATCAGGTAACTTCGCTTGGCGAATCGCACAGACTTCAGCAAAAATTTGTTGAGCTGTCACCGTATTCGCATCAAGATTGGCAAGTGATCCATATTTCAACACAGGTTGCCAGTTTTTGGCTAATTTTAGCCCGACAGCAACCACCACAAAACCCTCTGCATATTGATGTTTAAATACTGAATGGCGATAAGCAAAACCACAGTCTTCATGACTTAAACGAAATACTTCGCCTTGGTTTAAATCTAACACCTCAACATAATCGCAAATATCTTTAAATTCAACACCATAGGCACCGATATTTTGTATCGGTGCAGAACCAGCACAGCCTGGAATTAAGGCTAAATTCTCTAAGCCCTGAATGCCTTGTGACAGCGACCATTGCACTAAATGATGCCAATTTTCGCCCCCTGCAACGTGCAAATAGTGAAAGTCATTATCCTGTCTATGTTCAATGCCTTTTAACCGATTAATTAATACGGTACCGTTAAAATCTTGCACAAATAAGACGTTACTCCCCTCACCTAACAACAATACAGGCTGACTATCCGCTTTTGCCGTTGACCAAACTTGCGTAAATTGCTTAACTGCGGTGATTTCTACAATATTTTTTGCCTGAACATCAATGGCAAAGGTATGATAATGACGTAAACTTTGCATTAGACAGGTAATCCTTGTTGTTTTAGCACAGATTGCACACCAGCATTTTGTCCTACTCGTTGATAGAATGCCACTAAATTTCGCAAATCACTGTAATCCACTCCAATTAAATGACACCAACGTAAAATAGTATAAAGGTAAGCATCCGCCACCGAAATACGTTCACCTAAAAATAAATGGCGAGCCAAATGATCATCTGCAATAGATAATAAAGTCAGAATTTTCTCTGCAGTTGCTTGACGAATTTGTTGTATTAACGTTTCATTACCTTCTGCATAAGCAGGTTGATGGAAAAATGCACCAAAAGTTTTATGTAAATCTGCATTACAAAATGCTAACCATTTCATTGCTTTTGCTTTGTCTTGTACTGTTTTACTACCGAAAATTTGAGCATCTGGATATAAATCATCTAAATAACTTAAAATCGCCACATTTTGTGATAACGCAAAATCACCATCTAATAATAACGGTACTGCACCTTGTGGATTTAATGATAAATATTCTGGCGTTTTAATAAATTCTCTTGTTGCCTCAATGGCTTCATAAGGCTGTCCAATCCACTCTAACGCAATATGTGGCACGGTAGAACAAGAGCCTTTTAAATAATATAATTTCATATCAATTTCTCCTTTTTATCTCTACTTTTTTATCATTATTTACGGCAATAAACGTTCTAATTGCCATAAATTCTCATAGCTCTCACGCTGCCGAATCAAATGAGCCTGATCACCATCTACTATGATTTCTGCGGTACGTGGGCGAGAATTATAATTTGAACTCATGCTCGCCCCATAAGCACCAGCGGAACGTTGCACCAAAAAATCCCCTTGCGCTATCGCCAATTCACGTTGTTTTCCAAGAAAATCTGACGTTTCACACACAGGACCAACAACATCATAAACGGCTTTTTCACGTGCCAAACTGCGATCCGCTTCAATAATATTCATATAAGCCTGATACAAAGCAGGGCGAATCATATCGTTCATACCTGCATCAACAATAGCAAAGTTTCGGCTTTCGTTGGTTTTTATATATTCCACTTTAGTCACTAAAATCCCCGCATTCGCCGTGATTGCACGCCCTGGTTCAAGGATAATTTCCAAATCAAATTGTTGCAATTTTTCAAGTAATGCTTTGGCATATTCAGTCGGATGTGGCGGTGTTTCGTTGGTATAAGGCACACCTAGACCACCACCTAAATCTAGGTGTTTCAGCTGAATACCGTCTGCATTTAATTGTTGCATTAAATGAATTAAACGATCGGCAGCATCTAAAAATGGTTGCAATTCAGTGAGTTGCGAACCAATATGACAATCCATTCCAACAACTTGAATATGGGCTAATTGACTAGCTTGGCGATATACATCTTGAGCCTGTTCCACGCTTACACCAAATTTATTTTCTTTCAATCCAGTAGAAATATAAGGGTGCGTATGTGCATCTACATCAGGATTAACACGTAACGAAATCGGTGCAATTTTCGCCATTTTACCAGCAACTTCATTAATCCGATAGAGTTCAGGCAGGCTTTCTACATTAAAACAACGAATCCCGACTTCCAACGCACGAGCAATTTCTATTTCTGTTTTCGCTACACCAGAGAATACCACTTTCGCAGGATCACCGCCCGCTTTCAGCACACGCTCTAATTCCCCTTGCGACACAATATCAAACCCCGAGCCTAATCTTGCCATGGTTTGCAACACAGCAATGTTTGAATTTGCTTTTACCGCAAAGCAAATCAGATGCGGATGATCTCCAAAAGCCTTATCAAAAGCATACCAATGACGCTCCAAAGTTGCTTTAGAATAGACATAAAGTGGCGTACCAAATTGCTGTGCTAACTGACTTACAGGCAATGCTTCAGCAAAAAATTTATTGTTCTGATATTGAAAGAAATCCATTTAGAAATCCTATTTTTGTTGGGTTTGTTGGGTATTCTCTTGTGGGTAATATAAAGGTCCTTTCACGCCACAGCCTATTATAAAGGTTGCTAGCACTAAAAGTGCGGTTAAAAAAATCGTTTTTTTCATAATTTGTTATCCTATTAATTCTTTAAGATATTCTACACTATTTTCCAATGAAACAATCAACATAGTTTATCTAATTTACACAATTTACCTCATAACAATAGGACTCTTGATTTATGAAATAACTTATAATATATTAATGCAAATCATTTGTATTAATATTTAAATGGATTATATATGGATAAAGGTGCTTATCTCATTATTGGCTTATTGCCTATTTTAGCTCACGCAAGTTCAGATGTTCCGAAAAATGAACTGCCTAAAAAAATCTCACAACTTGAGACCATCTTGGTCAAAGAACAACGGAATTATGATGATAACGAAACAAAATCATATTTAAAATCAGGTTCTTACTCTTATTTACAACAGTCCAATATTACCCAATTTCGTGGTAGCTCAGTGGGTGATTTTCTTACTGGAATTAGTGGTGTCACCGCAAGCAATAAACGCAATAGTGGTGCATTAACAGTAAATATTCGTGGTTTAGCTAATGAAGATCGCGTGCCTATTTTTGTAGATAATGCCTTGCAATCTGTGCCATCTTGGCAAGGTTATGCTGGTTCATCCACGAGAACCTATTTGGATCCCGATTTAATCAGTACAGCCGAAATTGAAAAAGGTCCATCAATGGAAAGTGATGGGGTTGGGGCAATTGGTGGCGTGGTGAGAATGTCTACTATCGGTTGGAAAGATATTATTCCAGAAGGAAAAACTTGGGGTGTTAGAATTCAAATGGGAACAATGAGTAATACAGTTTCTCCACCTGATAATTATACCGTTGGAGGATATCAAACTAGATATATTGCCTCATGTCGTGAAAATGCTGCTGGGTTATGCCAAGAGCAAAGTTATGCACCAGATGCTCGCTATTCTTCTCATTCCCCCAAATTTAATTCTTACAATACTAGCATTGCGTTTGCTAATAAATGGGAAAACGCGGATGTGGTGTTAGCTTATGCAAAACGTAAACAAGGCAATTATTATATAGGTAAACATGGTCAACTGCCTGAAATTGCTAGCCATGAAATAGAAGAGGAAGAATCCATTTCCATGGATGTGGAAGATACTCTAGCACGATGGGGCAAAACATCCTTAGATGATATCACCGATCAAGAACAAGAAGATAATGCCATGTCGGTCTATAATTATCCGAATTATCAACGCATTAATAAAGATATTGATATGGGCATTATCACGCTTAAAGAAAATCATAGTACCCTATATCGTGCGGGCGAAGAAGCACTCAATACATCACAAAATACCAAATCTTATTTAGGTAAAATTAATCTTTATAACGATCAGCATAAACTCAGCCTAGGTTATAGTCGTTACCATAGTCAATTTGGTGAAATTATGCCATCTATTTTGAATTTCCGTGGCGTAGGAGCATTACAAGGGGAAGGCACTGAAGTCAAAGCGGATACTTATACCATTGGCTATCAATATAATCCTAATAATCCCTACATAAATTTAAACCTACAAACCTATTATAGCCGTGTGGATTCATCTAATTTCACACCTTACCTTGAGGAATTAGGCTACTCTTGGTCTAGCCGTCATGCTCATTTCTCAGTCATCAGACAGAAAGGAATCAGCTTAAAAAATACTAGCCAATTTAACTTAAATCAACAGCCATTAACCTTAACTTATGGTATTTCTCATGCTTACGGGAGAATTAGCCAGCCAAGAGATACACTCTCCCGAGTTCGTGCCAAAGGTTATCCTGACGATGCCGTTGCACCTTTTTATATTCGCAACGGAAAACGCCGTGAAAATAGTGTTTTTGTCAATGCGAACTATCCATTCGTAAAACAGCTTAAGCTAGATCTTGGTTTGCGTTATACCCGAACTGAAATTAACGATTATCAGCCCAATGTGATTTTTGGTGCAGGCGGGGCTACCAAAACCGAGTATCAAGAACCCATTAAAGTCAACGGTTTCTCGCCGATTGCCATGCTAACTTATGAACCAATGGATGGAATACAACTCTTTGTAAAACACGCCAGAGCCACCAAAGCTCCTAGCCTGTTCCAAGGTACAAAAGGCTTTAGCATGCAAGTGACTGATAATGCGTTACAAGTGCTAAGACCTGAAAAAACACGAGATTGGGAAGTGGGTACAAATATTTTCTTTGAAAATATCGGCAATTTTGATAATGTTCTCGGCTTTAAACTCAATTATTTTGACAACAATATTAAAGACTATATCACTCGTACCACCACCGGCGGACAAACAGCACAAACTTTTAATATTCGCAGTGCAACCTTTAAAGGTATTGAATCATCAGCTTACTTTGATATGCAACGTTTCTATGCCAAATTATCCGCCACGAGATACACAAAAATTCGCTATTGCTTATACGCTCATCAAACTGATCGTGAACAACTATGCTCAACCAATATTAAAGACAGTAATTTAAATAACCAAATGCCGTCCAAATTAACCTACCATATTACCTTAGGAACTCGTTTGTTTGATAATAAACTGGATCTCGGCGCTCGTTATAGTTACTACGGAAAACGCTATGTGCCTACTTTAAAATTAACCGAAGATCGCACCTCCAGTATTGAATGGAACGCTTATTCCTTGGTGGATTTATTCGCTTCCTATCAAGTTACAGAAAACCTCAAAGTCAATTTTAATGTGGATAATCTATTTAATCGTTATTATTTAGATGTCAATAATATGGGGTTAAACACTGCACCAGGTCGCACCGTGCGAGTGAATTTTGATTATAAATTTTAACTAAATGTAGGGCAATTTTACAAATCTACCGATGTAAACAAAATAAATGCCCTACATCCCCCCTATTCTATGCAAGTTTCCTCTATCCTTAATCACTAAAACTCTCTATAATTTACCCTAAAATTGCATTTACTGAGAGAACAAAAATGAACCTAGCTGAATTTCATCAAAATATTGAACAAGTGTGGGATCACATTGAAGAACAATGTGATGAGCAAGATGTGGACGTAGATTTTGAACGTCAAGGATCGGTGTTTACCATGACTTTTGGCAATCGTACACAAATTGTCATTAATAAACAAGAATCCATGTTAGAACTCTGGCTGGCTAGCCGTTTAGGTGGTTTACATTTTGCTTGGAAAGATAACGACTGGATTAACCACGATGGTAAACGCTTTTACGATTGTTTAAGTGAAGCCTGTGCGGCTCACGGTGAAGAAGCGACATTTGGCTAATGGAATCGCTGTCTTCCTTTGATTTGAACGACAATAGTACGGTGCCAAAAAAACACGATTTTTCCACCGCACTTGCTGATCCTTTACAAGTATTAAAGGATGTATTCGGCTATCAATCTTTCCGCAAAGGGCAACAAGAAGTCATTCAATCTGCATTACATGGACAAGATAGCCTTGTCGTGATGGCGACAGGGAACGGGAAATCCCTGTGTTATCAAATTCCAGCCTTGTGTTTTTCAGGTCTAACCTTAGTTATTTCACCATTAATTTCCTTGATGAAAGATCAAGTCGATCAACTGTTAGCCAACGGCATCACTGCGGATTATCTCAATTCCACACAAACCTTTGAACAGCAACAACAGGTGCAAAATAAAGCCATTTCTGGTCAACTCAAATTACTTTATCTTTCCCCTGAGAAGGTGATGACAAATCACTTTTTTTCTTTTATTTCCCATTGTTTAGTCAGCTTTATTGCTATTGACGAAGCCCATTGCATCTCCCAATGGGGGCATGATTTCCGTCCTGAATATGCTCAACTCGGCGGATTAAAGGCTACTTTTCCCAATGTGCCAATTATGGCATTAACCGCCACTGCTGATAACACCACCAGACAGGATATTTGGCAAAATCTTCGTTTAAATCACCCGCACTTATATGTAGGCAGCTTTGATCGCCCGAATATTCGTTACACCTTAGTGGAAAAATTCAAGCCAATGGAACAGCTCTGTAATTTCGTGGCGGCACAAAAAGGCAAAAGTGGCATTGTATATTGCAACAGTCGCAATAAATCGGAAAAAGTCGCTGAAGCCTTAAAAAAACGTGGGGTATCCGCAGATTTCTATCATGCAGGCATGGATTTTGCCGAACGTGAACGTGTGCAACGAGCCTTTCAGCGAGATAATATTCAAGTGGTGGTTGCCACCATTGCTTTTGGTATGGGAATTAATAAATCTAACGTGCGATTTGTTGCTCACTTTGATTTATCTCGCAGTATCGAAGCCTATTATCAAGAAACAGGACGAGCGGGACGAGATGATTTACCTGCCGAAGCGGTATTATTTTATGAACCCGCCGATTACGGCTGGTTACACAAAATGCTACTGGAAGAACCTGAATCGCCGCAACGAGAAATTAAACAACACAAACTAGAAGCCATCGGTGAATTTGCCGAAAGCCAAACTTGTCGCCGTTTAGTATTACTCAATTATTTCGGCGAAAATCGTCAAAAACCTTGCAATAACTGTGATATTTGCTTAGATCCACCGAAAAAGTATGATGGCTTAATGGATGCACAAAAAATCCTTTCTACTATTTATCGCACGGGTCAACGCTTTGGTATGCAATACGTGATAGGCGTTATGCGCGGCATGAATAATCAACGTATTCGTGATTACCAACATGATAAACTAAGCGTCTATGGCATTGGCAAAGACAAAAGCAAAGAATATTGGCAATCAGTGATTCGCCAATTAATTCATCTCGGTTTTATTCATCAAGTCATGAATGACGTTGGCGTACAATTACAACTCACCGAAAGTGCCAGACCAATTTTACGTGGTGAAATCCCTTTAGAGCTGGCAACGCCACGCTTATCCGCTATTGCAACGGTTTCTGCCCCACAACGTAGTGCAGTGACCAATTACGATAAAGATTTATTTGCTCGCTTACGTTTTTTACGCAAACAAATTGCCGACCGAGAAAATATTCCGCCATATATTGTATTTAGTGATGCGACCTTACAAGAAATGTCCCTGTACTTACCAACCAATAAAGTGGAAATGCTACAAATTAATGGCGTAGGGGCAATTAAATGGGAACGATTCGCTCAACCGTTTATGGCGATTATTCAAGAGCATAAGGCAATTCTCAATAAAGCATAATATACAACAAATTAGATAAAAATTAGTCAAAAAAACCGCACTTTGAGCAATTTACCCAAAGTGCGGTGAGAAAATACCGAATATTTAGCTTAAATTAAGCTAAATATTTCTCTAAATCTTCGCTACCACCGATGTACTGACCACCAATAAAGACTTGTGGAACAGATGTTTTGCCTGTAATAGCACGTACAGAGATAGTTGAAGCATCACGACCTAATACGATTTCTTCAAAGGTATAGCCTTTCACTTTTAATAAACCTTTTGCTTTCGCACAGAATGGGCAACCTGGTTTAGTGAAGATAGAAACTGATGGTTTTGCTTCCCATTTTGGATTTAAGTATTTGATCATGGTGTCGGCATCAGATACTTTGAACGGGTCGCCTGGCTCTTGTGGTTCAATGAACATTTTTTCTACTACACCATTGCGTACTAACGCAGAATAACGCCATGAACGTTTGCCAAAGCCTAAATCTTCTTTACCAACAAGCATACCCATACCTTCGGTAAATTCACCATTACCATCTGGAATAACGGTAATATTTTCTGATTCTTGGTCTGCTTTCCATGCGTTCATAACGAATGTGTCATTAACAGACATACAAATAATATCATCAACACCTAACGCTTTGAATTCACATGCTAATTCGTTGTAACGTGGTAAGTGTGTTGATGAACAAGTTGGGGTGAATGCACCTGGTAATGAGAATAACACAACAGTTTTGTTGTCGAATAATTCTGCTGATGTTACATCAACCCATGCGTCGCCTTGGCGAGTGTGGAATGTAACTTGAGGAACTTTTTTTCCTTCCATATTTGACATAATTTTCTCCAATTTAAGTGGTTAGTTGTTTTTACTGAGTGGATTATAGGTAATTTTGTGGTATAGTTACAATCAATTAATTCTATCCTTTTAATTGTTTATACCTATAAGGAACTTTTTTATGAATATTCGTGATTTAGAATATTTGGTCGCACTCGCTGAATACAAACATTTTCGCCGAGCAGCAGATGCTTGCCATGTAAGTCAACCAACATTAAGCGGACAAATTCGCAAATTAGAAGATGAACTCGGTATTATTTTATTAGAACGTACCAGTCGCAAAGTGTTGTTTACACAATCTGGTTTGTTGTTAGTAGATCAAGCGAAAACCGTGTTACGTGAAGTTAAATTACTCAAAGAAATGGCAAGCAATCAGGGGAAAGATATGACGGGACCGTTGCATATTGGGGTAATTCCGACCGTCGGTCCATATTTACTCCCGCATATTATGCCCCTGTTAACGCAAAAATTCCCTGAATTAGAGTTATTTTTATATGAACAGCAAACAGCACATTTAATTGATCAATTAGAAACCGGGCATTTAGACTGTGCCATTGTAGCATCAGTGGAAGAAACCCAATCTTTTATTGAAGTGCCACTTTTTTATGAAAAAATGCTGATTGCAGTATCAGAAAAACATCCTTGGGCCAATGAACCACAAATTCCCATCTCCGCATTGAAAAATAAAGAAATTTTAATGTTAGATGATGGACATTGTTTACGTGAACAAGCCTTAGGCTATTGTTTCTCTGCTGGGGCAAAAGAAAATTCACATTTTCAAGCCACTAGCCTAGAAACGCTACGTAATATGGTCGCCTCCAATGCCGGTATAACATTAATGCCCGAATTAGCGGTGCATAACGAAGGTAATCGTCAAGGGGTGAAATATATTCCTTGTGTGGATCTCGAACCGAAACGTTCTATTATGTTAATTTATCGCCCCGGCTCACCATTACGTCAACGTTATGAACGTATTGCACAGGCCATTGCTGATGCGGTTAAACCAATTTTAGAAGATAAATAATATGGCTGGAATTCGCGCTTTACAAAAAGAAAAAACACGCCAAGCATTAATTAATGCGGCGTTTAATCAATTAACCGCGGAAAAAAGTTTTGCTAACTTGAGTTTACGTGAAGTTTCACGAGAAGCAGGTATCGCTCCCACTTCCTTTTATCGTCATTTTAAAGATATGGAAGAACTCGGGTTAACCATGGTGGATGAAGCGGGGCTAACCTTACGTCAATTAATGCGACAAGCCCAGAAACGCTTGCGTAATGGCGGTAGTGTGATCGAGGTATCCATTGATACGTTCTTTGAGTTTATTGAAAACAACCCGAATGTATTTCGTTTGCTATTACGTGAAAGTACCGGTATTTCTTTACTGTTTCGCACCGCAGTTTCGCGAGAAATTAAGCATTTTATCGAAGAATTAGGCGAATTTATTACTTATCGTTTTAATTACTCCAGATATGTTGGCTACATGCAAGCAGAAGCCAGTGTCACATTAACTTTTAGTGCCATGTCGAAAGCCTTAGATATGGATGAAAAAGATCGGACGGCATTAAAAGAACGGGTAATTTTACAACTGCGGATGATTGCTAAAGGCGCTCAATTTATGGCGATTAAAGAAAAATAGAATACCGGCAAGGTAAAAAATTCAGTTGCCAAATTAAGCAAGACTCTCTAAAATACCGCCGATTTCCCTTCAGGAAATGAAAAAATACCTTTCTTTTAACTTTAAACGTTGCCTGTGAGCAACAAAAGGATCAAATCATGACAACTCATCATGTTGATAAATATAGCTGGAAAGCCTTATTAGGATCCGCCGTTGGCTATGCCATGGACGGTTTTGACTTATTGATTCTCGGCTTTATGCTCAGCGCGATTTCAGCGGATTTAGCGTTAACCCCAGCGCAAGGCGGTTCATTAGTCACTTGGACTCTGATTGGTGCGGTAGCCGGTGGGCTAATTTTTGGTGCATTAAGCGACAAATATGGTCGAGTGCGAGTACTGACTTGGACAATTGTATTATTTGCGGTATTCACCGGACTTTGTGCTTTTGCTCAAGGTTATTGGGATTTACTGATTTATCGTACCATTGCGGGTATAGGTTTAGGTGGCGAATTTGGTATCGGTATGGCATTGGCAGCGGAAGCATGGCCGGCTCGTCATCGAGCTAAAGCGTCATCTTATGTCGCACTAGGTTGGCAAATTGGGGTCCTCGCTGCAGCATTATTGACCCCATTATTATTACCGATTATCGGTTGGCGAGGTATGTTCTTAGTGGGAATTTTCCCTGCTTTTGTGGCTTGGTATTTGCGTGCTAAGTTACATGAACCTGAGGTGTTTGTTAAAAAACAAGCGAGTACCAATAAACCGAAAAAATCACCTTTCAAATTATTAATCAAAGATAAAAACACCACAAAAGTCAGCCTTGGAATTATTGTCCTGACATCAGTACAAAACTTTGGTTATTACGGCATTATGATTTGGTTGCCTAACTTTTTATCTAAACAACTCGGTTTTAGTTTAACCAAATCTGGGCTTTGGACGGCAGTAACAATTTGTGGCATGATGGCTGGCATTTGGATTTTTGGTCGGTTAGCAGATGCTATCGGACGTAAACCAAGTTTCCTCATTTTCCAATTGGGTGCGGTGATCAGCATTGTGACCTATTCCCAATTAACTGACCCAACGGCTATGTTGTTTGCAGGTGCGTTTTTAGGCGCCTTTGTGAATGGTATGATGGGTGGTTATGGAGCATTAATGTCAGAAGCTTATCCAACCGAAGCACGTGCTACTGCGCAAAATGTCTTATTTAATATCGGACGTGCAGTGGGAGGCTTTGGACCCATTGTGGTTGGGGCGGTAGTTTCAGCTTATTCGTTCCCAATTGCTATCGCATTTCTTGCCACGATCTATGTGCTTGATATGCTAGCGACATTCTTTTTAATACCAGAACTCAAAGGCAAAGCGTTAGAATAACCCTTATTTTTGCCGCACTTTAATTCAAAATACAAAAGTGCGGTGCTTTTTTGCGAGATTTTGCGTTATAATACCATCAGTTTAAGGCAACGTTCCCGTTGCCTTTTGTTTTCTTATAGGTATCACAGCATGCTAAATAAAATATTTTCTTGGTTTGAGAATCGAATTAATGCCTACCCAGATACGCCCCCTAAAACCCCAGAAAAAGGGTTATGGAGGTTTTTATGGTCAAATTTAGAAGGCACGAAAGCTTGGATTGCGTTTTTCGCTTTTTTAACCATTGGCGTGGGGGTTATGGAAGCCCTCATGTTTCAATTTATGGGGAAGTTGGTCGATTGGCTCGGTGCTTATACACCAGAAACCTTATGGACTGAAAAAGGACATTATTTAATCGGAATGTTCGCTATTTTGGTATTAAGTATCGGTTGGACATTTCTTACATCTATGGTTCGTTTGCAAACCCTACAAGGGGTTTTTCCGATGCGGTTACGTTGGAATTTCCACCGTTTAATGCTGGGACAAAGTTTAAGTTTTTACCAAGATGAATTTGCCGGTCGTGTCTCTGCTAAAGTGATGCAAACGGCTCTTGCAGTACGAGACACCGTTCTCACTGTAGCCAACATGGTGATTTATGTTGGGGTTTATTTTATCACGTCAGGAGCAGTATTAGTCGCCTTTGATAGTTGGTTTCTGGTGCCCTTTATTCTATGGGCTATTATGTTTGGCTGTATTTTATACTATCTTATTCCTAAATTAGCCAAAACTGCCGAACATCAAGCTGATGCTCGTTCGCTTATGACAGGGCGAGTAACGGATGCCTATTCAAATATTGCTACCGTCAAATTATTCTCACATGGCGAACGTGAAGCCTCCTATGCGAAAAGATCGATGGAAGAATTTATGCGGACTGTTCATGCACAAATGCGCTTAGGCACAAGCTTAGATGTATTAACTTATGCGAGCAATATCTTCTTAACTTTAAGCACTGCCGTTTTAGGCGTGATGCTGTGGCAACGGGGAGCGGTTGGCGTAGGAGCTATCGCGACATCCACGGCTATGGCACTACGAGTGAACGGTTTGGCACATTGGATTATGTGGGAATCTGCTCGCCTATTTGAAAATATTGGTACGGTAAATGACGGTATGCAAACCTTATCAAAACCACATACCATTGTAGATAAACCGAATGCCACGACGTTACGAATTACCCAAGGGGAAATTCGTTTTGATAACGTCAGTTTTGCTTATACGCCCGAAAAACCACTGTTACAACAATTTAACTTAACCATTAAGGCAGGTGAAAAAGTAGGGTTAATTGGTCGTTCTGGTGCGGGTAAATCCACCATTGTCAATTTATTATTACGTTTCTATGAAACCCAACAAGGTACTATCACCATTGATGGACAAAACATACTTGATGTACAACAAGAAAGCCTACGTAGCCAAATAGGTTTGGTCACACAGGATACGTCGTTGCTACACCGTTCTGTACGTGAAAATATTATCTATGGTCGCCCCAACGCCACCGAACAAGATATGCTTAATGCTGCCAAGCGTGCCGAAGCAGCAGATTTCATTCCGTTATTGAGTGATGCAAATGGTCGCCGAGGCTATGATGCACATGTGGGCGAACGTGGCGTAAAACTCTCCGGCGGACAACGCCAACGTATTGCCATTGCCCGAGTGATGTTAAAAAATGCCCCAATTTTGTTACTTGACGAAGCGACGAGTGCGTTAGACAGTGAAGTGGAAGCAGCCATTCAGCAAAGTCTTGATAAAATGATGGAAAACAAAACCGTGATCGCCATCGCCCATCGTTTATCCACCATTGCCGCGATGGATCGTTTAATTGTGTTAGATCAAGGACAAATTGTAGAACAAGGTACCCACGTTGAATTATTGGCACAAAATGGCTTATATGCCAAATTATGGCAACATCAGAGCGGGGGATTTTTGGCAGAATAAGGGTTTCTTTATTTAAACGACACGAAGTGCGGTGAAAAAACAAATTTTTTCACCGCATTTTTAACAAAAAAACAACAATTGTTATTGATTATAATTATCATTAAGATTAATATTAGCTCGCATTTTAGCTGTTTATTTTTAATCACATCTTAAATGGAGTTTAAATATGAAAAAAAAATTTACCCTTTCCACACTCTCAATGAGCCTTTCCCTTGCTGTACTTCCTTGTAGTTTGGCTTACGCCCAAAATGAAGAATGCCAGCAAGATCCCAGCTTAAAACAATGTAAAAACACCCTTGATACGATTATTGTCAGTGCAAATCGAAGTGCAACCGACAGTGCCAAGTTTGTAGGACAAGCCTCTAAATTTGAATCGGACTCATTGTTAAGTCAAAGTCGCTTAATTGATGTTTTAGGTGAAAGTCCAAATGTGGACTTTGGTCGAGATATGAGCCGCCAAATTGGACAAAATTTTAAAGTTCGTGGCTTTGGTTATGGCGATATTGATCGCGTGATTATTCAACAAGATGATGTACCACGAGATCCAACGCTTTATTCCAATCATATTTCTAGTTTTAGAAGCGATAACGATATTCTTAAAGATATCGAAACTGTCAAAGGAGCGTCCTCAATATTACATGGTTCGGGTGCCATTGGAGGGATTATCAGCATGACGACAAAAGATGCCTCTGATTATCTTCGCCCGGGACAACAATATGGTGCAAGTATTGGGGGACGTTTAGAATCTAATAATATGAAAAGTGGTATGGTACAGCTTTATGCTCGCCCTAATACTGCCCCAGTAGATATTTTATTCCATGCTAAGCGAGCGTTACATGGCAATGTGAAAATTGCAGATGGAGGGCAAGATGGCACAACCCATAATAAAAATGATGAACATATTAATAGCTATTTTGCTAAATTTGGTTGGGATATGAATACCAATCATCGCTTAACCCTCTCTGCTTTTAATTATACCGATAAACTCAACACTGGTTGGCAGACCCTTTATCATGATTATGATGAAGATAATCCTGTGCGGGGTAAACTTAGTCAAAAAGACTATGTATTAACCCATCAATATAACCCTAGCAATCCTTGGATTAATCTTACTTTGCGAGCATTTTATTCTGAAGCGGAATATCATCGTATTGCTAGAAGTGCAACATCTCTAAGCGATTACACCAACTCAGATAAACGTTACGGTTTTTCTGCTAAAAACATTGCTAAGTTCCAGACAGGTCGTTTAGATCATGAATTAGTGCTTGGTGCAGATTATAAAAACAAAAAAATGGATGCCACTTTTATAACCTTGGCAGGAAAAAACGATACCGGCTCATTCCCGAATACCAGCCACGATATTGGCTTGTATTTCCAAGATAATATTCAATTTAATCGTCTCATTCTCACCCTTGGAGGACGTTATGATATTTTTAAACGTAAGGTAGAAAAAGCAGGAGGACATTCTTATGAAGAAAAACGCTTTTCTCCTCGTGTGGCATTGAGCTATGAAATGTTAGACGGCATTAATTTACTCGCTGGCTATTCAGAAACATTTCGGGCTCCGACACCAGATGAAACCTCATCACAAGGATTGTTAAACCCACATTATTACTACCTTCCAAATCCAAACTTAAAACCCGAAACTGCCAAAGAATATGAAACCGGTTTTTCTGTATCTAAAAATAATTTGTTTAATCTAGGGCATGCTATTTATTTTAAAGCCACTTACTTTAATGGCAAAATTAAAGATATGATTTCGCTCCAAGCCAGACCAGAATTGGGGGAGCCACCTGAAAGAATGTATCCAAACTACCCAGCACAATATGCGCAATATCTCAACGTATCCAATGTGAAACGTACTGGGGTGGAAGCGGAGCTTAAATATTCCATTGGTGATTTGCTATTAAGCGGTAGTTATGGTCATTTGAAATTAAAAAATACCGTCACTGGCAAACGCGTATCCACTTTTGCCGATCGTATCACCGCTGGTATCGCTTATAGCTATAATCCTTGGGATTTAACCGCTGGGTTGAAAGTAAAACATTGGTTTAAACCAAAAGCCGATACCTTTGATTATTATTCAAGAGACAAGCATTATTCCTATGTGAATGGTACTTTCACCCAAGTGGATTTCAACGGTATCTGGCAACCTCAAAACACAGGATTTGGTTTTATTGACCAAGATCTTAAAGTAATGTTTGGAGTCAACAACCTATTGAATAAAAAATACAAGCCTGCGGGAACATTGGATATCACAGCAACTGGTGGTCCGGGGCGTAATTACTATGTTCAAGTAGAAAAACACTTCTAGTTTTATTTAAAGATAGTATTTTTATGGTCATAATCATAAAAACTTCATAACAGCAAACCCAAAAGTGCGGTGAAAAAAGTTTATTTTTTCACCGCACTTCACCATTCATTTACACGTCTTAATCTTCAACCTTTCTTGATTTTCCCTTAATAATCTTCATCATTTCTGCAATTTGGGGCTTCAGTTCCTTGAACAATGGATTATCACGATGTTCCATGACCACCTCGGTCATTAACTTCAATCCCACGGCGAAACGTTGTGCCATTTCTAAAGTAAAACCCTCACGCTGTTGTGTTCTTTCAATAATTGCAAAAATATTATCATGATTGGGAGCGGAAAAGGTGATTTCTTGATTCACTTCGTTACCCTCATGATCACTGAGGTATTTGACATTGACTTGATATTGATGTTGTTTCATACTGCCTCCTTTTGAATTATCTTGCTGCTTTTCTAGTTTACCATGCCATTTGCAAAAACTCTGCAATATGATAATGCTTTATGCCGTCAAGATGTTCATTCCACCATTCATCCATGGTGATCACATATTTAGGATGGTTATCTTGAATGGCTTGTAACGGTGAAAATTCACGTTGTACTGTGTCTTGATTCTCCAATTTATAGGCTACTTGCAAATAAATTTTTTGTTGCGATTTTTGTGCAATAAAATCAATCTCTTTATCACCTAATTTACCAATATAAACCTGATAACCGCGGCGTTTTAATTCTAAATAAATAATATTCTCCAATAATCCTGCGATTAAGCTAGAACGAAACCCCATCGTTGCATACAGCAAGGATATATCACCTAAATAAAATTTCTCTTGTGTTTTTAAAATCTCTTTTCCCTTAATGTCAAATCGTCCAACTCGATACAAAATAAAGGCACTCTCTAACGCATTCAAATAATTATAAACCGTATTTAAATCTATTTTGCGTTGCTGGCTTTTAAAATAATCCGCCACATTTTTGCCTGAAAAGGTATTCCCCACATTATCAAAAGCATAACGAATAATCCGTTCTAATAATTCCACATCACGGATTTTGTGACGTTGCACGGTATCGCGTAAAATGACCGAAGTATAAATATCTTGTACAATCTTATAAATAGTTTCTTCATTAAAATCAGCAGTATGCACGACTGGAAAGCCCCCTTTTCGTAAATATTCATTAAAATAGGGCAAAGGCAAATAAGGTTGATCAGAATAATACTGCTTAAATGCGAGAAACTCTTGAAAAGAGAGCGTAAAAATAGGGATCTCAATATAACGCCCAGCTAAATAAGTAGAAAGTTCTGATGATAATAAGTGAGAGTTTGAACCCGTAATATATAAATCAAGATTAAAATCAACCATTAACCCATTGACCGCCTTTTCCCAGTCAATCACTTCTTGAATTTCATCAAATAAGACATAATATTGTTGATTGGTTTGAATACTATCCTTAATAAAGGCGTAAAGGGTTTGTGCGGTTTTTAACTCTGCGGTCACGAAACTTTCAAAGTTAAGATAAATAATTTGCTCTTTCGTTACGCCATTTTGTATTAATTCATCTTGCAGCATTTTTAATACTGTTGATTTACCTGAACGGCGAATACCTGTAATCACCTTGATAAAAGGTTTATTAATAAAAGGTTTAAGTTGAGCAAGATAATTGGGGCGACTAATCATGTAGAATCCTTCTGGTTATAACCATAATAATGCCATTATACATTTATATTTTTATGGTTACAACCATAAAGTTATTCAACAAAATTTAATACCGTTTCCACCATTGCAATCCCTGCATTCGACTTACACTTTTTGCACAAAATTGCACTGAAAATCGTAGCTATCTAACTCCATCAATACCAATGAATTTTCATATTTTTAAATGAAATGTCACCTTCTTGCATAATATTGTACATATTACATACTGATTTCCAGCCCGTTCTATCACAATATTCACCTATAACGTCTAAGGCTTTTTGTTTATCCTGTTTTACACCAAGTCCTTCATATAGCTGAATAGCAACAATACCTACCGTCATCCCCCAATTTACTTTTTCATTCGTCGCATATTGCCAAGACAAATTATAATCTTGTCTCGCTCCTTCTCCATTAAAATACATTTGAGCAAGAAGACCATAAGCGGTACGTCTAGGATCTGATGCGGATGCTTTGTCTGGGTAGTGTTCTTCTAAATTTAAATATTTTTTATAATGTTTAGCTTTGTCTTTTTCGGTTAAAGAACTGTCCCATTTTTTCCTGTCTTGCCAATAAGACTCAAAATCTCCTTCATTATAAGCAAAGGCAATTTCTTCATCAGTCGCATTAAGAATTTGAGTAGCCATTCGTTTTACTTCATACCAATTTTTTTCTTCGGCGTATCGAATCATCAAAGAGCTATAACCAGATAAGGCATACGAATCTTTAGGCACACCATACCCGACCATTTCCTTTAACCAATATGTGGCTAATTGTGGATTTTCCATTGCTTGGCATTGGGCATAAAACTTGGAATTTGAGCAACCCACAGCATCATAAATCCAATACAATTTTTGCATGGCTTTTTTAGATTTAAATTTATCAACCATTTCTTCGTAAATTTTCACTGCACCGACATAGTTGCCTTCTTGTTCTAACCTAAACGCAGCTAATTTCATATCAAACTCAGTTTCAGCTTCGGGTTCATCAGCTTGACTAAAAGGTGTTAAACTTAGCAGCAATAAAAACAGTAATTTTTTCATTAGTAGATTCCTTTATCGTTGTATCGAATGGGATGTAATCGTTTCGTTTTTAAGTGGTATTGATATTCTTGATTTGGGTCTAGTTGGTTAGAAATATTTTTCTCAATTTGGATGTTTATTGTGGGATCTAAACTTTCTATATTTGAATAATTTACTTCACCTAATGCAGAGATTTTTACTAGATTAGGGGAATCTCGGAATTTTAATTTTTGAGTATCAAGACAGGCAATATAATGAAATAGATCTAGCTCTACTGACTCATCGCAAGTAATCCAATAATTTCCACTTTCCCGCATTTTGTGCATAATGTGTCGCAAATTACTTTCGTCATAAGGATCATAGGCTCGAATGACTTGAAAATAGCCATCAGTTGTATTGGGACGTTTATAGATATTGACGACAACATCAATTAAATGGGGAATGTTTTGTTCATTATTCATAAATAACTCCTTTGTGATTGGAATAATATTTATTCTACTATTGTTTTTTTTTTGTGCAATATGGTTTAATATAGCCTTTTCAGGGGGAAGTCAAAATGTTCAAATTGGTTACTATTGCTTTGCTGTTTGTGTTAATCGGTACCGCCCACGCTAACCAAATCGACCAACTCAAACATCAAGCCGAGCTAGGCGATACCAACGCTCAAACGATGTTAGGATCGAGATATTTTATTGGTGATGGCGTAGAAAAAGATTATCGCTTGGCGTTGAAATGGCATAAAAGTGCGGCGGAAAAAGGGGATGTGGATTCACAGAATATTGTGGGGGTGATTTATCAATTAGGCTTAGGCGTGAAAGAAGATCATTCGCAGGCGTTCTTTTGGTTTAAGCAAGCTGCCGAGCAGGGCGATGCCCCATCACAGGCGGAAATTGCTGAAATGTTGCTCAATGGTGATGGTGTGGCGAAAAATGAACAGCAAGCGTTGGTGTGGTTTCAAAAATCCGCTAATCAAAATCATCCTAAAGGCTTATTTGGTTTAGCGGATCTCTATCTTTCTGGCAAAGTGGTGGAGCAAGACGATCAAAAAGGCTTTCAGTTAATGAAACGAGCAGCCGAAAAACAGTATCTTTTTGCCCAATATGCGGTGGGGTATTTATATGAAAACGGCATTGGCACTCGCCAAAATAGAACCGTGGCGAAAGAATGGTATGGGCGATCTTGTGATCGTGGTTTAAAAGGGGGTTGTCAGGCTTATCGTAAACTTAATGAACAGGGATTTTAAGCCACCACGATTTAATCCGCTTCCACAAACCCCAATGCCGTTTCCACTACGTCCACCCCAGCATTCGGCTTGCAGGCATTTTCACTTAAATGTCGTCGCCATTGTCTTGCCCCTTTGCAGTTTTGGAATGCACCGAGCATGTGGCGAACAATATGATTTAAATACACACCCTGACTGAGTTGGCTTTCAATATAAGGGAACATATTCCGCACCGCTTGATGAGCAGTGATTATCGGTGCGTTAGGGTCAAATAAGGCTCGATCAATTTCGCCTAATAAAGACGGATTTTGATAGGCTTCACGTCCTACCATCACGCCATCAACCTGTTGCAAATGGGTTTGTATTTCTGCAATGGTTTTAATGCCACCGTTAATGCTAATCCAAAGGTGCGGGAAATCTCGTTTGAGCTGATACACTCGCTCGTAATCTAAAGGTGGAATTTCACGATTTTGTTTTGGGCTTAAGCCAGAAAGCCAGGCTTTGCGAGCATGTACGATAAAATCCTGACAGCCCACGGCTTGCACTTTTTGCACAAAATCACACAGAAAATCATAGCTATCTAACTCATCAATGCCAATTCTGGTTTTCACCGTGACAGGAATTTGCACTGCACTTTGCATAGCTTGCACACAGTCTGCCACTAAATCTGCTTTTGCCATTAAGCATGCGCCAAACATGCCGTTCTGTACACGATCAGACGGACAACCCACATTTAAGTTGATTTCTTTATAGCCCCGTTGTTCGGCTAAAATCGCACATTGTTTGAGCTGTTCAGGGTCGCTACCACCTAATTGCAAGGCAACAGGATTTTCCGCTAAATCAAAATCTAAATGATCATATTTGGCGTGAATAATCGCTTGAGCCGTCACCATTTCCGTATAAAGCAAAGCGTGTTGGGTAAATTGACGATGAAAATAACGGCAATGGCGCGTCGTCCAATCTAACATCGGTGCCACGGAAAAACGTCCACGGTAATAAGGTGTAGGAAAGTGCGGTTGATTTTGCATAAGTTTTTGAATTATCCTTGTTCTTGAATACGCTGACGAAAACGTCCAGCCGCAAAATGATAAAACGGTTTTGGCATAATTTGACGTGACACAATAGTCGATACAATCCCACCAATTAATAACCAGATTAACACGGGTTGACTACCTGTCATTTCCATAACGACAACCGCTGCAGTCACAGGTGATTGCGTGGCACCTGCTAAAAAGGCTGCCATACACAATAACACCAATAAACGACCATCTACTAGCTCACCAGTGAAACTAGAAATCTGTGAGCCGATTCCAGCTCCCACTGTCAATGCAGGGGTAAAAATACCGCCAGCAATCCCAGTCCAATAGGTCGCAACCGTGGCAAATAATTTGGCAATGCCTGTCGTTTCTGGTTGAATCAGTTGCCCATCTAAGGCTTGCGTGACCACTTCATAACCCGTGCCATAGGTTTGTCCGTTAGTATAAGTGCCTAATCCTGCAAGAATTAGACCTAAAATTAATGCCATAGTAACGGGGTGATGGCGAACCCAACCACGAATCATGGCAGGTACCACACCAGCTACACCTTTCGCCAATAAACGAGCAAAAATCCCCCCTAAAATTCCACAAATAACACCGCACATTAGCACCCAAAGCAAAATATCTTTTGTATTTGTAGCACCTTTGTATAATGGAAAATAAGGGTTGTTACCGTCAATCGCCACTAAAATAAAACCCGCTGCAAGAACGCCTAATAACACACGACGTTCCCAACGCAAAATTACCCCACGCCCCAATTCTTCAAGGGCAAAAATAACCCCAGCTAAGGGAGCATTAAAGGCAGCCGCTAAACCACCACCTGCACCAGCTGCCATTAATTCATTGGCATTCAAACCACGAAACGCAATATTATGATGATGACACCAATTCCCCCAAGCCAACATCACCGCCGCCCCCACTTGCACCGAAGGACCTTCACGCCCCACAGACGCACCAAATAACATGGCTAAAAAAGTTAACGGGATTTTCCACAAAGTTTGCACAAATTGTACTAAATAGGACTTTCTCGCACCATGTGGCAAGCTCAATGCAGCAATGACTTGCGGAATACCACTACCGCCCACATAAGGCGTATATCTCGGTGTAAACCAAGCTAACAACGCCATACCCAAAGGTAATACTAGCCAAACTGCAAGGGGATATCTAGCCGTCCAAAGTGCGTTCCATTCCAGCCCTAATTCTGCTAATTTCGCAAAACCAAGAGAAAATAAAGCAACTAAACTCGCCCCAATCAACAGGCAAGAAAATTCAATGGTTTTTCGAGAAATGCGGTGCGTTTGGCGTAATTTTTTATGTAACAGGTAACGAATATTCATAGCGATCAATATACATAAGAGATGTCTTTCATAGGGAATTATATTAGCATAAATTCAGTGCTAGAACTGGTCTATTGTTACGCATATAGATAAAAAAACTGTGAACCATCTCTCATTTTCAAGGTTTATTGCTTTATTTTTTAGGTATTTTGCGACAGTATTGCACATATTTTTATCATATAACAAGCCATGCACAACGAACAGCTGACTCGCCTTTCTTATATCATTCTAATGGGCTTTGGTTTCCCCATTATGCGGTTTATGAGCATTCATTTTGAAACCTTAAATAATAACGCCGTCAGATTCTTATCAGGTGGATTATTTTTCGTATTGATTTGTTTGGTAAAATTTAGACAAGAACTGAAAAAAATATGGGTAGAGCCGAAGATTATTGTCAGCCTATTGCTATTAGCGGTATTTATGACGGGTAATATGTATTTTTTTATTAATGGACTAAAATACACCTCCGCTTTAGCTGGCAGTATTTTTGGTATTTTAGCGATGCCATTAGCCATTATTATGGCAGCCATTTTCTTTCAAGATGAACGCCAACGAGCTAAACAAAAACGATTTTATGTCGGCAGTCTGATAGCGATTATAGGTTCGCTAATCTTTGTTTTTTATAGTAATAAAAATGCACAAAACAGCGATTTTCTACTCGGTTCACTGTTTTTAGCCACCGCTATTTTTATTCAATCTATTCAAAATTTGTTGGTAAAACAGGTGGCGAGAAAATTGCACGCTATTGTGATTAGTGCCTCCACCGCCACCCTTTCAGGATTGCTTTATCTTATGCTTGCCATTCATACCAATAGCATTGAACAACTGCAACAGGTCAATCAAGGGCTATTAATTAGCTTAGGTTTGGCTGGGATTTATGGCATGCTGACAGGCATGTTAATGGCATTTTATATTGTACAAAAACAAGGGGTGGTGGTGTTTAATATTATTCAATTAATCATTCCCCTTTCCACCGCAGTTATTGGCTATTTCACTTTGGGTGAAAAGATTAATCTATATCAAGGAATGGGCGGAATAATCGTGATTTTAGGTTGTATTTTAGCCTTGAAAAAGATAGGCTAAATAATTAACAACCATGTTAATGATTATTTTAATAAAAATAAGGAGATACTATGACAACAATTTTTAATATTGCACAAAACTGGTTAGCACAAGATCCCGATGCAGAAACCAAAGCAGAATTAAATCAATTAATTGAACAAGCACAAGCAGGTGATAAGGCTGCCACAGATGAACTCAAAGCCCGTTTTGACGGACGTTTGCAATTTGGCACAGCTGGCTTACGTGGGCGTTTACAAGCAGGCTCAATGGGTATGAACCGTGTTCTCGTGGCTCAAGCTGCTGGCGGTTTAGCCAAATTTATTCAAGGTTATGATGAAAAGCCCTCCATCGTTTTAGGTTATGACGGTCGGAAAAATTCTGACGTTTTCGCTAAAGATACCGCTGAAATCATGGCAGGAGCAGGGATTAAAACTTATTTATTACCCCGTAAATTGCCAACCCCAGTGTTAGCCTACGCTATCCAACATTTTGACACCACCGCAGGTGTAATGGTGACTGCCAGTCATAATCCACCAGAAGATAATGGCTATAAAGTGTATTTAGGCAAAGCCAATGGTGGCGGTCAAATTGTTTCACCTGCCGATAAACAAATTGCTGCCTTAATTGATGAAGTCGCCCTTGGTAATATTCAAGATTTACCACGCAGCCAAGATTACATAGTGTTAGATGATGAAGTCGTCAACGCCTATATTGAAAAAACGGCAAGCCTAGCTAAACAGCCAAAAGCCGAGATTAACTATGTTTATACGGCTATGCACGGTGTGGGTTATGAAGTGTTAAGCAAAACCCTAAGCAAAGCAGGCTTACCACAACCCCATTTAGTCACTGAACAAATTCAACCCGATGGCACCTTCCCAACGGTGAATTTCCCTAATCCCGAAGAAAAAGGGGCATTAGATTTAGCCTTTAAATTAGCTAAAGCGAAAAATGCAGAATTTATTTTAGCTAACGACCCAGACGCAGACCGTTTAGCTGTGGCAATGCCTGATGCTCAAGGTAACTGGAAAGCCTTGCATGGTAATGTGATCGGTTGTTTATTGGGTTGGTATTTAGCCCAGCAAAATCAAGGAAAACAAGGCGTTCTAGCTTGTTCTTTAGTATCATCGCCAGCGTTAGCAGAAATTGCGAAAAAATACGGTTTCCAATCGGAAGAAACCTTAACAGGGTTCAAATATATTGGCAAAGTACAAGGTTTATTATTCGGTTTTGAAGAAGCCATAGGCTATTTAGTTGACCCCGATAAAGTGCGTGATAAAGACGGTATTTCTGCTGCTATTGTGTTCCTTGATCTCATTTGCTATTTAAAACAACAAGGCAAAACCCTTGCAGATTATATCGCAGAATTTACTCAAGAATTTGGTGCCTATGTCAGTGGTCAAATTTCTATTCGTGTCAGCGATTTAAGCAAAATCGGCGAATTAATGACCGCACTTCGCCAAAATCCACCAACTCAAATTGGTGAGCATACCGTTGTACAGGTAATCGATCACTTAAAAACCGAACGCCAAAATGATATTTTGGTCTTTATCCAAGATAACGGCAGCCGCTTAATTGTCCGTCCATCTGGTACCGAACCAAAAATCAAATTCTATTTAGATGCCAAAGGCGTGAATGCAGAAAATGCCGATCAGGTGTTAAAAGACTTTGATCACGCCGTGCGTGCCATGTTGCGTGATGAGAAATATGGTGGGCAGGATTGTTAGGTTGTTGATGGCTTAAAAAATAAGCGACATAATATTTATGGGTTATGTCGCTTAATTATTAATTAACCCAACCGCTGCTGTTTCACCCCAATCAACAACGCCTGAATTTCCCGATCGGCAAAAATCGCATCAATATTTTTAGTTAATTTCCGCCGCCAATTAGGATACTGCGCGCTGGTGCCAGGGATATTGACAGGTTCGGTCATATCTAACCAATCTTCGGGTTGTAAACCAAATAATGCACTACTTACCTTAGCCACATAGCGTTGTAATTGATGATTGAATGTTTTGCTTACTTGAGAATCAAGGGTTTCATCAATCCCCTGTTCAATGTCTATATCTGCTTGTTGCAAGCGTTGCAAGATTTTGCTTTTGGCTTGAATTCTCTCTTTTTGTAACACCGCCAAAATTTGTGGGTTTGGATAAACGCCAAAACGTTGTCCCAACTCAAAATCATAACCACGCCAATAACCGTTAATGGTGGGTAAATCGTGGGTACTTAGGGTTGTCATGGCTTGATAAGGATATTGTTGTAAATCTCGGCTTTGTCCTTGTTGGTCAAATTCAAAATAAAAGATTTTGTAAGAGAGAATGCCTGCATTACGTAATTTGCTGACAATTTCTTTTGGCACCGTACCTAAATCTTCTCCAATGATAGTGCATTGATGACGCTGGCTTTCAAGTGCCAGAATCGCAATTAAGTCGTCCACTGGATAACGGATATAAGCCCCGTTGACCGCACTATCCCCTTTCGGAATCCACCATAAACGCAATAAAGACATAATATGATCAAGGCGTAACGCACCGCAGTGTTGCATATTAGATCTGACTAATTCAATAAACGGACGATAGGCTTGTTGTTGCAAAATGTGTGGATTGAATGGCGTTAATCCCCAATTTTGCCCTTGCGGTCCAAGTACATCGGGTGGTGCGCCGACAGAAGCATTTAGGCAAAATAAGGTTTTATTATTCCAAGTTTCTGCCCCATTACCCGTTACGCCGACCGCTAAATCACGGTATAAACCGATTGGCATCGCTTGTGCTTTACACAAAGCATCACATTCTGCCAGTTGTTGATCAGCAATAAATTGTAACCAACTGTAAAACAAAATATCCTGTTGATGTTGCTGGCGGAATTGTTGCACGGCTGGCGAGTTAAAATCTTGATACGCTTTCGCCCAAAAATCCCAACCCCATTGTTCGGAAAAGTATTGGCTCAAATGGGCGTGTAACGCATCAAAGGTTGCTTGTACTTGCAGGCTTTCGCCACCTTTTTGTAAGAACTCAATGAAAGTAGGATTTTCTTTATCCGCTTGCTGAAAGGCAAAACGCAATCCTGTTAATTTTAACGGAATAACATCCGCATAGTTAATCCAATCTGTGGCTCGAAGTGCGGTTAATTTTTGTTGAATTTCATCGGAGTTAAACCACGCTTGTGCTTCTTGGCTTTGTTGAAACTCCACTAGGCTTCCGATGTCAATATAAGCAATATTTAACCAACGGCGTGAAGATGGGCTGTAAGGACTGGCAGATTCAGGATTGGCAGGGAAGAGTGCATGAATCGGATTCAAGCCTAAAAAATCTGCTTGATAAGGCTCGAGCTGTTGGATAAATTGTTTTAGATCACCAAAATCGCCGATACCCCAGTTGGTTGCTGATTTTAAGGTATAAAGCTGTAAAAAGGTTCCCCATAATTTTTTGTGTTCCAGCAGCTCAATCGGTTGATAGCAACGTTCAGGGGCAATAATCACCACGCATTGCCATTGTTGTTTGCCTACGGTTAATTGTAATTGATGATAGCCCAGTGGTAAATTCTGCGGTAACGGAATCGTATTGCGTTTGATTTTGCCTTGCAAAGGTTCAGTCTGATTTTCTAACCAAAGCTGCCATTTTCCCTGTATGTGTTCACGTTGATTGGTGGTATTTAATGGGAAAAAGTGCGGTGTTTTTTGGCGAAATATTTTCACCGTTGGCAACAATGAATGTTGCGAGAAATTATTTTCAAACGCTTTGAGTAACCGCTTTTTTACTTCCGTTTTAGGGGGAATTTTTAATCCCCTTTCATCAAAAAAATACGGCAAAATACCCGCTTGTTGGCATTGTTTATTCAATATTGTTGTCATCATGTTCCCCTTATTTTCCCCTGCTGTAACAGGGGAAAACGTTGTTATTTCAACCAAATACGTTGTTGATAATCTCGAATGGAACGGTCAGAACTGAACATACCAAGCCGAGCCGTATTCAAAATACAACTGTGTAACCATGCTTCCCTGTCTAAATAAGCCTGTCCAATGCGTTGTTGAGCTACCATATAGCTATCAAAATCCGCCAACACTAAGAACGGATCACGTTCTATTAAGCTGTCGATCATCAATTTGAACATCGCCTTATTGCCTTGGCACACTGCCCCTTTGGTTAAAAAATCCACCGCACTTTTTAACACGGGATTTTGTTGATAATAGGCTTTCGGGTCATAACCTTGTGCCAACAGTTCGCGGACACTTTCTACCGTATGACCGAACAGGAAAATATTTTCTGTACCGACCATCTGGGCGATTTCCACATTAGCACCATCTAATGTACCAAGGGTTAATGCCCCATTTAAGGCGAGTTTCATGTTGCCCGTCCCTGAGGCTTCTTTACCTGCCATGGAAATTTGTTCCGACACATCGGCGGCGGGAATAATTTTTTCCGCCAGACTGACGCGATAATCTGGCAAGAATGCGACCTGTAATTTGTCTTTCATTTGCTTATCATGATTAATCACTTGTGCCACGTTATTAATGGCATGAATAATATTCTTCGCCAAATAATAACCTGGTGCCGCTTTGCCTGAGAAGACAAATAAACGTGGCGTGAACGGCATATTTGGATTATCTTTAAGCTGTTGATAGGTCGCAATAATATTGAGTAAATTCAAATGTTGGCGTTTGTATTCGTGGAAACGTTTAATTTGCACATCAAAAATGGCATCTTCATTTACGCTTAAACCAAGGGTCTGTTTAATTTCCGCACTCAATATCGCTTTGTTATGTTGTTTAATTTGGCGATATTCGGTACGGAAACCACTATCTGCCACATATTTCTCAACACCCTGTAATTGTTCAAGATTTTTAGTCCAATCTGTTTGTAAAGTGCGGTCTAATAAATCACTTAATTTTGGATTAGCTTGACGAATCCAGCGGCGTGGCGTGATACCATTGGTCACATTACAGAATTTGGTTGGGAAGATTTTATGATATTCAGGGAATAAATCCGTCACCAATAAATCCGAATGAATTTGAGCCACTCCATTGACTTTAAAGCAAGTGACCACACAAAGATTTGCCATGCGAACCCGATAATCAAATAAAATCGCCAATTTTTCCCAAACTTGCGGATTTTCACCAAATTCTGACCGCACTTTTGGCTGAAATAACCGATTGATTTTATCCACAATTTGGAAATGACGTGGTAATAATTGTTTAAATAGGCGTTGATCCCATTGTTCCAAGGCTTCGGGTAATAAGGTGTGATTGGTGTAAGCAAAGGTGTTTGAACAAATTTCCCAAGCCTGATCCCAGCTTAAATTATAGTCATCTAATAACACTCGCATTAATTCTGGAATAGCCAGAGTTGGGTGGGTATCATTTAATTGAATCACTTGATATTTAGCAAAGTCTTGTAGGCGATGACCCTGTGCCAAATGACGAGCTAAAATATCCGCCACTGAACAAGCACAGTGGAAATACTGTTGCATTAAGCGGAGTTTTTGCCCTGCTTTATGGTTGTCATTCGGGTATAACACTTGGGTTAAGGCAGCCGCATTAACGATTTCTTTGTCCGCAAGCAAGAATTTACCGTCATTAAATTTCTCAAAGCTAAAGGTTTGATCGTTATCCGCTTGCCATAAACGTAAAGGCTGCACGACATCATTTTGATAACCCACCACAGGCAGATCATAGGCTTTACCTTGAATGGTCAATGCAGGTTGCCATTCGTATTTATCATCTTTAATGCACTGAATTTTGCCCCCAAATCCCACTAATTGGGTTTTGGCTGGATTGTGGCTTTGCCACGGGTAATCATTGCGTCCCCAAAAATCTGCACTTTCTTTTTGTACGCCGTTTTCAAAGGCTTGTTTGAATAAACCGTATTGGTAATGCAAACCATAGCCTGTGGCAGGTTGTCCAAGACTTGCCATAGAATCTAAGAAACAGGCAGCTAATCGACCTAAACCACCATTCCCCAATGCAGGATCACGTTCTTGTTCTAACACATCAACGATTTCTACTCCATAGTTGGCTAAATAGACCTTGGCTTGCTGGTAATAACCTAAATTCATCAGGTTATTGCCTGTTAATCGCCCGATAAGAAACTCCATAGAAAGATAATTGACGTGGCGAGTATCCGCCTTTTTTTGTGCTGGTTTGGCATAAGCTAAAGCAAGGCTCCCTTCGGCTAACACTTGATACCATTGGCTCAAAGAAAACTGTTCGGCACCGTCCACATCAAAATAACGGCAGTATTTTTGCACGACAGTATCAAATGACACCTGAGTAAATTGGTTTTGTAACATAGCAACTCCATAAATTTTTATTAAATCTCTATGTTTCATTATCTTGGATCAATGTAAAAATAAATCATCCTTGCTATAATCTTCGTAGTATGACTATAAAGAAGTAGAGAAGCTGTATTCTCCTACACAAACTGGATACCTTAAATATATGCTCATTCCATCAAAACTGATTTGTTCTTACCGCTTACAAAATAGCGTGATTCGAGAGCGTTTAATACAATTATTAGATAAAGCCTGTGAATATCCGTTGGTGCTGATTAATGCACCTGCGGGTTATGGTAAAACCACGTTAATTTCTCAGTGGATTAATTCACAACAACCCAAAAATGTGGGTTGGTATTCGCTAGATGAAAGTGACAATAATCCCGAACGTTTTGCCACCTATTTTTGTGCAGCTCTTAGCCAAGCGATTAATGCAGAACAGCCCATAATAGAAGATGGGCAATTTAATCATCAAGCCAGCTTATTTACCTTATTCGATCAGCTGTTAATTAAGATTGCTGGCTTAAAAGGGCATTTCTATTTGATTATAGATGACTATCATTTAATTGAAAATGAAGATATTCACGAAGCATTAAAATATTGGATTCGTCATCAGTCCGATAATATGACATTGATTTTGCTTTCTCGCTCCGTGCCACCGTTAGGCATTGCCAATTTGAGAGTGCAAGAACAATTATTAGAAATTGATGCGGGTCAATTACCTTTTAATCATCAAGAAAGTATTGCTTTTTTCCAATCTCGTCTTGATGCAGAATTAATTGAACCAGAAATCACCGCACTTTGCGATGAAGTAGAAGGTTGGCCGACCGCCTTACAATTAATTAGCCTATCCGTTAAGCAACAAAACACCTCATTACAGGACGCTGCCAAACGGTTAGCCAAGTTAAATAATTCCCATATCAATGAATATTTAAATGATGAAGTGCTAAATAAGCTCGATCAGACAGCTCGCAAATTTCTGCTCCAATGTTCTGTGCTGCGTTCCATGAATGAAGCATTAGTACAACATTTAACGGGTGTAACCAATAGTCGCAAATCCTTAGAAGAGTTAGAAAAACAAGGTTTATTCTTACATCAAATGGATTCCGAAGACAACTGGTGGCGTTTCCACCCTTTATTTGCCACGTTTTTATGGCAATGTTGCCAAACCGAGTTAGGCGAAGAATTGCAAGATCTTCATCAACGGGCAGCAGAAGCATGGTTAAAATTGGGTTATATCACCGAAGCCTTATATCATGCGATGCAATTAGAAAATCGTTCCATTTTGTTATCCATTCTAAATCAACATGCTTGGGATTTATTTCATCATGGCGAACTGCAATTATTGGAAGAAAGTTTACAATGCCTAAATGAAGACGAATTTATGCAACAGCCAAATTTAGTCTTACTCAAGGCATGGCTGGCACAAAGTCAACATCGACATAATGAAGTAATCGGCATTTTTAGCCAATTTAAACAAGCATTACAGCAAAATAACATACAATTAAGCAAAGAAAATCAGGCGGAATTTGATGTATTATTGGCACAGGTTGCCATTAATGACGGCAATGAAGATACGGCGTTATCCCTTGCATCAAAAGCACAAGCCGATTTACCCGAAAATGCCTATTACGCACAAATTGTAGCCAATTCTATTATTGGTGAAGCACATCATTGTTATGGTAATCTCGAGCAAGCCTTAAAAATCCAACAACACACTGAAAAAATGGCACGTCATCACCATACTTATCATCATATTTTATGGTCGCTGTTACAACAATCAGAAATTTTAATGGCACAGGGCTTTTTGCAAGCCGCTTATGATATGTTGGATAAAGCCACCCTGTTTGTGAAAGAAAATCATCTACAAAAAATTCCTATGTATGAGTTTTTGCTCCGCTTAAAAGGGCGTATCTTATGGGAATGGTACAATCTTGATAAAGCTGAAGCCATGGCAAATGCAGGCATTCAAATTCTAAATAAAGCCTCTGATAAATTACAATGTGTGACGCTATTAAGCAAAATTTCACTGGTGCGTGGTGATTTAGATAACGCTGATCGGTTGATTAAAGGCTTAGATATTTTACAAGGTATGCACGATTATCATGATGACTGGTTAGCCAATGCTGATTCTGCCAAAGTATTGTTATATCAAATGAATAATAATCTTGAAGCCATGCAGAACTGGTTAATTCAAAGTAAACAACCCCACACCGATCGCAATCATTTTAGCCAAGAGCAATGGCGAAGTATTGCCCGAGCATACATTGCACTAGGTGAATTTAGCCAAGCGAAACAGATTTTAGATCGTATCATTGAAACTGCCCAGCAACTCAATTTAACCAGTGATTTAAATCGAGCATTAATATTGCGTAACCGTCTATATTTCTTACAAAATGAGAAAAATCTGGCTCAAACAGATTTGCTCGAAGCACTTCGCTTAACCAAACAAACGAATTTTATCAGTGCGTTTGTGCTTGAAGGCGATATTATGGCACAACAAATTCGTCAACTCTTGCAATTAAGCAATGTATTAGACGAATTTACCCAACATAAAGCCCAATTTATTTTACGCAGTATCAATCAGCACTATCGGCATAAATTTGCCCATTTTGACGAGCAATTTGTAGAACGTTTATTGAACAACCCTGAAGTCCCTGAATTGCTTAAAATCAGCCCACTGACCCAGCGAGAATGGCAAGTGTTAGGGCTAATTTATTCAGGTTATAACAATGAACATATTGCAGAAGAATTGCAAGTCGCCATAACCACCACCAAAACCCATATCCGCAATCTATACCAAAAAATCGGCGTAGCAAATCGCACCGAAGCCATTGATTATACTAAGGAACTGTTGAGATTGATGGGGTATAGTTAGGATAAAAATAAGTTAGAAAATACCGCACTTTGTGATCTACATCTTGGTAAGTTAATTATTCGTTTAACTTCTGACGGAAGATCATTTTTGTGCGGTCTTACTTAATCCTACAAACTAAATCTACGACTCGGCTTTAGGCAACTTCCACACACTCACCCAGTGCCAAATCGCCACCGCCAAGCACACCGTCCCCAACACAAAGAACCAAGGGCGGTTGAAATAATCAGGGTCAGACGTGGTGTACATACCCAATCCTTGCGGCAGAAAAGTCGCAATCGTGCCAAGGACGATAAAAAACGCCAAGCCAAACTGCCCCTTGGCACGTTTGCGGTGAGCCATAAAATGCAGAGCAGGCCCGATTGCCATGATGACATTTGTAGAAATAAAGATGCAAAACATCAGTTTATCGCTCATAAAATCACGCACCGTACACAGCACCACAAAGCTCACCACCGTCATCGCTGCTACCCACAAAGTCGCTTGCTTGACGGTTACAGGCTTGTCGTAATACTTACCAAAAGTTTCTTGGCGTTCATATTTAATCGCTTCGTATAAGGCATGAATTTCAAAAATATTAAACGCTACCATACCCAGCCACACAGCCTGAAACACCAGCGAATCGTACTCGTAAAACCATTGATAAAACAAGGTTACAAACAAAAAATCGTGAGCCAGATAAAAGCAGTGCATATACACCGGAAACGGCGAAGGCTTGCCGCCGCGTGCCATAAAAAAGGCGTAAATATATTGAATAAAGCCAAATCCCATTGCAAAAATCATCAAAGGAATCATCAGGCTGGGTTGAGTATTGAATTTTTCAATAATCATATCAGCGTTATAAGTCGGGTTCATATTGTTCTCTTCGCTAAAAAATATGCCCTTATTTTAACCAACAGCAAACGGCAAACCAAGCAAAAATTTTTTAAAATTCACTGCATAAACCAACAAAATTCGTAGTTTGTAGTCTTATGCAGTACAATAGCATAAATTCTCTGATAACAGGATTGACCTATGCCAAGCGATTTACGCCAAGATTTAAGAAAGACACGCACGCAAAAACAGCTCCGCCAAGCCTTGATTAGCCTGCTTAATGAAAAACCCTACAACAAAATCAACGTACAGGAAATTTGCGATACGGCGATGATTAACACATCAACCTTTTATCGCCATTTTTACGGCAAAAGCGAGTTGGCAGGGGTGATGATTGCCGAATTTAAAACAGAATTTGAACAAATTCAGCAATATGCCAGAAGTTGCGAGCGGTTAAGTGAATTTAATAGCGAGCAAACCGCACGCTTATTTGAACTTCGCCACAGCTTGCTTGCCTTATGGAAGATTGACACGCCACGCCATCATCTGTATCAAGATATGTTCGCGTCCATTCAACAACAGCTACGCCTATTTGTCGCCAAGCAAAATAAAACGTGCAGCGAATTTCAAACCATTTTATTCGCCACTACGATTTTAACGGTGATGAAATATTATTTTGAACGAAACTTGCCTGTACCGGCACAGGAATTGTTTGATGAATGGCAAGGAGTGTTGGATTTTGTGGTGTGAGTGGGACAATATTAAAAAATACCGTATGCGAGATATATATTCCGTAGGTTGTTATCCGTTTGTTTCGGTGGACTCAAAATGGAGTTATTGGGGAGCATATTTACCAAAATCGCTTCAGCCCTGATGCTTTACTGTTGTACCTAGCCTTATTTAAATTGGTCAAGCACAAAAATTATTTTGTGCTGACCACCGATACGGATAGCCAATTTGAGAAAGTGAATTTTATCCCCGAGCGATTGTTCACCACCCAAGGTAGTTTGTAAATCTTTAGCAAAATTCAACCGTTTGTGAAACCATTTTATTCGCTATTCTCGTCTTTAAGAAATGCACAATGCTGTTGCATTATGATATTGGGGATAAGAGACAGCATCAGATTTTAATTTTCATTTGAAGGTACTAAGTAACTTTGTATTCAAGCACCCCCAATGATGTATTAAATTTGACTGCTAGTCAAAAAATATTTGACTAATGAAGAAGTAAAGGGTAGAATTATATCCTATGACGAGATGTTACCGTCTCGATGCATTTTAAAAGATAATGACCTTATATGTCGAGTGAGAATGTGGCATTCAATAGAATGTCGATTGCATTATAGCAATCTACTGGCGGTCTAAGATTTAGTCGTAAAGGCTGAAAAAAGACACAAAGCATAGAACTACCAAGATTAGTTTTGATGAGATAAAACAAATAAAACAACTGGTGAGTTTTTAATTTGAGCAACCTGTAGCACTATCCATTTTATTTCTTTACGGTTCGACATTGTTTTGACAACTGGTGCAATTTCGCACTGTTAAGAAAACGAGGTTCAAAGATGAAAAATTCTGATCTTTTGAAAAATTCTATTGAAACATTAAAATTGTTACGAGTAGAAATGCATAATAAAATGGATAGTCGTGAACAAGCAAAACTAGATGAGGTCATTAAAAATTTAGAACAAAACCAATTAGTTGAGAAACCATTTGATAAATCAGAGTTGCTCAAATTATTAGGTGATATTCTTAAAAATTTACCTTATCTTTCGAAAATGATAGAAACATTTGTTCAATTATTTTCCTAATTTGTTTGCAGCAGGTTGTCTTATTTTTCTAATTTTATTAAGGACTTTATATGAATATTGGTAAAGCTATTAAGTTATGCCGTAATCAAAGAAACCTTACTAAATTAAAATTAGCTGAAAAAGCAGAATTATCTGTTTCTTATATTACCTTGTTAGAACAAGGGAAACGCGATCCTAATTTATCTACGATTGAGAAAATTTGTACCGCTCTCAATATTCCTACCAGTATTTTAATGTTCCTTGCTACTGATGCCCACGAACGAGATGAGTTAAGCACGGAATTATCTGAAAAATTATCATATTTAGCATGGTCTTTAATCGGAGAATCTAATGAATGATTTTTGCTACCCACACAACCCCATTGGTTCTTTAAACAAATTAGCTGATTTATTAGACATTTCTTTAGATGAATTGATAGACTTACAAAATAATACTGATCAATATTATCGTCTTGTTCAAAAGAAACCAAAATCAGATGGATCATTTCGAGAAATTTATGATGTGGAACCACGCTTAAAAAAAGTGCATTCTAAGATTTTAGATCTATTTTTTAAGGATTTAAACTACCCCGATTATTTACAAGGTGGTATTCGCAAACGTGATTATCTTTCTGATTCAAAACAACATCTTAATAAGAAAATTATTATTAATGAAGATGTTAGTAACTTTTTTCCCAGTATTTGTGAAAAGGTTATTTTACAAACTTGGCTAAAATTTTTTCACTTTCCTAAGGATGTTGCTGAATGTTTAACAAAATTAGTTAGTTACAAAGGTTTCTTGGTTCAAGGTGCAAAAACAAGTGGATATTTGTGTAATGTGATTTTATGGAAACGAGAAAAGAAATTATATGATTATTTTAAATCAAATGGCTTTGTTTATTCTCGTTTTGTTGATGATGTTACTATATCAACAAAGAGAAATATTCCTAACCAAGAAAAAACAGAAATTATAAGAAAAGTTTATGGAATGTTTTTTAGTATTGGAGCAAAACCAAATCGTAAAAAACATAAAATAATGCCTAAAGGAACAGTTCAGAAAGTACACGGTATCAATGTATCAACAACAGTAGCTACTTTTCCTAAAGATGAGCAAAAAAAAATAAGATCTGCTGTATATGAATGTGAGCAAAAATATCTAAAGATTCCTGATGCAGAATATCAATCTTTATTTAATTCTACAAAAGGACGAGTTCATCATATTAGTCGTCTTAATCCCGAAGTTGCCAAAAGATTATTAGAGAGATTAGAAAAAGTAAAGCCTACCTAAAATCAAAAAGTAGGCTATATCAACTTTCTCAAAAACGATCTAACCCCAAACATTCCACACTGATGAAATTCAAGATTTGATAAATAATTTGGTAGAATTTATCAATAATGATGAATTAAGCGAACTTGATCCTTTGATAAAAATGGTGATTATTCATCATCAGTTAGCAAATATTCACTTTCTTTATGACGGCAATTGCAGAACAGGATGGATCTTAAATATTTTATATTTAGTAGCACAAGGGTTTGCTGAATTTGCCTATATTGAGCCTATCCCACATTTTGCGACTTGCTAGAACACCATTTTTGCCAATAATATCAATCACAAGCCTACGCCCAACTGCTACCCTGCACCGAAAAAACCTTGCGTTTAACTTACATTTCCAATGCTAAACATCATATTTGGTTATAAAAATCTACACCTTGACTTAGTTGGTGATTAGTCCAACTTTTGGGGTGCAGATCATTTTTTTTAGTAAATAACCAAAGTGCGGTGTATTTTTTATAAATTTTTAGAAATTACTTCTCATCACCATAATAGGCTTTGGTCATAATTTCTTCCATATCTTCCACCATGGCTAAACGTGGGTTAGCTGGGGTGCATTGATCTTCATAAGCGTGTAATGCCAATTCACGGCGAGCGGCTAAGAACGCTTGTTCATCTACGCCCTGATCACGCAAGGACATTTTTATTCCGCAACGAATCGCTAAATCATGAACTGCTTTCGCATAAGATTCAACACCTTGCTCTGGGGTAGAGGCTGGTAAACCTAAGATTTTTGCGATGTCTTGATAGCGTTTATCCGCAATGTAGCTGGTGTATTTTGGCCAAGTTGCCACTTTGGTTGGGCGAGTACCATTATAGCGAATAACATGTGGTAACAAGATTGCATTTGTACGACCATGAATGGTATGGAATTTACCGCCGATTTTGTGTGCCATGGAGTGACTGATACCTAAGAATGCGTTAGCGAATGCCATACCCGCCATGGTTGAAGCGTTGTGCATTTTTTCGCGTGCCACTTCGTCAAATTCTTTCACGGATTTTTCAAGGTTTTCAAATACCAATTTGATGGCTTGCAAGGCTAAACCGTCAGTAAAATCATTGGCTAAGATAGAAACATAGGCTTCCGTGGCGTGGGTTAATACATCTAAACCTGTATCTGCGGCAACGTGAGAAGGCACTGACATGACTAACGCTGGGTCAACAATGGCAATGGTTGGGGTTAATGAGTAATCCGCTAATGGGTATTTAATATCACCATCGGTGATCACTGCAAATGGGGTAACTTCAGAGCCTGTGCCTGATGTGGTTGGAATACCGACAAATTTCGCTTTACGCCCTAATTGTGGGAATTTGAACGCACGTTTACGAATATCCATGAATTTTTGTACGAGATCACGGAAATCCACTTCTGGTTGTTCATAGAATAACCACATTACTTTCGCTGCGTCCATCGGAGAACCACCACCCAAGGCGATGATAGTATCTGGTTGGAAACTCCGCATTAAGTCTGTACCACGGCGGACGGTTTCAATGCTTGGGTTTGGCTCGACATCACAGAATAATTGATAAGTCACTTTATTACGGCGTTGACGGAGTTGATCGGTAATGCGATCGACAAAGCCTAAATCCACCATTGAACGGTCAGTGATAATCATCACTTTTTCCGCATCTTTCATTGATTTTAAGTATTGAATTGAATCACGTTCAAAGTAAATTTTTGATGGAACTTTAAACCATTGCATATTATTTCTCCGTCTGCCCACACGTTTAATATTAATTAAATTCACCGCACTTACGTTGTTACCGACGGAGTTTTTACCGTACGAACCACAGCCGAGTGTTAAAGATGGTAAGAAAGAGTTATACACATCACCGATACCACCAAAGGTTGATGGTGAGTTCCAAATGACACGAATGGTTTTCACTCGTTCACCGAATGTTTTGGCTAAATCAGCGTTTTTAGTGTGAATCGCTGCTGAGTGACCTAAACCGTGGAAATTCACCATAGCTTCTGAAAGGGCTAAACCTTCTTCAGTAGAATTTGCTTTTAATAACGCTAACACAGGTGATAATTTTTCACGGGTTAATGGTTCTTTTTCACCGACTAATTTACATTCGGCTAATAAAATATTGGTTTTTGGTGGAACGGTAAAACCTGCTTGTTCCGCAATCCAAGCAGCAGGTTTTCCTACCACATTTGGATTTAATTTTGCACCTGCACAGTTCGCACCGTTGGCTTTTACACCGAAAATAAATTCTTCTAATAAGGCTTTTTCTTTTTTGTTGACCAAATAAACGCCATAGGATTTCATTTCTTTGACAAAGGCATCATAAATTTCTGCATCCACAATAGCCGCCTGCTCTGATGCACAAATCATACCGTTATCAAAGGATTTTGACATCACAATGTCATGCACTGCTTGTTCAAGATTGGCTGATTTTTCTACATAAGCTGGCACATTACCTGCCCCTACGCCCAATGCTGGTTTACCACAAGAATAAGCGGCTTCCACCATAGCATTACCACCTGTAGCAAGAATCGTCGCAATACCAGGGTGTTTCATTAAGGCTGAAGTACCTTCCATTGATGGTTTGCTAATCCATTGTACACAGTCTTTTGGTGCCCCTGCTGCTACGGCAGCATCATACACCACTTGAGCCGCATGAGCGGAAGATTGTTGAGCAGATGGGTGGAATGCAAATACAATCGGATTACGGGTTTTTAACGCAATTAAGGCTTTAAAAATGGTCGTTGATGTTGGGTTGGTAGTTGGCGTGATACCACAGATCACACCGACAGGATCAGCAATTTCGGTAATGCCTGTTACGTCATCTTCGCTAATTACGCCAGCGGTTTTCAGGTGACGCATATTATTCACGACATACTCACAGGCAAACAAGTTTTTGGTGGCTTTATCTTCAAACACACCACGCCCTGTTTCTTCATAAGCGTGCATGGCTAATATGCCGTGCTTATCTAATGCCGCCACTGATGCTTTGGCAACGATATAATCCACTTGTTCTTGGTCCAGCTTGCGGAATTCTTCCAACGCCACTAAACCTTTTTCAACCAGTGCATTTACTTCTGCTTGGGCTGGGCTAACTGCATTTTCAACAGCATTACTCATAATGATTTCTCCTAAAAGTTGTAAAATATTATCACTGGAGTGAATTATAACATTTTGGAGTAAGCAGGGCATCAATTTACCTAAAAACAGTTATAAAATCTGACATAGATCAAATATTCACGCAAAAAAATAACAGATAGCCAATTAATTTTTAACTATTTTTTAACATTTTCCACTTAACCAAATTATTTCACCCCTGACCACCAATCTTCCTGTGGCAATTTATTCAATGTAAAAGTTTGCCCTATTTTGGGCGTAACCGTTTGGAAATCCTGTTTCTCAGCAGTTGTTAAAAATGTTGGATACCTATTTTTTCACTTTTTTAAATAGACCACTTGACTATTTTTAATCGTAATCCACTTCTCTTTTTCCAAGCGTTCAATGATGCTATTAGTGATATGTTGTTTAAGATCCCGTGTAATTTCCACAAAATTCATTCTACCAGAGATGTGATTATATAATGCTTGCATTTTCTTCGGTAAATGTCGTTCTTCTGATTTAGTTAGGAAATGAATAACCAACTTAAAGGTTTTCTCCATTATCTTATCTGAAATAGATTGGCTCACTTTCACTTTTTCTTTGTCTTCAAGTTTATTTTGATTATTGGTTGATTCCAATATATTTTGTATTTTACTCTCATCTTGTGGACGAATAAGTTGGCAATGTCGTGTTGTTAATTTATGAATATAATCACAGATTCCCAAATAACCTTTATCATTTGAAATAATATCAAATTGAATCACTTTATCCGCTGAGTGATCACATTTACCAAGATAATAAGCGATATGGAAATCCAAATTATTATTCGCAATCTTATCCACAGTAATGATGACTATATTTAATGGTACTGTATATTTTTCTGCAAGCCTAATACTTGTTTGGTTAGCACCAATGAATAAAAATATTTTTTCATATTGGGTTAGATTAAGATAATCCAAAGAATTGATGTTTTCGTAATCAATAAAAGCATATTTCATTTTTAGAAATCCGATAAATAAAAACATAGTATTAACAAGAAATTTATTTAAAGAAAGTAATACAGGTCAAAAATGGAATCAAGATCACAAATTTTAAGACGGAATTAAGCGTTTCAGCTTGAACATAAAAATAAAGGGACGTAATCAATACGTCCCTAAAAGATTTGTCTGCTAAATCGTTAATTATTTAACAATTTTCGCTACCACACCAGCACCTACTGTACGTCCGCCTTCACGAATCGCAAAGCGTAAACCTTGGTCCATTGCGATTGGGTGGATTAGGCTCACAGTCATTTTGATGTTGTCGCCTGGCATTACCATTTCTACGCCTTCAGGTAACTCGATAGTACCTGTTACGTCCGTTGTACGGAAGTAGAACTGTGGACGGTAGCCTTTGAAGAATGGAGTATGACGTCCGCCTTCTTCTTTTGATAAGACGTAAACTTCTGATTCGAAATCTGTGTGTGGAGTGATTGAACCTGGTTTAGCCAATACTTGACCACGTTCGATTTCTTCACGTTTTGTACCACGTAATAATGCACCGATGTTTTCACCTGCACGACCTTCGTCAAGTAATTTACGGAACATTTCAACTCCGGTTACGGTGGTTTTCGCGGTGTCTTTGATACCGACGATTTCAACTTCATCACCAGTACGTACGATACCACGTTCTACACGACCAGTAACAACAGTACCACGACCAGAGATTGAGAATACGTCTTCAATTGGTAATAAGAACGGTTGGTCGATTGCACGCTCAGGTTCCGGGATGTAAGTATCTAAGTGGTTTGCTAATTCAACGATTTTTTCTTCCCATTCTGCTTCGCCTTCAAGGGCTTTTAAGGCAGAACCACGTACGATTGGGGTATCGTCGCCTGGGAAATCGTATTGTGAAAGTAATTCACGTACTTCCATTTCGACTAATTCTAATAACTCTTCGTCATCTACCATGTCGCATTTGTTTAAAAATACGATGATGTATGGTACACCTACTTGGCGACCTAATAAGATGTGCTCACGAGTTTGTGGCATTGGGCCATCAGTTGCTGCAACTACTAAGATTGCACCGTCCATTTGTGCCGCACCAGTGATCATGTTTTTAACATAGTCGGCGTGTCCCGGACAGTCAACGTGTGCGTAGTGACGAGTTGGGGTATCGTATTCAACGTGTGAGGTGTTGATAGTAATACCACGTGCTTTTTCTTCTGGTGCATTATCGATTTGGTCGAATGCACGAGCAGCACCGCCGTATTTTTTTGCTAATACAGTGGTAATTGCTGCTGTTAAAGTTGTTTTACCATGGTCAACGTGGCCGATTGTACCCACGTTAACGTGCGGTTTTGTACGTTCAAATTTTTCTTTAGACATTTTAATAAGTCCCTCTAAAAAACACGGTTATCGATGGTACAATAACACCACATTAACCTAATGTAACTAATATTTCTATGGTTTATAAAGGATAGATTTGAAATTAAGAAGTGGTGCTGATAGGCGGATTTGAACCGCCGACCTCACCCTTACCAAGGGTGCGCTCTACCAACTGAGCTATATCAGCGCTTACTTGGAGCGGGCAGCGGGAATCGAACCCGCATCTCTAGCTTGGAAGGCTAGGGTAATAGCCATTATACGATGCCCGCAGTCCTAAATTCATCTGTCCATCAAACAAATTCATTGATAAGTGGTGGAGGGAGAAGGATTCGAACCTTCGAAGGCTGAGCCAACAGATTTACAGTCTGCCCCCTTTGGCCGCTCGGGAACCCCTCCACAAATGAATTGCTTATTTACGATAATAAATGGTGCCGACTATCGGAATCGAACTGATGACCTACTGATTACAAGTCAGTTGCTCTACCTACTGAGCTAAGTCGGCATATCGTAAGCAAGTGAGGCGTATTATAGGGAAATTTTACGCCCTGACAAGTATTTTTTAATAAAAAAGAGAATTTTTCTATTATTCGACTAATAAACAAGCAGAATTTTATCATTCTGTTTTAAACACCAACATTCTTGTAAAAATTTATGCCACTCTACTGCAAATTAAGGTATATTTCACATATCTTACATTATGCGACAAAACTAAAGATATTATTGTGACGGACATTATTTATTCTAACAACAAACCTCTTAGTCCTTTTTTAACATTTGAACGTGAACAATGGGCGGAATTGCGGAAATCTGTTCCACTAAAACTGACAGAACAAGATCTAAAGCCCCTATTAGGTTTTAATGAAGAGCTTTCTTTAGATGAAGTCAGTACAATATATTTGCCGCTAGTTCGTTTGCTCAATTACTACATTGAAGAAAATATTCGCCGCCAAACCGTATTAAACCGTTTCTTAGGCGTACACAACCCAACGGTTCCCTATATTATTAGTATTGCGGGGAGCGTGGCTGGGGGAAAAAGTACATCAGCTCGAATTATTCAAACTTTATTAAGCCAATGGCCGAATGAACGTAAAGTAGATCTCATCACCACAGATGGATTTCTATACCCACTTGATATACTTAAAGAAAAAAATATTTTAGATAAAAAAGGGTTTCCAATTTCTTATGACACTCCACAACTTCTAAAATTTCTAGCCGATATTAAATCCGGCAAAAACAACGTCAAAGCCCCAATTTATTCACATCTAACTTATGATATTATCCCCGATCAATTTAATATCATTGATCAACCTGATATCTTAATTTTAGAAGGTTTGAACGTATTACAAATCAGCACCAAGGCAGAAATCTTTGTATCAGATTTTGTAGATTTTTCTATTTATGTAGATGCTGAAGAAGAATTATTAAAAAAATGGTATATCCATCGTTTCCTAAAACTCCGCCAAAGTGCATTCAATAACCCAAATTCTTATTTCAAACATTATGCGAATTTATCCGAACAAAAAGCCATTCAAACCGCTGGCAAAATTTGGGATGATATCAATGGGCTAAATTTGAGAGAAAATATTTTACCTACCAGAGAACGAGCAAATCTTATCCTCAAAAAAGGGGCGGATCATGCGGTAGAATTAGTGAAGTTAAGAAAATAGTGGAAAATATACCGCACTTTGTGATTTAACCCAACAATATAAATATATAAAATTTGTTTATCCATACAAAATAAACAATATGTCTGCTTATCCCTATAGTAATACTTATTGCTGTTGGTTGTTTCAATTGGTAATCAATTTATAATAATAACCATTGAAAGCCAACGAGCTTCATGTAATTAATCACTCAATTAGGAGAGCAAAAATGTCAAATATTCGTTCAATCATCAACGGTCAAGAAATCAGCGAAATTGAATTACTTCGCAAAGAATTAGAACGTGCTTATATCGCTTTAGATTTAATCAAAACTAAATTAGGACACGAAGGTGTAGATCGTATTCTTAAACAAGAAATGGACGAAATGGATGTGAAATTCCAACACTTCGCAAACACTTGCGATGGTGAGTTGGTGTTAAGCCAAGCTGTGATGCAAGTTGACGGCTTGAAAGCAGAAGACTTCTTAAAATGTTTCCGTACATTCAGCGAGCAAACCAACTGGAAAGCGAACCCTGAGCATTACATGATTAAAGATACCGAGGGTGGCAATCGCCGTATTATTGAAACCGTGGGCTGTTGGGATAAACCAGTGAATTTAATCGGTAAATTCTACCCAAATATTGAAAATGCTCCAGCACAAGCGAAAGCGATTCGTGATGAAGCAAAATATCCGTATGTAAATTACATTTCTTGCCCTGTGATTGAGGGTGATCACTCAACTGCCGTAGCAGCATTCCACCAGTTCCGCAATACTGACACTGGTTGCGAAGTGTTACTTGGTGTATTTATGCCAAAAGGAGTAGATCAAGAAATGATTGAGGGTCATAAATGGCACTTAGCGATTGAATGGCGTAACTGGGCGAGAATGGCAATGGAACAGCTTGCTAAAGAGAAAGCATAATTTTCTATTAACAAGGAAACAACGATGAAATTCATTAAATTAATTCCCGTAATTTTCACCGCACTTTTCACTGGCTCAGCATTCTCAACCCCAGCTTATGTTATCGGTGAAGTAAATGTTACGAACCAAGCAGGAATGCAAGAATATCGTGCAGGTTTTATGGATTCACTTAAACCTTTCGGTGGCAAAGTGATTGTGAAAGCCACCAAGCCTGATATGAAAGAGGGTGAAAGCAATGGTGTAGTGAGTATTATTGAGTTCGCAACTCTTGAGCAAGCTCAAGCATGGTACAACTCAGATTTCTATCAAAAAATCAATAAAAGTCGCAAAGACAGTAGCACATCTCGAGTGTTAATTGTTGAAGCAACATAAGCTAAATAAGGAGATTGCCATGATGAACTGGTATCGTCATAACTGGTATTATGTGGGCTTGATGATTTTTATCGCCCTTGCCTTTTATCTACCACTTTTTGGGGTACAACACTTAAGCCATATCCAAGTAATTTTAACGTTGAGCTGGATGGCATTTTTGGTACATCAGTTTGAAGAATACGGTTTACCAGGTGGATTTCCGAGCATTTTTAATATTGTTTTACAGGGTAATCACAATGATGATTTTAACCGTTACCCGACTAATGCAAATTTGGTGATGATTGACAATGTATTTTTGGCGTATCCGTTTTATATTATTCCAATCTTCTTCCCTGATTGCATTTGGTTAAGTTTAATTCAATTAGGACAAGCTGTTGCACAATATACCAATCACGGCATCACCAGTAAAAAATTAGGTAAATTATATAATCCTGGTTTAGGTTCTATTGTGTTCTTACATACGCCGTTATTGGTTTATTATATTTGCTATGTTGAAAGCCAAAACTTAGCCACTGCAAGCGATTATTTAATTGGTTTTATTGGTTCTTTTGCAGCCTTATTGGTGTTGTGGATTATCCCAATCCTTGTACTCAAAGACCGCAACAGCCCATACCCATATCGTGAAGATCGTATTTGGGGTTATGCGAAAGAGCGTGTAATGGAAATTAAAAACGGCAAATAATGTTAGGAGGGGGGAATATTGATATATTCGCCCTATGTTCAATATAAAGAGGAGAAATATTATGGCTAAAATCAGTATTTTTGGCGGAAAAGGTATGATCGGCTCACAAATTACCGCACTTTTTGAGCGTTGCGGTAACGATGTAGAAACTATCGGGCGAGATTATGACGGACACGAATTAGGCGATATTATCGTTTTAGCCGTAAAATTCCCTGATCTTGCCCCGTTAGTAGAAACTCACGGCAAACATCTTGCAGGCAAAATCGTGATTGATATTACCAACCCAATTAGCTTTGGTAATCTTGATGAATTGCTGGTACCACAAGGCACATCTAGTGCAGAAATTTTGGCGGAAAAATTACCACAAAGCCAAGTAGTAAAAGGGTTTAATATCAACTTTTCTAACTCGGTCGCCAACGCCCAAGTTAAAGGTAACCCAGCAAGTTTTGTCTTTGCTAGTGACAGTAGCGAAGCGAAACAAGCCATTTTCACTGCCCTTGAAAAAAGTGGGGCGAAATTGGTGGATGCGGGTAATTTGCAAAAAGCAAGATTGTTAGAGAGTGCAGGCTTACTGCTGATTAATCTAGCAGTGAGCGGACAAATCCAGCGTGATGGCGGTTTGGTAATTGTTTAATTATTTGTCACGAAAAGCACCGCACTTTTAGATAGCAAAAGTTAAATAGCCAAAGTGCGGTGTTTTTTTACCCTTTTTTCTCGGTTGCAATATCTAGTGTATTCTGCCATAAGGTCATAATTCTTTTCGCATTCGGTTTTTCATCTTTTTCAAAGAAAAAGCGGATAGCGGTTAAAAATGAATGGGCAAATAACAGTGATTGCAACGGTAAATCTTGTTCGCTCACACTTTTTCCGTGGGCTAATTGGATAAAAGATTGTTGAAACATTTTCACCATATCATCAAATAGATGATGACGTGGGGTATGCACTTTCCATAAGGCTAATAAAAGATGACGCAGCTCGTACCATTTAGGCATAGCCATTTCAAAAAAATGCTCTAAATTCTTTGCTTGTTGGCGTTGTTCAATTAATTGTTTTATCTCGGTTTTTAAATCCAAAATCATCTGTCCCACAAGATCATCTTTGCCTGAATAATAGGTGTAAAAGGTAGAACGATTCACCATAGCAGCATCTAAAATATCTTGTACGTTGATATCGTGATAGCTTTTTTGGTTAAGCAATGCGATTAAACCTTGGCGAATCAGTTTGTGGCTGCGGATAATTCTTAAATCGGTTTTAGATTCTGTCATGCGTTTATTCCTATCCTGTTAATTATGTATCATTTTCAATAGCTCATCATACAGCAAAGGTAATTCCGTCACCCCTTGTCTATCCAGAAAATGGTGATAACCAGAAACTTCAATATAATTTGCTTGTAGATTTTGAGCTAAATGGCGAGTAAATTGTACATTCACCACATCATCATCGTCCGATGCAATTACTACACGTTGCGGAATTTGATCAATAAGTGCGGTGAAATTTAAGCGAGTTTCATTAAACTTATCCAATTCAGGCAAATTCGGTAATTTTTCCGCAAAACCAGCCACTAAAATTACTCCACCAACGTTTATTTTTGCTTGTTGTAGAAAACGTAAGGTCGCAATACAACCTAAACTATGCCCGATAAAATAACTATTTTGACCGAGTTGGTGAATATTTTTTTGATGAAATGTTAACCATTCCTGCGGATCGGGTTGACTAGAATTTGGCATATCAAAAATTTGCGTAGCAATATTTTGATTTTCTAACCGCACTTTTAACCAAGGAAACCAATGTTTTTGTGAATTTGCGGTGTAACCATGAGTAATATAAATATTATTTAGCATAAAACCCCTACTTTTAAGATTAGATTTAGTGTTTTTTCAGATTTCTATCTATTTTTGATTGACTAAACAGCATTTTCGTTTATATTTTCGGATCTATTGTTTAATTCACATTATTATAAGGGGGTAGAATGAGTCATTCTACACGTGAAACTTTTTCTGGACGCAGAGCGTTCATTCTTGCCGCCATTGGTTCAGCGGTTGGTTTGGGAAACATTTGGCGTTTTCCTTACACAACTTATGAAAATGGAGGCGGTGCATTTATTATACCTTATTTGATCGCATTATTAACCGCAGGTATTCCATTATTATTCTTAGACTATGCTATCGGACATCGTCATCGTGGTGGTGCCCCATTGTCTTATCGTCGCTTCAGTAAACATTTTGAAACGTTCGGTTGGTGGCAAGTGATGGTCAATGTGATTATTGGTATTTACTATGCGGTAGTACTTGGCTGGGCAGCAACCTATACCTATTTTTCTTTCACCAAAGCATGGGGGGATAAACCCGTTGATTTCTTCGTGGGTGAATTCTTAAAAATGGGCGATGTTACTCAAGGCGTTAGCTTTGAATTTGTTGGCATGGTGGTTGGTCCATTAATTGCAGTATGGATTGTTGCCTTAGCAGTTTTAGCCTTAGGCGTACAAAAAGGGATTGCCAAAAGCTCTTCTATTTTAATGCCATTGTTAGTGGTAATGTTCTTAACCTTAGTGGTTTCTGCATTATTCTTACCTGGGGCAGCAAAAGGTTTAGATGCACTATTTACCCCAGATTGGTCAAAACTATCCAATCCTAGCGTATGGATTGCTGCTTACGGACAAATCTTCTTCTCATTATCTATCTGTTTCGGGATTATGATCACCTACGCCTCTTACTTGAAAAAAGATTCTGATTTAACAGGTTCAGGTTTAGTGGTAGGTTTTGCTAACTCTAGTTTTGAAGTATTAGCAGGGATCGGAGTCTTTGCTGCACTTGGTTTTATGGCAACCGCGGGGGGTCAGGAAGTGAGTGAAGTAGCAAAAGGTGGTATCGGTTTAGCTTTCTTTGCATTCCCAACTATTATTAATGAAGCACCATTTGGTCAAGTGCTTGGCGTGTTATTCTTTGGTTCACTGACCTTTGCTGCATTAACCTCGTTTATTTCGGTGATTGAGGTAATTATTTCCGCTGTACAAGATAAACTTCGTATTCGCCGCTCGAAAGTTACTTTCTTAGTAGGCTTACCAATGATGGTGGTTTCAGTATTCTTATTTGGTACAACAACAGGCTTACCAATGCTTGATGTAATGGATAAATTCGTCAACTATTTCGGTATTGTTGCTGTGGCATTCGTGTCATTAATTGCGATTGTGGCTAACGAAAAACTAGGCGTATTGGGTAATCATTTAAATGAAACCTCATCATTTAAAGTGGGTTTTGTATGGCGTTTATGTATTGTTATCACGACAGGTATTTTAGCCTTTATGTTATTAAGTGAGGGTGCAAAAGTATTTAGTGAAGGTTATGAAGGCTATCCAAGCTGGTTTGTCAATACCTTTGGTTGGGGAATGGCAATCGCCTTAGTTGTCGTTTCTATTTTACTCTCTCGCTTAAAATGGAAAGATGAAGTTTTAGCAGAACACCACGCTGAAGAAGGGGAATAAGATGAGTACCAGTGCAATTATTATGATGATTGTCGCCCTAGGCATTATTTGGGGTGGATTATTGGTTTCGCTTTATATTTTACCAAAAGACTAAAGCGTAAATATTAGAGAAAAAGCACCGCACTTTACAAAATGATCTGCTCCTTATTCAGTTAGTATTCGTCTAACTTTCAGATAGCAGATCAAAAAGTGCGGTTGTTTTTTCCAAGAATTTATAATGTATTTGCAACATCAATCACAAAACGATATTTCACATCGCTTTTTAGCATACGTTCATAAGCAGTATTGATGTCTGCCATATTAATCATTTCTACGTCCGACACGATATTATGCTCACCGCAGAAATCCAATAATTCTTGCGTTTCTTTAATGCCGCCAATCACAGAACCTGCGATAGAACGTCTGCCGAAAATCAATGGTGCAGTAGAAAATTCAGGGTGTTGCCCAATCAACCCTACAAATACCAAAGTACCATCTAATGCCAATGTCGGCATATAAGGGCTGACATCGTGGCTGTATGGCACGGTATCAATGATTAAATCAAACTGATTTGCTGCCGCTTTCATCTGCTCTTCATTGGTAGAAACAATAATTTGGCTTGCCCCTAAACGCAAGGCATCTTGCGATTTTGCAGGCGAACGGGTGAATAGAGCCACTTGTGCACCCAGTGCTTTTGCCAATTTAATCGCCATGTGTCCTAGACCACCCAAACCTACAACTGCCACTTTTGAGCCTTTGCCCACGTTCCAATGACGAAGTGGCGACCAAGTGGTAATCCCAGCACATAATACTGGCGGTACCGCTTTGGTGTCTAAATTTTCAGGCACACTTAACACGAACGCTTCACTCACTACAATTTCTTTAGAATAGCCACCGTAAGTTGGTGTATGATCGTGGCGATCGACACCGCCATAAGTTTGCGTTGAACCTTGTTCGCAGTACTGTTCTAAATCATGTTGACAAGAGTTACAAGTACGGCAAGAATCCACTAAACAGCCCACGCCGACCAGATCGCCAACTTTAAACTTGCTCACTTTTGAACCAACGGCTTTCACACGTCCAACAATTTCATGTCCTGGCACAACAGGAAATTGCGACACGCCCCAGTCGTTACGAGCCATGTGTAAATCGGAATGGCACACACCTGTGTAAAGAATATCAATTTGCACATCATCTGCACGCAAAGCACGGCGTGGTACATTAAAGGGAACAAGTGGCTGAGTGGCAGATAACGCAGCGAAGCCTTTTACAGTATAAGTCATAAAAATTTCCTCCAATTAAATAATTGTTTAAATTATAACACAGCTTTGTAGCTGGCTAAGGTGTTCATTGCCATTGTTTTGAGTAGCCCAGTGTCCGCACCGACACCCAAAAAACGCACCCCCATATCCGCATATTTTTTCGCTTGTTCAGGGGTCAAGGCAATCGTCCCCACGATCACGCCAAGTTCTTGAATACGTTTAATCATATAATCCATCGCCTCGACCACTTCAGGGTGGAAAATATTCAAACCATGCCCCATATCCACAGCTAAATCAATCGGTCCTAAGAAAATCGCCCCCACACCTTGGGTTTTCACAATGGCTTCAAGATTTTCCATTCCCTTTTTGCTTTCAATTTGCAAAATCATCATACTTTCGGCTTCAATGCGATCTTGATAATCCATATAGGCACCAAAACGGCTGGCACGCACGGCAGGTGCACCCATTCCACGATTGCCACGACCTGGGTAGCTCGCCCAGTACATAATTTGTTCCGCTTCTTCGCCAGTTTCCACTTTTGGGAAAATGATATTTTGCACACCGCTATCCATTAACTGCTTGATAATACCAGAGTTTGCATCAGGCACACGCACCACTGGGGTCATACCATAAGGGGCAATGGCACGGCAGGCATCTAAAATAGTTTGAATGGTATGCGGTCCGTGTTCTGCATCAATAAATAACCAGTCGTAATCGGTTGTCGCCAACACTTCTGCTACGTCTGCGGACGTAGTTTCAAAGCCGACACCAAATTGTAATTTGCCAGCTTCTACATTATGTTTGAAATGATTTTTTAAGTAATCTTGTTGAATAGCCATAATTTAAACTCTCTTGTATTGTTGATGTGTATAATTGTAATGGCTAAGGAAAATTTGGGGTAGCTTGATTGAGCAGGATATTTGCCTAATTCTCTAAATTTGCAAAAAGTCTAAAAAAAACACCGCACTTTTATCAAAAAAGTGCGGTGAAAAATCCAATAACTTTCCCAATCACGCTTTAGTAAAAATCACATCATCCGTCAAACGAGATTTTGGTAATTTTGCATTAAAATCCTCTTCCGCACGGTAGCCAAAAGCCACCACAGCCAACGAATGATAACCTTTTTCGCTCAAACCAAATTCAGCATCTAAAGTAGCAAAATCAGCCCCTTCCATTGGTACACTATCAACACCTAAGGCAGCCGCTGCCATTAAGGTGAAACCTAAGTTTAGATACACCTGTTTAGCAAACCAAATTGGCTCATCTTTTAATTCTTCACGGTGAATATTTAAAAATAAACAGCGAACGTCATTACCTGCTTTTTTCTGGTCTGCCGTAGCATAACGACCGTCTTTATCTTCCTGTGCTAATACAGCTTTTAAAAATTCATCGCTGGCTTGGTTTAAACAAGCAAAAACAACAACGTGTGAAGCATCTATTACTTTGTTTGCGTTAAATGGATAATTGGCAAATGCTTTGGCAATACGTGCTTTGCCTGCATCGTCATCGGCTATGATAAAATGCCAAGGTTGGATATTCACGCTAGACGGGCTTTGACGTAACGCATCTTGAATTTCTGCCCAATCTTGAGCTGAAATTTTACGGTTTGCATCAAAGACTTTGGTTGAATAACGTTGTGCGGTAAAAGTTGAAGTTTTCATTTGCTTTCCTTTTTTAGTGGGTTAATTTATAAAATATTATAAGGGATTTACTATTCTTGTACCAATTCATTTAACAGCTCATAGCTTCTATGCTGCTTATCTTCATCAAAAATATAACTCACCGCCATTAACTCTTCAAATTGCACTCGCTCACGCAAGGCATTTAATTGTTGTTTGACGGTATCAGGGCTACCAATAAGCGAGCAACTAGTCATAGCTTGCACCATAGCTTTTTCTTGCCCCATAAAAGGTAAATGAAAACCTTGCCAAAGGGCTTTCTCACTTTCGAAAGGTGGTTGTACGGCGTTAGTTTGCCCAGTAACAACACCTAAAAATAGTTGGGTTTGACTAGTAGCAAGGCTTTCGGCTTCACTATCAGTTTGTGCCACAATAGCATTTGCCCCCACGATCACATAAGGTCTGTCCAACACCGCAGACGGCTTAAACTCACGGCGATAAATTTCTACTGCCATTTCTAAAAAACGTGGTGCAAAGTGTGAAGCAAAGGCATAAGGCAAACCAAGCTCGGCGGCTAAATAAGCAGATTCTGGGCTAGATCCTAAAATAATCATCGGCACATTTTGCCCGATTGCCATATAGGCTTTTACACTATCCTTGCGACTTTCTTCACTAAAATAACGGCGAAGTGTAGCAATATCTTCGGCAAAATCAGGATTAATATTGCCTCGTCTAAGAGCGGCAGCGGTCCGCATATCCGTTCCTGGGGCGCGTCCTAAACCAATTTCTACTCGGTTAGGATAAAGCTGGCTTAACGTGCCATATTGTTCAGCAACCTGTAATGGGCTGTGATTAGGCAACATCACGCCTCCCGCTCCCACCACAATTTTCTGAGTATTTGCCAACGTATGCTGAATGAGTAATTGAGTAGAACTGCTTGCCATATTCGGCATATTGTGGTGTTCAGCAATCCAATAACGGCGAAAATTCAATCTTTCCGCTAGTTGAGCAAGGCGAGTCATGGCATCGACAGCTTGTACAAAATTTTGCCCTTGACGTAAGGGAACTAGATTTAATATTGAAAGATTAAGCATGGGATTTCCTTATTTCAGTTGGACTGAAAACGTAAAAGCGCGGTGTAATTTTGTTAATATTTTACCATTAACAAAACTATACCGCTTGCTTTGTCAAAAAAAAGATCGCATACCTGCGGTCTTTTTTACTATTCTAAACTCGTACTAAATTCAACATTTCATCAAACGCATATAATGTTGATTTTCGTCCGCTTGCTTCTTCCATTACGCTTAAAATACCCTGTTCAAATAATGCTTTGGTAAAGCGATTTGCTGTCGCAGGCGGAATTTCGGTGTGTTCGCTTAGTTGGCTATTTCTAAAAATCGGATAAGTAAACACAAAATCTAACACTGCCAATGCGTGTTTGCTGGATAAAATTTCGCTAAATTGTTGTTTCATTTGCTCGTATAAATCACGGATATTTTCCGCCACTTGTAAATTGCGTTGTGATTGCGTGCTAATCGCTTGTAAAAAGAAATTCAACCATTCGTGCCATTCGCCTGTTTGGGAAACTTGTCGCATTAAATTGGTGTAGCGGTTTTTATGCTCTTCCAAATAACCACTGATATAAAAGTAAGGGGCGGAAATGGTATGCGATGACCACAACATCAAGGTAATCAGCATTCGCCCAATGCGTCCGTTACCGTCTTGGAATGGGTGTAAGGCTTCAAATTCTAAATGGCTGACGGCGGTTTTAATCAGCACTGGATCGCTATTATGATTGATATAGCGGAATAAATTTTCCAAGCCGTCTAATAGCTTTTCAGGACTAATCGGCACAAATAAAATTTTACGGCTTAAGGTATCAGCTAAATAATTTTGTTCTGTTTTAAATTCCCCTGGGGATTTATTCGCTCCACGCCCGAGTGATAAAAGTTGCTGCTGCATGGTTTTGATCAAATGCACACTCAATGGATAGCCTTCTTGCATGGCAAGTTGAGCATTTTTTAACGTGCGTTGATATAGCACGGTTTCAATCACATCATTGCGTACATTGAGATTATCGCCATTAAAGGCATCGGCTTCATAACGCAAAATTTCTTCCATAGTGCTAATCGTCCCTTCCATACGTGATGAAATCACCGCTTCTTGATTACGCAAAGGAGCAAGCAAAATCTCGCTGTTATGCAGAGTCTTGAGCATTTGATCGTAACGAGCAATAGCAGTTGTTGCGTCTAATAAGGAAGTCATGATTTGGTTAAAATCAATGTGTTGTGGCGAAAATTGTCCATCACGATAATGCACGGCTTGATCTAGCTTGAAATTATTGAACATTTTGCAACTCACTTTTTACTATTTTTGATTAACAAACTATATTATGCCATATTGATGAGCTATAAACAATTTTGTCAATCAAATTCTATTATTTTTGATTGACAAATAAATTTGTACGAGATAAGTGAACGTTAAAATATCATTTGCAAAATCTACACCAAAAATCACCGCACTTTTCTGCACGGTGATTTTGCCTAATCCGCTAAATTACAAATCAAAGGACTGAATCAAATTCACATGCAAGCGTGTTTCCACATTACCACGCACGGCGTTTGAATATGGACAAACTTGATGCGTGCGTTCAATTAACTGACGTGCTTGCTCTTCGTTGATACCTGCCACTTCAATGGTAATATCAATATCTAACGAGAATGAGCCGTCCGATTTTTGACCGATGCCTACGCCCACTTTGCTTTTTGATGATGTCAGTTTAATGCCTAATTGTCCAGATACCAAATTCATCGCACTGTCAAAGCACGCTGCATAGCCCATGGCAAAAAGCTGTTCTGGGTTTGCCCCTTTTTTGTCAGTTTCTTGGAAAGAAACCAAATCAAAACCAAGTGAACCGTCATCTAATTGTGTACGACCTGAACGACCGCCAACCGCTGTGGCACTGGTACTGTAAAAGATTTTCATAATGTTACTCCGATGATTTAAAGGGCGTTTTGCCCTGTTAGGTTAAATATTCTATTCCGCTGTGGAATGAGCGTATTATAGAGCGTTCGGAAAATTTTGGTTAGCCTGTTTCGCTAGGATAGCTGCCTAATACTCCAAATTTACAAAATAAATGAGAAAAAAGACTGCACATTTTGCCTAATCCGACAAAGTGCGGTGTTTTTTTATCGTATTTTTGCAACTTGATTTTTCGGGCGGACACATGGGTATCGCCCCTACAATAAAACGCTCACAAGCCCTATGCTATAACAGAATAGTCTAAATAAAACGGCTTGCCTCTCAGTTTTTCAATCATCTATAATGTCATGACGATTTAATCAGGTTAGGATTAATAAGGTAAGGGAGATATGTTTATTAAAGGAATACTAGTTTCTGCCAGCTTGATTATGGCGATTGGCAGCCAAAATCTGTTTGTATTAAAAAATGGACTGCGACAAAATCATGTGTTGCTGATTTGCTTGGTATGTTTTTTGTGTGATTTTGTGTTGATAAGCATTGGCGTAATGGGCGTTGGGGCGTTATTTGCACAAAATCCTTATTTCAGTGCCGCTTTGGCACTGTTGGGGGGATTATATCTGCTGACTTATGTTTTTTGGGCGTTCAAAAGCTCGCTCTACCCACAAAACAAGTTGGATTTGAGCGGTGAACAAGTAAAATTTAGTGCAAAAAACACGCTGTTTGCCACCTTGGCGATTACCTTGCTCAATCCGCATGTGTATTTAGATACGGTGGTAATTCTCGGTGGTATCGCTGGGACGATGAGTTTTGACGAAAAATTACTGTTTTTAATAGGGGCATCGCTATCGTCTTTTGTGTGGTTTTTCGGCTTGGGATTTGGGGCAAAATTGCTCATTCCCTTGTTCAAAAATCCTACATCATGGCGTGTACTGGATTTTGTGGTAGGTTGTATCATGTTTTGGATCGCCTATGAATTGTTGAGTTTTTTTGTGCGAGTTTTGGTGTAGATTTTGTATTTACACCATTATCAACAAAGACCCAAAGACTTATTAATCCCCTGATATTTTAATCAGCCCCCAAAAAGTTAGACACTCACATCAAGGATAAAAAAATGCTTTCTACTCACATCACCCAATCCCTACTTGCCATTTGCCCCAAAAACAGCATTTGGCAAACACAGATAGACGGTTTATTTTTACATCATTTAGACAATCCAATAGTAATGAACGCCTTTCGCCAAAACCCCAGTTTATGCGTGGTATTAATGGGCGAACGTCTGTTGTGTATCGGCGATAAATGTAGCCGTTTTAATCAAGACAATATGAGCCTTTGCCCGGTCAATACGCCTGTGATGATGACGGTCGATCACGCCACGCCGAATAAGCCGTATTTTGCTCTATCATTGCAGTTTGATTTAAATATCGTTGCCAAAGTTGCCCAGCAATTAGACTTGCACAATTCGGCAAAAAACACAGTACAAGCCAAAGATTTTCTCACCCTGTTTAATCCTAGCCAAGAGTTAATCAATGCCCTAGAACGCTTGCTTGCCTTGCTTTATTCACCAAACTCAGAACAAAACATCGCCATACTCGCTCCACTGTATTTACAGGAAATTTACTACTACCTGCTTACCAGTCCACAAGGCGACAGACTACGTGAACTATGCCGACAAGGTAGCCACGCCGAACGAATTTTTAAGGCGACTACTTGGCTTAATCAGCATTTTAATGAGCCGTTAAATATTGCCGAATTGGCGAATTTATGCGGAATGAGTGAGTCAGGTTTTTATCAGCATTTCCGCCAAATCAACCAGCAAAGCCCGTTGCAATATCAAAAAAATCTGCGTTTAACCGAAGCACAACGCCTAATCCAACAAGGAGGTAATGCTATTTCCCAAATTTCCTATGATGTGGGTTATGAAAGCCCAAGCCAATTTAGTCGCGAATATAAACGCTATTTTGGACGAGTGCCGAGTGAGGAAATTTAGCTAATAATTATTATTCTCTAAATTTCTTCTCTAAGAATATAAATATATTTAGTTATCTCTCTTCATATTTTCAAGAAATGTCGTTTTTTTATTAAATTTGTGATCTAGCTCACACTTTTTCTAAATATATTTGTTGCAAAAAACATCATTAAGTGTAAATTATGTTCAAGCTGAAACGTTACAGCTTAAAATTATTTAATAACTTATGGAGATCTGAAAATGACTCATCTTATCGTTGCAACACACGGTAAATTTTCTGCAGAAATCGTTAACTCAGCGGCAATGGTTTTCGGTGAAGATGAAAATACCCATGTTGTTACTTTCCTCCCCGGTGAAGGAGGTGATGATTTAGTGGCAAAGTATCAAGCCATTATAGCCAATTTACCTGAAAATGAACCCGTATTATTCCTTGTAGATTTATTCGGGGGCAGTCCTTATAATGCCGCAGCTCGGGTAGCGACAGAACGAGCTAATACGGATATTGTGACAGGCATTAGTTTGCCAATGTTGCTTGAGTGTCTTGATGCGAAAGACAGTAGTTCCCTTGCGGAATTGGTAGAAACAGCAAAAGAAGTCGGCGTACAAGCAGTAAAATCTTTCCGTAACCCAGAAGCTAAAGCAAAACCAGCCAAACCAATCAATCCCACATCAATTCAAGCCGAAAAAACACCACCCCATCTCAATGGCAATTTAAATATTTCCTTGTTGCGGATTGATAGCCGTTTAATTCACGGTCAAGTGGCAACATCATGGGCGAAAGCGGTTAAATGTGAAGCCATTTTTGCGGTAAATGATGATGTGGCGAATGATAAATTACGCCGAGAATTGTTACTACAAATTGTACCGGCAGGCTTGAAAGGCTATGTGATTCCGGTAGATAAAGCAATTAAAGTGTATCACAACCCAAAATACACCGGTAAAAATATTTTATGGTTAGTCACTAACCCTGCTGATATTATTCGTTTAATCGAAGGTGGGGTAAAAATTAACAAAGTCAATGTAGGAGGCATGACCTACAAAGATGGCAATAAACAGCTTTCAGAAGCAGTTACCGTGAGCAAAGCAGATGTAGAGGCTTTCAAAAAATTAATCGATTTAGGGGTAGAGTTGACCATGCAACAAGTTGCCACTAGCTCCAAAGTCGAAGTAACTAAAGCGAAATTAAATGCTCTTCAATTCTAAGGAAATATTATGACTACAATTGAAATTATTTTAGTAACCCTTGTCGCTGCAATTTGCGGTATGGGGTCCGTATTAGACGAACGTCAGACTCACCGTCCGTTAGTCGCTTGTACACTCATCGGTTGGGTATTAGGTGATTTACAAACAGGTATTATCGTAGGCGGTACACTGGAAATGTTAGCCCTTGGTTGGATGAACGTAGGGGCAGCAATGGCACCTGATGCAGCATTAGCATCAGTAATTGCAGCAATCCTTGTGATCAAAGGCGGTCAAGATAAAGGCACTGCGATTGCGATTGCCATTCCTGTGGCAGCAGCAGGGCAAGTGCTGACTATCTTCGTGCGAACACTCACCATTTTCTTACAACATAAAGCTGATGATTATGCCGAAAAAGCCAACTTCCGAGGCATTGAGCTTTGCCATTTTGCAGGGCTTTCCTTACAAGGTTTGCGTGTAGCAGTTCCAACTTTAGCGGTAGCCTTAGTGGCAGGCACAGATACGGTAACAGCCGCCTTAGATGCCATTCCTGAAGTGGTAACACGTGGCTTACAAATTGCAGGTGGATTTATCGTGGTGGTCGGTTATGCCATGGTGATCAATATGATGAGAGCTGGTGCATTAATGCCATTCTTCTTTATTGGTTTCGTGATTGCCTCATTCTCCAACTACAACTTAGTAGGATTAGGTTTCTTAGGGGCGTGTTTAGCCTTAATTTACATTCAGTTAAACCCACAATTTAACCAATCACAAGCCGTAGCAAGCCAACACAAAAAAGAGCTTGCTGATGATGAACTTGAAGGTCTATAAGAAGGAATTTTAAAATGTCTGAGAAAAAACAATTAACCCAAGCGGATATTCGTGCAACCTACTGGCGTTCCACCTTTTTACTAGGGTCTTTCAATTTTGAACGTATGCAATCAATGGGCTTTTGTGTGTCAATGATCCCTGCAATCAAACGCCTTTATAGCGATAAAAATGACCAAGTTGCAGCGTTAAGACGGCACCTTGAATTTTTCAACACACAACCTTGGGTCGGTTCTGCGATTATGGGTGTAACCGCTGCGATGGAACAAGAACGAGCCAATGGTGCAGAAATTGATGATGCCGCAATAAGCGGTGTTAAAGTCGGTTTAATGGGACCTTTAGCTGGTGTAGGCGACCCAATTTTCTGGGGAACCTTACGTCCTGTACTTGCAGCTCTTGGTGCGGGTTTAGCCATTAGTGGTAGCTTACTTGGTCCATTGTTATTCTTTGTGTTAATCAATCTTGCCCGTGCGGCAACCCGTTGGTATGGGTTCAAATACGGTTATCAAAAAGGAACAGAAATCGTTGGCGATATGGGTGGCGGTCGTTTACAAAAAGTTACGCAAGGAGCGTCCATTCTCGGCTTGTTTGTCATGGGATCGCTAGTATCGAAATGGACCAGTATTAACATTCCATTAGAGCTTTCTCGTTATACCAACCAAGCAGGTCAAGAAGTGGTAACAACAGTACAAAGCGTGCTAAACGATCTTTTACCAGGGTTAGCCGCATTGGTGTTGACATTTATTTGTATGGCATTATTACGCCGTAAAATTAATGCGATGTATATCATCTTTGCCTTGTTTGGGGTGGGGATTGTGGGGTATCATTTTGGTATCTTGGCGTAATCTTCTTACTTTCTTTGCTTGTGCAAAGAAAGTAAGCAAAGAAACACACCCCCGATTTAAACGAGTATGATAAGAGTGCGGTGATTTTTTTCCGCACTTTAAATTTTGGACGATAGATAATTATGAATATTAAACAATTATTACAATCACCCCCCTCAGAAACTTACATCAAAAATTCTTCCAAATTTATCACCGCACTTTTTATTCTAGCAGGCATATTGTATTACCCCACTCACGGCTATGGTTCAGTAATCGTGTTAGGTTTTGCGATTTTTGTATTACTCGGACAAAAAATATTGCTGTCACAAGCCAATAAGGATTTCCATGAAATGTATTTGGCTAAACAAAAATTTGAACAAAGCCAAAATAAAGATTATTTACGTTATATTGATGCTCGATCTGCACAAATGTTGCGAGATAACAAAGTATTATCCGATAAAGCAAAATTGGAAATTGCTGAATTAAAATCTTATGTAAATCAACACTTAAACGAGTAAAAACTCCCTCTCCAACACCAACGCAATACCATCTTCGTTATTACTGGTGGTTACTTGTTTTGCCACTTGTTTAATTTCATCAAGGGCATTGCCCATGGCGACACTTAACCCTGCATATTGCAACATATCCAAATCATTAAAATTATCGCCGAAAGCAATGACTTGATCGGCGGTGATGTTCAATAATTTTTCCATAAATTGAATGGCTTTCGCTTTGGTGGCGGCTTTGTTCATGATTTCAAGGTATTCAGGTTTAGAGCGGTGAATACTCAAGTGCGGTAGATTTTGTTTGAGTTTTTGTTCTAACTGTTGAATATTAGCTGCGTTCCCCATCACTAAAATTTTATGCACATCTGTTAAATCTGTTGGTACAATTTGAGCCTGTAAGCCTGTAATTTGGCTTTCTTGCAACGTCCAAAGATTGCTTAAATCGTTGCTAAACCAGTTTAGTCCAGCATAATGATTAATGGATAAATCAGCGTAATCCGCTAAAATTTGATTAAGCAACCTAACATCATTTTGTTCAATAAGTACGCTATAAAGTGCGGTTAAATTTTTATCTAAAATTAATGCTCCACTATAGCAAATTATCGCTTGTTCAGTGTGTAATTGCTCAGTGTAAGGTGTGATCGCATAAGGCGGTCGGGCGGAAACGGGAATAAATGGAATCCCTTTTTTCACAATGGCTTTTATTGCTTGCTCGGTACGTGAAGTGATTTGATGTTGGCTATTTAATAGTGTGCCATCAATATCGCTGAAAACGGCTTGGTATGACATAAATGCCTCCTTTTATTTTTTCTGATACAACCGATAACAAACCTGACCCGTGATTTTTTCTTTCAATAAATACCAATTTTCAGGTGCATTTAAAGGTTTATCTTTTTCGGTTTCTACATAAATTAACGCTTGCTGTTGTAACCAGTTATTTTGTTCTAACAATTTAATAGCTTGTTCGCTCAAGCCAAAGTTAAATGGTGGATCAAGAAAAACCACATCAAAGTGCGGTGTTTTTTGCGGTTGTTTTAACCATTCAAGGCTGTTTTGATTAATTACATTTGCTTGATTTTCATCGCATTTTAAACGGATTAAATTCTGTTTTAATTGATTAAAGACGGTTTTCTCAAGCTCCACAAAAGTCACCTGTTTTGCTCCCCTTGATAAACTTTCAAAGCCAAGTGAGCCACTACCAGCAAAGCAATCTAAACAACAACTATTCACAATATAAGGCATTAACCAGTTAAACAATGTTTCTTTAACTCGATCCCCCGTAGGACGTAAACCTTGTGAGTTTAATACAGGTAATTTTCGTCCCCGCCAACGACCAGCAATAATACGGACTTCACCCTTGCTTTGTGATTGGTTTGGTGTGTGTTCTTTTGTGTATTTTTTCATACAGATAATAGATAAAAAATGATAAACTATACAAATTTTATATAGTTTAACAGATATTAAGAGATTTTTATGACAGATGAAAAGAAAAAAGGCGGTTTTTGGTCGTGGTTGGGATTAGGTAAAAAGCAACCAGACGATATTGTTGATCAGCAACCACAGCAGGAAGAAACCGCTCAAATTATTAAAGAAAGCAACCAACCAGCGGAAAACATCGTTGTTCTTGTTGAAGAAAAAATTGAAGAAGTTAGCGATAAAATTGAGCAAACCATAGAAAACGTGAGTGAACATTTAAGCGAAGAAATGCTTGATGTGGTGGAAAATTTTGTTCAATCGGAAACAGCGTTAACTTCCGAACAAAATGATACCGTACTTGAACCTGTAAAAACAGAACAGATTGTGGCGGAAATTGCTGTTCAACCAGATGAAATTGAAGAAAATAATGCAGAAAGTGCGGTGCAAATTAAGCAAGTTTCTGATTCGATTGATGAAATAGAGCAACAAATTGAAATCTCATCAGAAGAAAAGCAAGAAGCTATTGCTGAAAGTGCTATTACGCAAGAAAAACCGAGCGAGGGAGGCTTTTTCAGTCGTTTATTAAAAGGTTTGGTGAAAACCAAACAAAATATCGGGTCTGGCTTTCGTTCGCTGTTTTTTGGTAAAAAAATTGATGATGAACTATTTGAAGAATTGGAAGAACAGCTATTAATTGCCGATATTGGCGTGCCGACTACCAGCAAAATTATCAAAAATTTAGAGCAACACGCTACACATCAACAGCTTAAAGATGCGGATTTATTATATCAACAATTAAAACAAGAAATGGCGGATATTCTTAATCCTGTGGCACAACCATTGCAGATTGACGCTGCCAAAAAACCTTATGTCATTTTAATGGTCGGTGTGAACGGTGTGGGTAAAACCACTACCATTGGCAAACTGGCTCGTCAATTCCAGCAACAAGGCAAATCAGTGATGTTAGCTGCTGGTGATACATTCCGTGCCGCTGCGGTAGAACAGTTGCAAGTGTGGGGCGAACGTAATCATATTCCAGTGGTGGCACAAGCTACTGGCTCGGATTCGGCATCAGTGATTTTTGATGCCATGCAATCAGCGGCAGCGAAAAATATTGATATTTTAATTGCGGACACCGCTGGGCGTTTGCAAAATAAAAATAATTTGATGGACGAGTTGAAAAAAATCGTGCGAGTGATGAAAAAATATGATGAAACCGCACCGCATGAAATTATGCTCACCCTTGATGCTGGCACAGGGCAAAATGCCATTAGTCAGGCAAAATTATTTAATGAAGCCGTGGGGCTTACAGGAATTTGCTTAACTAAATTAGATGGCACCGCCAAAGGTGGCGTAATTTTTGCCATTGCGGATCAGTTTAATTTGCCGATTCGCTATATCGGTGTCGGTGAAAAAATTGAAGATTTACGTGCGTTTAATGCCAATGAATTTATTGATGCCCTATTTACGCATGAAGAATAGGCATAGGAAAACTAATCGGAAAGGATAAAAAATGATACATTTTCAAAATGTAAGCAAAGCCTATTTAGGCAGTAAACAACCTGCTTTACAAGGACTAAACTTTCATTTACCTGTTGGCAGTATGACCTATTTAACAGGGCATTCTGGAGCAGGTAAAAGTACATTGTTAAAATTAATTATGGGCATGGAACGTGCTAACGGCGGACAAATTTGGTTTAATGGACACAACATCACCCGTCTATCTGCTTATGAATTGCCCTTTTTACGCCGTCAAATAGGTATGGTACATCAAGATTATCGTCTTTTGCCCGATCGTTCTATTGTGGATAACGTTGCACTTCCATTAATTATTGCTGGAATGCACCCCAAAACTGCCCGAGATCGAGCGTTAGCTATGTTAGATGTAGTAGGGCTGTATGACCGTGCAGATCATCAGCCATTACATTTGTCAGGTGGTGAACAACAACGAGTAGATATTGCTCGAGCGGTGATACACAAACCACAATTATTGTTAGCTGACGAACCTACTGGCAACCTAGATAACACACTTTCTTTTGATATTTTTAGCCTATTTGAAGAATTTAATAAAATGGGAATGACTGTGTTAATTGCCACTCACAACGTGAGTTTAATTCAACAAAAACCAAAACCTTGCCTTGTGTTAGAACAAGGTTATTTGCGAGCATAAGGGAAAGAAAATGAGTTCAACACAAAAAGCCCCGTTTTGGGTGCAAATGAATTATGTTTTACGCAATGTGTGGGCAGATCTTTGCTTGAAAAAATATGGCACATTGTTGACGATTTTGGTGATAGCAGTGTCATTAACCATTCCTACAGTAAGTTTTTTACTTTGGAAAAATACCCATTTAGCCACCACAAAATTCTATCCTGAAACAGAATTAACGGTCTATTTGCATAAAAATCTCAATGCTGATGATTCCAATAAAGTGGTAGAAAAAATTCGTGAACAAAAAGGGGTGGAAAGCCTTAATTATATTTCACGTCAGGAAAGCCTGAAAGAATTTAAAGCATGGTCTGGTTTTAATGAAGAATTAGATATTTTAGACGATAACCCTCTACCAGCAGTGGTGATGATTCACCCTAGTTCGGAATTTCAAGCTTCAGAAAAACGTCAGGAATTACATAGTAACCTGATGAAAATCAAAGGGGTAGAAGAAGTTAGAATGGATAATGACTGGCTGGAAAAACTCACCGCAATTACTTGGCTGATTGCACATGTGGCTATTTTTAGTGCAGTATTGATGACCTTAGCGGTATTTTTAGTAATCGGTAACAGTATTCGTTCCGATGTATATAGTAGCAAAGCGAATATTCAAGTCATGAAACTACTCGGTGCCACCGATCAATTTATACTACGCCCTTTCCTTTATACGGGCATTATCTACGGCTTTTTAGGTGCGTTAGTCGCTTGTATTTTCAGTAGTTTTATCATTGGTTATTTCACCAGTGCGGTAAGATATGTTACCGATATTTTTGCGGTCCAATTTGAATTAAACGGCTTAGGATTCGCAGAATTTGCGTTCTTATTGATTATTTGCTCAATTGTGGGTTATACGTCTGCATGGATTGCAGCGACACGGCATATAAGGGTGTTGGGGAAGTGATGACAAATGCAGAAAAAGTTGGAATGTCACCTGAACAATCTAAAAATATTGATGAATTTTTGAGTTTATTCGTGAATCAATGTAAGAACGAGAGATTGAATTATAATATATTTATTTGAGTAAATAGTTATAAATAATCTTATTTATAATCCTTTTTTATGATGAAATTTAACTAAAACCCAAATTTCATCATTTTTTTATAAAAACACTTGATTTTATCAGGCTTATCTGTAATTTTATAAACTTCAAACACAACATAACTTAAAGGAAATGCAAATATGAAAAATGTCGGTTTTATCGGTTGGCGTGGTATGGTTGGCTCGGTATTAATGGATCGTATGGTTCAGGAAAACGATTTTGCTAACATTAATCCTGTGTTCTTCACCACATCGCAAGCGGGGCAAAAAGCCCCTGTGTTTGCAGGTAAAGATGCTGGTGAATTGAAAAACGCCTTTGATATTGATGAACTCAAAAAATTAGATATTATCGTGACCTGTCAAGGCGGTGATTACACCAACGAAGTGTATCCAAAATTAAAAGCCACGGGTTGGGACGGCTATTGGGTGGATGCAGCATCGGCATTACGTATGCAAGATGATGCGATTATTGTGTTAGATCCAGTAAACCAACATGTGATTACGGACGGCTTGAAAAAAGGGATTAAAACCTTTGTGGGCGGTAACTGTACCGTAAGCCTAATGTTAATGGCGATTGGTGGCTTATTTGAAAAAGACTTAGTGGAATGGATTTCGGTCGCCACTTATCAAGCCGCATCAGGTGCAGGTGCGAAAAATATGCGTGAGTTGTTGGTGCAAATGGGTCAATTAGAAGACAGCGTGAAAGCAGAATTGGCTGATCCAGCATCATCTATTTTAGACATTGAACGCAAAGTGACGGCTAAAATGCGTGCGGACGATTTCCCAACGGATAACTTTGGTGCAGCCTTAGGCGGCAGCTTAATTCCGTGGATTGACAAACTTCTACCAGAAACGGGACAAACCAAAGAAGAATGGAAAGGCTATGCGGAAACCAATAAAATTTTAGGTTTAAGCGACAACCCAATTCCTGTGGACGGCTTATGTGTGCGTATCGGCGCATTGCGTTGCCACAGCCAAGCGTTCACCATTAAACTCAAAAAAGACTTGCCACTAGCGGAAATTGAACAAATTTTGGCAAGCCATAATGAATGGGTGAAAGTGATTCCAAATGATAAAGAAACCACCTTGTGTGAGTTGACACCAGCTAAGGTGACTGGCACATTAAGCGTACCTGTCGGTCGTTTGCGTAAATTGGCAATGGGTCCTGAATATTTGGCAGCATTTACTGTGGGCGACCAATTATTATGGGGTGCGGCAGAGCCAGTACGTCGTATTTTGAAACAGTTAGTTTAGTGGTTGTGAGGTGCGTAATAAACGCACCTTTTTTCCATGATTATTTTATTAATGCGTTAATAGGTAATTTTCATATATGCAACGAGAACCCCATTTTTGTCAATTTGCGTTAACTGAACTTTATCCTTTTGCTCAACAATTTCCGATTCAATATATTGATGGAAAAAGAAATTGTGCTATCGCCTATCGTCATTTTACCCACCAAAATCCTGCACAACGAAAATTGATTATTCTCGTCAATGGACGAGCTGAAAGTATTTTGAAATGGACTGAACTCGCTTATGACTTTTATCATCAAGGGTTTGATGTGCTATTATTTGATCACCGTGGACAAGGTTATTCACAGCGTTTATTAAAAGATCCTGACAAAGGGCATTTAGATGAATTTCGTTTTTACATGGATGATATGGCAAAAATTATCGAAAAAATCACCGCACTTTATGATTATCAAAGCCAACAGATTGTGGCACATTCTTTAGGCTGCTTAATTTCAAGCTATTATTTAGCTAACTATGATCACCATATAAAAAGTGCGGTATTTTCTTCGCCTTTTTTTGCTATTGCTTTAAAAAATCCGTTACGTGATGAAATATTATTAAATCTAATAATTTTGCTAGGATTTGGCGAACGTTATGTATTCGGTAAAACGGTTTATAAACCTGCCGATTTAAGAGATAATGAATTAAGTTTTTGTAAAACTCGTATGAAATGGATGAATCGGATTAATCGAAAATTTAAACAAATTCATCTCGGTGGACCCACTTTCCGTTGGGTACATTTATGTTTACAAGCGATTAAACGCTTACCTAAAATTTTGCCGCGTATTGAAATTCCGGTTTTAGTACTACAAGCGGAAAAAGAAAAAATTGTGGACAATAAAAATATCGCTAAATTCATCACACTTTTACCGCAAGGCAAATTAGTGAAAATTGAGCGAGCAAAACATGAAATTTTATTTGAATGTGATGATATTAGAAATACGGCGTTAAATCGTATTTATTCCTTTGTTAATTGTTCTACTAAATAAACCACTTCTTGCAAAAATTGTGGAATACCCTCTACCACATTTAATGCGACATCTTCATCATAAGTATGATTTGTTCTTGAACGCATCTCTCGATAGGTTTTCCAATCTTTCCATTCACCAAGTAATAACCCTTTTTCATTACCTGAGCGAATAAGATCCTGAAAAGACATGCTGTCATATTGCTCAGGATTCGGGGATATTTGGGCTAAATAGCGTTTGAGCATTTTGTAACTTAATTCATAAGTAAATTCAAAACGTTGGATTAATCCATCACGAATTTGAATATCGCTGATGTCGGTTTGATAGCGAATTAAACCTTCTTTTAGTCGTTCAATTGCATTAATTAATGGACTAAAATCCAATTTAACGATTTCATTTTCATCATTCATATAGCCTACTTAATGTAAATTTTCCCCAGCGGTTTTATCCAATTTTGCCACAATAAAAAATAAAATAAAACCAAAAATGGAACTGGTTAAAAAGGTATAACTAAAGGCTTGTTGTAGCATTTCTGGTGCCACTAAAGTGCGGTAAAAATTTAATGCTATAGCAGAAACCGCAATACCTAAACCAATACCGACTTGTTGAATTACACTTAACATGGTGGAACCTGCACTGGCGTTATGTTGTTCTAGTTCAGAAATCGTCAAAGTATTCACTGAAGTAAACATAATGGATAAAATCATGCCGTAAACAAACAATAAACTAATATACGCCCACAATGGGGTGTCAATGGTTAATAAGGACATTAGCCCAACTGATAGAGCCATACATAATGAATTGATCATTAATAAATTTCGATATCCGAGTAATCTTAATAAAGGGCGAATAATAGGCTTACTGATCAAAGAACTAATGGCTATCGGCGTAATCATTAAACCAGCATAATCAGCACTGTATTGAAAAGAAACTTGTAACATCAATGGCAATAGAAAAGGAATGCCTGAACCACATAAACGAATAAATAAATTTGACCATGAACCCAAATAATAGGTGCGAATTTTAAATAAATTAAGTGGAATTAAAGCGGTTTGATTGCCTTTTGCATAAAAATAATAACCTATTAAAAATATACAACCTACCGCTAAAATACTGACTGCTTGCCATTTTTCTATAAAAGTTTCATTAACTAAATCTAATCCAAATGTAATACAAACTAAACCACCACCAAAAAGCAGAAAACCTTTCCAATCAAATTTAGTTAAATCATTTTTTACATTCGGCATAAAATAGCTTGATAGAATCACCCCAATTAAACCGATAGGAATATTAATTAAGAAAATCCAGTGCCAAGAAGCGTAGGTCACTAACCAACCACCTAAAATTGGACCAATAATAGGACCGGTTAAGCCTGCCATTGCCATTAAATTCCAAATGGGAATTAATTCATTTTTAGCCACTGTACGAATAATCGCAAGGCGAGCCACTGGCATCATCATGGCACCGCCAAAACCCTGTAATATTCGAGAAAAAATCAGCATTTCTAGCGACATTGAGAAAGCACAACTCACTGATCCAATTACAAACATAACAACGGAAAAACGGAAAATATTGAGCGTACCATATTTATCCGCTAACCAACCACTAATAGGAATAAATAATGCCACTGTCAACGCATAGCTGATCACCGCTAGTTGCATTTCTAAAGGTGATTGATGCAAATCCGCTGCGATAGCAGGTAATGCTGTATTTAAAATAGTGGTATCTAACGCTTGCATAAAAAATGCCGTGGCAGCAATCCAAGCGAGTGAGCGTGGAGAAACGGATTTTTCCATTTTAGTTATTCCGTAAATAATGCCAAATAAATTCGACTATTTGATCTATATTATTAATATCTAACCATTGTTTATCGGTTTTGATAGGATAATCTGTGGCAATGGCTATAACGTTTTGATCCTGTTCTGGTAAAGGTTTAGTCATCTCTTTTCTATGCAGTAGAATTTTAGGGATAGCTTCTTGTTTAAAACCTTCAATTAACACTAAATCCGTTAACTGCGGATCAAATTGTCGTACCAAATAAGCAAGGGATTCTGGCTTAGGGGTTTCAGTCATTAACGCCCAGCGTTGATCACAAGCCATAATAACTTGACTGGCTCCCGCTTCTTTCATTCGCCAACTATCTTTCCCTTGTTTATCCACTTGAGCATTATGGTGGCTATGCTTAATCACCGCTACTTTTAAACCAAGTGCGGTTAATTTTGGTAATAATTTTTCTAATAAGGTGGTTTTACCACTACCGCTATAACCTGTTATACCAAGAAAGGGAATCATTTTGCCTATTACCTATTGTTTATATTGTTGCTTTTATATTTCCATATTATGCTTAATGTATTATAGTTTAGTTCAGCATAAAAATTCCATTATAAAACCGTGATCTGGATCACAGTTTTTAATCGTTTAACTGGTATTTAATCGACTTATCATGGATAATTAAACAGAGTAAATAAATCAATCAGAGGTAAATTATGACAACGCAATTAGACGCTTTAAAAAACGTAACCGTAGTAGTAGCTGATACTGGCGATATTGAAGCTATGAAACTTTATAAACCACAAGATGCCACTACCAACCCATCAATAATTTTAAGTGCATCTGCACTGCCACAATATGCTCCATTAATTGATGAAGCTGTTGCTTATGCGAAAAAACAAAGTGAGTGCAAAAAACAACAACTTGTTGATGCCGAAGATAAATTAGCGGTAAATATCGGTTTAGAAATTTTAAAACTGGTACCAGGACGTATTTCTACTGAAGTAGATGCTCGCCTTTCTTACGATACCGAAGCTACTGTTGAAAAAGCACGTAAATTAATTCGTCTTTACAACGAAGCAGGTATTGCCAACGATCGTATTTTGATCAAAATTGCATCGACTTGGCAAGGTATCCGTGCGGCGGAAATTTTAGAAAAAGAAAACATTAACTGTAACTTAACCCTATTATTCTCTCAAGCTCAAGCTCGTGCTTGTGCAGAAGCAGGCGTTTACTTAATTTCGCCGTTTGTTGGTCGTATTCTTGACTGGTACAAAGCTAATTCTGACAAAAAAGAATACGCACCAGCAGAAGATCCAGGTGTGGTTTCTGTAACAGAAATTTACAACTACTACAAACAATATGGCTATAAAACTGTGGTAATGGGTGCGAGTTTCCGTAACGTGGGCGAAATCACCGAATTAGCAGGCTGTGACCGTTTAACCATCGCTCCACCATTATTAAAAGAGTTACAAGAAAGCACAGCACCTTTAGCTCGTAAATTAGACTATAAAGGTGAAGTCAAAGCTCACCCAGAACCATTGAAAGAAGCTGATTTCTACTGGCAACATAATGCAGATCCAATGGCAGTTGAAAAACTTGCTGAAGGTATCCGCAAATTTGCCGCAGATATTGAAAAATTAGAAGCGATGTTAGCAGCAAAACTTTAATCATTTATCTAAAAACAACTTGAAGTGCGGTGAAATTCATCGCACTTTTTTATTAAATTAATTTATTCTCTCACCTGTGGATAACTCTTTAAAAAACCCTTTAAAAACCTGTGTTTTACTATTTAATAAAAGATAATTTAAAGTCACCTATGGATAACTAAACAAGTTATACAGATTTTACTTACTGTAAAGATCTTACTTTTCCTTATCTAAAAAAAAGATCTAACTATTTAATCTATAACATAAAAAGATCCTTATTCACGATGATCAGTGGATCTAATAATAACAATAATAAGATCTTTATATATAAATAAGATCTATATTAATTAGTCAACGGATCTTTTCTAATTGGATTGATCAGATCTACTTTCCTGTTGGTCTAATTTTAGGTAAAATGGTCGCCTATTTTTAAGTGAAGATCGGTGAAAGCGATCATTTTTATCTAATAAGGTTCTAATGTTTTATACTGAAAATTATGATGTGATCGTGATTGGTGGCGGTCACGCAGGCACAGAAGCTGCTCTTGCTCCAGCTCGAATGGGACTTAAAACCCTTTTATTAACTCATAATATTGATACCCTTGGACAAATGTCTTGTAATCCAGCTATTGGGGGAATTGGCAAAGGGCATTTAGTCAAAGAAATTGATGCCATGGGTGGATTAATGGCAACAGCGACCGATCAAGCAGGTATTCAATTTCGTACCTTAAATAGTTCAAAAGGTCCAGCTGTACGAGCGACTCGAGCGCAAGCAGATCGAGTTTTATATCGTCAAGCGGTACGGATTGCCCTTGAAAATCAACCTAATTTAGATATTTTCCAACAAGAAGTGACCGATGTGTTGATCGAACAGGATCAAGTTACTGGGGTGGAAACTAAAATGGGCTTAAAATTCCGTGCCAGATCGGTGGTATTGACGGCAGGGACATTTTTAGCAGGTAAGATCCATATTGGTTTACAAAATTACGAAGGTGGACGAGCTGGCGATCCTGCATCGGTTTCCCTTTCTCACCGTTTACGTGATCTAGGCTTGCGTGTAGATCGTTTAAAAACAGGGACACCACCCCGTTTAGATGCACGGACAATTAATTTTGATGTGTTAGCTAAACAACATGGTGATACTCAGTTACCAGTATTTTCCTTTATGGGAACCCTGGATCAACATCCCCGTCAAATACCATGTTTTATTACCCATACTAATGAAAAAACCCACCAAGTGATCCGTCAAAATTTGGATCGTAGTCCAATGTTTACAGGGATCATTGAAGGGATCGGACCGCGTTATTGTCCATCTATTGAAGATAAAGTTATGCGTTTCGCCGATCGTAATTCGCATCAAATTTATCTTGAACCAGAGGGGTTAACCTCTAATGAAGTGTACCCTAACGGTATTTCTACCAGTTTGCCTTTTGATGTGCAAATGGGGATTGTTAATTCCATGGTTGGCTTGGAAAAAACAAGGATCGTGAAACCGGGTTATGCCATTGAATATGATTATTTCGATCCTAGAGATTTAAAACCTACTTTAGAAACCAAAATGATTAAAGGATTATTCTTTGCAGGTCAAATTAATGGTACCACAGGTTATGAAGAAGCCGCAGCACAAGGCTTGTTAGCAGGGATTAACGCTGGATTGTTTGTGCAAGAAAAAGATCCTTGGTATCCACGCCGTGATCAGGCTTATACCGGTGTTTTGGTTGATGATCTTTGTACTTTAGGCACAAAAGAACCATACCGTGTATTTACTTCGCGTGCGGAATACCGTTTATTATTACGCGAAGATAATGCTGATATTCGTTTAACCCCAATTGCTCACGAACTGGGTTTAATAGATGAAAAACGTTGGGCAAGATTTAATCAAAAAATGGATAATATTGCCAAAGAACAAGAACGTTTAAAACAAATTTGGATTCACACAAAATCTGAGTATTTAGATGAAATCAATAATTTAGTAAATACCTCTATTTTGCGTGAAGCTAACGGTATTGATTTATTACGTCGTCCTGAAATAACGTATGATATTTTAACTAAAACCGCTTTATTTGCGCCAGCCTTGGAAGATAAACAAGCTGCCGAGCAAGTAGAGATAGCGGTTAAATATCAAGGTTATATTGAACATCAGAAAGACGAAATTGAAAAACAAAAACGTCATGAAAATACAGCTATTCCAGAACGTTTTGATTATAGTTTAGTGGTAGGACTTTCTAATGAAGTGCGGGCTAAATTAGAACAACATCGTCCCGTCTCTATTGGACAAGCCAGTCGCATTTCAGGCATTACCCCAGCGGCAATTTCCATTTTATTGGTGAATTTGAAAAAACAGGGAATGTTAAAACGTAGTGAATAATTTACAACAAACTTTAGCCGAAAAATTAGAATTTTTGTTAAAAACCACCGCACTTTGCTTGACTGATCTGCAAAAAACGCAATTAGTACAGTTGGTGTTATTATTACATAAATGGAATAAAGCTTATAATTTAACATCAGTACGTGATCCGCAAGACATGTTAGTAAAACATATTATGGATAGTCTTGTGGTAAGTCCTTATTTACAAGGTTCAGATTTTATTGATGTGGGAACAGGACCAGGTTTACCAGGCTTACCCTTAGCGATTATTAACCCTGATAAACAATTCTGTTTGCTAGATAGTTTAGGTAAACGTATTAGCTTTATTCGCAATGCCGTGCGAGAGTTAGGATTAACTAATATTGAACCCGTGCTGAGTCGTGTAGAAGAATTTAAGCCCGATCATCTATTTGATGGCGTATTAAGTCGTGCCTTTGCTAGTCTAAAAGATATGACCGATTGGTGTCATCATCTGCTTTCGGAAAAAGGATTATTTTATGCATTAAAAGGGCAATATAATCAAGACGAAGTACAACAGCTTTCGGCAGATTTTACCGTTCAACAAGTCATTGTGTTACAAGTGCCGGAATTAATCGGTGAACGGCATTTAGTATTGGTTAAGAAAGTCCAATCTATGCAACAGTAATAGTGCGGTTAAAATTTTTAATTTTTTATGGAATTATTTATAGTTATAAAGAAATACTATGGAATTTTGTTATTCATCTAATAAAAATGTAATCTAAGTTAATTTTTACTGCTTAATTGATTGCAATAAATACCTTTATAGGTGATAATTCAAGAGCTTTCAGACTTTAGTCTGTTTGAACGTTTTTTAGACTTTACTGGGCGTAAATGATGTCGGCTGTACTACAACAAGCTCAAAAATTGTATAAAAAAGTATATATAATCGAATTTGTTGTTCTAATTATTGCTTTTTTTATACTGTCATTGTTTGATACTCCACTTGCTTATGCCTTTAGCATAGGATATTTGGTTATTTTTATATCAAGTGCGATAGTTATTTACTTTGCTTTTTTTTATGCTAAAAAAAGAGCTGAACCGATAAAAATAACACTATTTTATAGTCTTGAAGCTATAAAATTCCTTTTTGCTATACTTTTAATTGTTATATCAATTAAATATTTAGTGGTAAATAATGTATTCACTTTTTTTATAGGCTTTTTTATTGCTCTTGCTTTAAATAGTCTATTACCTTTTATTTTGAATATATTTAAACAACGTAATTAATAATTTACAGAAAGGTTTTATTAATATGTCAAATTTAACAACTGCTGATTATATTAGTCACCATTTGAGTTTCCTTTCATCTGGCGATGGCTTTTGGGCGGTGCATTTAGATACCTTGTTTTTTTCCTTAGTATCGGGTGCTATTTTCCTGTTTATTTTTTCCCGTGTAGCTAAAAAAGCCACTTCAGGCGTACCTGGAAAATTACAATGTTTTACTGAAATAGTCATTGAGTGGGTGGACGGTTTAGTCAAAGATAACTTCCATGGTCCGCGTAATGCTATTGCTCCACTGGCATTAACCATTTTCTGTTGGGTATTCATTATGAATGCCATCGACTTGATTCCTGTTGATTTTCTACCGCAGTTTGCTAATTTAATTGGTGTTCATCATTTACGTGCTGTGCCAACTGCAGATATTAGTGCCACCTTAGGTATGTCGATTTGCGTATTCTGTTTAATCCTATTTTATACCGTCAAATCAAAAGGTTTTAGTGGATTAGTAAAAGAATATACGCTCCACCCTTTCAATCATTGGGCATTTATTCCTGTTAACTTTATTCTTGAAACCGTCACATTATTAGCTAAACCGATTTCTTTAGCATTCCGTCTGTTTGGTAATATGTACGCTGGTGAGTTAATCTTTATTCTTATCGCTGTCATGTATATGGCAGATAATTTTGCTTTGCAAGCATTAGGTATCCCATTACATTTAGTATGGGCTATTTTTCATATATTGGTGATTACCTTACAGGCTTTCATCTTTATGATGTTGACAATAGTTTATTTGAGTATTGCTTATAACAAAGCAGATCATTAAACGAATTTTTTATTAACAATCCTAGCCTTAGGGCTTATTTATTAATCTTTTAATGGAGAACATTATGGAATCTGTAATTACAGCAACAATTATTGGTGCATCAATTTTATTAGCTTTTGCCGCACTGGGAACAGCGATTGGCTTTGCTATTTTAGGCGGTAAATTCTTAGAATCTTCTGCTCGTCAGCCAGAATTAGCCAGTAGCTTACAAACGAAAATGTTTATCGTTGCTGGTCTTTTAGATGCTATCGCAATGATTGCTGTGGGTATTTCATTACTTTTCATCTTCGCAAACCCGTTCATTGATTTATTAAAATAAGTCGGGCTTGATATTTATTGTTATTTCAGAGGATTATCTGGGATAACTTCACCGACTTTTTAGTAGGAGGGCGTTGTGAATTTAAATGCAACATTAATCGGTCAACTTATTGCATTCGCAATTTTCGTTGCGTTTTGTATGAAATATGTTTGGCCACCGCTCATTAAAGCGATTGAAGATCGTCAGGCGAATATTGCCAATGCGTTAGCGTCTGCCGAAGCGGCTAAAAAAGAGCAAGCCGATACGAAAGTATTAGCGGAAGAAGAAATTTCTAAAGCAAAATTACAAGCACAAGAAATTATCGATTTAGCCAATAAACGCCGTAATGAAGTGCTAGAAGAAGTGAAAGCAGAAGCGGAAACTTTGAAAGCCAAAATTATTGAACAAGGTTATGCAGAAGTTGAATCTGAACGTAAACGTGTGCAAGAAGAATTACGTGTGAAAGTGGCTTCACTTGCGATTGCAGGTGCAGAGAAAATTGTGGGTCGTACCATTGATGAAGCGGCCAACAGTGACATTATTGATAAGTTAGTTGCAGAATTATAGGAAGGTTGAGCTTATGTCAGAATTAACTACGATAGCTCGCCCTTATGCCAAAGCAGCATTTGATTTTGCCGTTGAACAGTCAGCGACCGATAAAAGTGCGGTGCAAAAATGGACAGAAATGCTCAGTTTTGCGGCACAGGTAGCAGAAAATGAACAGGTGCAATCTTTTTTAAGCAGTTCTTTTTCTGCTAAAAAAGTGGCAGATACGGTGATTTCAATTTGTGGCGAACAACTTGATCAATATGGGCAAAATCTGATTCGGTTAATGGCTGAAAATAAGCGATTGACGGCACTTCCAGCAGTATTTGATGAATTTCAACATTATGTGGAAGAACATAATGCTAGCACGGAAGTTCAAGCCATTTCGGCTCAACCATTAAGTGCAACGCAACAACAAAAAATTGTCGCCGCAATGGAAAAAAGACTTGCTCGCAAAGTGAAATTAAATTGCAGTGTAGATAGCTCGCTGATCGCAGGGGTTATTATTCGTACCGATGATTTTGTGATAGACGGTTCAAGTCGTGGTCAGCTCGATCGTTTGGCTAACGAATTGCAATGAAAAGAAGGAATTTAAAATGCAACTAAATTCAACAGAAATTAGTGAATTGATTAAAAAACGCATTGCCCAATTTGATGTGGTGAGCGAAGCTCGCAACACAGGGACAATCGTTTCCGTGAGTGACGGGATTATCCGTATTCACGGTTTAAGTGATGTAATGCAAGGTGAGATGATTGCCTTACCTGACAACCGTTTTGCTATGGCATTAAACTTGGAACGTGATTCTGTCGGTGCGGTAGTGATGGGACCTTATGCAGACTTAGCAGAAGGTGTGGAAGTGCAATGTACAGGTCGAATCCTTGAAGTACCAGTGGGTCGTGGTTTATTAGGTCGTGTGGTGAACACCTTAGGTGAACCGATAGACGGTAAAGGCGAAATCGAAAATGACGGTTTCTCACCCGTTGAAGTGATTGCCCCTGGGGTTATCGACCGTCAATCCGTGGATCAACCTGTACAAACGGGTTATAAAGCAGTGGACTCCATGGTGCCAATCGGTCGTGGTCAACGTGAGTTGATTATCGGCGACCGTCAAACGGGTAAAACCGCATTAGCCATTGATGCGATCATTAACCAACGTGATTCAGGCATTAAATGTATTTATGTGGCGATTGGGCAAAAAGCATCAACCATTGCTAACGTGGTACGTAAATTAGAAGAACATGGTGCGTTAGCGAACACTATCGTGGTGGTGGCATCGGCTTCTGAATCAGCTGCGTTACAATATTTAGCCCCTTATGCTGGTTGTGCAATGGGTGAATATTTCCGTGATCGTGGTGAAGATGCGTTAATCATTTATGATGATTTATCTAAACAAGCGGTAGCCTATCGTCAAATTTCCTTATTATTACGCCGTCCGCCAGGTCGTGAAGCCTATCCAGGTGACGTATTCTATTTACATAGCCGTCTATTAGAGCGTGCCTCTCGTGTCAATGCCGATTATGTAGAACGCTTTACTAATGGTGAAGTGAAAGGTAAAACAGGTTCTTTAACCGCACTTCCAATCATTGAAACCCAAGCAGGGGACGTATCAGCGTTCGTTCCAACCAACGTAATTTCCATTACCGATGGTCAGATTTTCTTAGAATCTAACTTGTTTAACTCAGGTATTCGCCCTGCGGTAAACCCAGGTATTTCGGTATCTCGTGTGGGTGGTGCAGCTCAGACTAAAGTGGTGAAAAAACTCGCTGGGGGTATCCGTACTGCCTTAGCACAATATCGTGAGTTAGCGGCGTTCGCACAATTTGCATCAGATCTCGATGATGCCACTCGTAAACAATTATCCCACGGTGAAAAAGTAACCGAATTATTGAAACAAAAACAATATGCTCCGCTCAGTGTTTCTGAACAAGCATTAGTGTTATTTGCCGTTGAATTTGGTTATTTAGAAGATGTGGAATTAAATAAAATTGCCAGTTTTGAAACTGCACTTTTAGATTATGCTCATCGTCAATATGCTGAATTTATGCAGGAACTCAATAAATCAGGCAATTATAACGATGAAATTAAAAATACGCTGAAAGGTATTTTAGATAGTTTCAAAGCAAATAATGCTTGGTAATTAACGGAGAAATAACATGGCTGGTGGAAAAGAGATAAAAACCAAAATTGCCAGTGTACAAAGTACACAAAAAATTACCAAGGCAATGGAAATGGTAGCAACATCGAAAATGCGTAAAACGCAAGATCGTATGGCAGCATCTCGCCCTTATTCTGAAACCATTAGAAATGTTATTAGCCATGTGTCTAAAGCAACAGTTGGTTATAAACACCCGTTTTTAATTGAACGTGAAGTCAAAAAAGTAGGTGTACTTGTTATTTCAACGGATCGTGGAATGTGCGGTGGTCTAAATATTAATTTATTTAAGACCGCACTTAACGAAATTAAACAATGGAAAGAAAAAGGCGTGACTGTTGAACTTGGTTTAATTGGTTCAAAAGGGATTGGTTTTTTCCGTTCTCTTGGTTTGAAAATTCAAGGACAACATTCAGGTTTGGGCGATAACCCAGTATTAGAAGATTTATTGGGTGTAGTAAATGGTATGATCGATTCCTATCGTAATGGCGAACTTGATGCTATTTATATTGCATACAATAAGTTTGTTAATACCATGTCGCAAAAACCAGTTTACCAACAGCTTGTGCCATTACCAGAATTAGAAACTGATAAATTAGGCGAAAGACAAAATGTTTGGGATTATATTTATGAACCCGATCCAAAAATGCTATTAGATAGCTTATTGGTGCGTTATTTAGAATCTCAAGTATATCAAGCAGTGGTTGATAATTTAGCTTCAGAACAAGCGGCTCGAATGGTGGCGATGAAAGCAGCAACAGACAATGCAGGGAATTTAATCAATGACTTGCAGTTGGTGTATAACAAAGCTCGCCAAGCAAGTATCACAAATGAATTAAATGAAATTGTTGCTGGTGCAGCAGCGATTTAATGGAGAACAGGTAATGTCAGCAGGAAAAATTGTACAGATTATCGGTGCGGTAATCGACGTTGAATTCCCACAAGATGCTGTACCAAAGGTTTACGATGCCTTAAAAGTTGAATCAGGCTTAACCCTTGAAGTGCAACAACAATTAGGTGGCGGTGTGGTACGTTGTATTGCACTGGGTTCATCTGATGGTTTAAAACGTGGTTTAAAAGTAGAAAACACAGGTCACCCAATTTCTGTGCCAGTGGGCGTGAAAACCTTAGGACGTATTATGAATGTGCTGGGTGAGCCGATTGATGAAAAAGGTGACATTGGTGCGGAAGAAAACTGGGCCATCCACCGTGCGGCACCAAGTTACGAAGATCAATCTAACAGTACAGAATTGTTAGAAACAGGGATCAAGGTTATCGACTTAATTTGTCCATTCGCTAAGGGTGGTAAAGTGGGTTTATTCGGTGGTGCAGGTGTAGGTAAAACCGTGAATATGATGGAATTAATCCGTAATATTGCGATTGAACACTCAGGTTACTCTGTATTCGCCGGTGTGGGTGAACGTACTCGTGAGGGTAATGACTTCTACCACGAAATGACCGAATCTAACGTATTGGATAAAGTATCACTCGTTTATGGTCAAATGAATGAGCCACCAGGCAACCGTCTGCGTGTGGCATTAACCGGTTTAACCATGGCGGAAAAATTCCGTGATGAGGGTCGTGATGTATTATTCTTCGTAGATAACATCTATCGTTATACCCTTGCAGGGACAGAGGTGTCAGCGTTGTTAGGACGTATGCCTTCTGCGGTAGGTTATCAGCCAACTTTGGCGGAAGAAATGGGTGTATTGCAAGAACGTATTACCTCCACCAAAACAGGTTCTATCACCTCTGTGCAAGCGGTTTACGTACCAGCCGATGACTTAACTGACCCATCGCCAGCGACAACCTTTGCGCACTTGGACTCTACCGTAGTATTAAGCCGTAATATCGCCTCTTTAGGTATTTACCCAGCGGTTGACCCGTTAGATTCAACTTCTCGCCAATTAGATCCATTGGTGGTCGGTGAAGAACATTATAATGTGGCACGTGGTGTACAAGGTATCTTGCAACGTTACAAAGAATTGAAAGATATTATCGCCATTCTTGGTATGGACGAACTTTCCGAAGATGATAAATTAGTGGTAGCCCGTGCACGTAAAATCGAACGTTTCTTATCACAACCATTCTTCGTAGCGGAAGTATTTACTGGTTCGCCTGGTAAATATGTGTCATTAAAAGATACGATTCGTGGCTTCAAAGGTATTCTTGACGGTGAATACGACCATATTCCAGAACAAGCGTTCTATATGGTGGGTTCAATCGATGAAGTTGTTGAAAAAGCGAAAAATATGTAATCACTTCAACTGATTACCAGATTGAAGGAGATCAAAATGGCAACATTTAACTTAATTATCGTGAGTGCGGAGAAAAAAATCTTCGAAGGTGCGGTAAAAAGCGTTCAAGCAAGTGGGATTGAGGGGGAATTAGGGATTTTAGCCAATCACACCCCTTTAATGACAGCGATTAAACCAGGGATTGTAAAATTCACCCTTGAAAATGATAACGAAGATGTTATCTATGTGTCAGGGGGATTTTTAGAAGTCCAACCTAATATTGTTACTGTGTTAGCGGATGTGGCTATTCGTGGTGATGAGTTAGACCAAGATCGCATTTTGAATGCAAAACGCAAAGCAGAAGAAAATATTATAGCGAAATCTGGTGATGCTAACCATCAATTAATGGTAGCTAAACTTTCACAAGAACTTGCTAAACTTCGTGCTTACGAATTAACGGAAAGCTTAGTGAAAAAAAGCCGTTAAGATAAATTAAAATATAAACTAATCTGCATCCCAACAGTTGGATATAATCCCGACTAATTGAGGTGCAGATTTTTTATTTGTTCTGACAATATTCCTATGGATAATAGCTATGCTAATCTAGCAATAGAAAGTTATTTACCCTTAATATTCAATTTGTATGTATTTTTTAGTAACATTTTTGTAAAAAAATAGTGTAAATCATTCAATTATCTTTTTTATCGTTATATAATTGTTTATACTTTGATTATTTGTGAAGGAAAATCATGCAAAAATTACAGATTATTGCCAAAGGAATGCTAATTATTTTGCTGTTATTGAGCCTAATATCCATGGTAATTTCTGCAATTTGTTTGTCTTTTGGCATTGGCAATCTATTATTTTTTGCTCGACTTCATCAAATCATCGGCTTGTGCTTTGTCGTTTTATTGATTATTCATGTTATTCACCGCCGTCGCAAAGCGTTGAAACAAATTGCACAATTAACCGATGTTTGCTTTAAACAAAAATATCCATCTTATTGTAATTTAGATCGGCTATTAATGACTTTTGAGCATATTACGGTAACAGAATTAGCTGAAAAATTGCATCTTCCGTTAACTTTTTTACTCTCTGAATTACATCAAGGTCGGGTGAAGATTACCGACCCGAATAAAACGTTCAGAGAAAATCTAAAAGGCAATGATGAACGCTTATTTTCTGCGATCACCATTGCTTTAAAATTACGTTTTAACCCTAACCAATAAGGAATTACCATGAAAAAATCGTTAATTTGCACGGCAATTGCCGTAGCTTGTTGCTCCGCAACCAGCTACGCTGAAGTATTTACTCTTGGTCAAATTGATGTGGTCGAAAACGGTGCAGATATTAGCACGGTATCGGTTAACCAAGATCAACTTCGTCAAAATCAAATTTCCAATGTGGCTCAAGTAGCCAAAATGTCTCCAGGTGTATCTTTTGAACGTGGTGGTGCAAGGGGTGAACAAAATATCCGTGTGCGTGGTTTTAATGCATTGCGTGTTCCCGTGTTTATTGATGGCATCCCTGTTTATGTGCCTTATGACGGCAATATGGATTTGGGCCGTTTTACCACCTTTGATTTAGCCGAAATCAATATTTCCAAAGGGGCAAGTTCAGTATTATACGGTGCCAACACCATGGGCGGAGCGGTTAACTTAGTCACTCGTAAACCCACTAAAGCCCTTGAAGGCGTGATTGGTTATGGTTATCAAACGGGTCGTAATAGCCACACAGCAGTGAATCAACCTTATTTTAGTTTAGGTACCAAACAAGAAAAATTCTATGCCCAAGTAAGTGGTAGCTTTGTCGAACGTCAAGGTGTACAACTTTCTCGTGATTTCCAAGCAACGAAATATGAAAATGGCGGACGAGCAGATAATTCATCAAGTCGTGATCGTAAATTAAGTTTGCGTGTGGGTTACACCCCAAATGCCACTGATGAATATGCCATTTCCTATTCCAACCAAGATGCGAGAAAACAACAGCCGTTTTATACGGGCAACGGTACCCCAAGATTCTGGCGTTGGCCTGCGTGGGATAAAGAAAGTCTCTATTTCTTATCGCATACGGCATTTGCAGATGGTCAATATTATCTCAATACCAAATTATTCCACGATACTTTCAACAATGATTTATCGGTGTATGATGATGAAACCTTTAGTACGCAAGACAAAAATAGCTCATTTAACAGCCATTATCGTGATTATTCCTACGGTGCAGGTTTAGAGTTTGGAGCCAATACCAGCGAAAATAATACGCTAAAATTATCCGCACTTTACAAATTTGATGTACATCGCGAGCATAATGATGGCGAACCTGTAGCTCGTAATGAAGATCGAACTTACAGTGTTGGCTTAGAAGATACCTATCGTTTCACCGATACCACTAAAGCTATTGTGGGCGTCAGCTATGACTATAAAGATGCGGTAAAAGCTCAAAATTATCAGGCTCTGTATAAAGTCAACAAGAAAAGCGTTTATGGGATTTATCATTTCGATACTAGCTCACAACACGCCTTCAATTATCAAGCCAAAGTGGTGCATAACTTTACTCAAAATGACGAGTTAAGCCTAAGTTATGCCCATAAAAGCCATTTGCCAACCATGAAAGAGCGTTATTCTCGTAGTTTAAGTAAAAATCGCTTACCGAATCCATTCTTAAAACCAGAGATTGCTGATCATATTGAAATCGGTTATTTCCACACCTTTAACGATATGTTTAAAGTAGAAGGGGCGTTATTTTATAGCCATGTTAAAGATGCCATCAATGAAGTCGCCATCAATGATGCGACCGCTGAAGTGCAAAACCAAAATGTGGATAAAGCCATTTATAAAGGGGTTGAATTAGGTGTCACCGCTTTTGTCACCAAAGACTTCACTTTGGGTGCAAATTACACTTACACTAAAGCGAAAAACGGCGATTCCAGCATTAAAGTAACGGATTTACCACGCCATAAATTCTTTGCTTATGCCGATTGGAAAGTGACGCCTGAATTATCTATTTATTTAAGTCAAACAGCTGAATCTGGACGTTATGCGTTGGTGAATAAAAAATACGAAACCCTATCAGGGTTTGGTACCACTGATGCTAAAATCAGTTACACCTTTAAACAAGGCTTAAGTCTTGATGTGGGCGTATCTAATATCTTCGATAAGAACTACTATCTCACCGATGGTTATGCTGAAGAAGGAAGAGTTTATTTTGCCAATGTGAAATATTCGTTCTAGTAAAAACGTAAACATTTTTAACCGCACTTTTGTTAAACACCAAAGTGCGGTTAATTTTTCAAAATTTATTCATTTTTCGTTAAGCTTGAAATAAACCAGCAAGGGTTTCTGCGGTTTGGTTATCAATATCACCACTCGCCCCACTCACGCCAACTGCTCCAATAATTTTATCTTCTATTAACAAAGGAATTCCGCCCTGTAATGGTAAAATATTAGGTGTCGCCAGCATGGCAGGTGCACCATTATTCACAAAATCTTCAAATAATTTTGACGGGGCTTTTAAATAGGCGGCGGTACGCGCTTTGCCGATAGCCACATCAATGGTCACTAAGGATGCGTTATCCATACGCGCAAAAGCAAGCAAATGCCCAGATCGATCTACCACAGCAATCGATAAATTTAAGCCTTGTTGAGTAGCAATCTGGATACCTTGTGCAATTAAATGATTAGCTTGTGTAAGGCTAATATCAGATTGAATTGATAAAGTCGTCATAATCATTCCTTTTTGAAATAAAACATAAATTTGCTCAATTGTACACAATGAAAAAAAATAATGTCAGCAAAATATTGCAAGAAAAAAGGAATAACTTCAATAGGTAAGATAAATTGTATAATTCAATTCTGCTTACTTATAATATTTTATATTGAATTATTAGGAGATTAAACCATGAATATTTTACTTTTAGACGGCGGAAAAGCCTTTGCACATAGTCAAGGTGAATTAAATCATACCTTGCATCACATTGCAGTTGAAACCTTGCAACAGCTCGGACATAAAATTGATGAAACACTGATTGATAACGGCTATGATACAGAAAAAGAAGTCGCTAAATTTTTATGGGCGGATGTGGTGATTTGGCAGATGCCCGGTTGGTGGATGGGTGAGCCGTGGACCGTGAAAAAATATATTGATGAAGTGTTCACCGCGGGTTATGGCAAACTTAATGCCAGTGACGGCAGACACCGCGTGAATCCGACCGAAGGTTATGGTACGGGAGGCTTGTTACATGGTAAAAAATATATGCTTTCTTTAACATGGAATGCACCGATTGAAGCCTTTACTCGTCCAAATGATTTTTTTGAAGGTAAAGGGGTAGATACTGTCTATTTTCATTTTCATAAAGCCAATCAATTTTTGGCCATGCAACCCTTACCGACTTTTATTTGTAATGATGTGATGAAAAATCCGAATGTAGAGAAGTTTATTGCAGATTATAAAATACATTTAACTAATATTTTTGGTTAAATAGACATAACCGCACTTTGAGAAAGAGTATAAAGTGCGGTTAATTTTTATTGATAATTATAAATTAATATATTTGCTAAAATTTCACCGCACTTTTGTGTAAAATAACTTAAAACACATAATAGGAATATTTATGCGGCACTATTTTTCCAATATCAAACAGTCCCTACCTTTATTACCCTTTTTAATACTTCCTCCACTCTTTTGGGCTGGCAATTTTGCTGTGGGTCGAGCGGTAAGAGCAGATATTCCGCCTTATACGCTCTCTTTTGGGCGTTGGATTATTGCGTTGCTTGTATTGTTACCTTTTGTGTTAGCGACAATGAAACGTGATTGGCAGCAATATCGCCAACATTGGGGCAGGATTATTACGGTGTCTATTTTTGGGGTGGCGGTATTTAATACACTTGTCTATAAAGGTTTACATAGTACAACGACTACCAATGCAATTTTATTAAATTCTTGTATTCCAGTGTTAATCATGCTGATTGGTGTTTTGTTTTATCATCAAAAAATTAAGGTTACACAAGCTATAGGATTGGCTATTTCACTTTTCGGCGTGTTGGTCATTGTGTTACAAGGGCAATGGGCGAATTTTGTGGCGTTATCTTTTAATCCCGGTGATATTATCGTGTTTATGGCGATGATCTGCTGGGCGATTTATACACTGTTAATGAAAGATATTCCCGCTAATATTGATCGCAAGGGATTAATGGGTGTACAAATTATTATTGCGTTAATTTCCCTTTTTCCGTTATTTTTATGGGAACAATTACAAGGCACCCAAGCTATTATATGGAATAGTTCAACTTTGTTGGGATTAGCTTATGTGGGTGTATTTCCGTCGGTGATTGCTTATATTTTGTATAACGTGGCGATTCAAAAAGTCGGTCCGGTGATTTCGGGGTTATCCATTCATTTAATGCCCGTATTCGGTGTATTATTGTCGGTATCATTACTGGGTGAGTCTTTTCATTTGTATCATTTGTGTGGAATTGGATTGATTGGGTTAGGGTTAGTTTTTTCACAAAAATGACTTATATTTATCATCTAATGACGTATAGTGCATTTTCCAAGTAGGGAAAATGCGCGTTTTTATGAGAATTTACCTTGAAATTAACTATCCAGCCCTCATTTACTGTTTAAATTTTGATAAAAAGGATTAAAAATGACAACGATAGTATGTGTACGTAAAGACGGTAAAGTCGCTATTGGTGGTGATGGTCAAGCAACACTTGGAAATTGTGTCGAAAAAGGCACTGTGCGTAAGGTTCGCCGTTTGTATAAAGATAAAGTGGTTACAGGTTTTGCCGGTTCAACGGCGGATGCGTTTATTTTACGGGATTTATTTGAGAAGAAATTAGAATTGCATCAAGGGCATTTGGTAAAAAGTGCGGTGGAATTGGCTAAAGAATGGCGAACAGAACGTGCTTTACGCCGTTTGGAAGCGATGATGATTGTAGCTAACGAAAGCGATTTTTTATTGGTGTCAGGCAGTGGCGATGTGATTGAGCCTGAATTTGATGTGTTGGCGATTGGATCGGGTGGTAATTATGCAAAATCCGCAGCATTAGCATTACTTCGTACTGATAGCAATTTGACTGCAGCGGAGATTGTTAAACAAGCCTTAATCATTGCTGGTGATATTGATATTTATACTAATCATAATCACGTTATTGAAGAATTATAAGGAATAAAAATTTATGTCTATGACACCCCGTGAAATTGTTTCAGAATTAGATGCACATATTATTGGACAAAGTGATGCCAAACGTGCCGTGGCGATTGCCTTACGTAATCGCTGGAGACGGATGCAATTATCCGAAGAATTGCGTCAAGAAGTGACGCCTAAAAATATTTTGATGATTGGACCGACTGGTGTGGGTAAAACTGAAATTGCTCGTCGATTAGCAAAACTTGCTAACGCCCCGTTTATTAAAGTAGAAGCTACTAAATTTACTGAAGTGGGGTATGTTGGGAAGGAAGTGGATTCGATTATCCGTGATTTAACCGATGTTTCCATGAAATTGGTACGCCAACAAGCAGTGGAAAAAAATCGAATGAAAGCGCAGGATGCAGCGGAAGATCGTATTTTAGATGTGTTATTACCGCCGGCTAAAGATCAGTGGGGCAATGCAGAAGAAAGTAATAATGAAGCTACTCGCCAAGTATTCCGTAAAAAATTGCGTGAAGGACAATTAGATCAGCGAGAAATTGAAATTGATGTATCTCATCCGGTTAGCGTAGAAATCATGACACCACCGGGTATGGAAGAAATGACATCGCAACTGCAATCCATATTTGAAGGTATGTCACCAAGTAAAACCAAGAAACGCAAAATGAAAATCAAAGACGCGTTAAAAGTAATGATTGATGAAGAAGCGGCCAAGTTGGTGAATCCAGAAGATTTAAAACAGCAAGCTATAGAATCTGTCGAGCAACATGGTATCGTCTTTATCGATGAAATTGACAAAATCTGTAAAAAAGGGGAATACAGTGGTGGTGATGTCTCTCGTGAAGGGGTACAGCGTGACTTGTTACCAATTATTGAGGGTTCAACAGTTAATACTAAACATGGTATGGTAAAAACTGACCATATTTTATTTATCTGTTCCGGTGCCTTCCAAGTGGCTCGTCCATCGGATTTACTTCCTGAATTACAAGGTCGTTTGCCGATTCGTGTAGAATTAAGATCACTCACTAAAGAAGATTTTGAACGTATTCTCACTGAACCCAATGCATCATTAACACTTCAATATCGTGAATTAATGAAAACCGAAGGGGTAGAAATTGAATTTACTCAAGATGGTATCAGCAAAATCGCTGAATCCGCTTTTCGTGTGAATGAAAAAACCGAAAATATTGGCGCAAGACGGTTACATACCGTGTTAGAGCGTTTAATGGATGGTATTTCGTTTGATGCAAGTGAACGTTCAGGAGAAAAAATTACGATTGATGAAAATTATGTTTCTACAGCATTAAACGATGTGGTAGATAACGAAGATTTGAGTCGATTTATTTTATAATTTATTTTTATATTGAGGGCGTTGTTTACAACGCCCTTTTGTTATGTTAAAAATCGCATAACAAAATTTAAAAAGGATAAATACCATGAATAGAATATTAGGAAGTACTTTACTTGTGTCCGGCACAATGATTGGTGCGGGAATGTTAGCTATGCCACTGACGGCAGCCGGTATAGGTTTTACCTTTACCTTTGTATTATTAGGCGTTTTATGGCTTTTGCTCACTTATAGTGCGTTATTATTTGTTGAAATTTATCAAACCGCTGAGCATGATGCGGGTATAGGCACGCTCGCTGCACAATATTTTGGCAAGACTGGTAGAGTTATTTCAACGACCATTTTAATGGTCTTTCTGTATGCTTTATTAGCTGCTTATGTGACGGGTGGAGGAAATATTCTTGCATCAACCATTCCACAAATAAGCGATGCAGAAACCACATCTAAAATTTCTATTGTTATTTTCACCGCACTTTTTGGGGCTTTTATTATTATAGGTACCAAAAGTGTTGATGTGATCAACCGCTTACTCTTTTATATTATGGTGGCGGCGTTAGTTTTTGTATTGATTTTAATGTTTCCTAAAATTAGTATAGATAATCTCATGGCAATGCCAATTGATAATGCTTTATTAATTTCCGCCAGTCCGGTATTTTTTACTGCATTTGGTTTTCACGGTTCAATTCCTAGTTTAAATGCTTATTTAGGTGGTAACGTTAAAGCGTTACGAATTTCGATTCTTACAGGATCTTTTATAACGCTGGTTATTTATATTTTATGGCAACTTTCAACTCATGGCGTATTAAGTCAATCTTTGTTCTTGGATATTTTACAACAAGATCCAACCTTAAATGGATTAGTAACCGCGACTCGAGAAATAACCGGAAGTGATGCCATTAGCAGCACTGTAAAAATATTCTCCGCATTGGCATTAATCACCTCTTTCCTTGGGGTCTCTTTGGGTTTGTTTGATTGTATAAACGATTTATTAAAACGAACATTTAATCGATCTGCAGGACGGATGACGCTCGGTGTATTGACATTCTTACCACCGATGTTATTTGCATTATTTTACCCTAAAGGCTTTATTTTAGCACTGAGTTATGCCGGTCAAATGTTTGCTTTTTATGCGGTGGTATTACCCGCTGCATTAGCTTGGAAAGCGCGCCAAAAACATCCCAACTTGCCTTATCGAGTAAGTGGTGGAAATGCGTTATTAGTAGTTGTTTCTGTTTTAGGGATTGTGATTGTTTCTATTCCATTTTTAATTCAGGCTGGATTATTGCCTAAAGTTGTGGGATAAAAAGTAATAATAAAAGAATTAGTTATTAATCTTTAAAGATAACGATGTCAATTACTAAGTAAATATTTAATTAACGCTTTATTTGGTTGTTCTTGCAATGATAAGTAAGTGTTATAGAAGCATCTTTTGCCAAGATAACCGATTAAGGTGTTAACCTTGATGGGAATAAAAGCAGAGCCGTGTTTATCGTCTAAATCAGGTTTATTATTTATTTTTATACTATTGAAAATATCAATAATATTATGGCGAATAAATTCGGCTAGATCAGATTTCTTAACGATTAGAACATAGTCTGGCATATTGGATAGAAGAATATCTAATTGACTATTGTAAAATAATATAATTAGAGCATCTAAATAGTTATTAATATAGATTTTACCTTTTTTCTTTACTTCACAATGGTATTTTTGTTCAAAATTTTGGTGTAAATGTAATGTGGGATCATATTGATACTTAATATGTGTATTTTTATCAATTCTTGGAAAAAATGCAGAGATAATATCTAATCTAAAATCCCCATATTTAGCGAAATTTTGTGAATACTGAACATCAATTTTGATACCTTGTTGGGTTTGAATATCAACAGCGGTTTTATCGGTTCGATTATTTCTATAGCAAGATATGCCACAATCTAGCAAAATGCGATAAGCAAGCTTTTCTGTAAATTCGACTTTTTTATCTGCATACATAATACTACTCCTTCAAATAATGAATAAACTAAAAAAGAGGATAGATATTGTTAATTAAACAGCTCTCCATCTCGCAAAATATGTACGTTGCCTTTACGTCTTAATAATCCACAACGATCAAAATATTCAATTAATTGCACAGTGAGTTTGCGTCCAAATTGGAGTTCATCTCGTAATTGATTGACGCAAATATCCCCTTGTTTTGCAATTAATTGCTTGATGACTTTGGCGTGGGCATATAGGTTTTCGGTTAAGAAAAAACGATCCTTGATAATCGGGGTTAAATAGCCTAATTTCCCCGCTTTATAACAAAAATTTCGCATTTGGTTTTCATCAATGGATAAGGAATTTGCCATATCTCTCACCCACAACGGTTGCCCATTTTGTTGCACAAATTCGTCTAGCACCAATTTCCATAAGGCTTGTTCTTCTGCGTTAAACTCAATTTTATGTTCAGGAAAATGCAACCAGCCACGGGTTTGTTGTAATTTTCCTTGAGCCAATAATTCATCTATAAAATGGTAGATCAATTTTTCAGGCTGATTAAGTGTGGCAATGCGGTATAAACGAGCTTTGCCTAAGCCGACTTGATCGGAATGTTGTTGATGATAATTGGAAAGTGTGGTCAAAATTTGCTGATTTTTTTCTGCTTGATAATCTTGATTAAAACACCATTGCTGAAAACGTACAGCGTGATTTTGTTGCAAAATGGTGGCTAAGTCCGCTTCATTTAACTGTTCAATCCATAATAAATAAGACACTTCAACGGCTGTTTGTTGTAAATATAGTGCAATACGGTCATTGATATTTTCTGCTTGTTGCAAATTCTGTAAGAATTTTAACCGCACTTCACTGCGTTTATGGCGTTTGGGGGAGTTAATTTCGATGACTTTTGCTCCAGCAATTAATTGCTTATTATCGCCACTGCGTAAAATTAATTTATCCGCAAAGCTCAAAAATAGCGGTTTATCTAAGATAATTTCTGCTAAGGCTTGTGTTTGTGGGGGTAACGTTTTTGTTGTGAGCAAAGACAATTTACCAACAGTATGATTAGTCGCATGATAAAGATGTATCGCTTGGTTTTCTGCTAAAGGTATTTCTGGATTAAGCTGAACGGTAATGCGATCTGTGGCAAATTGTGCTGGTTGATTAAATAACCAGTCTCCCCGTTGAATTGAGCTACGCTCAATATCAGTATGAATATTTAATGCTAACCGTTGTCCTGCCAACCCTTGTTTACTCGGTTGATTTTGGGCATGAATATTTTTCACGCGGACTCTTTCGCCGTTAGATAAAAACAATTCATCATCAATGTTTACCTTACCACTAAATGCTGTGCCAGTAACCACAGTGCCAGCTCCCTTTACACTAAAAATACGGTCGATAGCGTAGCGGAAAGGTTTATTGGGGTCAGCTAAATTTGGCAGTGTAGTTAAATAATCACGTAATTCGGCGATGCCTTGTTGGGTAGTCGCAGATGTAACGAAAATTGGACTATCGGCTAAAAAGGGGTAATTAGCTTTGATTGTGTGTTTAAGTGCATCGATCTGGCTTGAACTCGCTTTATCAGATTTGGTTAAGACAATCAGAATTTTATTGAGTTGCAACTGACGTAAAATGGCTAAATGTTCCACTGTTTGAGCTTGAATCCCGTCATCAATGGCAATAATCAGCATGGCATAATGAATTCCCCCCAAGCCAGCCAACATATTCGGCAAAAATTTTTCGTGACCGGGAACATCAATAAATCCAAGTGTTTTATCACCTAAGGGCAAATAAGCATAACCCAAATCAATGGTCATTCCACGTTTTTTTTCTTCGGGTAAATGAGCAGTATTTGTGCCAGTTAATGCCTGCAACAAGGCGGTTTTGCCATGGTCAACGTGACCAGAAGTAACAATAATCATAAGGCTTGTAAACTCTCTAACAGGTGATCGACATTTGCTAATGAACGTATATCCAACCAAATTTTATCTTGTTCCATTCTGGCAATTATTGGCGTTGGTAGTTGTTTTAGCCGTTGTAAAAGTGCGGTTAATTTTCCGTTAGTTTGGTTTGCTATGGTGACTGCAACCGATGGAATTTTGGCTAACGGTTGTGAACCACTACCAATTTGTGCATAACTTGCTTCGATTTGCAGGGAAAATTCGGGTAAATGTTGCGATAATTGTTCTTTCACTCGTTCCGCTTTTTCATTTAATTGTGCTATGGATTGAGTGAGTAAGCGTAAGGTTGGCAAGGTTTCGATTAATTTTTCAGGTTGTAGATACAGGCGTAAGGTGGCTTCTAAGCCAGCTAGAATCACTTTATCACAACGTAGAACGCGTTTAAGTGGGTGTGCTTGTAATTGATCAATAAGAGATTTCTTACCCACAATAATACCAGCTTGCACACCGCCGAGCAGTTTGTCCCCAGAAAAAGAAATTAAGTCCACGCCTTGTGCCAATTTTTCCTGTACTGTTGGTTCTTTTGGTAAGCCGTACTGCGTTAAATCAATTAATGCTCCAGAGCCAAGATCGCTAATCACAGGAATATTAAATTGCTTACCTAATTCGGTAAGTTTATGTTCTTCAACTGAATGGGTAAAACCACAAATTTGATAATTACTGTTATGTACTTTCATCAGAAAAGCAGTATTCTCGTTGATTGCGTTTTGATAATCTTTTAAATGCGTACGATTAGTGGTGCCGACTTCTACCAGTTTACATCCCGCTTGAGCCATAATATCAGGAATCCGAAATGCACCGCCAATCTCAATCAGTTCTCCACGAGAAATAATCACTTCTTTGCCTTGTGTAAAGGTGGCAAGCATTAACAATACTGCAGCTGCATTATTATTCACGACACAAGCCGCTTCCGCTCCCGTAAGTTGATTAAGTAATTCACTAATATAATGATCTCGATGACTACGTTTTCCTATCTCTAAATCATATTCCAATGCCACATTACCTGCCATAGCATTTACAGCGGCTTGTTGAGCGGTTTCAGACCACAATGCACGCCCTAAATTCGTGTGTAACACGGTGCCTGTTAGGTTATGCACTGATTTAATTTGTACTTGGTTTTGTTGAATTAATTGATGACGAATTTCCGTAATTGTATGGTCAATATCGTTGAAATAATTGGGAAGTTGCTGTGTTTCTTTGATTTGCTCTCGAGCCAGTTGCAAAATCTGACGAATCATATTGACGACCGCCGTATGTCCAAATTGATCCACTAGCAATTCACCCTGTGGTGTTTTGAGTAATTTATCTACTGATGGTAATTGTTGAAAAAGTGCGGTCATTTTGTGTCCTGTTTTGTTGAACGTTGGGGTATTATACTATAACTTACCACGCCTTTTTTACCTTATCTTCCAACCCTTGTAAAATTGGTTCAGCGATAAAATCGGGAAGATGGCGATGCGGAATTTGAGCTAAACGCGGCAGTGTTTGGCTAATCTCATGTAGAATTTCTTCAACATTTTCCTTGGCAAATCCAGCTAGTTTTGCAGTTTGGAAAATATGGCGGAGTTGGACTTTGTCCCATAAATAATGCTTATTTTCACCGTGCCATGCCATGGCCATTTTAATTTTTTGACGTTGTAATCCTTTTGGATTAATCAATGGATAAGCTGACATCACGTCATAAAATGGGGTTAAGCGATATCGGTTGCCTTGTTCAAGAAAAAGGCTGAAATTTTTCGTATGCCCATCAATAGCACACAAAAGCCAAAATAAAATCTGTGCTTTGAAAAAAGCCTTGCGGTCATTAAGCGGATTTGCAGAACTATTTAACAATCGCATAATGGTGAGAATCCCTGCTCCACCGTCTGATTCATATTTTCGAGCAGGGGCAATATTCAAGGCTTGGCAAAGATCTTCTTGTGGTAAACGTACCAGCCAATTTTGCGACTTTGCCCAGCGGCGATCAAAACGCTCTACAATTAACACTTTGGTTTCACCGAAATAACGAATTTTTGCATTAGGAACGTCCAAGCCGAATAAACGCAAAATCTCAAGGCAAAGCCATTCATTTTCGCAACTCATTGAAAGATCAAGCTGACCTTGTGCTACCAGTCCGATAGGGAGCTTGAAAATATGGCTAGTTGCCGTAGAGTAGTGCGGTCGTTTCCATTGATTTTCGTGAAAAAGTAACGCTGTTTTTTCTTGTGCCCCAGCTAGCGAAATGCGGAAATCATCTGTTTGCTCCATTCCCAATGGCAGAGATTGATAATTTTTTAATAATGCTTCAATCTCATGCTCATTCAATGACGTAGCATTCACTTGCCGAATAGAATAAGGTAAATCTCGATAGAGCTGAATTGCTCCGACACAATCTTGTCCAATAGCGGAAAGTAAATCAAAAGGTGTTTTGGTATTTATTTGAAAACGTTGTTGGATCCGAGAACGAATCTGATCATTATCGGGTAATAAATTATCAAAAAAGTTAAACACCACATCGCCTTTGTAAATTTTATTCGACAATGGCAACGAAAGCGAAATAGCTCGTGAGCGGGGGGAATTTAACCAATTTGGACTATATTGAAACTCCGTTGCACCATTAGCTAATTTACGCCATTGACCAATGTGAATGCCATTCATAGCAATATTAAGTATATTTTCCATTACCAAATCTCATCATCGTCACCAATGTGATATATTGCACTTTCTTCCGCCATGCCGAGTATTGTCGCTGTGTCATCGTTTTTCGTGGCTAATATTTGCCCTTGCGTTGGGCGAGATTGTACGATAAGTTCCAATTCTAGTGCCGTCAGAATTTTGAACAAAGTTTCTAATTTTGTACTTTCAGGATTGTTTTCAAACACGGAAACTGTTGCTTGCTTGGTGGCAGCTCGCTTCGCCACATCCACTTGAGAAAGTTCGGCTTGATAACGAAACTCCCGAATAACCTGTGCTAATGCTTTTGCGCTAGTGATGCTTAATGCCATAATTTATTCGTTATACTTTGAAAAGGATGTTTGGCATTATATCCCTTAAAAGGGATTGTTGCAAGAATATCCTTTTTAGGGGTTATTAATCGGGTAAAAAGGTTGTTTGACAAAAAATGACATTATGCTAAAGTTGCCATCAATTTTGGAAAGTAGGCGTATCCGGTGATGCGGCAGGACTTCAAATCCTGTTAGGGCTGCCAGCAGTCCTAGGTGGGTTCAACTCCCATTACTTTCCGCCAATCTTGCTATTTGCTAATAGTCGCTGTCGCTACTAGAACCGATATAGTCTGCAAATTCTTCTGCATAAAAACCATGTGAAAGCATATAACGCCAGATTTTTTGTTTGGTTTTCAAATCCAGTTTATTTTGATATTGGGGAAATTTTCGGTTTAAAACGCTTAATGCAATATCTGACCAGTTTATTTCGCTTTGCTCAATTACGTTTTGAATAATCTGCGAACTCACCCCTTTTAATTGGCGTAATTCTTGTTTAATTCGATTTACACCATAACCCCGATTGGCTCGAAAATTTAGGTAATTTTCGGCAAAACGTTGATCACTTTGCCAGTGGCGTTGTTGGCAATGTGCCAGTGCCTGATCGATATCTTCTTCGCTAAAGGCTTTTTGTTGCATTTTGCAACGAATTTCATATTCGCTGTAATCACGGCGAGCCAGTATGTTAATCAGATAATTTAGGGCGAGAGATGACATGGATTATTCCCTGCATAGTTGAAAAAAGTGCGGTTAAAAATACCGCACTTTGGGATATATTGTATGTGATACTTAGAAATCTAAATCATTTACTTCGTCATTGATTTCATCACTTTGATCTTTATCGTTATCATCAGCTGGCAACAAGGCTTGTTCTGGATTTTCTAATAAAGCAGTCTTAATTTTATCTTCTAATTCTGCGGCTGCTTCAGGATTGTCTTCTAACCATTTGATCGCATTCGCTTTACCTTGCCCGATCTTCTCGCCATTGTAAGCATACCAAGCCCCAGATTTGTTGACTAATTTTTGTTTAACACCAAGTTCAATTAGCTCACCATTTTTCGAGATACCCGCACCATAAAGAATTTGGAATTCGGCTTGACGGAACGGAGCTGCAAGTTTATTTTTCACTACTTTGACCCGAGTATCATTACCAATAATCTCATCACCCTCTTTCACTGCACCGATACGGCGAATATCTAAACGCACAGATGAATAGAATTTTAGGGCGTTACCGCCAGTGGTGGTTTCAGGATTGCCAAACATCACACCGATTTTCATTCGAATTTGGTTGATAAATACTACTAAACAGTTAGAGTTTTTAATCTGACCAGTTAATTTACGCAACGCTTGTGACATTAAACGGGCTTGTAAACCAACGTGAGAATCGCCCATATCCCCTTCGATTTCAGCTTTTGGGGTTAATGCAGCGACAGAGTCCACAATAATCACATCAATCGCCCCTGAACGTACTAAGGCATCACAGATTTCTAGCGCCTGTTCACCATTATCAGGTTGAGAAATAAACAGTTCTTTGACATCAACCCCTAATTTTGCTGCATAAATTGGGTCTAAGGCATGTTCCGCATCAATAAAGGCACAGACTTTGCCTGCTTTTTGTGCTTGTGCGATCACGGAAAGGGTTAATGTAGTTTTACCTGATGATTCTGGACCAAAGATTTCAACAATACGTCCCATTGGCAAACCACCAATACCTAATGCTACATCTAAACCGATTGAACCTGTTGAAATAGATTCTACATCAAGGGTTTGTGAATCGCCTAACTTCATAATCGCCCCTTTGCCAAATTGTTTTTCAATTTGACCAAGAGCGGCTGCCAGTGCTTTTGCTTTGTCTTCTTGTGAGTTATTTTCTTTTGCGGTTGGTTTTGCTTTCGCTTTGTTATCTTTAGCCATTGTGTGACCCTTTTGGATGTTTGTTAAGCTGTAAATTTGAGCATATACTATCTGTTATTAAAAACAGTATCAAGTGTTTTTTTGATCTTTTTCTGAAAAGTATGATCTGGATTCCAAATTTAAGAAATTTTTGAGTATCCACAGACCATATTCCGACATATAGGATTCTGGGTGAAACTGCACCCCAAAAATCGGTAAAGTACAATGTTGGAATGCCATAATAATCTCATCATCGCAAATAGCGGTAATCTCTAATTCAGTGGGGAAATTTTCTGTTGAAACTGCCCAAGAGTGATATAAGCCAATCTCAAAATGGTTGGGTAAACCTTGAAATAAACCCGAATTTGATTGCACTTTTAAATGGCTTTTTTGACCATGTCGAACATTGGGTAAATTAAACAATGTCGCCCCAAAAAATTCACAAATTGTCTGATGACCTAAACATACCCCTAAAATCATTTTTTGTTGGTAAAAACGTGTGAGCATGGCAAAAAGTTGTGGGTAGCTTTTCGGTATATCTGGACCAGGTGAAATCAGAATATGACTGTAATCTTCAAGCCTATCAAGGCTTAAATTTTCCACATTTATCACATCGAATTGCACATGCAAACGGCGGATTAAATCCACTAAATTATAGGTGAAAGAATCGTGATTATTAATAATAGCAAGTTTGGTCATGGTCTTTTGAGTAGAAAAATAAACGCTTGCCATTATAAATGATTAGGCTAAACTTGAGCATATTTTGTTTGATTTATTTAAGGTCAACAGACCCTACTCTTTTATGCCGTTTAACGCTTTTATTGCACAAGCCAATCAGTTTGGGAAACAACGCCAACCATTTTTCTTTCTGGTTGATTTCGAACAGAAAAAACCGCTGATTTTTCCCCTTGAGAAAATGGAAAAACAAGGGTTATTTTTTGATTTACAAGGCAAAACGAATTATCCAACGGAAAAAGTGCGGTCAAAAAAAGCCTTAAATTTAACCGCACTTGCCATGTCAAAAAGTGAATATCAATGGGGTTTTGAAGTCGTTCAACAAGCCTTGCAAAAGGGTAATTCCTATTTGTTGAATCTTACTTATCCTACTGAAATAAAAACTAATTTTTCTTTATTAGAGGTTTTCGAGCAAGCCCAAGCAAAGTACAAACTTTATTATCAAAATCATTTTGTTTGTTTTTCGCCAGAATGTTTTGTCAGAACACAACAAAATCAAATTGTTACTTATCCCATGAAAGGTACTATTGACGCTACGTTACCTAATGCAGAACAACAATTAATGGCATCTCAAAAAGAGCAGTCAGAGCATTACACGATTGTCGATTTAATGCGAAATGATTTAGCCACAGTGGCGGAAAATATTGAAGTTCGCCGTTTTCGTTATGTAGATCGTATTGAAACTGAAAAAGGGGCAATTTTACAAACAAGTTCGGAAATTGTCGGTGAACTTGCGGAAAATTGGCAAGAAAAGATTGGGAATATTTTAGCCAAACTTTTGCCTGCTGGCTCAATTAGTGGAGCGCCTAAAGAAAAAACGGTGGAAATTATCCAACAAGCGGAAAAGAAAGAACGGGGTTATTATACGGGCATTTTTGGTATTTTTGACGGTGAGAACATAGACAGTGCAGTAGCTATTCGGTTTATTGAACAGTGTGGTGAGAAAATGCTTTTCCGCAGCGGTGGTGGCATCACAAGACAAAGCCAATTAGAGCAAGAATATGCTGAATTATTGCAAAAAGTTTATATCCCATTAAGGAAAGCATTATGATATTTCCGTTATTTGAAACCATTTGTCTTGAACAAGGGATGGTTAGAAATATCGCTTTACATCAACAGCGTTATGAGAAATCATTATCGCAATTTTATAGGGAAACTGCGGTTAAAATTCACGACCTTTGGCGAATTATTGCAGAAAATAGTCAATTTTACACCGCACTTGATAGCCCTTTAATTCGTTGTCGCATTGCTTATAATCATCAACATTATGCTGTGCAATTTTTCCCTTATCAACGCAAAATCTATCGTCATTTTCAACCTGTGATTTGTGACGATATAGATTATTCATTGAAATATCAGGATCGTTTCCTGCTCAATCAATTAGTTAAGCAAAAAGGTCAGGCTGATGAAATTATGATTATTAAAAAAGGTCACGTTACCGATTGTAGTATTGGCAATTTAGTGTTTCGTCAGGGAAAAGATTGGTTTACACCTAATACGCCATTATTAAAAGGTACGCAACGAGAGTTTTTGTTACAACAAAGCAGACTGCAAGAAATACCTATTTTAGCCGAAGATGTGCGTCATTTTGACGAAATTAGGTTGATTAATGCAATGAATAGCTTGGATTAAATTAGGAATAAAAAGATGGATTTACACAATATTCGAGAAGATTACAGTAAACAGGCGTTATCTCGTAAACAATGCCTTGCCGATCCATTAAAACAATTTGAACATTGGTTAAATGAAGCGATAACAGCCAAAGTATGTGAGCCAACCGCAATGAATGTGGCAACGGTGAATGAACAAGGTAAGCCAACTAGCCGAGTGGTGTTGTTAAAAGAAGTGAATGAGCAAGGGTTTGTTTTCTTTACTAATTATCACAGTCAAAAGGGTCGAGCGTTGCAACATACACCGTTTACGGCTTTAAATTTCTTTTGGGGCGAGTTAGAGCGACAAGTCAGAATTGAAGGCAGAGTGGAAAAATTATCCGCTGTACAATCCGATGAATATTTTGCATCACGTCCTTATACCAGTCGAGTAGGGGCATGGGCGAGTGAGCAAAGTGCGGTGATTTCTAGCAAAAATGTGTTATTAGCCAAGGCGGCACAGATAGCAGCTAAACACCCATTAAATGTGCCACGTCCACCGCATTGGGGTGGTTATATCGTGATTCCTGAGATGATCGAATTTTGGCAAGGTCGCCCGAGCCGCCTACATGATCGTATTCGTTATCGGTTGGAAAAAGAGCATTGGGTGATAGAAAGATTATCGCCATAAGTCGAAAATAAGATGTTGCATTTAGCGTAAAAATTGATTAGTATTTAGGAACTGCCTAGCGGTAGCTGCTACTACCACTAGGACTTTAGTTAAATTATTAGTAGGCGGGTAGAGCCATAGCTAATAAGATAACAAGGATTAACAACTTAATTATCATAATCCAGTTCCTTTTTGTAAGCCCCACTCTAGACAGCGTGGGGTTTGCTGTTTCTAGCCCTACGCTAGATGGTTCTTATAATCGTCGTTTATATAGCCCCCTTTCACATTCAATGAGTTCTTCTAATTCTAGCGTCAATAATTGCCCTAACAGGACATCAACTGAAATTTTGGACTGTTCCGCCAGTTCATCAATACTAATGGGGTTATAGCCGATTAAAGCATATAAATCAGGATATGTTGGCTCAATAACATTAAAAGGTAACTCTGTATTTTGACTAGTCGTGTTGGGAGCAAAGCCATTCATGGGTAACGAATAAGGAGCGAGATTTTCAATAATATCCTGCACCGATTCCACTAAATTTGCCCCTTGTTTAATCAGATGATGGCATCCTTGGCTATATTGATTATGCAAATTACCAGGTAAGGCAAATACATCTCGATTTTGCTCTAGGGCATAACGGGCGGTAATTAGTGATCCGCTTTTTTGATTTGCTTCGACTACCAACACGCCTTGCGACATGCCACTAATAATGCGGTTTCGTCTTGGGAAGTTAGTGGCAACGGGCGGTTGGTTGGGTAAAAATTCTGATACCAACGTGCCATTATTAACTAGAATTTGTTCCGCTAATCCTTTATGCCGACTGGGATAAATTTGTTGTAATCCACTGCCTAATACAGCAATCGTTTTACTTTGCATTTCAACCACTGCTTTGTGTGCGAAACCGTCAATTCCAATCGCTAATCCACTGGTAACAATAAATCCTGATCGAATCAATTCTGTGGCAAAATATTTAGCCCAATATTCACCGTAATTAGAGCAATCCCGACTACCTACAATCGCCAGTTGAGCCAGATTTAGATTTTCCACATTGCCTTTTACAAACAACAACGGCGGAACGGAATTAATTTGCTTTAATAATTGCGGATATTCTGCTTGATAGTAAGCCACAATATGATGATTTGTATCAGCTTGTTGCCATTCCAGTGGTGGTTCAATATATTTTTGTTCTGGGTGAAACCAACGTTGAATTTGTTTTGCTTGCCAGCCAATGTGATGAAAAGCGGTTTCATCGTAATCTAACAGGGTTTGTGGTGTGATTTGAGTTAAAATTTCTTGAATTGCATTTGCACCAAGATTAGGTACTTGCATTAGACGTAATAAGAGTTCGATATTTTGCATGAGAATGATAAAAGTGCGGTTGGTTTTTCGGAAATTTTAGGTTATAAGTCGAAAGGAAAAGAGTCGAGATTTTTTGCTAGATTTTGGAATCAAGATCACAAAATCTCATTTTTTGACTAACAGTCATTTTTCTCTTATTATGCTCAAAATTTACAACATAAAGGATATTTCATGAATATATTTGAAATCGCACGCAATAGTGAGGGACACAGTTTCGGGATCAATGCCAAAATGGCAAACCGTCATGGCTTAATCGCTGGGGCAACGGGGACAGGGAAAACCGTCACTTTGCGTAAATTAGCGGAAGAATTTAGTGATAACGGCGTGCCTGTATTTTTGGTCGATGTAAAAGGCGATCTTTCAGGTATGACGGTGAAAGGCACCATGCAAGGCAAAATTGCGGAACGTATTGAACAATTTAGCTTAGGTGGTGAAAACTATTTAAACAGTTATCCAGTTTCTTTTTGGGATGTATTCGGCGAAACAGGGATTCCATTACGTACCACAATCTCGGAAATGGGTCCATTGTTGCTTTCTCGTTTATTAAATCTCAATCCAACTCAAGAAGGCTTATTAAATATTCTATTCCGTGTGGCAGACGATAAAGGGTTGTTGCTTATTGATTTGAAAGATCTGCGTGCGATGTTGAAATATCTCGCCGATAACGCTAAGGAATTTCAATTACAATATGGCAATATTTCCGCTGCCAGTGTGGGGGCAATTCAGCGTGCCTTATTGACCCTTGAAAATGAGGGGGCGGAAAAATTATTTGGTGAGCCTGCATTAAATTTGGAAGACTGGTTACAAACTCGTGATGGACGTGGCGTAATTAATATTTTGAATTCAGAAAAATTAATTAATTCATCTCGTATGTACAGTGCATTTTTGTTGTGGTTAATGGCTGAATTATTCGAGCAATTACCTGAAGTGGGTGATCCAGATAAACCAAAATTTGTGATGTTCTTTGATGAAGCTCATTTGTTATTTGATGGTGCCCCAAGTGTCTTAATTGAAAAAGTGGAGCAAGTAGTCCGTTTAATTCGTTCTAAAGGCGTGGGTATTTATTTTGTCACGCAAAATCCATTAGATTTGCCAGAAACTGTGTTAGGTCAACTGGGTAATCGTGTCCAACATGCGTTGCGAGCCTTTACGCCGAGAGATCAAAAAGCGGTGAAAACTGCAGCCGAAACGTTCCGTGCCAATAAAGGTGTGAATGTGGTGGAAGCCATTACCACCTTAGGTGTAGGCGAGGCATTAGTTTCATTCCTAGATGAAAAAGGGATGCCAACACCAGTGGAAATTGCGACCATTTATCCACCCAAAAGCCAGCTTACACCATTAACGCAAGAGCAACGTCAATCATGGGTTAAAGATGATGATTTATTTGCTTATTATAACAATTATGTAGATAACCATTCTGCCTTTGAGATGTTAGCGGAACAAGCTAATTTAGATCAAGTGGCACAACAACAAGCCCAACAAGCGGAACAACAAGAAAGCGAGGGTGTATTGGGTTCATTGAGTCGAATGATTTTTGGCACTAAAAAACGTGGCGAAAAGTTAACCGTGACAGAAGAAATTGTCAGTGGTTTAAGTAAATCGGTGGGACGAAGTATTCGTAGTCAAGTCACCAAGCAGATTATGCGTGGGATTTTAGGGGCGTTAAAGAAATAACGACTGATAAAATATTATTGGTTGGATATTGAGATATTTTCTTGGGAAACAAAAAGTGCGGTGAAAAACAAAAGAAATTTTCACCGCACTTAATCGTTTTATTTAACTGTCAATATTACGCTTTTGGACCTGCTGCCACTAACGCTTTACCTTCTGCAGTTACAGTATATTTTTCAAAGTTTTTCACAAAACGGTTAGCTAAATCTTCTGCTTTAGTTTGCCATTGTGCTTTGTCTGCATAAGTATCACGTGGATCTAAGATCGCAGGATCAACGTTTGGTAAGGCAGTTGGCACTGCTACATTGAAGATTGGCAATGTTTTGGTTTCTGCTTTGTCGATTGAACCGTCTAAGATTGCATCGATAATACCACGCGTATCTTTGATTGAAATACGTTTACCTGTACCGTTCCAACCAGTGTTCACTAAGTAGGCTTCTGCACCAGCAGCTTCCATACGTTTTACTAACACTTCAGCGTATTGAGTTGGGTGTAAACTTAAGAATGCTGCACCGAAACAAGCTGAGAATGTTGGGGTTGGTTCAGTGATACCACGTTCTGTACCTGCTAATTTCGCAGTGAAACCAGATAAGAAGTAGTATTTAGTTTGTTCTGGGGTTAATTTAGATACTGGTGGTAATACACCGAATGCGTCCGCAGTTAAGAAAATCACTTTTTTCGCATGACCTGCTTTAGATACTGGTTCAACGATATTATCAATGTGATAAATTGGGTAAGAAACACGTGTATTTTCTGTTTTTGAACCGTCTGCAAAGTCAACAGAACCGTCAGCACGAACTACCACGTTTTCTAATAACGCATCACGTTTGATGGCACCATAGATGTCAGGTTCGTTTTCTTTAGATAGGTTGATCGTTTTTGCATAGCAACCACCTTCGTAGTTGAATACACCGTCATCGTCCCAACCGTGTTCATCATCACCGATTAATTTACGTTTAGGGTCAGTAGAAAGGGTGGTTTTACCTGTACCTGATAAGCCGAAGAATACTGCTACATCGCCTTTTTCGCCCACGTTGGCAGAACAGTGCATGGATGCGACACCACGTAATGGTAAGAAGTAGTTCATCATTGAGAACATACCTTTTTTCATTTCACCGCCGTACCATGTACCACCGATTAATTGCACGCCTTCAGTAATGTTGAATGCGACAAAGTTTTCACTATTTAAACCTTGTTCTTTCCAATTTGGATTGGTGACTTTAGAACCGTTCATGACCACGAAATCAGGTTTGAAGTTAGCTAGTTCAGCTTCGCTTGGGCGAATGAACATATTTTTCACAAAGTGAGCTTGCCATGCAACTTCAGTGACGATACGAACTGCTAAACGTGTATCTTCGTTTGCACCACAGAATGCATCAATCACAAATAAACGTTTGCCAGAAAGTTGATTAGTCACTAAAGATTTCAAACTTGCCCAAGTTTCTTGATTCATTGGTTTGTTATCGTTTTTAGCTGCATCGCTAGTCCACCACACGGTGTCTTTTGATTTGTCATCTAAAACAATATATTTATCTTTTGGTGAACGACCAGTGAAAATACCGGTATCAACGGCAACTGCACCAGTTGTGGTTACAATACCTTTTTCATAGCCTTGTAAACCTTCTTTGGTTTCTTCGGCGAATAGAAATTCATAACTTGGGTTATGAACAATTTCTGTTACACCATTGATACCAAGATCACTAAGTTCTTTGATTACTTTGTTTAAGTCAGTCATAAATTACCTCATTAGAGTTAGAAAATTAAAAATTAAAAGTTAAAAGATAAGCTATTCTATTACTTTTTGAGAAGAAAAAACGTTAACTAGATCAAATTTCTGAAAAAATTTTGAAGTTTTATATGTTTTTTTGATATGGATCAAGTTGAAATCCATATCATCTATCAGTTCATTTATATTCTGCGTCAACTAAAGAGTAAACTGATAAATTTCTCTTTAAATAAAGTATTATTTCTTTTTCACCGGTCGTTGCCAGCCTTGAATATGACGTTGTGGCACACGGCTAATGACGAGTTCATTTTCACTTACATCTCTGGTGATCGTTGTACCCGCACCGATTGTTGCACCATCTGCAATAGTCACAGGGGCAACCAGTTGACAGTCAGAACCGACAAATACATTATCCCCAATTACGGTTTTAAATTTATTGGCACCATCATAATTACAAGTAATGACCCCCGCACCTACATTTACATTGGCACCGATTTCTGCGTCTCCCACATAAGTTAAGTGATTGACTTTTGAACCTTTACCGATGTTGGCTTTTTTGATTTCTACAAAGTTACCAATATGGGTTTCTGCACTTAATTCTGCTCCCGGGCGTAAACGACTGAATGGTCCAATAGATGATTTTTCGCCGATCACGCAGTCTTCAAATACAGAATAAGGTTTAATTTCAACATTATCCCCTACTACCACATTTTTTAGTACGCAACCGGAACCAATTTTTACCCCATTACCTAATTGTACGTTGCCTTCAATAATCACGTTAATATCAATTTCGCAATCTTTACCATGGCTTAATTCGCCACGTAAATCAAAGCGTTCAGGATCTGCCAAGCTCACACCTGCTAATAATAAACGACTAGCTTGTTTACGTTGGTAATAACGTTCTAACGCATTGAGTTGCAAACGATTATTTGCCCCCTCTACTTCCATAATATCGTCTGCTATCACCGCAGCAACTTGACAACCGTCTTGATTTGCCAGCCCGATTACGTCCGTCATATAGTATTCGCCTTGAGCATTGTTATTATTTAAACGGCTTAACCATTTTTTGAAACTCGCTCCGTCTGATACCATCACGCCCGTGTTTACTTCGTTAATTTTTAATTGTTCAGGATTGGCATCTTTCTGTTCAACAATCGCCACCACTGAACCATTTTGACGAATAATTCGTCCGTAACCTGTAGGATTGTCTAGTTGCACAGTTAATAACGCAATACCATTTTGCGGTTTAGCCGCAATCAATTTTTGTAACGTTTCCTGTGTAATCAAAGGGGCATCGCCATACAGCATCAAAATATTTTCATCATCGTTAAAAAATGGTGCAGCTTGTTGCATGGCGTGTCCCGTACCTAACTGTTCTGCTTGGAAAACCCAATTTACAGGCTCATCTGCTAAACGTTGTTTTAATAAATCTGCACCGTGTCCATAAATTAAATGGATTTGTTCAGCATTTAATTGTTTGGCAGTATCAATCACGTGCTTCACCATTGGCTTGCCAGCCACCTTGTGTAATACTTTAGGTAAATCAGAATACATTCTGGTGCCTTTGCCTGCGGCGAGAATCACTACGCTTAGTTTTGTCATGGTTCGTTTCTCAAATAGAATTAACTGCGTTGTATTTTACACAAAATTTGTGAAATGATCTAATCTCGTTATAATGAAACAAATTTCTTATCAAATCAGATTATGACTACACAATACTATATCGGCATTATGTCTGGTACTAGCCTTGACGGCGTGGATTTGGCATTAATAGATTTTGGACTAAATCCACCCAAAATCATCGCGTGCAATTTCATACCGATGCCCGAAAAAATTCGGCAAAAAATCACCGCACTTGTGCAATCGGGACAAACCAGTTTGCAAGATTTAGGCGAGCTAGATCATCAACTGGGTGTACTTTATGCCGATTGTGTCAATCAATTTCTTGCTAAACTGCGGTTAAAATTGGAACAGATTTTAGCCATTGGCTGTCACGGTCAAACCGTATGGCATTCGCCCAATTCAGCTTATCCTTTCACCATGCAAATTGGCGATATGAATATTGTTGCCACTCAAACGGGTATCACCACTGTTGGCGATTTTCGCCGTAAAGATATGGCAGTGGGAGGGCAAGGTGCACCACTGGTACCAGCCTTTCATCAGGCTATGTTAAGTACACCCGATAAGCTAAGAGTGATTTTAAATATCGGTGGAATTAGTAATATTTCCGTGCTAAATCCAAATTGTCCAACTATCGGCTATGATGTCGGCGTGGGTAATACGCTGTTAGATGGTTGGATTGAAAAACATCAAGGCAAACGTTACGATAAAAATGGTGCTTGGGCTGCCAGCGGACAAGTTGATCAGGGCTTATTGGCGGATTTATTAGACGATCCTTTTTTTAGCCAAGCACCGCCGAAAAGTACAGGGCGAGAGCTGTTTAATTTAGCTTGGTTAGAAAAAAAATTGCAAAAACACACCGCACTTTCATCGCAAGATGTGCAACGCACGTTACTTGAATTTACCGTACAAGGCATAGCGAATGAGCTACTCACACTAGAAAAGACAGATTTGCCTTGTGAATTATTGGTCTGTGGTGGTGGAGCGAAAAATCCGTTAATAATGCAACGTTTAACGGCGTTATTACCCCAATGGCAAGTAGCACAAACCGATGCGGTAGGGTTTGATGTGGACTATATGGAGGCGGCTGCCTTTGCGTGGCTGGCTTATCAACGCATAAACAATTTACCGAGCAACTTGCCTACGGTTACGAGGGCAAAAAGTGCGGTGAGTTTAGGGGTGATTTTTCCAAAATAGGAAACAAAAATGACAGAAAAAAACTTACTCAACGCTCTCGGGCAAATGCTCACCGAGCAACGCAATCCCGAATCTACCAACATAGATCAAATGACTGCGTTGGAAATTGTTAGCTTAATCAATCAGCAAGATAAAACTGTGCCACTAGCCATTGAAAAATGCTTGCCACAAATTGCGGTTGCAGTAGAAAAAATTGTGCAAGCCTTTCAAGCTGGCGGTCGGTTAGTTTATATTGGGGCTGGTACCAGTGGACGATTAGGTGTGTTAGATGCTTCCGAATGTCCCCCAACTTTTGGTGTTGATCCTGCTATGGTGGTGGGTTTGATTGCGGGAGGAGAACAAGCCTTACGTCACCCAATCGAAGGGGCGGAAGATAATCTTGCACAAGGTAAAATTGATCTGCAACAGATCGATTTTTCTAAGCAAGATGTATTGGTTGGGATTGCGGCGAGTGGTCGAACACCCTATGTCATAGGAGCATTGCAATATGCCCATGAACTGGGAGCGACTACAGTAGCGATTGCCAGTAACCCTGATTCTAAAATGGCGGAACTTGCCGATATTGCTATTGAAACCGTGGTGGGGGCGGAAGTGCTGACGGGGTCAAGTCGAATGAAATCAGGCACAGCCCAAAAATTAGTACTCAATATGCTCACCACAGCGAGTATGATTTTGTTGGGAAAATGCTACCAAAATTTAATGGTGGATGTGCAAGCCAGCAATGAAAAATTGAAAGCCCGTGCTGTTCGTATTGTGATGCAAGCCACTGATTGCTCAGAATATAAAGCGATTAAAGCGTTAAAATTGGCGGAAAATAACAGCAAAGTGGCGATTATGATGATTTTAGCTCAACTAGATATTCATCAAGCAAAAGCGTTATTGGCAGAATATCAAGGGCAATTAAGAAATGCCTTGCCTTAGTAAAATATATTAATAGTATATTGAGAATTATTTTTATTTGATCTAAGATAAAGGCGGTTTTTCATTTTATTTTCATCTCAGCCAAGGAGAATTTATATGCGTTTAAAACTTATTACAGCAGTGATTTCAGGGTTACTTCTATCTACCCCAGCGATGGCGGCAGATTTATCAAAAGAAACAAAAGATTATAAAGATTTTGTAGTTGTTCAAATTGATGAACTAGTTACTCAAACAGAATCGTTTGTTGGAGCATTAAAAAATGGTGATGTGGAAAAAGCCAAAGCCGTTTATCCGCTTGCTCGTATGTATTATGAGCGTTCCGAGCCGATTGCCGAAAGTTTTGGTGATTTAGACCCACGTATTGATGCCCGTCTTGCTGATCTTGAGGAAGAAGGTAAGGGGGAAAAAGATTGGTCTGGTTTCCACAAAATTGAAAAAGTATTATGGGAACAAAATACCACCAAAGGCACGGAAGAAACTGCCGATCAGTTACTCAAAGACGTAAAAGAGTTGCGTGCTAAAATTCCAACGGCCGAAGTTACGCCAGAGTTAATGATTACTGGTGCAGTAGATTTATTAAATGAAGTTTCCACCAGTAAAGTGACGGGTGAAGAAGATATTTTCTCCAAAACTGACTTGTATGATTTTAAAGCCAATATTGAAGGGGCAGAAAAAATCTATGAATTATTCAAACCGGAATTATTGAAAAAAGATGCTAAGTTAAGTGTAAAAATTGAGAAACATTTCAAAGAAGTCAATGATTTATTACAAAAATATAATAAATCTAGCACAGGTTATGAATATGTGCCGTACAATACTTTAACGAAAGAAGACACCAAAGCTCTTGCAGAAGCGGTGAACAAATTGGGTGAACCATTAGCTCAGTTAGGTGTTATTTTAGATAAATAATCAGGGAGAAGTCACAATGCGTTATACCAATAATGCTCGGCGTGATTTCTTAAAGAATAGTGTAATTGTCGGTGCTGGCTTAATGGCTAGCACCGCTTATTCTTTAGAACCACGCGAAAAAATCACCATTAAAAATATCTATCCATTTTTCAATACACACCAACAAGGTATCACCACTCCAGCACAACATCATATTTATTTTATCGTGTTGGATTTACACAGCCAAGATGTCGGCGAGATTCACCAAATGTTTAAAACATGGACGGAATACAGTCGCCAATTAACACAAGGCAAAAATGTACAAACCTATAGTCAAAATGGTTATGTACCCGCAGTTGACACGGGTGAAGCGGATAGCTTAAATCCGTATAATTTAACACTGACTTTTGGCGTAAGCCCAAGTTTCTTTACTAAATTAGGTATTGAGAAAGCTAAACCAGCAGAATTAGTCGATTTACCGCATTTTCCACGTGATCAACTGAAAGAAGAATTTACTGGGGGAGATATTTGTATTCAAGCCTGTGCAGACGATCCGCAAGTGGCATTTCATGCAGTACGAAATTTAGTCCGTGTTGCCCGTTCGGAAATCACCATGCGTTGGAGCCAATCAGGGTTTAATTCTTTTGAGGGTACGGACACGCCACGCAATCTGTTCGGTTTCCGTGACGGTACGGGGAATCCAAAGGGAGAAGAACTGGATAAGACGGTATGGTATGAGGGTAATAACTGGCTGAAAGGCGGTTCATTCCTAGTGGTGCGTAAAATTCAGATGTTCTTGGAAACTTGGGATCGCACCAACTTAAACGAACAACAGCATACTTTTGGTCGTCATCGTGACTCGGGGGCGGCTTATGGTCAGAAAAAAGAATTTGATCCCGTTGATTTAGATAAAAAAGATGCCAAAGGTCAGCCTGTTGTACCAGAAGATTCTCACATGCACCTTGCCCATAAAACAGGGCTAAAAATGTTACGCCGATCGTTTTCTTATTCCAGTGGTATCGATCCGCGTACAGGACAATTTGATGCAGGATTATTGTTTATTTCCTATCAAAAAGATCCACAACAATTTATTACCATTCAAAATAAGTTAGGTAATATTGATAAAATGAACGAGTACATTACCCATATTGGCAGTGGACTGTTCGCTTGTTTCGCAGGAGTAAAAGATGAAAATGACTACTTGGGTAAAGCCCTGTTTGAAGCCCTTTAAATTGAGTTTATTATTGGGCGTATGTTTCTCTACTTCGGCTTATGCCAAAGTTGAATTGGGAGCGTTATTTGTGCATTTATCGGATGCCTTGTCCGCAGTTAAAAAAGAAAATAGCGAACAAGCCAAAAACAATTTGCAAACTTTACAGCAAGAATTTAATGCTCTTCCAACCCATAACTCACAAGCTGGAATGCAAACTAGCAAAGCACTTGAAACCGCTATTGCTAACCCAACTTTAGCCAATGTAGAACAAATTTCTAAAGACCTTTATGCTTTTGAGAAAGAGCAAAACCCAGTGAATCATGATAAAAATCGTCAGAAATTTGCCGAGCAAGTAGTGTCACCTTTACAAGCCTTAGAAACAGCATTGAAAGGTAACAAGATCGAGGAAATTCAGGCTAAATTCCATCGTTTCGGCGCAACCTGGGGAGCTAACGAATTATCCATGCGTGGAGCCAGTTTAAGCCATTACGGCAAAATGGAAACGGCTATGTCCTTATTCCGTAGTGCCATGCAAGCGAATCCTGCCAATTATGAACAAATGCAGCAACAGTTAGTAATATTAAAAAATACGGTTGATGATTTTGTTAATAATAAATCTAAGTGATTGATTTAATTAAAATAAAAAGTGCGGTAAAAAATACCGCACTTTTTTAATATAAGGTTAATCTATTAACTAGACTACCATTGATATCCAAGTCCTACGCTGGTACCAACATCGCCACGAGTATTGGTATTACCTGTTAGTTTAAGCACGACTTTTCCATTATCAGAGATACGTGTCGCACCAACAGCTAACGCATTTTCGCCTTTGAATGATCCAGCCGCAATAGCCACCATACTTTTACCAGGGATATAAGCCTGTGGTAAACCTGAAGTTGCTAATGCACCAGCAACACCCGCACGTAGTTTTTTATCGACATTGTTTATTTTGTCGTTTAACTGATTAATTCTATTATTAGAATTGACTACATTATTTTGTACCTGTGCTAAATCACCGACTGTTGCAGCATTATTCCATGTTGGACTAGATGCACCTTGAGCAGCCACTTGTTCTATCGTTGTGCCATCTAAACCACTTTTTAACCCAGTAATCTGTTGATTTGCCATTTGAATACCAGAGCTGTTAATTGTCGGTCCATTTTCGACTGAAACAGATTTAACACTGATATTATCGTTTAACGCCACTTTTACACCATTAGATGTAGTGGTTGTGGTGATATTTTTAGCATCACCATTAATATTTAGGGTACTACCTAATTGACGTTCAACATTGGTACCACTGTCTGCCGCAAAAGTAAGAGGTGCATTAACAGCTGTATTTAACGCATTAAGTGCATTTCCTACACTATTATAGGTTTTAGTGCTATTTTGTGCAGGAGTACCACTCACTAAAGTATAAGCTGGTGCAGTAATCGTTCCGTCAGTGTTCACTGTTGAACTACCACCTAAAGCATCTGCAATACTTTTAGTTGTATTAGATAACTGTGAGCCATTAATTGCATCGGTACTGGTTGGTGAAATATCGCCGTTAGCAACATTGGTAATTTTATCACCACCTACATCTAAACCGTTTGCTGTAGATGTTAATGTTGTACTGTTTGTTGTAGGATCACCAACAACAACGGTATTTGCAGTTGCTTTTGTAAATGTTACTTCATCTGCTGTTGCAACAGTAAAATCACTACCGTTACGAGTAATTTTGATATTACTACCATCAATGAAATTCACTTCATCACCAGCAGTGATTAACTCGCCTGTATCACCATTTGCTTTTGCTGTAAAACCAACACTGTTAATAGCAGTGGCAATATCATTTGCTGTAACTAATTTATCACTATCTGTTGCTCCAAGTGTTTTCACTTTGCCGTTTGCATCTGTATCTAATGTAACAGTATTAATAGCTAAACTGTAATCTGTTGCACCTGTCGTTGAGTTAGTGCTTGATGTTAAGTTAATTGCACTACCTGAAGAAGAAACAGTTGTTTTTGCGGCGCTCGCAGCTTTGTTTAACTGATTCACATTGACCGCATCAGTTTGATTTACACCATCAGCAACATTAGTAATTGTATTACCACCGTTATCTAAACCTGTATTAGTTAGTTTAACATCGGCAGTTCCACCTGAAATAGTAATACCATTGGTATCCATTACAGTATTGCCAGTAGTTACTTTATCAAGGGCTATTTCATCAGCCAAAGAATAGGTGATCTTACCATTTGCGGCTTGTGTTACCACTAAATTTTCACCTGCAGCTAAGTCGATTTTTTCACCTGGATTAATAATTTCAGCTGCTGTAGCTCCTGAATCTTTTGTACCACCATTTGCGGATGTGGTTAAAGTAAAGCCAGCACTATTAATCGCATTTGCAACATCAGCTGAAGTTGCTAAAGCATTAGTATTCGCTTCGGATTTTACTGAACCATCAGCAGTAGTAAAACCTGCTGTATTTGCAGTTAATGCTCCAGTATTATCTTTGGTAATACTTGTGCCATCAACATTGACAGATAAGTCAAATACATTGGCTTGATCGGTATTTTTTGTTGTGGTTACTTTCACGGAGTTATCCGTAGATTTTACTTCTTCCTGTGAAGCTGCCACACTCTCATCTAATAAAGTAATCACTTCTCCTAACTGAGCAACATTCACTGCGTCTGTATCTGCCTCACCCGCTGCAACGTTAGTGATTTTAGTACCACCTGCATTAATACCTGTTGCAGTAATACTTGGACTATAACCTTTTTGAACACCCGTGAATGGATCAACAAATGTTAAGCCCGCAGAAGAAATTTTTGTACCACCAGCAGTTACCGTAGTAAACTCAACATTTTCTGCTGTGCTAAAGATAACTTGACCTTTCGTATTTTGTTGAACGGTTAAGTTTTTACCTGCAGTCAAGTTAATCTCATCTCCAGCATTAATGATTTCATCATCGCCAGAAATCTTCTTACCACCATTTGCCGATGTTTTTAAGGTAAAACCAGCATTGTTAATTGCATTTGCAATATCTTTTGCAGATGCTAAGGCATTGTTATTTGCTTCTGCTTTTATTGTTCCGTTAGCATTTTGAGCAAAACCAACCGTATTTGCTTTAAGTTCACCCGTTGCGGTATCTTTGGTAATACTTGTACCGTCAACATTGACAGATAAGTCAAATACATTGGCTTGATCAGTATTTTTTGTTGTGGTTACTTTCACGGAGTTATCCGTAGATTTTACTTCTTCTTGTGAAGCCGCCACACTCTCATCTAATAAAGCAATCACTTCTCCTAACTGAGCAACATTCACTGCGTCTGTATCTGCCTCACCCGCTGCAACGTTAGTGATTTTAGTACCACCTGCATTAATACCTGTTTCAGTAATACTTGGGCTATAATCTTTTTGATCACCAGTGAATAGATCAACAAATGTTAAGCCCGCAGAAGAAATTTTTGTACCGCCTGCTGTGACACTTGTAAATTCAACATCATCTTGGGTGGCAATACTGACTTTTTGACCTGTTTGTGTTACTTTAATATTTTTGCCTGCATCAACAGTGAGTGTTTCACCGTTTTGAATATTTTTGTCATCTGTTGATGAATTATCAACAACTCCACCAGCAGAAGCTGTTGTTGCTAATTTAAAACCAGCTGCTTTTAATTGAGCAACGTTAACCGCATCGGTGTCTTGTGTACCTGCCGCAAGATTGGTAATTTGACGTGTAGTAGCTGGAATATCAACTCCAGATTGGTTACGCTGAGCTGCACTACCTACAGAGACTGCACCTGCATTAGACTGCCAAGTCACATTATCCTTTTTCTTTGTATCATCAACCGCACTTAACGGATCCGTACCATAGGTTGTTGTACCCATTAACTGTTCACGATCTGCTACACTATATTCCCCTAATGCGACGCTACCAGTTGCGGTAGCTGAAGTATAAGCACCAAGAGCGGTTGAACCCACTTTATTGGCTTGGCTATTTGCCCCTAAAGCAATCGTGAAAGCCGTACTAGCATTGGCATTAAGCCCTTGTGCGATCGCGGCATAACCTGCTGCTTTTGCTTGACGACCTAATGCCATGGCAGCAATGGAATCATTAGCCGTTGAAGATAATAATGTACTACCACTATTAGTAATAGCTGTCGCATTTGCGATGTCGCTGGTAGCCGTTGCATTTACTTGAGCATCACTTCCTAACGCCAAACTATGTAGCGTTGGTGCTGTAGAATTATAACCCATAGCAATGGCATAATCGCTACCTGTTGTTGCATTTGAGCCTACAGCTAAAGTACGCACCCCTGCAGCGGTTGCATTCGAGCCGATAACCGTACTTTGGAAAGATCGACTATTGGTAGCATCATCAATCGCTTTTGCTCCCGCCCCAATAACAACATTTAATCCTACCGCAGCATTTGATGATGAACTCGCACCATCACCAATAACGACTGATTGTTTTTCATTCGCAACGGTACCATTACCAATAGCAATAGTATTATTTGCAGAAGCCGTCGTTGCATTACCCAATGCAATCGCATTTTCAGCAGAAGCGCTCGAATTCACCCCAATAGTAATCGCATTGGTTTTATCATTAGTAGCATCTAATGATTTACCTGTCCCCATACGAATACTATTGGTTGCATTCGTACCGTTATTACCACGATTACCTACACCAATAATCCCGCTGTTAACATCTAAACGACCACCAAGGGTTAAACTTTTCGAACCCGAATAGTCAGTATCGCCATAAAATAAAGTTCTGTAGGTTTGGGTTTCTTTATCGGTTGGCTTACAAGACTTTACAGGATAATAAGTTTTTATATAATCAGCAGCCCCTGCTTTCATCGTAAAGCCACTATCAATTCTATTATTATTTGGGGGTAAATTAGAATTAAGTGAGTACATACCAGTATAAGTTTCTGTTTCATTAGTATTCTTATTTGTTTCGCCACCATCAAAAGTCACAGAACATCCCACATCTTCTCCATCATTAACATAAATCCCGGCTCCTGCAAAAGCTTGTCCACTTATCAATATCAGTGCAGATGTGAAAAGATTATAAGTAAAGAATTTAGCTTTAGTGTTAGATAAACAACAGTTTGTTGCTTTCATCATGGTTGAATTTTTTCTAGACCTCGAAGCTATTGATTGTACTGTTGCATAAGATTGATGGTTGTTCATAATAATGATCCTTTTAATAAGAGAGTAAAAAGTAAATAATAGAAGATAACTTGCTAATTTTGCCTATAATACAAGCAATTTTGATGAAGATCAATTTATCTGATAGTATTTTATATCCTTACCTAAATATTTTACGGGACGATCAGATGAATTTTATTACTCATGTTTCTTAGATGAGGAAGTTGATTTATGGTTAGAAAGCGAGTTTTAAAGATTAATATATCCTAATGTTTTTTAACTTTTTTAATACTTCTTTTACACAAATTTCAGCCATAGAATCTTTATGCAAATAATATTGATTTTTGCCATAACAACCAATGAGTTTAGGATTTGTCGCACCATATAAAGTAATATTGGGGACATCTAATGCAGCAGTTAAATGAGCTAATCCAGTGTCAACTGATACCACGGCTTTAGCATTGGCAATTTGATGAGCTAATTCGGTTAAATTGGATTTCGGCAATACTATGACATTTGGCAAGCCTTGTGCGATCCATTCTGCTCGTTGTTTTTCTGTTTGGTTTCCCCAAGGCAAACGAATGGATAATTCAGGAAAAAGTGCGGTGATTTTTTCCGCTAATTTTTTCCACTCGCTATCCAGCCAATGTTTATCGGCTCTGGTGGTGGCGTGAACAAAAATGATATAAGGCTTGCTTGAATAGGATTGTTGAAAATGTTGAACAATACCATAATCCCCTTTGCTTTCGGGCAAGGCGTAACCTAAAGATTGTGCAAAAAGTTGGCGAATCCGCTCTACTGCATGTTGTTGATAGTCAATAGCAAAGGTTTTATCGTAAAAGCAACTTGCTAAGGGTTCACGAATAGATTTTCGATCGTAACCGAATTTTTCGCCCCGAGCTAAACGGGTGGCGAACAACGCACTTTTGATTAACCCCTGTGCATCAATCACCGCATCATATCGATGAGCTTGTAATTGTTGTTTGTAGGCGTGCCATTGTTGGTAGGTTTGTTTAGTGAATAACTGCTTCCGCCAGCGGCGAATAGCGATAGGAATAACCTGATTCACTGCTGAATGCCAAGTAGGAATTTCCGCAAAATTTTCTTCCACCACCCAATCAAATTGCACATTACCTAACGCCTTTTTGGCATCGGTTAGGGCGGGCAAACAATGCAATACATCGCCGAGTGAAGATGTTTTGATAATGCAGACTTTAGCCATTGCGTTGCTCTAATTGGTGCAATAACGCCTGACTACTTGCCAAAAACTCACTCATTGAACCGCACACTTGATGGGCTTTCTCTTCGTCATAGGTGTGCGAAGTAATATTTCGCATTTGGCGATACTCAAACCAATTTTCTACGCTATCAATCAGCCCTTTCTCGCCCGCTAATCGCAACAGATCACGGAAATTACTTTGGTCAATTTCATCAGGACTGAGTGCATCTTGTTCTAACTGCCGTTTCAGCATTTTAATACTCAGTTCATACACAAACTCAAAATTCTGAATCAATCCTGCGATCAAGGTATTTTGCACTTGGGTTTCTTGCTGCTCAAACCACAGCTTATTTGACACAATCTCATTAGCAGATTGCAAAGCAATAATGGCTTTTTGTAAGTTAGAAATATCCAATTTATTCGTCATATTCCCCCCTTAATTCGCTAATAATTGGGTTAATTTTTCCATCACCATCTCAGGCGTAATATCGATCAAACTTTGATGATAACCTTCCGCACTGTCCGTCCCTTTGCGGATTTTAATTAAGTCACCTTTAATCAAGCGAATAATCACTGCTTTATCGGATAACGGCGGTGTATATTGCGGACTCGTTGGACCATAAACTGCGACTAACGGACGACCGACCGCTGCCGCAATGTGCATTAATCCACTGTCATTCGTCACCATTGCGGTACAATCCGCAATCAAATCCACTGCTTGATTGAGTTCCGTTTGCCCTGCGAGATTGACACAATAGTGTTGCAACGATTCAGGTAAACTTAAACGAATTTGCTCACCCACTTCCACATCTTTATTAGACCCAAACAGACGAATACTATAACCTTGTTCAATCAGCCTTTCCGCTAATTTAGCATAATGATAATGTGGCCAACGTTTGGCAGGACCAAATTCTGCCCCAGGACAAAAACCAATAGCAGGGCGATTTTCCGCCAGAGCAAATTGTGCGGTGCTAAATTCCGTAGGAATTTCAACGTTGCTTGCAACGGGGGCGAAGCCCCGAACAATTCCATTAGGAATTGTGAGTAATATTTCTTTGGTTTTTTGCACCGCACTTTCGTCAACGGTTAAATACGGTGTTGGAATATTTAAATTTTGAGCTGTTGGAATTTTCCCTTTTTCATACCCTAACGCCACATAACGCTGCACCATCATTGGGTAATCGTGTTTATTGGATCGTAAATCATTTAAAAAGAAATAACGACTTTCCCCTTTCCAACCACGACGAACAGGGATTTTAGCAAACAACGGAATAAACGCCGATTTCAAGGAATTAGGCAACACAATCGCCATATCATATTGATTTCGTAAAGATTTACCAATTTTATAACGTTCGCCAAGCGAAAATGCTCCGTGACCAATCGGCATTGTCAACGCATTACGCACTTCAGGCATCCGAGCCAACAACGGCTTACACCAGTTCGGAGCAAGCACATCAATTTGGCAATCAGGATATTGCTGTTTTAAGGTTTGATACAGGCTGTGCGACATCATCATATCGCCAACCCACGACGGGGCAATGATTAGGATATTCATATTGTTAAAATTTCATTTTTTTAGGGGGGATTCTATTATCACAAAACAATCTCGCTTTTTGGTGAATTTCCTGATTTGAGATGCCTTTTCCTTGACGTAGCTCTTCAATACCTCGTTCAATTCCTTGAATAATATATTCAGGCATTTCATTTGTTTTTTCTTGGTTCATCGGTATTCATTACCTTAGCGATTTTTATTTATCATTTCTATAAATTCAGTTTCAGTATATAAAATACTATCCTGTGTAATTCTCAAATTATCCAACATATCCACTTCCAAAAAGGCTTTGATGATATTGATTATGCGGATAACTTCGTGGTTATCTACATCAATTTCAAAAGTGAGAGTTGCCATCATTTAGTTCCTATTGCTTAAGTTTAGGATAGTAAAAAGACTAACAAAACTTACCAATCTAAGCAAGTTGGCTTTTGTTTTTCTGTTAATTTTTTGCTTTGTTTGTTATCTAAAAATAGGCTTTTATGATTTAAAAGGCGTTTGCGATTGAATAGTAAATTAATTAGCGGTATGCTTTTGCTATCAAGGAGAAACAATGAAATTTTTGCTTTTTTTACTGATTTTATTAGGGGCATTTGCGTTGTTGATGTTAGCCATCGGCGATTGGATTCCACGTTGCTGGCGGGCGGTTTTTGGTGAAAGCACTACTACGAAGAAAATCGCTCCCGTTCAAGCTGTTTCCCCCAAAGTAACGGCTCCACAAAATGCTGATCAACAACAAAATACCCTGCAACAATCGTTGGAAAAACAACTTCATTTTACCCAATTAAGCGTTGAAATTCGGCAGAAATTGGTGAAGTTGTTGCAAGAAAAAGGCAATACGCCTTATTTCCAACAGCTTACAGCGTTACATCAACAGATTTTACCGAAAGAAAGCCGTTTAGTGAGTTTGTTGAAAAAACAGAGTAAACTCGATAAGCAGTTGGCTCGGTTAATGAAAATGGCAGAACGCTATTCGTTATCTGATGATGAGCGAATGGATGATATTTCAGACAGAATGGACGATGTCCAATATAAAGCTGACGAAGTTTATTTTGAGCAGGATTCATTAATGGATGAGATTGAGCAATTACAAGATCAGATCGATGCCCTTGAAATGAATCATATTGACAACTTGCGTGAACAAGAAATCAGAGAAGCATTTAATGCTGATTTGGAAACCTTTGTCATGTTACAAGGTGGTTCTTACTGGGATCGGGATAATCCAGTGTGGTGGGCGAATTATTGTGCGAATTTTGGGAGAAAATAAAAGCGAACCCATTGGCTCGCCCTTAATATGAACATAATCGGCTAGTTATTTCCGATTCAGCTTTTTCTATTTAACCAAGCCATATACTCCGCCACACCCTCTGCCACGGATTTAAATTGATAATCACAACCTGCGGCACGCAGTTTGGTTAAGTCCGCTTGGGTGTATTCTTGATAGCGAGATTTTAAATGGTCTGGGAATGGGATTGTTTCGATTTCGCCTTTGCCATGGTGTTTTAATACAGCTTGTGCCACTTCAAGGAAACTTTCCGCTTTGCCTGTGCCGAGATTAAAAATACCTGACACGCCATTTTGCCATGCCCATAAATTGACTTGAGCCACATCGCCTACATAGATAAAATCACGCAAGAAATGCTCAGATCCAGCGAATAATTTTGGATTTTCGCCGTTCAAAATTTGGTTATTTAAATGGAATGCGACACTTGCCATAGAACCTTTGTGTTGTTCTTTCGGACCATACACATTGAAATATTTAAAGCCACAAACAGGCGAACTAGCTTCAGGCAAAATGGCACGTACATATTGATCAAATAAGAATTTCGAATAACCGTAGGCATTGAGTGGACCTTCAAATTTGCGTTCTTCTACAAATTGGGTTTTGTCACCGTAGGTCGCTGCACTGGAGGCGTAGAAGAATGGAATTTCACGATCGAGGCAATAATGTAATAATTCTTTGGAATATTCGTAATTATTGTGCATTAGGTATTTGCCGTCCCATTCGGTGGTGGCAGAACAAGCACCTTGGTGGAAAATAACATCAATCTCACCAATGTCATCACCTGCCATAATTGATGCGATAAAATCATCTTTATCGCAATAATCCGCAATATCTAAATCGACTAAATTAATAAATTTAGTGCCGTCTTTTAGGTTATCTACCACTAGAATATCGGTACGTCCCATCTCGTTTAAGGCTTTCACGATATTGCTACCGATCATGCCTGCACCGCCAGTTACGATGATCATAATATTGTCCTTTTGTCTATCTAAATTAGTCTTATTGTAATCTATTTTAATCAAAAGTGCGGTATTTTTTACCGCACTTTTTTGTCAAAACAGAAAAAATAAAGGCTTGATTGCTCAAGCCCTGTTCATATTAATCGTTCGCATTAAACTCATCTAAGTTATCACTCACTACACCTGAAAGTGTATAAACACGTTTAATAGTGTTTACTCGTGAACGATATTTGTTCCAAGTTTTCTCGAAAAAAGTTTCCGCTGGGCGTTCACCACGACAGAATGCCACGAAGTTTTTTTCATCTGCGGTTTTCGCTTTGCGAGAACCTTCATCTAAGGCTTTGAATGCCTGACCATATTGTTCTAAGGCTTGCGATTCTTTAATGGTATAATCACCGTGACGAGCGAAACCACGTGGGTAATTTTTGTCATCAAAGAAACGACGTTCTACACTAAAACTTTCAGCCATAATCTACTCCATTTTCCTAAAGTTATTTTTTCAATAATTGTTTTACAGTTTCTACATAATCTGCCACGAAATCATCACGAGATAAGCCTTCTGGATTGACTCGGAATTTGCCATTGACGTACATATCTGGCACGCCACTGACATCTAATTGATCCGCCAGATTAGTTTGGGTTTTCGCTAAGGCGGTTACTGCAAAGCTGTTGATTCCCCCATCAAATTGTTCTGCCGTAATACCGTTATCAATGAAGATTTGACGAATATCGCTCATTGAATTTAAGCTATTTTTTTGAGCGGCTTCGAATAATGGTTTTTTGACTTTATCTTCTGCCCCTAATGCCATGGCTAACGCCCAAGCTCGGGTGAGGTTTTCTGATTGAGCGCCTAAGAAATTCACATGATATTGTTTAAATGTCGCATCTGATGGAATATTTTCTTTCACTTTTTTGGGGATCTCATATTGCATCTCAAACGCATAGCAATGTGGACAATAGAAAGAGAAAAACTCGATCACTTCGGTTTTTTCTGAATGTGGACGACTCAGTGTAATGTATTGTTCGCCGTCTTTTAATTCTGCGGCTTGCAGATTAACACTGGCAATCGCCATGGTGGCAGCAATTAAGCTAACGAGAAATTTGTTCATAATCAGGTTTCCTTTAAAATTATTTTAAAATACCACGTGCTTTAAGCAGAGCGGTTTTAAAATCTTCTTCGTAATCTTTTTTGATCCCTGGAATAGGTTCATGTTTATCTTTGCCGTGCATTTTGAGCTGATAAATAATCACTTCATCAGACAGCTCAGTGAGTGGTTTTTCAAAGCCAGCTTCATCTGCAATCGCTTGTAAAATTTGCATTAAACTCATTTCAGGGTCTTTATTAGACCAATAAGGCTGTAAAAGTTCCAACACTTCATTTAAACGATGACATTTCATAATCTTTCCCTTTTATATTAAGATAGCTGACGCAGAATGATACTTGAATTAAAGGCGAATGACAAACAATGATAACGATAAGTGCGGTAATTTTAGCAGGTGGCAAGGCAAGGCGGATGCAAGGAGTGGATAAAGGGCTGCAAATTCTGGCTGGAAAGCCATTGGTTGAGCATATTCTCCGCTGTTTACAGGTACAATTAGAGGATATTGCGATTAATGCTAATCGGCATATTGAACAGTACCAGCAATTTGGTTTACCTGTTTTTAGCGATGAATTAGTGGATTTTCAAGGACCATTAAGCGGAATATTAACGGGACTAAAACGGGCTGAAACCGATTATGTGTTATTTGTGCCTTGCGATTGCCCTTTTTTGCCGTTGAATTTGCTAGAGAAATTAAAAAGTGCGGTGTTAATTTCGCAAAGTTTAGTGGTTTATGCCAGCGATGGTGAACGTGAACATCCCACATTCTGTTTAATTTCTCGTCAATTATCCACCGCACTTTCTGCTTATTTAAATCAAGGTGAACGGCGAATGTTGCAATTTATGCGTGAACAAGGGGCGATTGCTGTGGATTTTTCCGAACAAAAAAACGCTTTTCGCAATTTTAATACCTTACAGGAGTTAGCCGATGCAAATCATCAAACGTTGTGATTGGGCTGGGAACTTGCCAATTTATCAAGATTATCACGATAACGAATGGGGTAAGCCTGAATTTGATAGTCAGAAATTATTTGAGAAACTTTGCTTAGAGGGACAACAAGCGGGTTTATCATGGATTACCGTGTTAAAAAAACGGGAAGCCTATCGCCAAGCCTTTTATCAATTTGATCCTGCAAAGATTGCACAAATGACGGAAAACGATATTGATCGTTTAATGCAAAATGTGGGGTTAATTCGTCATCGAGCCAAGTTAGAAGCCATTGTTAAAAATGCCAAAGCCTATTTAGCCATGCAAAAGTGCGGTGAAAATTTTTCCGATTTTATTTGGGCGTTTGTTGATCATCAACCGCAAATCAATGATGTACCCAGTTTGGATTGCATACCAGCCAAAACCGTAACATCAAAAGCCATGTCAAAGGCATTAAAGCAAAAAGGCTTTGTGTTTGTCGGCGAAACCACGTGCTATGCATTTATGCAATCTATGGGGTTGGTGAACGATCATTTGAACGATTGTTTTTGTAAATAAAATGCTTTTTGATGTGGTTTTCTTGTATAATCACCCTAATTTTAATCACGTAGAATGGTTAACCAAATGAAGAAAAATTATTACACGTTACTTTCTTTATCAATTTTGACCGCACTTTATAGTTCGAGCAGTTTGGCAAATATTGATGATTTACGTCAGCGTTGTTTAGCCGGTGTGCCACAATTTTCAGGTGAAACAGTACAGGGCGATCCAAATGATCAACCCGTTTATATTGAAGCGGATAAGGCGAATGTTATTAATCCAAGCCGAGCGGTTTATAGCGGTGCGGTAGATTTCAAACAAGGTACTCGTCATTTACAAGCGGATGAAGTGGAAGTGACCCAATCGGGCGATGGGGATAATGCACAGCGTTATGCCTATGTGCGAGGTGGCTTTGATTATAAAGATGATTTAATCAAAATTAACGGTGATAATGCCAAAGTGCATTTAAACAGTAAAGATACCGATATTGCGAATGGTAATTATCAATTAGTTGGTCGTCAAGGACGTGGTACGGCGGAAACATCTGAAATACGTGAGGATTATCGTTTATTTAAAAATGCGACTTTTACATCTTGTTTGCCTGATGATAATGCGTGGCAAATTGATGCGAGTGAAATGAAGCAACACGTTCAAGAAGAATATGCCGAAATGTGGCATGCTCGTTTTAAAGTGGCTGGTGTGCCAGTTTTTTATACCCCATATTTGCAATTACCATTGGGTGATCGCCGCCGTTCAGGGTTGTTAATTCCAAGTGCAGGAAGTTCAAGCCGTGATGGTTATTGGTATGCTCAACCGATTTACTGGAATATTGCCCCCAACTATGATGCGACTTTTACGCCGAAATATATGTCACATCGTGGTTGGCAAATGAACGGAGAATTCCGTTATTTAAATGCATTGGGAGAAGGGAAATTTGCGGGCGAATATTTAAGTAAAGATCGTTACAATGAATACGCGGGTTCAGATGATGATAGAAAACGGCATTTATTCTACTGGGCGCATAATGCAAAGTTATGGGATAACTGGCGGTTAAACGTAAATTATACCAAAGTGAGTGATAAACGTTATTTCAGTGATTTTGATTCGGATTATGGGAGCAGTACCGACGGCTATGCCACCCAAAATGCACGCCTGTCTTATTATCAACCGAACTGGAATTTCGCTATTTCTGTGAAACAATTCCAAGTGTTCGATGAAGTTGAAGTAGGACCTTATCGTGCCTTGCCACAAATTGATTTTAATTATTATAAAAATGGTTTAGCCAACGGTCGGGCAGATTTTAAATTATTTGCTCAAGCAGTGCGTTTTGATAATGACAGTTCAAGTATGCCAACCGCATGGCGTTATCATGTTGAGCCAAGTGTTAATGTGCCATTATCCAATCGTTATGGTAGTCTAAATATTGAAACCAAACTTTATGCCACCCATTATCAACAAAAAGCAGGAACGGGAGTAGATGCGAATACACAAAGCTCGGTGAATCGTGTGTTACCGCAAGTTAAAGTCGATTTACAAACGGTGTTAGCCAGCCAAAAAACCTTATTTAAAGGCTATACACAGACCATTGAACCGCATGTTCAATATTTATATCGCCCTTACAAAGATCAAAGTAATATCGGTTCAAAACAAAACTCCAGTTATTTAGGCTTAGGATACGATTCTGCCTTGTTACAACAAGATTATTATTCTTTATTCCGTGATCGCCGTTATAGTGGATTAGATAGAATTGCGTCTGCCAATCAATTTACCTTAGGGGGAACAACCCGTTTTTATGATAAAAATTCAGAAGAACGGTTTAATTTATCTTTAGGGCAAATTATTTATCTGAATAATTCTCGTATTGATGATACCACAGAAAATAGTACCACAGGGCGTTCATCTTCTTGGGCATTAGAAAGTAATTGGAAACTGAATGATAAATGGAATTGGAAAGGCAGTTATCAATATGATACGCGTTTAGATGCGACTTCATTAGCAAATTCCACCTTAGAATATAACCCTGAGGGTAATAATTTAGTCCAGTTGAATTATCGTTATGCGAGTAAGGAATATATTAACCAGAACTTAACCTCAAGTGTGAACCGTTACAACCAAGATATTCAACAAGTTGGGGCGGTAGTCGCTTGGGAAGTGGCGGATAACTGGGCTGTGGTCGCTCGTTATTATCATGATGTTGCCTTAAACAAACCCGTAGAGCAATATGCGGGAGTACAATACAATAGTTGCTGTTGGGCTGTGGGTGTGGGTATTCGGCGTTATTTAGTTAATGAAAACTCAAAACGTCAATATAGTGGTGAAAAAGATACCCTATATGATCATAGTATCGGGATTACCTTTGAATTACGAGGTTTAGGAGGTAACGATCACCGTAGTGGCATTGTAAAAATGTTAGATAAGGGTATGTTACCTTATATTAAATCACCGGAGTTGTGATGAGTGGTTTATACTCTCATACGGGGGGATTCAAATAACGATGCTCCGCATCTTTTTTTGGCATAGCCACAACATGGTGTAATAATGCTTAGCCCTGTATGAAAGTACGGGGTATTTTATCGTTGATTTTCACATTATATTTTATCTCTCTTTTCTCTTTATTCCCTAAGAAACTTTCTTATAACGAGAAGTTATTCTATTTTGGAGTAAAATTTTGTTGACTTTTACTCCGCAAAAACGATAATTATTTTTCTTCACAAAAAGAGGAACTAATATGAAAACCAACAAGACCAAACTGGCACTTGCTATATTGAGTGTTTTAGGTGCAGCAAATGCCTTTGCTGTTGAACAATTAGAGCAAATTACTGTGACTGCGGAAGATCAAGTGAAGCAGTCTTTGGGTGTGTCAATTATTTCTTCTGGACAATTAGACAAACGTCCTATACAAAATGATATTTCAGAAATTTTGCGAACTATGCCTGGTGTGAATCTAACAGGTAACTCCGCTACATCAAACCGTGGTAACAAACGCCAAATCGACTTACGAGGTATGGGACCAGAAAATACCTTGATTTTAATTGATGGTAAACCCGTGACTTCTCGTCAAGCGGAACGGATGGGACGCTCTGGTGAACGTAATACGCGTGGCGATAGCAACTGGGTGCCAGTAGAAGCGATTGACTCGATTGAAGTCTTACGTGGCCCTGCCGCCGCTCGCTATGGTTCCGGTGCTATGGGTGGGGTGGTGAATATTAAAACCAAACCTACCACAGATAAATTAACGGGTAGTGTCACCTATTACACCAATCAGCCAGAAGATAGCAAAGAGGGCGCCACCAATCGAGTTGGCTTTAATTTAAGCGGTCCGATTATTAGTGATGTATTAAATTTCCGTTTATATGGTAACTACAACAAAACCGAAGCCGATGCCGTGGATATTAATGCAGCTAACAACGGCAGTAATACGCTGATTGCTGGACGTGAGGGTGTACGTAATAAAGATATTTCAGGTCGTTTAGATTGGAAAATTAACCAAGATCATCAACTTCGCTTTGATGCCAGTTACAGCCGTCAAGGTAATATTTATGGTGGTGATACGCAAACGAGCGCAATCACTAGCACGAGTTCGGCTTTAATTAATAAGCTGATCGGCTCAGAGACAGCACGTTTATATCGTCAATCTTATTCCCTAACCCACACAGGGAAATATAGTTGGGGTGATAGCGAAACTTATGTAAGTTGGGATAGAACCACCAATAGCCGTATGAGCGAATATTTAACAGGTCGTGTGGAGGGGTCTTACGATTCAACAGATTTCTCAGATAGTGTGCTTAAAAATACTCATGTAGGGACTGAATTCCACATCCCATTTACTGTTAGATTCGAGCAAATGTTGACTGTTGGAGCAGAATTTACCCATTCTAGCCTAGATGATGCAAACTCATTGAAAAATACATTAAACTCGGGAGAAACATATAATGGTTTCAGTAATACCCGACCATCAAATATTAGCCAAAAAGAATGGGCTATCTTTGTAGAAGATAATATTGCCCTTGCTGACAGTACATTCTTAACTCCTGCAATTCGTTATGATTATAACGATCATTCAGGTTCAAATGTCAGTGGTGGTGTCAACTTTGCTCATAACTTTACCGATGCGTGGAAAGTGAAAGGGGGGATTGCTCGAGCCTATAAAGCACCAAACCTTTACCAAAGCAACTCAAACTATATGATTACAAGCTATGGTTATGGTTGCCCGGTTGCTGATGGTTTTGTTAATTGTGCCATGTTAGGTAATGATAATCTTAAACCCGAAACCAGTTGGAACAAAGAAATTGGATTAGAATATCAGCATAATGCACTTTCTGCTTCTTTGGCTTATTTCCATAATGATTATCGTAACAAAATCGTAGCTGGTACTACTGTAGAAGGTCAAACGAGTTCGGGGAGAAATATTTATCGTTGGGAAAACGTGAAAAAAGCGGTGGTATCTGGTTTAGAGGGGAATTTAACTCTGCCATTGATTGAAAATAAATTGCAGTTAGTTAATAACTTCACTTACATGATTGAATCCAAAAACAAAGCAACAGGCAATCCACTTTCTGTGATTCCTAAATATACCATCAATTCTAGCTTGAATTGGATCATTAATGATATGTGGGATACTAACTTGACTTACACCCAATACGGTCGCCAAAAACCACGTTCTAACAAAGAAATTAATAACGACACACGCAACTGGAACGAAACAGAACTCGGCAGTTATGCGATTTTTGGTGCAAACGTCGGTTTCAACTGGAACAAAGCATTGAGCTTGCGTGTAGGGGTGACCAATATGTTTGATAAACGGATTTACCGCAGTAATCAAGGTGCTAATTCTTATAACGAACCGGGTCGAGCTTATTACGTAACAGCAAAATATAGTTTCTAATTGTGTTACCGTTATATAAAAACCACGCTATTTGATCTGAACCCCAAAAATTGGACGGTTTAGTTTAAGTATTTAAGGACTGAGTTCTGTATTGCACAGGGCTTAGTCCTTTTAATTTAGTTTGGATGCGTTCGTTATTGTAGTAAGCAATATAATCGTGGATAGTTTGCTCCAGTTGCTCAATACTTTCAAACTGCTTGCCATAATAACATTCTTCTTTTAATCGTCCAAAAAAACTTTCCGTTGCTGCATTATCAATACAGTTACCTTTTTGGCTCATACTTTGCAAAATATTATGCTTTTCTAATCGTTTACGATAGCTAAGATGTTGATATTGCCAACCTTGGTCTGAATGTAAGATAGGCTTATCTTCAGGTTTGAGTTTTTTAACGGCTTGCTCTAGCATTCTGTCTATTTGTGCCCAATTAGGGCTACGGCTCAGGTCATAAGCGATGATTTCACCATTGTAGAAGTCCTTAATCGGCGCGAGATAGAGCTTTTCATTACGGCATTTAAACTCGCTAATATCCGTTCCCCATTTTTCATTGGGTTTGCTTGCCGTAAAGTTGCGTTCAAGTAGATTTGGGGCGATTTTCCCAATATTTCCTTGATAACTTTGATATTTACGTTTTGGCTTTCTTTCCCCTTTTAAACCCAGTTCTTTCATCAATTTTGCGACTTTTTTATGATTGACGACAATTCTTTTTTTACGCAAGGCTAATGTGATTCGGCGATAACCATAACGTCCTTCATTTTTGATAAAAATACGTTTAATTTTTGCTTTTAAAGCCTTATCGGGATTATCTGGCTTGTTCAGATTATCGTAGAAAGTACTCCGAGCCAGTTGGGCAATATCCAGCAAAATATCTAATGACCCCAACTCTCTTAACTCATTGATGATTTTCGCTTTTTCTCTTTTTGTTCTAGCTCCGCCAGCTTTTTTAGATAGATATTCTCCAATTTTAAGCGATAGTTTTCCGCTTGTAATTTTTCAAGCTCTGTTTGTGGCGCTTTCGTTTTTTTAGGTTTAATCAATGTTTTCATCGCTTTTCGTCCTTTAGGTTTGGGTTCAAGTCCTGTTATACCTTGTTCTTTAAAACGTTTCAACCAATTTACCACTACACTGTGAGTGGGAAGATTCGCCTTTAAAGCTGCTTCTCGGATGCTCATTTCACCCGATAATACAGGCGTGATGATATGGAATTTTTCATCTGCAGTATATTGTTTCCAAGTGGACTGATTATGCAATGCAGACGTGCCTGAATGCGTATATTTAGCGAGCCAATCTTTTATGATTGACACTGGAATTTGGAAATGCTGACTTGTTTTGGTTAAAGAATGAGAAGTATTCAGATGGAACTGAATCACTTCAAATTTGAATTGTGCGTGATATTTAGTCATAAAAATCTGCCCTTTAATCAGTGGTTGGTGTCCAACTTTTGGGGGGCAGATCAATTCAGCGTGGTTTTTTACAATATCTATACAAAGTGCGGTATTTTTTCAGTAAATTTTACCCTACCAAAAAATACCGATAAGCCACACTATCGGTAACATCTTGATAGGTATAACCGATTTTTTCCAGTTGCTGTGTAAAAGCAGATATATCGGCTTCTGCCACTTGGAAACCAGCTAACACATTACCATAATCTGCACCATGGGCGCGATAATGGAACAGTGAAATATTGGTATTGGTAGTGTTTAAGGTGGCTAAGAAATTTATCAATGCCCCTTTTTGTTCAGGAAATTCAAAACTATATAAACGTTCGTTTAACTGGCTACTTGAACGCCCACCGATCATATAACGAATATGGGTTTTGGCAATTTCATCATCGGATAAGTCTTGCACATTGTAACCATTATCACGGAGCTGTTTGAGTATCGCTTGTTTTTCCTGTTCACCCGTAATACGCACACCGACAAAAATACACGCCTGTTTTTCATCTGCATAACGATAATTAAATTCTGTTACGGGATTTTGTCCGAGTATTTGACAGAATTTCAAGAAACTGCCCTGTTGTTCTGGAATGGTGACGGCAAACAAGGCTTCTTGTTTTTCGCCGATCTCACAACGTTCAGACACATAACGTAAGGTATGGAAATTTAAATTTGCCCCAGACAAAATATTCACGAGGGTTTCGCCTTGAATATTATGTTGTTTAACGTATTTTTTCAAACCAGCTAACGACAATGCTCCAGAGGGTTCAGACACGGCACGGACATTTTCAAACATATCTTTCATAGCAGCACAAATTTCATCGCCGTTCACTAGTACCACATCATCAAGATATTGCTGACAAATGCGGAAGGTTTCATCACCAATACGTTTGACAGCCACACCATCGGCAAATAAACCGACACGCTCTAAGTCCGTTGGCTCACCCGATTTTAATGCAGCATATAAACAAGCACTGTCTTTACTTTCGACACCGATGACTTTAATTTCAGGTAAAAGTTGCTTAATTAACACCGCGATTCCAGCCACTAAACCGCCACCGCCAACAGGGACAAAAATACGGTCAATTTTACTGTTTTGCTGTAATAATTCCATGGCTAATGAACCTTGCCCTGCGATCACGGCGGGGTGATCGAAAGGGGGAATAAAGGTCATTTGCTTGGTTTCTGAAAGCTCAATAGCTTTGGCTTTGGCTTCGTCAAAATTGGCACCGTGTAATAACACTTCGCCACCAAAACCACGCACTGCATCAACCTTTATTGACGGTGTATTTTGTGGCATTACAATTAAGGCTTTTAGACCTAAATGTTGGGCAGATAATGCGACACCTTGAGCATGGTTGCCAGCAGAAGCAGCAATCACGCCAGCGGATTTTTGTGCATCGGTTAAACCCGCAATCATGGCATAAGCACCACGCAATTTGAAGCTATGCACAGGCTGACGATCTTCACGTTTCACCAGAATATGATTCGCCAAACGCTCCGATAATTTTGGCATCGCTTGCAATGGGGTAACTTGAGCTAATTCATACACTTTTGAGCTGAGTACTGCTCTTAAATATTCTGCACCAGTAGGCTGGTGAGATAAATTATTTGTCATTTTTTCACCGCAGTTTTACTTATAATTTACTTTTATCTCGCACCGCACCTTTATCCGCCGATGTGGCGAAATGCCCGAATACTTTTAAGGCAAAAGACACTTCACGTTCACGGTTGGCTGGTTGCCAGCCTTTAACATCTTGTTCCGCACGGCGTTGGGCGAGTTCTTCATCAGAGACCAATAAATGAATTCCCCGATTGGGAATATCAATTTCAATCTTATCGCCGTCACGCACTAAACCAATCGCACCACCTGATGCGGCTTCTGGAGAACAGTGACCAATAGATAAACCTGATGTGCCACCAGAAAAACGTCCGTCAGTTAATAAGGCACAGGCTTTACCTAAGCCCATGGATTTTAAATAGCTGGTTGGATAAAGCATTTCTTGCATACCTGGTCCACCTTTTGGACCTTCGTAACGAATAATCACAATATACCCTGCTTTGACTTTACCGCCTAAAATGCCTGCTACCGCATCTTCTTGGCTTTCAAATACAATGGCTTCGCCCGTGAAATTCCAAATAGACTCATCGACACCAGCAGTTTTGACAATACAACCATCTTGAGCAATATTACCGAACAATACCGCCAAGCCACCTTCTTTAGTAATGGCATGTTCTTTGTTTCGAATACAACCATTTTCACGGTCATCATCTACGCTGTCCCAACGGCAATTTTGTGAAAAAGCCTGTGTAGTACGAATACCCGCAGGTCCTGCTCGATAGAATTTTAATAATTCAGGATCACGGTTGCGGATAATATCATATTGATTAAGCTGTTCTTCAAGGGTTAAACCTAACACCGTGTTAGTGTGCCGATGAATTAAACCTGCACGATCTAATTCACCCACTAAGCCCATAATACCGCCAGCACGATGTACGTCTTCCATGTGGTATTTATTGGTATTCGGAGCAATCTTGCTTAAACAAGGCACCTTGCGAGAAAGACGGTCAATATCCGCCATAGTAAAATCTACCCCTGCTTCTTGTGCAGTGGCTAATAAATGTAACACCGTATTACTGGATCCACCCATGGCAATATCTAAACTCATGGCGTTTTCAAAGGCATCAAAGGTAGCAATGGAACGTGGCAGAACGCTTTCATCATCTTGTTCATAATAACGTTTGCATAGCTCCACAATTTGACGACCTGCTTTTAAGAATAATTCCTTACGGTCAGCGTGAGTCGCCAAACAAGAGCCATTCCCAGGTAAACTCAAACCGAGTGCTTCGGTTAAACAGTTCATGGAGTTCGCCGTGAACATACCTGAACAAGATCCACAGGTTGGGCAGGCACTACGTTCAATGGCATCAATACGCTCATCACTGACATTTGGATCAGCGGCTTCGATCATCGCATCTACTAAGTCCAAACGAATTAATTGATCAGATAATTTGGTTTTTCCTGCTTCCATTGGACCGCCAGACACAAAAATCGCAGGGATATTTAACCGCATGGCAGCCATTAACATCCCTGGGGTGATTTTGTCGCAGTTAGAAATACACACCATGGCATCGGCACAGTGAGCGTTCACCATATATTCTACGCTGTCGGCAATTAAATCGCGGCTTGGCAACGAATATAGCATACCGCCATGTCCCATTGCGATGCCATCATCTACCGCAATAGTATTAAATTCTTTCGCCACCCCACCTGCTTTTTCAATTTCTGCCGCCACTAATTGCCCTAAATCTTTTAAATGCACATGACCGGGGACAAACTGGGTAAAGGAATTAACCACAGCAATAATCGGTTTACCGAAATCGCCCTCTTTCATACCAGTAGCACGCCATAAGGAACGTGCGCCTGCCATATTGCGACCCTGTGTTGAAGTCGCTGAACGTAATTTAGGCATAGATAATCTCTCCAAAAATAATTTTACTGCTAATTTAAAATTTGTCGGGACGGGCTAATGTGTCCTCCCTAAAATTCCACTCCGTTTTTAACGAGCGGACACATCGGTCCACCACTACGGAAAAATCTTACTCACAAGTTACATCAACCACATCATGTAACTTAGTTAATTGATTGATCAATAAATGAATCTCTCGTTGGCTAGTCAGATGAATATCAAGCCAAACTTTGCCATTTTCGAGTTTCATTGTTAATTGTGTTACCGTATAACCACGCAGACGGATCACACGTAAAATACGTTCTAGTACTTCTGGGCTATGGTTGGCAACAATGGTTAATTCGTTTAATAACATCATCTACTCCACATCTAATTATCTAACATATCCGCATTGCAAGCACCGGGTGGTACTAACGGCCAAACATTATCTTCTGGTGGAATACAAACGTGCAAGAAATAAGCGGTTGGCGATTGTAATAAACGATCTAACGCCGCATTCACCTCGCTGGCTTTTTCAATACGTTCCCCTGCAATATCAAAGGCTTTTGCTAAAGTAACAAAATCAGGGTTATCATCTAAAATAGTTGAACTATGGCGAGCATTAAAAAACAACGATTGCCATTGTCGTACCATGCCTAAACGTTGATTATCCAACAGCACAATTTTAACTGGAACATGGTAAGACTTCACTGCACCAAGTTCCTGAATATTCATCATAATTGAACCATCACCCGTGACTAAAATGACTTCATCTTGCGGACGGGCTTTTTTCGCCCCGATAGCTGCGGGCAAACCAAAACCCATGGTGCCGAAACCAGCCGAAGTAATAAAATTCTCAGGTGCATAATAATCAATATGTTGAGCCGACCACATTTGATGTTGTCCCACGTCGGTAACGATAATATCCGTTGGTGCTTTTTTATCAGAAATCTCATGTAATAACCAAGTAGGATTGATGCAATATTCCCCTTGATTTTTCCCATAAGTAAAATCAAATTGTTGTTTTAACTGATTAATTTTGTCACGCCAAGGTTGAATCGCTAATGCTTGGCTCAAGCCTTGAATTACCTGAATCAAGTCCCCTTGCAAAGCCACATCGGCACGGCGTAATTTATGAATTTCTGCCGCATCAATATCCGCATGAATCACTTTGGCATGGGGAGCAAAAGTGTCTAATTTACCCGTAACACGGTCATCAAATCTCGCCCCTAGCACCACCAGTAAATCTGCTTCTTGCACCGCTAAATTTGCCGCTTTGGTGCCGTGCATGCCAATCATGCCCATATAATAGGGGGTATTGGCTGGAATTGCACCTAAACCCTTTAAAGTGGAAATGCTTGGAATTTGAGTTATTTCAATAAATTGACGTAATACCGCCGTGGCATTTGCCATACCGACTCCACCACCGATATACAGCACAGGTTTCTGTGAATTTTTTAATAATTGCACCGCACTTTTGAGTTTTTCAGGGTGAATTTTTTTCGCCGCAAGTGCTGGATAAACCAACGGTTTAGCCTCTGTTGGGGCAAGTTGAATATCACGTGGAATATCCACTAATACAGGACCAGGACGACCACTACGGGCAATTTGAAAGGCTTTCGCCATAATTTCGGGTAATTCTTCCACCGATTGCACAATAAAGCTGTGTTTGGTACAAGCCAACGACAACCCCAATACATCAGCTTCCTGAAAGGCATCTGTGCCGATTAAATGGCTTGCCACTTGCCCTGTAATTGCGACCACAGGAATGCTGTCCATAAACGCATCACCTAACCCCGTCACTAGGTTTGCTGCTCCAGGTCCAGAAGTGGCAATACACACGCCTACGATACCATTTCCCAAGGCTCTCGCATAGCCAATCGCTTCCATCGCCGCCCCTTGTTCATTGCGACAAAGAAAATGTTCAATGCCACAATCATAAAGTGCATCATAAGTTGGCATAATCGCCCCACCTGGGTAGCCAAACACGATGTTGACACCCTGAGCTTTCAGACATTCTGTAACTAATCTTGCTCCATTCATTGTTGTACCTGCAAATTCGTTATTGTTTTAGCGTAATCTGCTTCATTATAACGATCTTTCTTATTATTCCTACTATTTATTCATCAAAGTGCGGTCATTTTTTGGTGATTTTTGCTATAATTTTAAAAAATACCAGATTTAAGGATAAAAAATGCAAAACTTGCCTTTCCGTGCTGTGGTGTCCGATATGGACGGTACATTATTGAATGCTCATCATGTTGTCGGAGAATTTAGCACTGCCACCCTTGAAAAAGTTGCCGATAAAAATGTGGATATTATACTCGCCACAGGGCGTGGCTATCCAGATGTCGCCTTTATTTTAAATGAAATGCAGATTGAAAATGCTGCCATGATCACCTCAAACGGTGCGGAAGTGCATAATTTACAAGGGGATTTAATTTACAGCAATTATCTGCCCGAACAACTGGCTTTCGAGATTATGCAAGAACCCTTCGACCCAAAAAATATCTGTTTAAACAGCTATCAAGGGACGGAATGGTTTATTAATATTGATGTTCCCGAACTTAACAAATACCACAAACAAAGTGGTTTTACCTATCAAGTGGTGGATTTCGCTCAACATCATGCAAGAAACACTCAAAAAATCTTTTTTATCGGACGTACATTACAAGATTTATTACCTTTAGAGCAACACCTAAAAGAAAAATATGGTGATCAAACGACCATTATTTATTCCACGCCACAATGCCTAGAAGTGATGAATAAAAATGTCTCAAAAGCCACCGCACTTGCAGAGCTATTAAAGCAACGTGACTACGAATTATCGCAATGTATTGCTTTTGGTGACGGTATGAATGATCTCGACATGCTAACGGAAGTTGGCAAAGGTTGTATCATGGCAAATGCTGATCCGAGATTACTCACTGCCTTACCTGATTTAGAACGAATCGGATTGAATAAAGATGAAGCGGTAGCCAGTTATTTGCGAGCAGTGTTTAGGGTTTTTTAGTCACTGTATTTGTATTAATACCCATTCATAAATTGAGCGTTTTATGCCATTTCCCTAATATAAGTAATATTATTGAGCAAAAACGAAAATTATTGTGATCTTTGTCACAAATTCGAAATAATGATATTTCTTTTGCGAAAAAGATAGAGTATTTTATCTTTGTGTTTTGACATTGGGGAGAATCTCATTATGAATCGAAATAAGAATTTACAACAAGCCAAAACAGACCGTGAATGGGATGTTGTGATTATTGGTGGTGGTGCCACGGGGTTGGGTATTGCTGTTGATGCCGCCAGTCGAGGTTTTTCTACCTTATTATTAGAACGTGTTGATTTTGCCAAAGGCACATCCAGCCGCAGTACCAAATTGGTACATGGCGGGGTGCGTTATTTAGCCCAAGGCGACATCGCTTTAGTACGAGAAGCCTTACGTGAACGTGGCAGACTCAGCAAAAACGCACCGCACTTATTCAAAAGTGAAACCTTTGTGATTCCAGGTGAAAAATGGTGGACGGCATATTATTATACCTTTGGACTGTGGTTATATGACCGTTTATCTGGTGATCTCAGTATTGGACATACCCGTTATTTAAACAAAAGCCAAGCCAATCAATCATTAAAAGGGGTCAAACCTGAAAAATTAAATAATGGTGTTTGCTATTATGATGGTCAATTTGATGATGCACGTTTAGCCGTTAATCTTGCTCAAACCGCCATTGAACAAGGTGCTTCTTTAGTCAATTATTGTGAAGTGGTTGGTTTGGATAAAAATACAACGGGTAAGATTTGTGGTGTACAAGCGAGAGATGTGTTGAGTGGCGAAAGTTTTGCTGTAAGAGCAAAATGTGTCATCAATGCGACAGGGGTCTTTACTAATGAAATCAACAGAATGGATAACCCCGATGAAATGGACGGTATCGTTCCAAGCCAAGGTATCCATATTGTGATTGATCGGGAATTTTTACCGAATGAGTCAGCTTTAATGGTGCCAAAGACATCCGATGGACGGGTTTTATTCGCTGTACCTTGGCATGATAAATTAGTAGTCGGTACAACCGACACGTTAGTGAAAAATGCGGAATATGAACCTCGTCCGTTAGAACAGGAAGTGGAATTTATTTTACAAACAGCCAAAGATTATTTCGTTAAAGCACCAACTCGTGCAGATGTGCGTAGCGTATTTGTGGGCTTGCGTCCATTAGCAGCACCGAAAGGGGAAAATAAAAGTACCAAAGAAGTATCACGCAGTCATAAAATTCATATCAGTTCTTCTGGGTTGGTGGATATTATTGGTGGCAAATGGACAACCTATCGTCAAATGGCAGAAGATGCTTTAGATGTGGCGATGAAAGCCAATATTCTACCTAAAAAACAATGTGTGACTACGGACCTCAAAATTCATGGACATCATCCAGCAGATATGAACAGCCACCTTGGTTTTTATGGCAGTGACCGTACATATATTGAACAGCTTGCAGCTAGTGACAGCAAATTAGGTAGCCGAATTCATCCAGATTATCCATTCCTTTATGCCGAAGCATTATGGGCGGTACGCGAAGAAATGGCACAAACCTTGGAAGATGTGTTAGCTCGCCGCATTCGTTTGTTATTTTTAGATGCAAGAGCAGCCTCAGCTGTGGCAGAAGATGTGGCAAATTATATTGCACCTGAATTAAATAAAAATGCAGATTGGGTGGAACAACAAGTCAGCGAGTTCCGTCAGTTATGTAAACAATATCATTTCTAATACTCTTTAATCACATAGGAGAAACATTATGTTTGGTCCATTTAAACCTGCACCGCATATTGCGGAATTACCCGCAGACAAAGTTGATGCAAGATATAAACAATTACGTTGGCAAGTTTTTGCAGGGATTTTCTTTGGTTATGCCGCTTATTACTTTGTACGTGGTAACTTTGATTTAGCTCAAAAAGGCTTAATTGAAGCAGGTATGTACAATAAAGCTGAGTTGGGATTTATTGGTTCAGCATTAGGTTTGGCATACGGTTTATCTAAATTCGTGATGGCGGGAATGTCTGATCGCTCGAATCCGAAAGTGTTTTTACCATTTGGTTTGTTTTTATCTGGTCTTTGCATGGTGTGTATGGGCTTAATGCCTTGGGCAACATCGGGTGTGATGATTATGTTTGCTCTCATTTTCTTAAATGGTTGGTTTCAAGGTATGGGTTGGCCTCCGTGCGGTCGGACAATGGTGCATTGGTGGTCTAAATCCGAACGTGGAACGATCGTATCTATTTGGAATACCGCACATAACTTAGGTGGTATGGTGCCTGGGGCAATGGTGTTATTAGCGAGTGCGATTTATTTTAATACGCACGGTGTACAAGCTACAGCGAAAGATGTGTGGCAACAAACTCTGTACTATCCTGGTATCGCCGCTATCGTAGTTTCATTCATCATTTACTTTGTGATGAAAGACACCCCACAATCTTGTGGTTTACCGTCTATCGAAAAATGGCGTAATGACTATCCAGATAACTATGATGAAAAAACCAACGAACAAGAATTAACCACCAAAGAAATTTTTGTGACTTATGTGTTGAAAAACAAATTGTTATGGTATATCGCTATCGCAAACGTATTCGTCTATTTAATTCGTTATGGTGTATTAAAATGGTCGCCAGTGTATCTCGGCGAAGTCAAACACTTTAATATTAAAGGCACAGCTTGGGCGTACACTATTTATGAATTAGCTGCGATCCCTGGTACGTTATTATGCGGTTGGGTATCAGACAAAGTGTTCAAAGGTAAACGTGGTTTAACTGGATTTATCTTTATGATTTTAACCACCATTGCAGTGGTTGCCTTATGGAAAAATCCAGCTACACCAGAAGCAGAATTAGCTAACTATGCCAACTGGTATGAAAATCCGTATCAATTAACCGACTTTATTTTAATGACCACTGTTGGTTTCTTAATCTATGGTCCTGTCATGTTAATCGGCTTACACGCCCTTGAACTTGCACCGAAAAAAGCCGCTGGTACTTCCGCAGGTTTTACAGGTTTATTCGGTTATCTTGGCGGTACTGTTTCCGCTTCAGCGATCGTTGGTTGGGCAGCAGAATACTACGGTTGGGACGGCGGTTTCTATGTGATGATCACAGGTGGTGTTTTAGCTATTATCTTACTCTTTATCGTAATGGTCGAAGAAGGTAAACACAAAGCAAGATTAGCGGATCACTATGGTAAATAATTAATTTCATGTATTAAGGAACGATACAATATATCGTTCCTTAGTTTTATCAATAAAGATAAGGAGATTTCCAATGAAACTAAGCAAACTAACTTTAGCATTAGCTATGTCAACCTTTATTGGGTTAGTAAACCCTATTCAAGTGCAAGCGGCAGATCACTCTCAAAATAAGATTGTTATCGCTCACCGTGGGGCGAGTGGCTACTTACCTGAACATACTTTAGAATCAAAGGCGTTGGCTTTCGCTCAAAAGGCAGATTATTTAGAACAAGATCTTGCGATGACAAAAGACAATCGTTTGATTGTTATTCATGACCATTTTTTAGATGGTTTAACCGATGTTGCGAAAAAATTTCCTGACCGTCATCGTCCTGATGGTCGTTACTACGTGATTGATTTTACCTTAGATGAAATTCAAAGCCTGAATATGACCGAGAATTTTAAACTAGAAAATGGTAAACAAGAACAGGTTTACCCAAATCGTTTCCCTATGTGGAAATCCCATTTTAAAATTCATACTTTCGAAGATGAACTAGAATTTATCCAAGGTTTGGAAAAATCAACAGGTAAAAAAGTAGGCATTTATCCTGAAATCAAAGCCCCTTGGTTTCATCATCAAAATGGCAAAGATATTGCACTTGAAGTATTAAATGTATTGAAAAAATACGGTTATACGCATAAATCCGATCCTATTTATTTACAGACCTTTGATTTTAATGAATTAAAACGTATTAAAAATGAATTAATGCCAAAACTGGGTATGGATTTAAAATTGGTTCAACTAGTGGCTTATACCGACTGGCACGAAACCGAAGAAAAGGACAATCAAGGTCAATGGGTCAATTATAATTATGATTGGATGTTTAAATCGGGGGCTATGCAAGAAATTGCGAAATATGCAGACGGAGTCGGACCAGGTTGGTATATGTTGGTGGACGATAAAACATCTAAATTAGGTGATATTAAATTAACCCCAATGGTACAAGATATTGCCAAAACGAAATTAGAACTTCACCCTTATACGGTTCGTAAAGATGCCTTACCTGAATTTTTTAGTGATGTTAATCAGATGTATGATGCGTTATTAAACAAATCGGGGGCAACAGGGGTATTTACGGATTTTCCAGATACAGCGGTGGAATTTTTACATCGTAAATAGTCTAATCTGATAAAAAGATAAGCTAATGTGAATAGAGGTATAGTCGATTTAGAAAATAGAACTATTTTTTCTACTATGCCTCATTTTATTACTCTTGCCCCAGAATGATCGTCACATCGGACAACGCCAACCGTTCCTTAATAGACGGTGGCAAAAGTCCATCTGTCACAAAATAATCCACATCAGTTAAGTTTCCCAATTTTACCATAGCATGTCGATTAAATTTAGAGTGATCGGATACCAGCAAGGTTTGGCGTGAATTTTCGATAATCGCACGTTTTACTTGCACTTCGTGGTAATCGTAATCTAATAAAGAGCCGTCTAAATCAATGCTACTAATACCTAAAATGCCGAAATCTAAACGGAATTGTGAAATAAACGCTACGGTGGCTTCGCCAATAATACCACCGTCTTGACGTAATGTTCCCCCTGCCATGGTGATATGGAAACTGTCGTTTTTCATTAAAATGTGAGCAGCGTTGATATTGTTCGTTACGATACGTAAATCTTTATGGCTTAACAACGCATTTGCTACGGCTTCGGCGGTAGTACCAATGTCAATAAATAATGATGAACCATTGGGAATCAGCTTTGCCGCGGCTTGGGCGATTTTATTTTTTTCTTGCGATAGAAATTCTTTACGATCGGCATAATCACTATTTTCTGCGGAAGAAGGGTGTGCCGCACCACCGTGGTGACGGCGAATAAGATCTTGTTCTGCTAGGGTATTTAAATCTCGCCGAATAGTTTGTGGACTCACGTTTAAAATATCGACTAATTCTTCCGTGCTTACATAGCCTTCTTGTTTAACCAGATCGATAATTTTCTGATGACGAACAGATTGTTTCATGGTGATTATCCTTATTACCTTTCACAATATTGCTGAATAAACGCTATTTTACCACTTTTGCGGTATGTTTTGGTCTATGGGGGTTTGTGATAGCTTGATAAAAATAAGGCAAACTATAAGTTTGCCCATTATTCTGTAAATAGAATTATACGTTATCAATTTGTCCCAACAATGAACGTAAACGTTCTTGCCAGCTATCGTGTTCCATTTTTAATTGCTCGTTTTCATTGCGTAACGCATCATAGGCTTGTTGAGCTTGTTGATTTCTGTCTTTTAATTCTTCTACTTCTAATTGAAGTAATTGAATAGTTTCAACTGCTTGTCGGATTTTGCCTTCTAACTGATCTAAAATTTCTAATGACATAATAAATTCCTTTCAAAAATAACGTGAGAGTATGCCAGTTATTCTACCCATATATGCTAGGTTTTAAAAGTAGCAAATGAGAAAAAATAGTTATTACTGCGAATTTTTTAATACAAGGCTTAATGCAGGTGCTAAAATAAAGGAAATTTTATTTAATAATAAGGAACTGTAAAATGAACAGATTATTAGCCATTGAGTTTTCTCGTATTACCGAAGCGGCAGCCTTAGCCGCTTTTGCTTGGTTAGGACGTGGTGACAAAAATGCGGCAGATGATGCGGCAGTGAAAGCCATGCGTTTTATGCTCAATCAAATGGAAATGGATGCAGAAGTGGTGATTGGTGAGGGCGAAATTGATCAAGCACCAATGTTGTATATCGGTGAAAAATTAGGGACTGGCAAAGGTGAACAGATCGCCATTGCGGTTGACCCGATTGATGGTACAAGAATGACCGCAATGGGACAATCTAATGCCATTTCTGTATTAGCAGCAGGTGGTAAACAAACCTTTTTGCGAGCACCAGATATGTATATGGAAAAATTGGTTGTCGGTGCGGAAATGAAAGGAATGATCGATTTATCTTTACCGATTGAACAAAACCTACGCCGAGTGGCACAAAAATTAGGTAAATCCATGAGCCAAGTGACGGTAATGGTGTTAGCCAAACCCCGTCATGATCAAGTGATTAAAAAAATTCAGCAACTGGGTGCCAGAGTATTAGCTATTCCTGATGGAGATGTGGCAGGTGCATTATTATGTTGTTTACCTGATGGCGGTGTCGATATGCTATACGGTATCGGTGGAGCCCCTGAGGGAGTAGTAACCGCCGCAGCAGTGCGTGCGTTAGGTGGTGATATGCAAGCACGTTTATTACCACGTAATCAGGTTAAGGAAGATACTCCAGAAAATCAAAAAATAGCAGAAGATGAAATTCGTCGTTGTACACAAAATGGTATAGCGGTTAATCAAATTTTACGTTTAGAAGATTTAGCCAAAGATGATAATTTAGCTTTTGTCGCTACAGGAATTACCAATGGTGAACTATTAAAAGGGATTCAACGTAAAGGTAATCTTGCTATCACTGAAACCTTGTTAATTCGGGGTAAATCTCGCACGATTCGTCGTATCCAGTCAACCCATTATTTAGATCGTAAAGACGCAGAAATTTATGATTTAATTGGGGAATAAAGATAAAAGCTCGCCCCATATTTTTCAATGGGGCGAGCGTTGTTGTACTGCCAAAAGTCCTTACTTGATTAATTCACTAAATGTCAGCTCATAATTATCGCCATCACGAGTATATTTTAAATAACGTGGAAATTGTTCGTCTTGATATTTTTTGACCATAATATCCTTATCACCTGTTTTAAAGGTATAGGTTAGTTCTTTTATGGCTCGACCTGACACTGTGATATTTTGTTCGCTTTTTTTCACGAAAACATTATTCATTGGATAAAGTTTTTTACCATTAGTAATGATGAAATTGGTGGGTAATTTATCATAATAAGTTAATTGGAATGCCATGGTAAATAAATCATAAACAGGCATACTTACACTTTCGGTTTTTAATCCACTTTTTACTTTACCGTATTCAATTTGTTTACCATTGATTTTTGCCAATGCGTAGGTGTTTTTATTGCGAGTATCTTTGTAATTAAACATTGTGAAATTACGGCTATCGTGTGTACCTGATGAAATAAATTGAATGTTATAAAGCGGTACATTAATTTTGGCATTAATAGAATAATTTGCCCCATTCTCACTAAAATGCACATAAGCTGGCATTAAGTAGTTAGAACTGTATTTGATATTGTAATCCACCGCTTGAGCAAGGCTAGCAGTCGTTAAAGCACAAAGTGCGGTAATAAATTTAAGAATTTTCATGTTTGCTCCTAAAAATTAAGGCGTGAGTTATCACACCTTAATTTAGACTATAATTTACTACAAAAGTTTATTGGGCGGGTACAAACCCGATGGCTTGGTAAACGCTGGCTAAGGTGTTGGCTGCACGTTCACGGGCTTTTTTTGCACCTTCCGATGCAATTTGATTTAACAAGGTTTCATTATTACGATAATGATAAAAACGCTCTTGTAACTCAGTTAACATGCTGACTACGTTTTCTGCTACCGCCCCTTTTAAATGACCATACATTTTACCTTCAAATTCTTTTTCTAAATCCGCAATCGGCACATCACGAATCACGGAAAGAATCTCTAATAAGTTCGATACCCCCGCTTTATTTTGTAAATCATAACGTACCACAGGCGGTTCTTCGCCATCGGTCATAGCTCGTTTGATTTTTTTCTCAACAGATTTTGGATCTTCCAACAAGGTAATCACGTTATTGCGGTTTTCATCGGATTTTGACATTTTCTTAGTAGGATCTTGCAATGCCATCACTTTTGCCCCTGCTTTTGGAATAAAGGCTTCTGGTACTACAAATAATTCCCCTTTTTCATTTGGATATAAAGCATTAAAACGTTGTGCAATATCACGCGTGATTTCAAGGTGTTGACGTTGGTCTTCGCCCACGGGGACTTGGTTGGCTTGATATAATAAAATATCCGCCGCCATTAATACAGGATAAGTAAATAAGCCCACATTCACATTTTCAGCGTATTTACTGGATTTATCTTTGAATTGCGTCATACGGCTCATTTCACCAAAATAAGTATAACAATTTAATACCCATGCTAATTGCGTATGTTCAGGTACATGAGATTGCACAAAGATGGTGCTTTTTTCTGGGTCGATTCCACAGGCTAAATAGAGTGCAAGCACGTCTAAAGTGGCTTTACGTAATTTGTCAGGATCTTGACGAACGGTAATAGCGTGCAAATCCACGATACAGAACAGACAATCAAAGTCGTCTTGCATTTTGACCCATTGACGTAATGCACCGAGATAGTTTCCAATAGTTAATTCACCTGATGGCTGAACGCCACTTAATACAACTGGTTTAGTCATTTTTTGTTCCTTAAAACTTGCTATTTTTGTACCGCAGTTTAAACGATTTTTAGAATATCCGCAAAGTCATCAAACACCCATTCAGGGTGGCTTTCTGCAATCGGAATGTTGTAATTATAGCCGTAGGTTAAGCCTACTGCTGCACAGCCAGCATTGTGAGCGGCGAGAATGTCATTGCGAGAATCCCCTACAAATAACATCTGGTGTGGATAAAAACCAAATTTACCACATAAATAATAAAGTGGAGCTGGATGCGGTTTAATCGCTGGTAAAGATTGACCGCCTAAGGTTTCACTAAATAAATGGTCAATAGCAAAGGCTTTTAATACAGGTTGAACGTGTTTAGTTGGTTTATTGGTTACTACTGCCAACACAAACCCACGAGCTTCTAACTGTTCTAAAGTGGCTTTTACATTCGGATATAAACGACTCACATTACACAAATTTTCACCGTAATAAAAATTAAACCGCAGTTTTAATTGCTGGATTTGCTGTTCGTCTAGTGGTTTACCAGTTTGTTGCATAGCCCAATCCAAAGCTCGGCTAATTAATACATCTGCACCATTACCAATCCAAGTAAGTACTAGGCTTTCTTCTGCTGGTGGAAAATTAAATTCTGCTAAAGCAGAATTTACTGAAAGTGCTAAATCGGGCAGGCTATTGACTAGAGTACCGTCTAAATCAAAGCCGATAAGTTTAAATTGTGATGCCATAATCTTTACCACTTATTTTCTAACCGCAATGGCTTCAATTTCTAAGCCAACATCTTTTGGTAAACGAGCTACTTCAACACAAGAACGAGCAGGGAAAGTCGGGTGATTATTTTCTTGGAAGAAACGTTCGTATTCTGTATTAACGGCAGCAAAATGGTTAAGATCCTTTACAAAAACAGTGGTTTTTACAATATCGCTAACCGTTAATCCTGCTTGCTCGACAATCGCTTTAATATTTTCTAACGATTGACGTGTTTGAGCCACAATGTCCGTTGCAATTTCCCCTGTGGCTGGATTGACAGGAATTTGTCCTGAAGTCAGCACTAAATTACCTAAATCCACAGCTTGTACATAAGGTCCTATGGCTGCGGGTGCTTTATCTGTATGAATAACTGTGGTCATAATAAATTTCCTTTTCTTCTATATTGTGACGTTATTTATCATTCTACACAAAAAAAACGAAAAAATACCACAGTTTTTGTACTTTATTTGGTGATATACAAAGCATATATTTTCATTATAGTTAATAATGTTTCAATAAAGGTAATATTTATCTCATAACAAATAACAGTTAAACTTGTTAAAATAGATTTAATTGGAGAACAGAATTGTGTTACAAACAAGATATACTCATGAGCGTGGTCATGGTTGCTCTGACTGGTTAGAAAGTTATCATACCTTTTCATTTGCGAATTATTATGACCCAAAACATATTCATTTTTCCCATTTACGAGTAATTAATGAAGATTTTATTGCTCCAGTACGTGGTTTTGGTAAACATCCCCACAATAATATGGAAATTTTGACTTATGTACTAAACGGGCGTGTGGCTCACCAAGATAGTATGGGTAATCAGACCGAAGTAAAAGCGGGTGAATTTCAGATTATGTCGGCTGGTAGTGGGATTTTTCATTCAGAAATTAATCCAGATGAAAAAGAAACCTTGCATTTATATCAAATTTGGATCATTCCAAATCAGAAAAATATTACCCCAAGATATGCACAGGGTAAATTTGAGGATAAACAAGGTGGAACTTTAATTTTATCCCCAGATGCCAGTGACGGGTCTTTTAAAATTTATCAGGATATGAAATTATGGCGTTATCAACTGGCAGCTAACCGTACTGAAGAAATTAGCCTAAATTCTCACCGCAGTTATTGGTTACAAGTGGTTAAAGGAAAACTAACTGTCAATGGGGTTGAGTTAAATACCAGTGATGCGTTAGGGATTAAAGCAGAACAAGAGTTGAAAATTAAAACAGATAGTGAAGTGGAATTTTTACTGTTTGATTTGGTCTAAACTTAGGTCTAAGATAAAAAATACATTTTAAGAGGAAAATTATTATGGCAAAACAAATTGCAGTATTAGTAGGAAGTAATAGCAAAACTTCATTTAACCAAATCGTGGCTAAGTATTTAAAAGCTATCGCACCAACCAGCATTCAACTAAATTTCTTGGAAATTGCGGATCTTCCGCTATATAACCGTGATTTAGACGACAATAGCCCAGCACAATATGTCCGCTTTCGTAAACAAATTAGCGAAGCAGATGGGATTTTATTTGTAAGCCCAGAACATAACGGTAGTACTCCAGCAGTATTAAAAAATGCTGTGGATATTGGTTCTCGCCCATCAGGTGAAAGCCTTTGGATCGATAAACCTGCTGGTATTGTGACTGTGACAGCAACTGACGGTGCTGATGTAACGGCAAGTTTAAAAGCCTTAGTCACAGCTCATTATGTGAACATGAAATTGTTACCAAACGTGGCACAAGTGCCAGGCATTTTTGGTGGCATATTTAATGAGCAAGGCGAGATTGCTTCCGAAGACGTAAAAGCTAATTTACAAAAATTTATCAAGGATTTTGCGGATTTTGTGCAATAATTTGTATTCCCTGCACTGACGTACAGGGATATGAATAGTAACGATGCTCCGCATCTTTTCTAGCCACAGCGAGGCGTAATATGCTTAACCCCGTATGTAAATATGGGGTCTTTTACTAGGAAAAATCATGAAATCCATTAATGTCGCTATTGCGGGTAGCGGTTATTCTGCTCGCCTTTTCCATATCCCCTTTTTTAAATCCGATCCACGTTTCCAAATCCGTAAAGTGTATGAGCGTTCTACTGAACGTGCGAAAGCATGGTTGCCTGATGTGCAAATTGTGCGAGATTACGCAGAATTATTAACTGATGAGATCGATCTGGTGGTGATTACTACGCCAAATCAAACCCATTATGCTATGGTGAAACAAGCTATTTTAGCGAAAAAAAATGTGTTGGTAGAAAAGCCGTTAGTGGCAACTGCACAACAAGCGTTAGAGTTAAGCGAGTTAGCTAAACAACATAATATTACTTTGTATGTTTATCAAAACCGCCGTTGGGATAGTCATATCGCTACCGCAAAAGAAATTTTACAAAAAGGGTTAATCGGTGAACCCGTGGATTGTGAAATCCGTATGGAACGTTATGCTAAAAGTAAAAATCCGAAACAATGGAAAGAAACGGGCGAACAAGGCACAGGCTTGATGTATGATTTAGGTGTACATTTAATTGATCAGGCGGTGTATTTATTTGGCAAACCACAAGCGGTATTTGCGGATATTCGTTCGCAGCATGAAGATTCGGTGGTGGATGATAATTTTGATGTGCATTTATATTATGCTAACGGTTTAAAAGTATCGCTGATTGCGAGTAAATATGTTCGAGAAACTAACGCACAATTCGCCTTGCACGGTAAACTAGGTTCTTACCTTAAGGCGAAAGCCGATCAGCAAGAAAATCTGTTAATCAACGGTATTGTTCCCGTGGGGAATTGGAATGCTGAGAGTGAAGAATCGTGGGGTATTTTACATACTGAACAAGATAACCAAGTTGTGCGTTATGCTTATCCAAATGTAGCAACCAGTTATCGAGCATTATTTGATAATCTTTATGCAAATATTACGGAAAAAGCACCGCAGTTAGTCAGCCTAGAGCAGGTTATTTTGGTATTAAATATCATTGAAAAGGCATTTGAGAGTGCAAAACTTGATCAAAAAATAGCAATTTAATTGAGAAATTGATCGAATTATGGCGTTTATTTGCTCAACTGTAAAAATAAATTTCTTTAAAATTGCATTTAAAATCAATAATCTTTACTTTAGCTTTACAATTTTGTGATTTACAGAGAAAAGATTTTCCTTATAATTCAACTCATATCTTACAGGTGTGGGGACACTTTATGTAGGGTATGTTTAGGATACTAAGGGATTTGTTATTCTCTTATTGGAAAGCAATTAAAGTTAAAAATGCGATGAAAAATATTACAATTTCTCATTGCATTTTTTTTGCTCGTTATATTTTCTCAGCGTGTTAAATTCACCGCACCTTGATAACCTAATTGTCGCCAAGCCTCATAAACAGCTACGGCTACAGAGTTTGATAAATTCATACTACGACTGTTTTCCGTCATAGGAATACGAATTTTTTGTTCCATTGGCATATTGTCTAAAATTGACATTGGAATTCCCCTTGTTTCTGGTCCGAACATCAAATAATCACCTAATTCAAACCGCACTTCACTGTGTGCAGGGCTTCCTTTGGTCGTCATTGCAAATAATCGTTTAGGTTGCTCCGTTTGCAAAAATTGTTCAAAGGTTTTATGTTTTTTGATTTCGGCGAATTCATGATAATCTAATCCAGAACGACGTAATCTTTTATCGTCCCAAGTAAAACCAAGCGGTTCAATTAAATGTAATCGGAAACCAGTGTTGGCACATAAACGAATGATGTTACCTGTATTTTGTGGAATTTCTGGTTCATATAAAACAATATCTAACATAATAATTCTCAGTTTAGAAATAATGGCAAATTGTACCGCAGTTTAGAGGAAAAATCTTATGAAAAAAAATGATCAGTTTTTAACGTCTATTTGGTTATTTTTGAATGTTTTTTGGCAACGTTTTCAACAAAATAAATTGACCCAAGCCGCAGGGTCGCTCACTTATAGCACCACTTTAGCCATTGTACCGTTAGTCATGGTGATATTTGCTATTTTTTCTGCTTTTCCGATGTTTAATGAAATGACGGATTCATTAAAGCAATTTATTTTTACTAATTTTGCCCCCTCTGCGAGTGATGTTGTAGGACAGTATATTGATGAATTTGTTAATAATTCCAAACAGATGAGTGCGGTAGGGGTGGTTAGTTTAATTGTAGTGGCATTAATGCTAATCAAGTCTATTGATCAAACCCTTAATGATATTTGGCGAGCCAAGAATCGTAGTCCGGTGTTTTCTTTCGCTATTTATTGGACGATCTTAACTCTTGGACCCATTTTTATTGGTGCAAGTATTGCTATTTCTAGCTATATTGCTTCCTTTAAATTATTTAATGACGGGATTAATTTGCCTTTTGGCTTAAAATTATTGGCGTTTGTCCCCTTTTTGTTAACTTGGTTAAGTTTTTCCCTGATTTATTTATTAGTGCCTAATCAAAAAGTGTATTGGCAACACGCCGCCGCAGGAGCGTTAATTGCTGCCGTATTTTTTACTTTGGGCAAACAAGCCTTTGCTTGGTATATTACCACTTTCCCTTCTTATCAGTTAATTTATGGGGCAATGGCAACCTTACCGATCATGCTATTATGGATATGGTTAAGCTGGACATTTATTTTATTGGGGGCTCAATTAGCAGCGGTATTAGATGATATGCGGTTGATTAAATCAGGCGAATTGAATTTACAAGAAATTAGCCAAAAAATTAAGGAAAAACAAGCATGATTGGATTGATTCAACGAGTGAGCCAAGCCAAAGTCGAAGTGGATAACCAAATTGTCGGAGAGATTGGCAACGGATTATTAGTATTACTTGGGGTAGAAAAACAAGATAATCAGAGCAAAGCCGACAAATTAGTGGAAAAAGTGCTGAATTATCGAGTGTTTACGGACGCTGACGGTAAAATGAATTTAAATGTTCAACAAGCTGGTGGAGAATTATTAGTGGTATCACAATTTACCCTTGTTGCAGATACTCAAAAAGGGTTGCGTCCTAGTTTTTCTAAAGGAGCAACACCAGAAATGGCAGATGAATTATATCAATATTTTGTTAAAAAGTGCGGTGAAAAAATTCAGGTTTCTACGGGGCAATTTGCAGCAGATATGCAAGTCAGCTTAACCAATGATGGACCTGTCACTTTTTGGTTGAATGTGTAATTAAAATTAGTTTTTGCAACAAGCTGAAAGTCGGTTATACTTAGCACCTACTTTTATTTATTTTCATTTGAGAACAATATGGAAGAATTTATGCCTTTGGCAGCTCAATTTGCCAAAAACCATACCTTGTTAGTGGTTGCTTGGGTCGCTGTTTTTATAGCAACCATTTATGTATTCGTCAAATCTGCTTTAAGTAAAGTGAAATTAGTCAATAATTCACAAGCTGTTGCGTTAATCAATAATAAAGATGCGGTGGTGATCGATTTACGCAGTATTGATGAATTTAAACGTGGTCATATTATTAATAGCAAACAATTTTTGCCAACTGATATTAAAAACCATAATTTAGGCAAAATAGAACAACATAAAGAAATGCCGATCATTTTAGTTTGTGCTACAGGTGCCGTTGCCAATACTTCTGCGGAGATCTTGTCTAAACAAGGTTTTGTTGAAGTATATGTATTACAAGAAGGCATTGCTGGTTGGAATGCTGCCAATTTACCATTAGTGAAATAAGGATTTTATATGACTGAAGAAACTCAAAACCCAGTTCAACAACCGTCAGAACAAGCTCAACCTGAAGCTGTTTTTCAAATTCAACGTATTTATGTAAAAGATGTGTCTTTTGAAGCACCGAATTTACCACAAATTTTCCACCAAGAATGGAAACCAAATTTAAGCTTTGATTTAAGCACTGAAGCTAAACAATTAGGTGATGATTTATATGAAGTAGTGTTAAACATTTCTGCTGAAACCACCTTAGAAGACAGCAAAGAAGTGGCATTTATTTGTGAAGTCAAACAAGCGGGTGTATTTAGTATCAGCGGTTTAGAAGATATGCAAATGGCACATTGTTTAACTTCACAATGCCCAAATATGTTGTTCCCTTATGCTCGTGAATTAATTTCTAGCTTAGTGAATCGTGGTACATTCCCTGCATTAAATCTTGCTCCAGTAAATTTTGATGCGTTGTTTATGGAACATTTACGTCGCATTGAGCAGGAAGAACAACAATCTGAACAACCAACTGCTCATTAATTATTGTTAATGAATTAAAGGTTGTTTTAGTCGAACATATCAACCAAAACAACCGCTGTTCCGAATGAGCATCTCTGTTTGAGATGCTTTTTTCTAAGGATTTGTATATGACCATTCAAACTCCGATTAGCGTATTGGGAGCGGGTTCCTACGGTACATCTTTAGCGATTGCCTTTTCTCGCAATGATTTCCCTACTTATCTGTGGGGACATAATGTTGAGCATTGCCGCCAGTTGGAAAAAGAACGACAAAATGCTCGTTTTTTACCAAATATTATGTTTCCATCCGCATTACATATAGAAGAAGATCTTGAAACTGCGGTGCAAAAATCACGAGATTTATTAATTGTTGTACCTAGTCATGTTTTTGCCGATGTGATTGACCAAATTAAACCGTATTTACGTCCAGATAGCCGTATTGCGTGGGCGACCAAAGGTTTAGAGCGAGATACAGGTCGCTTACTACAAACGGTTATTCAAGAAAAATTAGGTAATCATTATCCTTTAGCAATTTTATCTGGACCAACTTTTGCCAAGGAACTCGCCGCTGGTTTACCGACTGCAATTTCTTTAGCTGCTAATGATCAGCAATTCGCCGTTGAACTGCAAAATCGTATTCATTGTAGTAAACATTTTCGTGTCTATTTAAATCAAGACATGATTGGGGTACAACTGGGCGGTGCGATTAAAAATGTTATTGCGATTGCCGCTGGTATTTCAGATGGCATCGGATTTGGTGCAAATGCCCGTACCGCCTTGATTACCCGTGGTATTGCAGAAATCAGTCGTTTAGGCGTATCATTGGGAGCGAACCCCAATACGTTTATGGGAATGTCTGGCTTAGGCGATTTAGTGTTAACCTGTACTGACAACCAATCTAGGAATCGTCGCTTTGGTTTAATGTTAGGGCAAGGTGTTTCAGCAGAACAAGCAATGAATGAAATTGGTCAAGTAGTTGAGGGTTATTACAATACTAAAGAGGCGGTATTATTAGCCGCAAGACAGGGTGTTGAAATGCCGATTACTGAACAAATGTACCAAGTATTATTTCATCATAAAAACGCCAAAGATGCCGCTATGGCATTATTAAGTCGTGAGAAGAAAGAAGAATAAGGAGTAATTTATGTTAAATGATGTATGGCATAAAATTCGTGATGAAGCGAAAGAATTAGTCGATCATGAGCCTATGTTAGCCAGTTTCTTTCATTCTACGATTTTAAAGCATAAAAATTTAGGCAGTGTATTAAGCTATATTCTTGCTAATAAATTAGCTACTGCCAATATGCCTGCGATTACTTTACGTGAGATCATTGAAGAAGTTTATCAATCTCAACCAAGTATTATTGAAAGTGCCGCCTGTGATATTAACGCTGTGCGTCAACGTGACCCTGCGGTAGCATTGTTATCCACACCGTTGCTTTATCTGAAAGGTTTTCACGCCATTCAAAGTTATCGCATTACTCATTATTTATGGAAAAATAACCGTCGTTCACTTGCCATTTATTTACAAAATCAAATTTCAGTCGCTTTTGATGTGGATATTCACCCTGCGGCAAAAATTGGCTGTGGCATTATGTTTGACCATGCAACAGGTATTGTAGTGGGTGAAACGGCAGTGATTGAAAATGACGTATCTATTTTACAAGGTGTTACCTTAGGTGGTACTGGGAAAGAATCAGGCGATCGCCACCCAAAAATCCGTGAGGGTGTAATGATTGGTGCGGGTGCCAAAATTCTTGGCAATATTGAAGTGGGTAAATACGCCAAAATCGGTGCCAATTCCGTGGTATTACAGCCTGTGCCAGAATATGCCACTGCTGCTGGCGTTCCAGCTCGGATTATCGGTAAAGATAAAGATGCCAAACCAGCCTTTGATATGAATCAGTATTTTATTGATGATGCGGAAATGCTGAATATTTAATGGGCTTTTTGCTGAAATGTGTTTCTACCTGATTAACACCAAGTAGAAACACATGATCTTTAAAAAATCATCACAATTTCTATAAATATCCCAAAACTCCCATAAAAAGCACCGCACTTTTTGCTATAATCTCGCTAAACATTTCTAATCTCAATGAGTTTTTTATGCAGAATTTTGAAAATCACACCCCCATGATGAAACAATATTTAACGCTAAAAGCAGAAAATCCCGATATTCTGTTGTTTTATCGCATGGGCGATTTTTATGAGTTGTTTTATGATGATGCTAAAAAAGCGTCAAGCCTGTTAGATATTTCACTGACGAAACGGGGAGCTTCCGCAGGAGAGCCGATTCCTATGGCAGGCGTGCCATATCATGCGGTAGAGGGCTATTTAGCAAAATTAGTACAGTTGGGCGAGAGCGTGGCGATTTGTGAACAAATTGGCGATCCTGCTACCAGTAAAGGTCCTGTTGAGCGGAAAATTGTACGCATCGTCACACCTGGTACGGTGAGTGATGAAAATCTGTTACCTGAACGTTTAGATAATTTGATTGTGGCGGTTTATCAAGAAAAAGATAAATTTGGTTTAGCCAGCATTGACATGAGTTCAGGGCGTTTTCAAATTAGCGAACCTGAAAATAAAGAAACCTTAAAAGCCGAATTACAACGTTTAGCGCCTGCCGAATTATTGTATTGCGAAGATTTTGCTGAAATGGATATGCTTGCCAACAGCAAGGGTTTACGCCGCCGTCCTATTTGGGAATTTGAATTAGCGACCGCTATACAGTTACTTAATCGTCAATTCGGTACGCAAAATCTCACTGCTTTTGGGGTTGAAAAAGCGATTCTCGGTTTGTGTGCCGCAGGCTGTTTAATTCAATATGTCAGGGATACCCAACGTACTGCATTACCCCATATTCAAAGTATCAGTTTAATCCAAAATAATGAGAATATTCAATTAGATGCCGCCACCAGACGCAATCTTGAACTGACCCAAAATTTAACTGGTGGGAGCGAAAATACCTTGTCTGCGGTGTTGGATAAATGTGTTACACCCATGGGGAGCCGTTTATTAAAACGTTGGTTACATCAACCCATTCGTCAAGTGGAAAAGTTACGTTTACGCCATAGCTATATTGCGGAAATCTTGCAATTTGATTTAATTGCTCAACTACAACCCTTGTTGCAACAAGTGGGCGATATGGAACGGATTTTAGCTCGAGTTGCGTTACGCACCGCTCGCCCAAGAGATTTTTCTCGTTTACGTTTGGCGTTGGCACAATTACCCGAAATTAATCAAGTTCTCAAAATTTCACCAAAATTCACCGCACTTTCCTTATCAATTAGCGAATTTCCACGCATTTTAGATTTGCTGGAACGGGCGATTATTGACAATCCGCCTCTGTTAATCCGTGACGGTGGCGTGATCGCCGAAGGCTATCATGCAGAATTAGACGAATGGCGAAGTCTAGCCCAAGGGGCAACCCAATATTTAGAAGATTTAGAACGCCGTGAACGAGAAACCACAGGGATTGATACCTTGAAAGTCGGATTTAATGCGGTACATGGTTACTACATTCAAATTAGCCAAGGGCAAGCTCACAAAGCACCGATTCACTATGTTCGCCGTCAAACCTTGAAGAATGCCGAACGTTATATTATTCCTGAATTAAAAACGTACGAAGATAAAGTCCTCAAAGCCAAAGGGGCAAGTTTGGCGTTAGAAAAGCAGCTTTATGATGAAATTTTCGATCAAATTCTACCACACTTAGGTGATCTACAATTAGCCAGTCTTACCCTTGCTGAGTTAGATGTATTGGTTAATTTGAGCGAACGGGCAGAAACGCTAAATTACGTGCAACCTGAATTTAGCGATGAAATTGGGGTAAAAATTGAAAATGGTCGCCACCCTGTGGTAGAACAAGTATTGAAAGACCCTTTTATTGCCAACCCTGTAGAACTCAATCAACAGCGTCATTTATTGATTATCACGGGACCAAATATGGGCGGTAAAAGTACCTATATGCGACAAACCGCATTGATTACCTTAATGGCATATATCGGTAGTTTCGTCCCCGCAGAACGAGCAGTGATTGGTCCTATTGATCGTATTTTCACCCGTATTGGGGCAAGTGACGACTTGGCATCGGGACGATCCACTTTTATGGTAGAAATGACCGAAATGGCAAATATCCTCCATCAAGCCACCGCACAAAGTTTAGTCTTGATTGATGAAATAGGACGTGGCACATCTACCTATGACGGTTTATCACTGGCGTGGGCTTGTGCCGAATGGTTAGCTAAAAAGATTCGTAGTTTAACGCTATTTGCTACCCATTATTTTGAACTTACTGCCATGCCAGAACAGATTGCTGGCACAATGAATGTGCATTTAGATGCCCTAGAACATAATAACAGCATTGCCTTTATGCACAGCGTACAAGACGGTGCCGCCAGTAAAAGTTATGGTTTAGCCGTGGCAGCTTTAGCGGGTGTGCCACAAAATGTGATTAAGCTGGCAAAACAAAAATTAACTCAGCTTGAGAAATTATCAAGCAAAAGTGCGGTAAAAAAATCTGACATTTTATCTCTGCAGGCAGAGTTACCTTTATTAAATGAAGATGAAACTAAAAACGAAGTGTTAGAAATGTTAGAAAAACTCGATCCAGATGAGTTAAGCCCAAAACAGGCATTGAGCTATTTGTATCAGTTGAAGAAGATGTTGAATTAGGAAAGATTATGTATCAAGAACGACAAGAATTGATTTTGCTTTATCTCAAAAGCCATAATATGGCAACAGTTGAGCAGTTGGTCAAAGTGACGGATTCATCACCCGCCACTATTCGCCGGGATTTGATTAAGTTAGATCAGGAAGGATCTATTATTCGTACGCACGGTGGCGTGGCATTAAACCAATTTGTGCCGTTTCAGCCCACTACCGATGAGAAAAAGTTAAAACAAATTGCGGAGAAAGAACGTATTGCCGATTATGCGGTTTCTTTGCTTAAAGCAGGTGATGCGATTGTATTAGATGCTGGTACTACAACCCTTTGTATTGCAAGAAAAATTAGCCATATTCCACTGCGAGTTATCACCACAGATTTACATATTGCTCTGTTACTTTCAGAATATAAACAAATGGAAGTGATCATGACGGGAGGAAAAATTGATACCAGCAGCCAATCTTGTATCGGCAATCAAACCACACAATTATTACAAAATATTTATCCTGATTTTGCCTTTGTGAGTTGCAATTCTTGGAGTGCTGCACAAGGTATTACCGCCCCTACGGAAGAAAAAGCCTGTTTAAAAAGATTGTTGCTGCAAAACGCCACACGCAAAGTATTGGTGGCAGATAGCAGTAAATATGGCAAATTTTCCTTATTCCACGCCAGCTCACTAAATGAGCTGTCGGATATTATTACAGATTCGGGGCTGGAAGATAAGATGGTGGAAGAATTGGGCGGATTTAATGATGTGAATCTGCAACTTACTTAATTTAAATGAAAATACCATTATGACTGATAAGTTATAACTGATAGATCATTGTTGTTTCATTTGTGTATTTCAGAATGACAAGGTCAGGTCATTATGTGAATTTTTTGCTTTGATCTGTTATAAAAGTAACGACAAACAGTTTTATCAGATGATATGGCTGACAGATCGAGAATTTATTGCTTATTTAGATAACGCATAAATTAAAATAGTAGGTAATTACATAAACTAATTACCTATTTTTTATTAATGCTATTAAGTTATTTTCAAAATTGTTGTCGGCACTTTAAACACCGCTTTACGAACAGTCTTTGGCTCATTTACCATACACAACGCTTGATGTGGTTCGCCTGGGTAGAAAATCGCAAAATCGCCTACTTTTAAATGAATTTCATTGTTCAGTTGTGGATTTTCAAGCAAGTAAAAATCGGGCTTTTTCTCTGGCAACGGGCTATTAATGACATTTTCTAATTGGTAGCCAATAATTTCTTCGCCATTTAACACCACCTGAATATCCAAATATTCCTTGTGATATTCGGTATGGCGTGATGATTTCGGTGATGTTTGAAAATCACCGACCGTATAAAACCACGATTCCCCCTTGTTTTTGATATTTTCCGTCTGCCAATTTAACTAAGTTAGAAAAAATCACTTCGGGTTCGGCTAATATTCTAGCTAACTCAACAGGCAAAGATGCCAATGCTAATTGATTTAAATTTCCAGCGATCATGGTTATTCCTTAACTAAATTTACGTCCGTAATGCGGACATATTTAATCGCTTGGCGGAAATAAGTGTAGCTAATATGAATCGTGCCGTTTTGTCCTTGAATAATACTTGGGTACGAAAATTCCCGATTAATTTTTTGTTGGGAATTATTACACATTCAAGATGTAAAAATAGTTTTTAAAAATATTTTGTATATTTTATCTGTTATAAATAAACAATATGCTAGATTTGTATATGAACATCAGAAGTTACGGCATATTTAAAAGTATATCGTTGGTGATATTCTTATAATAAAAAGGTGATCAAATTTTTGATCACCTATCTAATGTACTCTTTAATCGTGTAATACACCGCTATTAAAAGTCGGCAAGCCGAGTGTTTTTAAGCTATCACGATAAATTCCCAATAAGTCTTTTTCAGCAATTTTCTGTAATTCTTCTAAAGGCTTATCTAAAGCGGAAACGCTTTGTAATTTAATATCTGTAGGTCCGCTTTCCCATAAAGCAATTTCAAATAAGGTTTGTCCACGTCTAACATGGCTTCCAGAACTAATCAAAACGGCGTTTTTTATGTGGTGTTTAGCAAGGGCATAGCGAGAAAAAAGGGCATTATCAACGGAAGACGTTGCATAATTATCCGCATAGATTTGTTTTTCAGGTATGCCTTTACTGATTAACCACTGTTTCATCAAATCACCTTCGGTATGATTATTTTGTGGTACACCACCAGTAACAATAATTAAACTCTGTGGATTTTGCTTCGCTAATTCAAGGGTTTTTTCTAGTCGCTGAATAAGAATATCGTGCATTGAACCATCAGGATTGAGTGCATAGCCCAAGGTAATTATGGCTGAATCGTCTCCTAAAGAGTTATCTAATTTATCTACAATAGGCTGATTTGCATTATGATCAATCAATGTAAATACTTTCGCTAACAAACTGGCTTTTTCGGGGGATAATTGTTTAAGGCGTGCAAAATATTTTTCACTTTCCGTTTTATTTTGTTTAAAACGATACCAACTAGCAAGATAAATATGCGCTTTCACATCATCAGGTGCAATAGTTAATACTTTCTCATACAAAGGGATTGCTTTATCTACATTGCCATTATAAATATTCGCATTTGCCGCACCAAATAAAAAATCAACTCGGTAAGGTTCTAATTCGTATGCTTGCAATAATAGCTCAGCTATTCTTTCCATGTTACTTGGCAATTTAGCCGTAAACCCAGCGTGAGAAACTCTCGCAGGCGACTTTTGAATATTGACAGCCTGTTCAATTAATTGATCAACAACCTGTCGTTGCGTTATCAACTGTTGATAATTAGTTTGTGGCTGTAAGGTTTCAATATCCGTAGTATTAGCCACCGCAGTAAGTGAGCATGTTGACAATAATGCCACTAACAGTAGTTTGGATTTTAACATACTATACTCCTTGTTTAATGGAAATGTTTATTAACATATTGATTACAGCTAGATTCTTCCTAACTTTAATTAAAAGGTTATCACAATGATAACCTTTATTTCAATCCTATTTAAGACTATCGTCAAATGCTAGGCGATGTTTACAACCGAGCTGAATGTCGCACTTCATTTTCAATGGCTTGGCTAATTACGGCATTAAGTGCAACGCCTTGTTTAGCGGCAATAAAGGCTACTTTTTGGTGTAAATCAGGGGAAATTCTGACGTTAAATTTACCATTAAATGATTTTAATGGTTGAATATTTTGCGTTTGGCAAAACTCAAGATAATCATCCACTGCGAGTTGAAATTCTTGACGTAATTCTTCTAAATCTCGCCCTTCATAAGTGACTAACCCATTGATATATAATAATTTACCATAAAGCACATTATCATCTAGAGAAAATTCAATACTACCGATAAAACCTTTATATTCAAGTACTTTTTCCATATTTCCACCTAATTTAGTTTTAATTCGTCTAAGGCAATTTTAACTTGCTCAACAACATATAATTTCAATTCATTACCAGGGTGTGGTTTATGCAAACTAATGGGATATTGTAATTCAGCATGCACAAATTTTACTCTTGAACCATTACCTTGTTGTTCAACAAAGCCTAGTCCAATCAATAATGTTTTCAGTTCTTCCCATGTAAAATTTCTAGGGGGCGGTTCTTTCCTTAATTTTTGTAGTAATTTGTCCGTCTTGCTCATTATTTACAGTCACTGATTATTGGTGGCATAATTCTAACAAATGACAGGTTGCAATTCAAATAAAAAGGTGACTACAATGATCACCTTTATTCCATGCCTATTTAACCAACCCTTTTGGCACTTTAAACACTGCCTTACGAACAGTCTTTGGCTCATTCACCATGCACAACGCTTGATGTGGCTCACCTGGGTAGAAAATTGCAAAATCCCCTGCTTTTAAATGAATTTCATTGTTCAGTTGTGGATTTTCTAGCAAGTAAAAATCGGGCTTTTTCTCTGGCAATGGGCTATTAATCACATTTTCTAATTGGTAGCCAATAATTTCTTCGCCATTCAATACCACCTGAATATCCAAATATTCCTTGTGATATTCGGTATGGCGAGCTGATTTCGGTGATGTTTGAAAATCACCGACCGTATAAAACCACGATTCCCCTTGTTTTTCATATTTTCCGTCTGCCAATGTAATCAAGTTGGAAAAACTCACTTCGGGTTCGGCTAATATGTTAGCTAATTCAACTGGCAAAGATGCCAACGCTAATTGATTTAAATTTCCAGCGATCATGGTTATTCCTTAATTAAATTCACGTCTGTAATGCGGACATATTTAATCGCTTGGCGGAAATAAGTGTAGCTAATATGAATCGTGCCATCTTGCCCTTGAATAATGCTTGGGTAGGAAAATTCCCGATTAATTTTTTGTTGGGAATTATTGCTCATACAATAACCATCACCTTCATCAAGGTTTTTCACCACTTGCCAAGTTAAGCCTAAGTCTGGCGAAATGGCTAAACTCATTGGGGCTCGTGGAGCTCCCCAAAATGCGGTTTTGCCGTGTTTGGTTTGATTTATCATCACTTTGTCGTCTGCGGATTCATCTTCAATTTCATCATAAAGCGATGTTCTGCGTTCTGTGGCATCTAGCTGGCTAGAATTATTGAACACTAAAGCCAAATCGCCGTTAGATAAAGTCGTTACTTGAATAGATGAATTATTATTAGGCAATGTGGTTGGCACAGGATCTGACCAAGTATTACCATTGTCATCAGACACATTGCGATAAATATGATCCGCCCAACGGCTACGGAATAACGCAATCAGCGATCCATTTTTTGCCAAGGTGATATTCATGTGAACGCAACCTACGCTATTTGGCACGATGACATCTCGCCATGTTTTGCCGAAATCTGACGAAATTTTCACCGCACTATAATCGTTATTGCCGACCCATTTTTCCCCTTGCTCAACCACGCAATAAAACACAGGCAACAACCAATCGCCATTGTTTAATACCACTATCGGTTGACGAACAAAAGTACCAGACTGATCTAATAGGGTTTCAATGTTTCCCCAAGTTACGCCAAAATCACGAGATTTTCGGCATCTCACAATAGCCGTATCTTGATTGCCTGAAATTTGTGCAGTCCAAAGTAACCATAACACATTATCGGGAGCAAGAAATAAAATCGGGTTTTGCTCGGAACGAGTGGGATCGTCAGACAATTTTTGTGGGGTTGACCACTGTTTGCTGCCTTTTTCTAAACGAGCAAGATAAATGGAAATATCTGCCACACCTTCTTGCGTGCCACCAAACCAAGTGCAAAGTAAATCGCCGTTTGGCAATTCAAACAAGTTGGATGCGTGGTTTTGTGGACAGAGTACAGGGATCATGGCTGTACTGATATATTCATTAATGGCATTCACTTTGCCGTCAGCGACAACGTCGTTATTTGTTGTTAATGTCATTGTTATTCTTCCTTTTTATTATGCTTGAGCGAGTTTGTTTTTAACTGAGCCTGATTTCCAACACCAAGCAATCATCACAGCGGCGACACCTAAGAAAACAAACCAAAGTAGCGTGTTAGATTTTTCTAGCACAATACCTAAACTGATGGCTAAGAAAATGATTCTTTCGACCCAGTTGAGATTTTTCTTGAGCCAGCCTTGTAGGAATACTGCCCAGCAGAATGTGGCAACAAGCATACCTACAAAAGCAATTAAAATTGCTCCCATGCTGCCTTTCCATAACACCACGGGATCGCTGATAAAGCTGAATGGAATTAAGAAAATCACCAGTGCGTATGAGAAAGCAATAAAACCTGTTTTTGATGAATCACTGTTGGCAATGGCTGCGGCAGCATAAGAACAAAGTGCCACTGGTGGAGTCACCATTGAAAGCACGCAGTAATACATAATAAACATATTGGCGGCTAATTTATCAATCCCCATATCCGTTAAGGCGGGAGCAAAAATAATCGCACCAATAATATAGGCTGCCACAGTCGGTAAGCCCATACCCATAATGATACAACCAAGAATCACCATAAGTAGGGATAAATACAGATTGCCTGTCCCCACATCGCTTAAAATCTCAACGAATTTAAAAGCAAGGTTAGATTGAGTTGCCACCACCATAATAATCCCAACTGATGCCAACGGCACAGATACCCACGCCATTTGTTTGGCGGTATCAATTAGCATTGGATAAATTTCTTTGAGATTATAACGTGTATTTTTGCGTAACAAAGGTGCAAGCAAAGCGATCACTGCTCCCACAAAGGCAGCATAGGGAGCGGAATAACCAGCCACTAATGCCACCACTAATAACAATGGTGAAAACAGTAAATGGATTCTTGGTAAAATCGGCTCAATCACCAAATCTTTAGCATTGATATTACCTACTCCTGTTTTTCTCGCTCGTAAATCCACAATAACGAATAAAGCAAAGTAAAAGGCAACGGCAGGAATTAAGCCAGCAGCGGCAATTTCAACGTAAGGAATCCCTAACATATCCGCCATCACGAAAGCGGCAATACCCATAACGGGTGGCATTAATTGTCCGCCAGTGGAAGCAATGGCTTCGGTAGCAGCAGCTTGTTCTTTGGTGTAGCCTGAGCGTTGCATAATCGGAATGGTGAGTACGCCCGTAGATGTGGTATTAGCTACTGCAGAACCGCTGACCATACCAAATAAGGCTGAACCCAATAGGGACATTTTCGCTGATCCGCCTGTTAAACGAGCTGTCGCTTTCATGGCTAAATCAATAAATACTGAACCACCGCCCGTCATGGTAAATACACAACCAAACAACACGAAATAAAACACAAAGTTTATCGCAGTACTTGCTGTAATCCCAAAGATCCCTTCGGTTTGCATGCTGATTAATTCTGCCATCGTGTCTAATGAAAAGCCTTCAAAGGCTGTCCATCCAGGGAAATAAGGACCGAAAGATCCATAAAGAACAAAAACAATCACCACGGAAAGCAAGGAAAATCCCACAGATCGTCTGACGGCTTCAAACAGCATTAAAAGTCCTGCTACAAAAGCGAATTTATCAGCAAACAATACATCATCAATCATTTCAAGACGAGATTCTAATCTTGCCGTAGAAGTGTAATAATGGTAACAAATATAAAGCGTTACCCCAATACAACATAAATCAATCGCTCGGCTTAACCAAGGTAATTTGTCATCTTTAAATGTCAAAGGCTGAAAGCAAAACACCAGCGCCGTTGCCATATAAACATGGACACTGGCAGCCATTAACGGCGACATGGGGGCAAAAAATTGCTGTAATAAAAAGGCAATATAACCGATGCCCAGCACAGCAGAAAGCAATTTTAAGAAATTAGCGTATGTCATAGAAATACCCTTTATTTACTTATGTGAGATGTGGGCGTAATGGCAACCAAAAATAGATGCCATTACGCTAGAGATTGCAAGGGGTTATTTGATCCAACCTTGCTCACGGAAATATTTTGCTGCTCCTGGGTGGAGTTCAAAAATACCTGCGTTTTTGGCAATATTTTCTGGTTTCCAGAACGCAAGTGGTGGGTGAGTTTCTTTAAGTTTAGCTTGATTTTCCACTAAGGCTTTAGTGACTTGGTAAACCGTGTTTTCATCTTCTTTCGCATGTGTCACAAATACGGTGGCACTCACTGGATTGATGTAATCTGCGGTTTGACCACGATAAGTATCCGCTGGCATTGTTCCTGTTGGCAAGCCCAATTTGGCTAAATCATCAAGCACTTTTTGTGGATAAGGAATATACACCATATCATTGGTTAAAGTGATTTCCGTCAAATTCGGGTGCATCGCTGGCACGTTGTCAATATACACATCAATGGTGTTATCACGCAACATTTGGCTGGCTTGTCCGCTACTGATTTGTACCACTTTACCTTTGGCTTTCATGGTTTCAAAATCCGTACCAAGAGATTTAAAAATAAAATCTACAATAATTGGCACTTGTGAGCCTGTTGGTTTGGTGGCAATCACCACTTTATCCGCATTAACAATTTTCTCTAAGCTGTCATTGCCGGTGGATTCTACCCAAGATTTACGAGCGACTACGATAGTATGCCCTTCTTGCATGCCGTCAAAGATTAAACGCAAATCTTTGTTGGGTTTGCCTTCATATAATTCGGTAATACCGTCTCTTGCCCACACGATGGCATTAGATGTGGCAAAACCAAAATCTGCTTTGGCATCGTTCACTACCACAGGATTGGTCATACCACCCCCACGTGGAATCACTTTTAATTTAAATTCATTGTTGGTTGCTTCAGGAATTAAACGGCTGAATGTGGTGGCATAAGTGTACCAACCATTGCCCGGTGGCTGACTAATCAAACTGCTCTCAACATTAGCGGAAACGCTGGCAGAAAACACCAGAGTAGAGAAAAGTACTTTTAAAGTGCGGTTAAATTTACGCATATTTTTGATCCTCTCATTTGTGGTTTGGTTATGCAATTAATTTGCGATAAATGGTTTTTATATCATCTTTATTCATTGGTTTTGGGTTATTATCTAACAATCTTTTCACGCTTAATGCTGCTTCGGATAATTCATCTAACACATCTTCATTAATGCCAACGGCGGTTAAATCGCACTTAATCTCAAGATCACGAATTAACGCATAAAGCTCATCAATCATTTTTTCTGCCGCTTGTCGCTGGGTCAGTCCTTGTACATCTAATCCCATAGCAAACGCCACATTGGCAAATTTTTCTTCACATACAGGCAAATTAAATTTCATCACGTCAGGCAATAAAATGGCATTAGATAAGCCGTGTGGAATATGATATTTTCCGCCTAACGGATAAGATAAAGCATGGACGGCTACGGTGCTGGATGTGGCAATACAAGCTCCACCTAAAAACGAACCTAGCAACATATTTTCACGAGCTTGAATATCTGTTCCGTGGTTAAATGCGGTGCGAATATTTTTGGTGATTAATTCCACTGCTTTTAAAGCGAACATCTCGCTAAATGGCGATGATTTTTTGGAAATGTAACACTCAATCGCATGGCATAAGGCATCAATCCCAGTGTTTGCGGTAATATGTTTTGGCAAACTGAGCGTTAATTCCGCATCTAAGATCACCGCACTTGCCACCAATTTTTCATCGACTACGCCAATTTTGAGCTCACGTTCTGTATCCAACACAATAGAATTTTGTGTTGCTTCCGAACCAGTGCCAGATGTGGTTGGGATCATCAAAGTTGGCAAACTGCGATGAACAAATTTTTTCGCTCCAGAAGTGACTTCCGTTAATGCAATATCTTTATTATTCAACATTAACGCCACTAATTTAGCGGTATCCATCGCACTGCCGCCACCCAATCCAATCACAGCTTCAGCATTGCATTTGACGGATTGCTCAAAAATCTCATTCACAGCGGAAATTGGCGGTTCAGGTGGCACATTGCTAATAATATGCACGCCAATACCTGCCTGTTCTAACAACTGTTTTGGCTTATTGATTAACCCTGCTTTAAATACGCCTTCATCGGTAATTAATACTACATTTGTGGCGTTATAGCCTTTGATTACATCAGCAATTTGGCTAAGGTTGCCCGCACCGCCAATGACTTTGCTTGGATTAAATAAGGAATAAATCGCTGTCATTTTTTTCTCCGCTTAATAAAGTTTAAACACATCCAACAACGCCCGATCAATCACTTCGTTCACGCAGTTTGACGGTTCTCTTGCTGGGCCTACGTTATGTCCGCGTAAAAGTACGGCACGTTTTACCACAGAATTTGGATTGCCCATTTGCATCACATTGCGAAATGCTCGGATTTTCTTTTGAGCAGCGTTGGCGTTGGCAAAATCGCCTTGTTGCCAATATTCGTAAATAGACACCATTAATTCAGGGAACACGTTGGAACAGCCACTAATCGCCCCTGTGCCACCAGCTAACAATGTCCATAAAATCAACGAATCACTGCCAGCCATCACAGCCAAATTCTCGGTGGTATTTTCAATATATTTCAAGGAATTATCAAAATTACCACTGCTGTCTTTAATGCCGATAATATTGGCGTTGGCTTGGGCTAATTTTTTCACTGTGCTGGCTTCAATATTGTTGCCTGAGCGAGCAGGAATGTTGTACATCAAAATTGGGGCATCCACATTTTTCGCCACGGTGTCAAAATGACGATATAAATCATCTTGGCTAACGGACACAAAATAGGGCGAAATCACCGACAATACGTCCACGCCTAAGTCTTTTACTTGATTAGAAAATTCAATAGTTTCTTTGGTGGTAATACAGCCTGTTCCTGCATACACTGGCACTCGCCCGTCCACGGCTTCCACGGCGGCTTGAATAATCTCCAATTTTTCCTGTTGATTAAAGGCATAAAACTCGCCGTTTGTGCCTAAGGGAAAAATGCCGTGAATCCCTGCCTTAATCAAATAATCAATGTATTCTTGATAGGCTTGCGGATTGAATTTTTCGTTGTCGTCCAATGCAGTTAGCACGGGGGCAACGATACCTTTTGGTTTAAACTGTTCTTTAGACATAGTAGCTCCTTATTTCGCAAATTTCTGATTCGCCATTTTGGCACCTAAATACAAGGCTTCGGTCATGCTACGACTGTCTGCCACGCCCTTTCCTGCAATGGGGAACGCCGTGCCGTGATCCACCGATGTGCGGATAAATGGCAAGCCTGTGGTCACGTTTACGCCGCTTTCAAAGCCGATTAATTTAATCGGAATATGTCCCTGATCGTGGTACATCACCACCACCATATCAAATTCATCAAGATTCACCGCACGGTGGAACAATGTATCGGGCGGCAGTGGACCTTGCACATTTAAGCCCCTAGCAAGGGCTGCTTTCACCGCTGGTACGATTTCTTTTTCGTCTTCATCGCCAAACAAACCATGTTCGCCAGCGTGAGCATTAAAGCCCGCCACCGCAATTCTCGGTTCAGCAAAGCCAAGCATTTGTGCGTATTCTTGAGCAAGATCAATCACGGTAGAAATCCGCTCGGTTTTAATCAAATCGCACGCCTGCCGCATAGACACATGGGTGGTGACATGAATGACGTTCAATCTTTCGCTGGTCAACATCATTGAAAAATCTTTAGTGCCACTCAGTTCTGCCAAAATCTCTGTGTGTCCAGGGAAAATCTTGCCGCCAGCGTGCAAGGCTTCTTTATTTAACGGGGCGGTGACAATGGCGTGAATTTTTTTCTCCATAGCCAAGCCCACCGCTTTTTCAATATATTCATAGGCGGCAAGCCCGGCTTCGCCACTGACTTGGGCGAACGGCAAATCCGCAGGCAAATTGTCTAAATCCAAAATATCAATGTAGCCAAATTCGCTGTTAAGTTCGTCCACGTTTGCCACTTTGCGAAGTTTCAGATCGGATTTCACAATGGCTAATGCCCGTTGCATAATCTTAAAATCACCCACCACCACAATGTGTGCCAGCTCATAAATCCGCTTATCTTCCAATGCTTTAATCACCACTTCCGGGCCAATGCCTGCCGCATCGCCCATGGTGATCGCTAAAATCGGTTGCATAAAAACTCCTTAGTTAAAATAGTCTAAAATTCGTTGTAACAATGGCACGGATCCAAAACCGCCTGCCTTAGTAATCACGGGAATGGCGGAAATTCGGCTGTTGGGGAAATAGCCATAAGGCACGCCTGCTTCAATTTTCCCAGCAATTTGGTAATGATCTAATTGCAACTGTTTTGCCACCGCAAAGGCAATGTCGCCACCTGTTAAAAATAACACTGAAAATTGATACTGTTGTTGTTCTAATAACTGACTGACGAATAAAGCGATTTTTTGGCTAATTTGATTGCCCAATTCCGTACGGCTACAATTTAACTCCGCACAAAGTAGCGAGATATTCAGTCTGTCATTGAGCGAACTTTCGGTTTTCAACAATAAATGTTGATGATTATTCAGCACGGCTTTTGCGGATAACATCAGCGTTTTGATATACCATTGATCTTGCAGTAAATTTTTAATATTGATCGCCAGTGTTGCCACCTGTGCATTATCCTTAATATAATCCACCTGCTTGCCACTCACTTCACTCATAGAACCCACCACAAACAATATCGGTTTTTTGCTTAAACCTGCCGCAATAGACTGAGCCAACCCTGATGAACCTGCTACGATACAAGGTTGATTTACTTCCTTAATTAGCTCGGCAATGTGCTGTAAATCCTGTTCACTTTCCGCATCAAAGCTGATAATCGCTTGAGTCTTTTCCGCCATAATGGAATAAATCGCCGAAACTGCGGTGTTTTTTTCCGCTATTTTTTTAAATTCAAAAACAGGCACATCTGTTTGGCAGCCAATAATTGCTTTTACGCTGGACGACACAATCGGCGTTTTGGGATCGGTGGCAAATTCTGTTTCTAACAACGGCACATCATTCACATATAAAATCCCATCACGCACCACACGCCCTGCTTTTGGTAACGCAGAACATACAAAGGCGATTTTACGTTCACTCGCCGACAAACAAGCGGCAAGCTCTGCCCCAATATTGCCACGCAAGGTGGAATCAATTTTTTTATAAACCTGTTCCGCTTTTGCATGGGCGAACACTTGATAAATCGCTTGTTGTGCATCAGCACAATTCATCGCCCGACTATCCGTATTCACCACCACAACCTCCGCTGTGCCTTGATATTGAGTAAACTCACTCAATAGCACATCGACGCTAATATGTTGTTGGTGAAACTGTAAGCCTGTGTCGTTAGCACCAGTAAAATCATCAGCAATGACTAATACTTTCATGATCATCATCTCGGTTATTTGATGGCGGTTAGTATAAAGCAACGAAAAAATAAAAACTGTGATCTGGATCACAAAAATGAATATTTGCAATCCTAATGATTAAATATAATCAGATTACTGCATTATTAGATTGGATAAAAATATGTCAAATAATTAATAAAAAGATTATCGAAATTCTTTCGGCGTTACTCCGAATTCTTTCTTAAACACCGCATAAAAATATTGTAATGATGGATAACCGCAAATTTCTGCGATTTCTTGAATAGATACATCAGTAGATTGAAGTAGATACTGAGCTCGGGCGAGCTTTTCTTCATGAATTACCTGATGAATGGTTTTACCCATTTCTTGTTTGAAACGAGCTTCTAAATTGGAACGAGAAATATGTAAATGATCCAGTACTTGTTCGGTTTTGATACCATGGCAAGCTTTCTGGCGAATAAAGTGCATTGCTTGAATTACAAAAGGATCTTGTAATGAACGATAATCGGTGGATCGTCTTTCTGCGACTTTTAAAGGTGCAATCAGTAAAGGTTTATGAGCAACCTTTATACCGTTCAAGCATTTATGCAACAATTTTGCTGCTTGATAACCAATTTGTGCCGTACCTTGTTGTACAGAAGACAGGGAAATACGAGAAAGGTATTGAATTAATTCTTCGTTATCAATGCCGATAATACATAATTGTTCAGGTACGGCAATTTTGAGATGTTCACAGGCTTGTAGTAAATGTCTGGCTCTGGCATCGGTTACTGCAATAATACCAGTGTAATCAGGCAGGGTTTTAATCCACTGAGCTAATTTCTCTTGAGATTCAACCCAATTATGTGAATGGGTCTGATCGCCTAAATAATAATAGGATTCCTGTTCATATTTTTCCATTAACTGTAAAAAGGCATGTTGTCTTTCTAACGCCCAATGTTTTGGTGTATCCGCTGGGTAGCCATAAAACGCAAAGCGGTTAATCCCTTTTTGTTTTAAATGCAAAAACGCCATTTCCACTAAGGCGTAATTATCAGTAGCCACATAAGGTAAATCGGGATAAAAGCGAGGATTTTGGTATGAACCACCCACGGCGATAATCGGAACGTTGACATTTTGCAATAATTCCACGGTTTCAGGATCATCAAAATCCGCAATAATACCATCAATGGACAGACTTTCAATGGTGTTGCGATGATAGACAAAATCGTCTTCCACAAAAATATCCCAACTACATTGAGACGCTTGAATATATTGTCCAACACCTTCTATTACACCACGATCATAGATTTTGTTGGCATTGAATAGAAGGGCGACTTTGTCGTGTTGTCGTGACATTTTGGTTCTCCTTTGTTTCCGGATAACTATAAGATAAAAAAGATTATTTTGCAAAACAATACAAAAAAGCACCGCAGTTTTCACAAACGGTGCTTAACTTGCCTTATTTTACACTTTTTTCTTACTCATCGTATCAAACCATACTGCAAGCAATAAAATTGCCCCTTTAATGATATATTGCCAAAAAGTTGGAACATCTAGCATACTCATGCCATTGTCTAATAAAGCAATAATGAACGCACCAACCACCACGCCGTAAATACTACCAATTCCACCTGCCAAACTGGCTCCACCAATGACACAAGAAGCTATAGCATCCATTTCAGCACTTTGCCCTGCAGATGGGGCGCCTGCTCCCAGTCTTGCACTTAAAATCAATCCTGCAATTGCCACCAGAAAGCCATTAATGGCAAAAATTGTGAGTCTGACTTTTTCAACGCCAATGCCTGATAATTTCGCTGCATCAATATTGCCACCAATGGCATAAACACTGCGACCAAAGGTTGTTTTACGAGCCACAAATGTGCCGATGATGGTAAGCAAGGCAAGCAATAATACAGGGAATGGCACGCCACGATAATCATTAAGTAGATAAATGGCACCCAACACTAAAACGGCGATTATCCCATATTTTGCTGTTTCTTTGCTTAGCGTTGGAACGGGAAGATTGAGCCGTTGACGAACTTTACGCTGATAACTAACCCAAAGGGCAAAACAGCCTAATGCTGCCACACCAATCAACATCCCCACAATATCAGATAAATAGCCTTGTCCAATGGCAGTCATTTCGTGGCTAATGGGAGAAACGGTTGTGCCGTTGGTTAGACCAATTAAAATACCACGGAAAGCCAGCATACCGGCAAGGGTCACAATAAAGGCGGGGACTTTTTGATAGGCTATCCACCAGCCATTCCATGCACCAAGTAATAATCCTAACACTAAGGTAACAATTATCGTCAAAGACAATGGCCAGCCCCACCACACGTTGGTAATTGCTGCAAAGCCACCTAATAAGCCCATGAGTGATCCTACCGATAAATCAATTTCGGCAGCAATGATCACAAACGCCATACCAATCGCCAAAATGCCTGTAATGGACGTTTGGCGTAGTAAGTTGGAAATATTTCTGGCACTTAAATAGGCCCCATCGGTTAAAAATGAGAAAAACACCATAATGACCACGATGGCGATAAGCAGAATATACATCTGCAAATTAATGGATTTAAATTTGTTCATAATGTCTCCTTAAGAGCGGCTTCCATCACTTGTTCTTGGGTTAAATTATCATTGATTAAATCGGCTTTGATTTTGCCTTGGTGCATGACTAACACTCGATCACTAATCCCCAACACTTCGGGCAATTCCGATGAAATCACGATGATAGCGATGCCTTGTTGTGCTAATTGATTAATCAATTTATAAATTTCATATTTCGCCCCCACGTCAATACCCCGAGTGGGTTCATCTAAAATCAAGATCTTAGGGTTGAGCAATAAACATTTGGCTAAAATCGCTTTTTGTTGATTACCACCACTTAACCGCCCAATGGCAAGATCTACGCTAGCGGTTTTGACTTTCAATTTAGCAATAGATTGATTAATAATGGTTTCTTCCAGCGGTTCATTAATCACTTTTTTGCCAAAACAAAATTGGGGTAATGCCGCCAGTGTAATATTTTTACCCACCGACATAATGGGAACAATGCCATGTTTTTTGCGATCTTCAGGTACCATAACAATATGGCGTTCAATGGCTTGCGTGCAGTTTTTAATCTCTACTTTTTGATTTTCAAGATAAATATCGCCTTGATATTTGCCTAAATAAGAACCAAACAGACATTGTGCCATTTCGGTTCGTCCTGATCCTACAAGCCCTGCTACGCCTAAAATTTCCCCTTTGTGTAAGGCGAAATGGGCATTATCTACCCGTTTAATATGTGTGTTGATGGTATGCCATGCGTTAAGATTTTCCACTCGCAAAATTTCTTCGCCAATCTCATGGGGTTCAACAGGATAAAGCGAAGTGATTTCACGCCCTACCATCATGGTAATAATGTTATCTTCGCTTAAGTCTGTGGCTAAATGTGTACCAATATGCTCTCCGTCTCGAATGACACAAATCTTGTCAGAAATGGCTTTTACTTCATTGAGTTTGTGTGAAATATAAATACAAGCAATATTATGTGCTTTTAACTCTTTGACCAGATTTAATAAAATTGCCGTTTCTTTTTCTGTCAGTGAGGCAGTGGGTTCATCAAGAATCAGTAACCGTACTTGTTTATTTAAGGCTTTGGCTATTTCCACCAACTGTTGTTGCCCTAAACCTAATTGGCTCACTTTCGTGTTGGGATCCACATCAAGTTGCACCTGTTCCAGCAAGGTTTGACAACGCAGGTACATTTCATTGTCGTTGGTTATGCCAAATTGAGTAATTTCATTGCCTAAAAACATATTTTCCAACACGGACATCTGTTTTACTAAGGTCAATTCCTGATGAATAATCGAAATGCCTTTTGACTCCGTATCTTTGATATTTTTAGCGACCAGTTTTTCGCCTGCAAAAGTAATCTCGCCTTGAAAATCACCGTGTGGATAAATGCCACATAACACTTTCATCAGCGTAGATTTACCCGAACCATTTTCGCCACACAATGACAGAATTTCGCCCATTTCTAAGGAAATGGAAATATTATTTAACGCTACCACATCACCAAATTTTTTGGTGATATTATGCATTTCCAATAAATTTGCCATACCCGTTTTCTCCATATCGGTTAAAGTGCGGTAAGAAAACCAAAAATTTTTTAATTTTCTACCGCACTTTTCACTTATTGATATACTGCTTCTTTTTTGTGGAAGCCATCTTTAATTACTGTTTCATCAATATTATCTTTAGTGACAGCTATCGGATCTAACAAATAGGCGGGCACATCTTTTAAGCCATTATTCAACGTACTATTGGATTGCACATTTTCATTTTTACCTAATGCTACAGAAATTTCTGCTGCTTTATCTGCCAACGTAGTAATCGGTTTATACACCGTCATCGTTTGAGTACCATCAATAATCCGTTTAATCGCGGCTAAATCCGCATCTTGCCCAGAAATCGCCACTTTACCAGATAAACCTTGCGCACTTAATGCCTGAATTGCCCCACCCGCAGTCGCATCATTAGAAGCCACAACCGCATCAATATTGTTTTTATTGGCGGTTAAGGCATTTTCCATAATTTGTAAGGCTTTTTCAGCTAACCAAGAATCCACCCATTGATCGCCCACGACTTTAATTTTGCCGCTATCAATTAACGGTTGTAACACTTTCATTTGCCCTTTGCGGAATAATTTCGCATTGTTATCCACAGGTGAACCGCCCATTAAGAAATAATTACCTTCTGGTTTTTTCTCGACAATGCTTTGAGCCTGTAATTCACCGACTTTTTCATTGTCAAAGGAAATATAAAAGTCGATATCCGCATTATTAATCAAGCGATCATACGCCAAGACTTTCACCCCTTCTTTTTTCGCTTCCGCAATCACATTGCTTAACACTTCACCGTTAAATGGAATAATTACCAATACATCAATACCCCGATTTAACATATTTTCAATTTGCGAAATTTGTGCTTGTGCATCACCATTAGCAGATTGAACAGATACTTTAGCACCAAGTGATTCCGCCTTATTGACAAAAATATCACGGTCTTTTTGCCAGCGTTCTAAACGTAAATCATCAATCGACATACCGATTTTGAGATCTTTGGCGATGACACCTTGACTAAAAGCAAGAGTAATTGTCGTTGCGAGAGTTAGTAATGCAGTTTTAATTTTCATAAGACACCTCATTTTGGTTGAACAAAGGAATGTTTGCTGACGAACAGTTTGCGAAGATTTTGAGATTGGTGCAATTATTAGATTTTGCATACTTATTACGTTTTTTCGTTTTTGTGAGCCAGTTCACAGAAACGAATAATTGGACTAGAAAAATAAAAAACGTAAATTTGAAAAAATATTAATAAAAATACCGCACTTTTCAGGTTAGTAAAAGTACGGTATGTTTGGCTAAATTTAGATTATCAGATTAATTTTCTTTTTTTCGCCAATCCTTCGGCAATTTGCGGATAAATTTTATCTAAATTACAGAAATAGAGTGTAACGAGTCCAATGATAATTAACCCTGCTGGAACAAACGTGAAGACCCATTTAATGCCTTCAATGGTTTCACTTGTTTGAGCAGCCAACGTACCGTCATAAGCTACCCAAGCAAGACCCCAGCCCACTAACGCACTGCCGAACCCTGCCCCCACTTTCATGCCAAAAGATGTGACCGAATTAGTTAAACCATCTAGCCGAACACCTGTTTTCCATTCACCATAATCAATGACATCTGCCACCATAGCGAATAAGCCCGCAGTATGGGGGATACCACCAATGCCGAGTAAAACTAAGCCAATCACGGCAGATGCAAAGCTGGTATCACTCAATGCCATAATTAACAAGCCAGCTAATTCAAGCACATAACCTAACATCATACTTTTCCATTTTCCTAGCCAGTTGTTAATATAAGGATAAACAAGATTACCAATGAGTTTAGGGAGAATAAAACATAAGGTTAATGTTCCCATAAGTGTAATATTGCCGAGTACATCTTTAGCATAATAAATTCGTAGCCCGTTATTTACCCCAAGAATGGTATAATTAATGACGAAAATAATCGCAAGCAAGATAAAATACTTATTGGTAAATAATAATTTAAAGGATACTGTGGCATTTTGATGTTGACTACTGGTGGTAGTGTTTGTTGTATTGACTTCAGTATGTGTGCGTTCTTTTGTACCAAAGAAAGTGATCAACAATAGAATAATTGCCAATCCGCCAAAAATCACCGACATGCCTGTCCAGCCAAATTTTTCCACAAAATGAATACAGCTATAATTGATAAATAATACCGTGCACATGGTAAAGAAAAATCGCATGGAACTCATTGTTACCCGATCTTTTGGATCCGGGGCAGAAACAGATAGTAGGGTGTTATAGGACAAATTACAGGCAGTATAAATCACAGCTGACATCAAAATATAAGAAATACTGGCATACGCAATTTTGCCGTTGTTGCTGAGGCTATCAGGAATACTAAACATCAGTACAAGCCCTAATCCCATAGGAACTGCTGACCAAAGAATCCAAGGGCGAGCTTTGCCCCAGCGAGTGTGCGTTCTGTCAATGATACCACCCATGACGAGATCAGATAAACCATCTAATAAACGGCTTAATAACATAATCGTACCGATAGTGGCAGCTGCAATGCCTACGCTATCGGTGTAATAAAGGGTGAGAAAGGATCCAATGGTTGTCCAGACTAAATTACAACCGCCATCGCCCACGGCAAAGGCAAAAATTTCTTTGCGTGTTGGTTTATTTTTACTCATATCATGACTCCTTGCCTTTTAAATTTAATGCCATAAGAGAAATATTCCCTTTGCCTTTGTAGATGAAATAAAGTTCTTTTTCTGTTGGGGTAAATTTGATGCAGGTTTCAGCAGATCGCCACCATTTAGATTTGTTTAATTTGATAATGCCCTTTGTTTCACCTAAAGGATCAGTACGGATTTCTAAAATACCTTGTTGGGTTGAGCGATAAATCACTTCAATATCCTGTGTTTCAGCAAGGTTGATATATTTGTACCCAATGAGATTATTATCTTGAACGTTAGTAATGTAGCGTTCGCCATTTTCTGTTGTGATATAGGGAAAATCCACTTCGCTGTTGGTTCTGCCGAGTGATGTTAATGCCCCCATTCGCCCATTGCTGAGATTGCAACAATAGACCGCAGGATAGAAAGCATTACCCGATAATGGCATAGGATTCATGCCACTGGTGGTAATCGTCACTTGTTTTATCTGTCCATCTGGCTCAAAATAAATTTTTTCTGCACAACCTTGTCGGTTGTATTGGTTTAATGAGGTATGGCGATGATAAAAAATGTACCATTGATCATGAATTTGTACTAATCCACCGTGATTGTTGCCAACAGACATTAATTTATCCTGTTCTGAACGTCCTTGATAACTGACATCACCATTACTTACAATCACCCCGCCAAAAACAAATCCTTGCATCGGCTTATAACTTATAGCATAACAAAGCTGGTGGGTATTCACTGATGAATAAATGAGATAATATTTGTCATTAATTTTACGAACAGAAGGAGCTTCAAAATATTCATTGCCTGCAAAAGATGTGCCTTTGCTATAAATTAAACTGGGAATAACAATTTGTGGTTTGCCCTTGACGGTGAGCATATCATCTTCCAGCTCTACTACAGAACCGCCTTTTAAATCTTGTCCTTTATATCTTGGAATATTGATCATACAAGGAGCAAAACCAAAATACAGAAAGTTGCCATCTTCTGAACAAATCACAGACGGATCGTAGGGCTGATTGTCGCTCATGATCGTGCCGTCAGGATATTGAATCTTACCGTAAAATTGATATTTACCTGCTGGTGTATCACAAACTGCCACACAAATCGCATCTTGAAATTTAACGCAATAATACAGATAAAACCGCCTGTCTTTGCCTTGCACCACATCAGGGGCATAGAGTGGCAAGCCAGCTTGATTATCAGGATCGTCTTGTTTGCGATAAATCACGCCGTCATATCGCCAATCGGATAAATCATTTATCGGAGCAGACCAAGCCACATAATCCAATTCACAAAATTCATTGCCGTTTTCTTGGTCATGACTGCCAAATACATAAAGTCGGTCATTAAATACTCGGGGTTCGGCATCGGGAATATGTTCGTAGAGTGGCAAATAGGGATTGTGGCATTGGTTTTTCATCATTTTTTCCCCCATGATATTGTTGTATCGTATGAAAGTTTGCGGAAATTTTAAACAGAGGGCAATTATTAGATTTCACAACCCCATTACGTTTTTTCACTTTTGTGAGCCAGTTCACATAAACCAATAATCAGAATGGAAAAACGAAATAACGTAATTGAATAGATAGACAATTTTCCGCATTATTTTGACAAACCTATTTTTACCAACTTAACAGGAGAATGATGATGACGAGCTTTTTTAACCAAATTGATAAAATACAATACGAAGGTGAAGACTCAACCAATCCGTTTGCTTTTAAACATTACAACCCAACCCAACAAATTTTGGGCAAAACCATGGCGGAACATTTACGTTTAGCAGTCTGTTATTGGCATACCTTTTGCTGGAATGGCAATGATATGTTTGGCGTGGGATCGTTGGATCGTTATTGGCAAAAAAATACTGATTTGCTCGCAGGAGCAAAACAAAAAGCGGATATCGCCTTTGAATTTTTGCAAAAATTAGGCGTGCCTTATTATTGTTTCCACGATGTGGATATTGCACCAGAAGGCAATTCTTTTAAAGAATATCAATATAATTTCCATACAATGGTGGATATTTTGGTTCAAAAACAAGCAGAAACAGGGCTAAAATTACTCTGGGGAACAGCAAATTGTTTTACCAATCCACGTTATATGTCGGGGGCAGCGACCAATCCAAATCCTGAAGTCTTTGCTTGGGCTGCGGGACAAGTGTTTAATGCCATGAATGCTACGCAAAAATTGGGTGGTGAAAATTATGTGTTATGGGGCGGTCGGGAAGGCTATGAAACTTTGTTGAACACCGATTTAAAACGTGAACGCAATCAAATTGGACGTTTTATGCAAATGGTGGTAGAACATAAGCATAAAATTGGTTTTAACGGTACATTATTAATTGAGCCGAAACCGCAAGAGCCAACCAAACATCAATATGATTATGATGTGGCGACGGTTTATGGTTTCTTAAAACAATTTGGCTTGGAAAAAGAAATCAAAGTCAATATTGAAGCCAACCACGCCACACTCGCAGGGCATACGTTCCAACACGAAATTGCCACGGCGGCGGCGTTGGATATTTTTGGATCCATTGATGCGAACCGTGGCGATCCGCAATCAGGTTGGGATACGGATCAATTCCCGAATAGCGTAGAAGAAAATACCTTGGTTATCTATGAAATCTTAAAAGCAGGCGGTTTCACCACTGGTGGCTTTAATTTTGATGCCAAAGTTCGCCGTCAAAGTATTGACCCGAATGACTTATTCCACGCACATATTGGGGCGATTGATGTATTAGCATTATCCCTTAAACGAGCTGCTAAAATGCTAGAAGATCAAACCTTGCAAAATCTGGTAGATAGCCGTTATTCTGGTTGGAACGGTGAGCTAGGACAACAAATTTTAGCGGGTAAAACATCATTACAAGAGTTGGCTCAACAGGTTGAAACTCAAGGATTAAATCCGCTACCTGTTTCAGGGCAACAAGAATATTTGGAAAATTTGGTGAATCGTTATATTTATAGATAAGACAAAACTGCGGTGTAAAACATTAAAATTTTGCACCGCAGTTTTAAGGAGCAACTATGTACATCGGTATCGATCTTGGCACATCAGGCGTAAAAGTGGTGTTGTTGAATGATGAGCAGCAAGTCATTGCCACTACACACAGTGCGTTAACCGTTTCTCGTCCGCAACCTTTGTGGTCAGAGCAAGATCCGCAGGATTGGTGGAATGCACTCAATTCAGCAATGCAACAGTTAAGTGAACAGCAGGATTTACGAGCAGTGAAAGCCATTGGCTTAACAGGGCAAATGCACGGAGCAACCTTGCTTGATAAATCGGATCAAGTATTGCGACCTGCCATTTTGTGGAATGATGGTCGCAGTTTTGCGGAATGTGCCGAGTTGGAAGCACTTGTGCCTAACAGTCGTGACATTACAGGCAATTTGATGATGCCAGGCTTTACTGCCCCGAAATTACGTTGGTTAGCAAAGCATCAACCTGATATAACCGAAAAAGTGCATAAAGTTTTATTACCAAAAGACTATTTACGTCTGTTGATGACGGGAGAATATGCGTCCGATATGTCCGATGCGTCAGGTACAATGTGGCTTGATGTGGCAGAAAGGGATTGGAATGATGCCTTGCTCAATGCTTGTGGATTAAGCCGAGAGAATATGCCGAGTTTATTTGAAGGCAATCAAATTACAGGTCATTTACGTCAGGACATTGCTGAACGTTGGAAAATGCCACAAGTGCCTGTAGTGGCAGGTGGTGGCGATAATGCTGCTGGGGCGATAGGCGTAGGTTTGTATCAAACAGGGCAAGCGATGTTATCTTTGGGAACATCAGGCGTGTATTTTGTGGTCACTAATAAGTTTACTGCGAATCCGCAAAAAGCGGTGCATAGTTTTTGCCACGCTTTGCCTAACCGTTGGCATTTAATGTCGGTGATTTTAACCGCGGCTTCGGCAGTAGATTGGGTGAAAAATGCGACCAATACGGCGGATGTCGCCACGCTTTTCCAACAAATTGAGCAAACTGCGGTCAATTCTGAGGCAATTTTCTTACCTTATCTCTCTGGCGAACGCACACCACACAACGACCCTTATGCGAAAGGGGTATTCTGGGGATTAAGCCATAACGACAATGCTCAAACCTTGGCAAAAGCCGTGGTGGAAGGCGTGAGTTTCGCCTTGGCAGACGGCATTGACGTATTACACGAAACTGGCGTACAAGCGGACAATATCACGCTCATCGGCGGTGGAGCAAAAAGTGCCTATTGGCGACAATTATTGGCGGATATTACGGGAAAAACCTTGGAATATCGTACAGGTGGTGATGTAGGACCTGCATTGGGAGCCGCAAAACTGGCTCAAATTGCGTTAAATCCGACCGCAGATTTAGCGGCGTTGTGTCAGCCGTTGCCGTTGGAAGCTGTCTATCAACCTGATTTAAATAAAAATGCGTTATATCAGGAAAAACGAGCGAAATTTACGGAGATTTATCAGCGGTTGAAGGGAGTATAATCTAGATGCCATGCAGATGAATGTTTTGGAAATTAATCAAACAGATATAAATTTTTTACACTATTCACTAATCAAGGTACAATTATCTGAATTCATTTTCCAACACATTCATCTTCATAGGAGAAAATAATGAAATTAGTTTCATCTTTATTTGTGATTATGTTATCGTCATTTGTCTCAATACAAGTCAATGCCAAAACCACTCAAGCTACACAGAAAGCCACTTCTAGCAGTAGTAAACAACAAAGAGTAAGCAAAGAAACCTTGTTAAAACGATTTACTCAATCTGTTTCAATACAATATCTTGGAGCAGGTTCAGGTGTAAGTTCAGATCAACAACCGACGGTAGAATTTAAATATCGCTTGAAAAATGTGGGTAAAAAAGCAATTAAAACCGTACACTGGGTATCACAATTTACCAATAACGGACAGGCTGTATTAAATTTAGATGCACCAGTTGATTTTAATAAAAATGGTTTGAAGGCTGGTCAGGAAGTTGAAATGGCACTACCTATTGCTGTGGCACAATTACCAGCTGATTTTATACAGGCTACTCAAGCAAAAGACGCTCACTTAAGTCTTTCAAATATTGCCATGAAAATTGTTTATACCGATGGCTCAAGATTAGTCGTAAACAAATAATCAGTGTGTGGCAAGATACACATCAAAGCGATGATTCTTGGTTTCTCGGCTAAACTGCGGTGCTTTTTGGGCGAGAAATTCAGCGTAGTCAGGGCGTTTCACGACCACACGTTTTTGCGCTAATTGCAAGGCGGGGGCTAGCAACTGGTCGGCATCTTCATCCGCCCCCACAAGGTGTTGAAACAGACGCATTTCTTTTTTAACCAAGGCAGATTTCTGTTTATGGGGATACATGGGATCGAGATAAACCACATCAGCTTTATGTTGTTCGGGATCCAGTTCGTGAATGCTCGACACCGGCAAAAGCTGCAAATTCTGCTGTAACATCTCACCAATTTCAGGATCAAGATAGGCACGGCGTAAACCGTCTTGCAATAATAATCTGACGACTGGATGACGTTCCACTAAACGCACTTGGCAACCAATACATGCTAACACAAAGGCATCACGCCCTAAACCGGCAGTCGCATCAATGACTGTGGGCAATTCACTGCCTTTAATACCAACGGCTTTCGCCACGGCTTCGCCACGTCCACCACCAAATTTACGGCGATGTGCCATAGCACCACTGACAAAGTCCACAAATACCGCACCTAATTTGGGTTCATCTAATTTGCGTAATTCCAACCGCACGTCGTCCCCAACTGCGGTTTGTACCAGTGCCAATGGGCTGTCTGGGGCGTGAATTAACCCTTGTTCCACACAAAGTGCGGTGAAAAATTCAGAATTTTCGGTTTCACAAATCAGTTGAATCATATCAAACCTTGAGCCCTTTCTAAATCCACCACCGATTTCGGCTCTTGATGAATCATAATATCCGCATTGGGAAATAGGGCATGAATTTTATCTTCCAGTTCATCGGTAATGCGATGGGCTTGAAATAAGGTTAAACTGTCATCTAACTCCAAATGCAACTGAATAAACCGCACCGCACCGGCACGGCGAGTACAAATACTATGAATGCCGAGAATATTACGATGCTGTTCTGCCATGACTTTAATCTGGTCGATTTCTTCCTGTGGCAACGCCTTATCCAGTAAAATTTGCAACGCATCCCACGCCATTTTAAAGGCATTATAGGCAATATAAAGTGCAATCCCAATGGCAAAAATCGCATCCGCATAAATAAAACCATACATATTTAACAACATTGCTACCAGAATGGCGACGTTCATCAATAAGTCGGTTTGATAATGCAAACAGTCCGCTTGAATGGCAGGACTTTCGGTCAACTTAATCACTTTTTTCTGATAGCCCACTAAAGCAGCAGTAAACGCAATGGAGATAACACTGACACAAATCCCCATTTCTGAATTGTCGATTAATTGCGGATTGGTTAATTTATGGATGCCTTGCAACAGCAAAAACACCGCCGAACCCGCAATAAACGCACTTTGTGCCAAAGCGGCCAATGATTCCGCTTTGCCATGTCCAAACGCATGATTATGATCGGGCGGCAATAGGGCAAAACGCAATACCAAAATGCTGGTAATCGACGCAAATAAATCCACCACGGAATCCGTCATGGCAGCGAGAATCGCAATGGATCCCGTTTGCCACCAAGCAAAGGCTTTAATTAAAATCAGCATACTCGCCACAGCAATGGCAAGCTGGCTAGCACGTTTCACAAATTTCGAATAATTTTCTGACATTTTATTTTCTCACTAACCACACACCCGATTCCATATGCTCGGTGTAAGGGAATTGATCGAACAAGGCGGCTCGCTCAATACGATGGGTTTGGTTTAAAGTTTGCAAATTATCGCATAAGGTGTGCGGATTGCACGAAATATATAAAATCCGATCATAATGCTGCACCAATTTTAGGGTATCCGCATCAAGCCCAGCACGTGGTGGATCCACAAAAATTGTATTACATTGGTAGGCATTCAAATCAATACCTTTCAAGCGGTTAAATTCACGTACACCATTTATGGCTTGGGTAAATTCTTCCGCCGACATACGGATAATCTGCAGATTATCAATGTGGTTGGCCACAATATTAAATTGTGCCGCATTCACTGATGGCTTGGCAATTTCAGTTGCCAACACTTGACGAAAATTTTGAGCTAACGCCACGGAAAAATTGCCGTTACCACAATAGAGTTCAAGCAAATCTCCTTGGCTGTTTTGTGTACAATCCACCGCCCATTCCAACATCTTACAATTCACTTTCGCATTCGGTTGGGTAAAACTGTTTTCCACCTGACGATACACATAATTTTTACCGTTAATCGGTAAAATTTCATCCACATAATCTTGGTCTAAACAAATTTTTTGCTTGGATGCACGCCCGATAATTTGTACCGAAAACCCTTGATTTTCCAACCGTAGTTTGATCTTTTTTGCTTGTTCAACCCAGTGTTCGTCAAGGTTTTTATGGTACAACAAACTCACAATAATCTGTCCGCTTAAAGTGCTTAAATAATCAATTTGAAACAATCGATTTCGTAACACATCTTGCTGTTTTAATAACGGCAACAGGCATTGCATCACCTGATTAATCAATTCACTAGCAATGGGAAAACTGTCCACCCGATAACGCTTTTTGCTTTCTTGATCGAACATAATATGATAAAGATCATCCCCATCATGCCACACCCGAAACTCTGCCCGCATACGAAAATGTTGCGTAGGCGAAGCAAAGATCTCTAATTTTGGTGCATGAAAAGGGGCAAAAAGTGAGGTGAGTTTTTCGCACTTTTCGGCGAGTAAATTATCGTATTGTTCAGTGGGCAAGTTCATTTATCGGTTAATTAAATAGCGTAAAAATATTGGCAAGATTTTAGCATAAAATAACCTTTAAATATATTGTATCGGCACGTTCACCAGATTTTCTGTTTATCCAAAACCTATTTATCAAAGGGAAAGATTGAGCAACAAAAATAAGTTATACAGCATTGACTGATTAAAAAATTAGTGTTAATTTGATCAGTATATTAGCTGGAATAGAATGAGAAAAACAATGAGCCTACAAGTTTTTGAACAACAAGAAATCCGTTCTCACTGGGACGAAAATCAAGAAAAATGGTACTTTTCCGTGATTGATGTGGTGGCAGTTTTGACTGAAAGCGTTAATCCGCAAGCCTATTGGCGTAAATTAAAAGAACGCCTAAGAAATGAAGGAAATGAAACCGTGACAAATTGTCACGCTTTGAAAATGCAAGCCCCAGACGGCAAAATGCGTTTAACCGATGTCGCCGACACGGAGCAAGTATTCCGTTTGATTCAATCCATTCCATCCCCTAAAGCCGAGCCATTTAAGTTGTGGTTAGCCCAAGTGGGGCGTGAACGGTTAGATGAACTGCAAGATCCTGAACTCACCATTGAACGAGCTTTGCGAGATTACCAACGACTAGGCTATTCAGACGATTGGATTAATCAACGCCTAAAAAGCATTGAAATCCGAAAAGAACTTACGGATGAATGGAAACGCACTGGCGTCCAAGAAGGGCAACAGTTCGCCGTTCTCACCAATATTTTAACCAAGGCATGGAGCGGTAAAACAGTTAAAGAATACAAACAGCACAAGGGGCTAAAAAAAGAAAATCTGCGAGATAATATGACCAATACCGAACTGATTTTAAATATGCTTGCCGAAGCGTCCACCAAAGATATTTCACATGCAATCAACCCTGAAAATTTTGAGCAAAATAAACAAGTGGCTCAACAAGGTGGCGAAGTGGCGCACACCGCTAGAGTGGCATTGGAACAACGCACCGGGCAAAAAGTGGTGAGTGAGCTATCAGCGAAACAGTTGAGAATTGGTAAGGAAAAATCGTAAAAAAGTACCGCACATTTTGCTTTGTTGCACTGCCGGGAATTGTTATAACAGACATCATGCTAGAGTAAATATGATGTGATTAGTGTTTCTTAGCAAAAAATTCAGTTTAATTTAAGATTCAATCTTAGATTAAACTGAATTGCTGTAGACGGAAGTTTTGAATAAGGCTAAAAAAGTAATAATCCATTTTAGATCTTATTATATGAGGTGATCGTCTTCTCCCCTCTAAGTTAATAATATGTTTTCCTTAACACATGAATGGTCAAACTAAATCAAAAATCGCCCAATGACCTGTCCACCCACCAAAATCCATGTCATTAAAATGGAGGTCAAGAAAACGCCTAAATAAATATAGCCAGTTTTCAAATAACACCAATGATTAATCAAGCTGAATATAATAAATTGGGGAATAATGACGGCTAACATCATCATCCAACGTCCGCCAAATTGTGGTAAACCAATCACATCAAAACCGGGGCCGATTTGCATAAAATTCGGGATAAAATGAAATAGCCATAAAATCACTAAACCACCTGTGGCAAAAATGCTGGTTTTAATTGTCCAAGTGAGAAGTGTGGATGTAAAGGATTTCCCGTTTTTTTGTTTCATTTGTACACTAATAATTAATCCATTGAAAACAAAGAAGAAAAATAATATTGGTAACCAATAAACTAAAAATAAATCCATACGTTCAGCGGTGAGTGGTTTGAGTAACGGCCAAAGGAAACGTAATTCTACTCCCCAGTAAGTATGGACAAAACTCGCTATGGCGTATAACCAAGCCGTAAGCAATATGGCTAATAACAATGAACGAGAAATCAGATTAAATGTGGTTAAAGATGAATTGTTGGTGAATACACCAAATTCACTCAGTGAAATCGTAGAACCTTTTTTCCATAACACAAAAAAGAGCAAATTAATCACCGCACTTACCACTAACCAAAGTACAATGCCATTGCCCATTTCCAATGGCATAAAAGGCAATACAGAGGCAATAGGTTCATTCTCCCCACCCCATTGAGTGAATATTGGGTAAAGAATAATGGTGGCAACAATATTCACTAAGGCAAATAATTTCCATGTAGTTTTAGAAATCGCCATTTTATGAGTAACTGTTTGTGTAATTGCGGAAAAGTAGGCATTTTTCAATAAAGCATTGGCTAAACACAAAGCAGAAACCAAGGCCGCAAACAAAGCAAATAATCCCGCAAATTCTTTATACCAATAGGTTTGCTCATCTGGATTAATCCAATCCTGATTTTGCAGACCATTTTGCAAAGTTTGGTTGAACCACAAAATCGCTTCTTTATTACTTTGTTTAGCGATCATCACCCCCAAATGCGAGCCATCAACTAACGCCACTCGGCGAACAGAACCGTCTTCTTTATTGCCGTAGGTATGATTCCATTGTAAGGTGTCGTTAGTAGATAATCCAACAGCCGTTAATCTGCTTTCATGATGAATTAATGCTTTGACAGGAAAGGATTTTTCTCGGTAGCCCCCAATTTCTTCATAAAGCCCTTGAGTGAGAAGATAATTGTGTAATTCGTTATCACCTGCGCTGCTACTCAAGCCATTTACGGCTTTATGATCGGGATTTAATTTTGCCACACGAATGGCATTTAGCCCACCTGTGGAATGCCCAAAAATACCCAGTTTATCCTTATCCACAAAAGGTAAGGTTTTCAGATATTGATAGCCATTATTTGCGCCACTCATATTTTTATTGGCAGCAGGTAATTGGGTTGAATAACCATGACCAAAATGATCAATGGCTAACACCACAAAACCCCGTTTTGCTAGCTCTAATGCCCCAAAAGTGCTAGTGGCTTCCTTATCACTTTGATAACCATGCAACGCCAATAACGCAGGTTTCGGTGTTTCTGCTGTGGCTGAAATTGGGCGATATAATTTGGCGACCATGGGTTTATTTTCTACTGTCATAAAACTCACGGTGGTGACATCAATCCGCCCAAAATCACGTTCAATTAATGATGCTAAAAATGCACCAGTAAGGCTTAGTGCTAGAAAGAAAAGCGCAAAGATATAACTTAATTTGGTATTTTTCATAAAGTATCCTTAAATTTAGTGAGGAAAAATTACGCTATTTTCCCCACTAAAATACAGACTATTCAAGTTCAACAATACAAGTCACTTGACTTGAATCTAACCCTGCAATTCGCCAAGGGGCATTGAAAAATTGCTTGATGTTGGCATTTTTAGGCAGTTCAGCCAAGTGCATATCTTCAATGACTGTGGTGAAATGCCCTGTGTAATAGCCTAAAATCGCACGATGGCAATTTTTCGGATTTTCCGCATCAGGTACACGTTTTGACGGCGATCCTAAGGCGAGAAAATCAATGCCGACACCTTTTAAATTGCTAAAATTATCAGACAGATATTGCCCTGCACCTGTTGAAATATACGGACATTCATGTTGATAAATGAGCGGATTACTTTCTCGATATTGTTCAAACCCTGTGCGTAAAAATGCAAAGGACACTTGAGAGAGAATCTCTGCATAGGGTTCAAGATCTTCTTTGGTAATGCCTTCTGCTTCCCCTTTGGGTATTTCCAGTAATGCCACGTTTTTGTGGCAGAAATACTCCAATGGCAATTCATTGATACTCAACCCATTTTTGACGAAATGACGGGGTGCATCCATATGTGTACCACAATGGTTGGGTAACTTGGTGAGAAAACTACTAAACGGGCAATCTTCGCTGACATCAGTACAACGATTCACTTCTACACTAGGTTCACCAGGCCAAGCTAAATCTTTTGGATCTAAGGGGTGAGAGAGATACATAAACATCATTTTTCTCCTATCGATTAAAGGGTTTTATTTTGTCGGTTGACATAAAACAAGATAGCGAGCAACACCGCAATCGGGAAAATCAGATCAAAGACCGATCCGTCATTACCCCAAATCAGATTGGCAATAATCACTAAACTGCCGCCAATTGCCCAAGCTATCGTGGTAGGAATAGACCAAACGATCATTTGTTTTTTCACATCGCTAATACCCATCATGCGATTCACCACCCAGAATAAACTGTCGTTAAAATAACCGAAAAACAGTGAACCCATGGTGGCGGCTTGAGCAGCGAGTAACATATTTACCCCAGGGATTTGTGCCAAAATTGGGGCAGAAATGGAGGCGGCTGTAATCATCGCCACCGTGCCTGAGCCTTGAATAAAGCGAACTAAGGTTGACACAATAAAAGGAATTAAAATTGGTGAAATTGGCAAGGTGGCAATTTGTTCTGCTAATTGTTTGCCTGCACCACTGTCACGCAATACTGCCCCTAATGCACCGCCTGCTCCCGTCACAAGCAAGATAATCCCTGCGGTTTTTACCCCTTCTTCAAGGTAAACCGCTGTGGTTTCTTTGTCTGTTTTTGGTAACAACGTATAAACTGAAACTAACACACTAATCGCCAAGGCAATCATTGGGTGTCCAATAAAAGCAATACATTGATAAATCGCCGTTTCACCAAGCTCTGCGTTGCTTTTCACCACCAAATCAAACATGGCTTTAATGAAAATTAATCCAATGGGTAGCACAATCGGCATTAAAGATAACGTTAAACTTGGTAGCTGTTTTTGCTCACGGCTGGCAATGTAATCATCGTATTTTTGTTTAAGCTCTTCTTGGGTGAAGACTTCTTGGTTAAAGGTGGGATATTTTTTATCTAACCATTTGGCATAAAATACAATCCCCACTACAGGTAAAATGGCTAACACCACACCCGCTAATAACATGGTGCCAATATCTACACCAAAAATCCCTGCTACACCTAACGGACCAGGTGTTGGTGGCACGGTATGATGTGTCACGACCAAGCCACCTGCTAATGCTACGCCTAAGGTTAATAAGGAACGTTTGCCGTTTTTCGCCAAAGCTTTAGCCACGGGGTAAAGAATCACAAAGGCACTATCCACGAAAATCGGAATACTGACAATGTAACCCGTAATGGCTAACGCCCATTCTTCTTTTTTCTTGCCTAAAAATTTAATAAAGCTATATGCCATTTTCTCGGCAGCACCTGACACTTCCAAAATGCTCCCCATCATGACACCAAGACCAATCACAATCCCGATACCGCCTAATGTACCACCAAAGCCCGTGGAAATTGCCCCAAGGGTTTGGTTGACCGACATGCCACCGACTAAACCAGCAATGGCAGAAGCAATCAACATGGCAATAAAGGCATGCACTCGGGTTCTTAACACCAAAATAACTAACACAAATACCGCAATAATTAATCCAATAATGGGAATAGGTAATCCAAACATAGCTAACTCCTATATGTCGTCACGAATAAATTGTTGAATAACCGTTTGGAAATTAACATCTGCGTTAAAACCGAGTTTTAAGGCGGTGGTATTGTTAATTTCCGGTGGCCAACTTGCCACAATATTGTTGATATTTTCATCAAACTCAAATTGGATATGTTGCAAGATTTGATGTCCTTTCACTTCCGCTAAATCTGCCAACATTTGTTTTACGCTGACACTAAAACCAGGTAAATTAATCACATGCCAATCTCGAGGCGGTAATGGCGGAAGTTGGAGAGCATGAATAAAATTGTTAATCACGGTATTGGGGCTAGAAAGCCATAAACGCAAGTCTTCGGATACTGGGCAAATGGCATTTTCGCCATGCAAAGGTTCACGCATAATGCTACTCACAAAAGACGATGCCGCTTTATTTGGTTTCCCTAGGCGAATACAAATAGTGGGTAAACGTACCACAATACCATCCACAAAACCTTTTCGACTGTAATCATTAATCAGTAATTCGCACATGGCTTTTTGTGTGCCATAGGTAGACTGTGGCGTGACCGCCGTGTCATTGGAAATAATTTCAGGCAATGTTCCACCAAACACTGCCAAGGAACTGGAGAAAATAAACCGCACTTTCGGATTATTTTGCCGACAAACTTCAAGCAGATTTCTTGTGGCCAAGAAATTGATTTCATAACCTAAATCAGGATCTTGTTCTGCATGGCTACTCACAATGGCGGCTAAATGAAAAATGGCGGTGGTTTGTGGCGTGATGATTTTTTCCAGCCCAACAGGATCGCGTAAATCCATTTGCAAACAACGAACTCTCGTATCATTGTGGGGATCATTGTTGGGTGCAGTGGGTTGAATCACATCAATTAACACTAATTCTGAGATATTCAGTTGGGACTGATTTAAAAGGGTTTTGGCAAGCCGTTGCCCTAAAAAACCTTGTCCACCCGTAATAATAATTTGCATAACAAACTCCTGTATTAAGGTGTTTTATATTGACTTAACAACCAACGTATCACTTCAGGGCTGCTAAACACCGCATCCCAAGTATTGTGTGGATTGTTGTTTAAAATACCGTTATCGCCCACTTGTTCGGTGGTAAATTCGGTATAGTTGGTGTGTTTCGCACCAAGTTCGGTTAACAATTGAACGTTAATTCGAGATCCTTGCACGGGGGAAATTTTGTCTTCTTTACTATGGAAAAACCACATTGGCACATCTTTAATGGCTGCTAAATTTTCTTTGCTGGCATTACCATCTATCCATTCAACGGTGTGGGCTTCACGACCGCTGGCAAGTAAAGCCGCCGCAAAAAACCGCGGTCTTTTTAACAACAGATTTAAACAACCTTCCGCACCACGAGAAAGCCCCGTGCAGTAAATGCGATTTGGATCAATGGTGGGGTTATTTTTCACGGTGTCATCAATCATGTTTAATAACAAATTGATGCGGTTGTCAGTTTGCCAGTGAATACCGCCTTTTTGCCCTTTGTTGACATCATCAAAGGGATCAAACACCGTGCTATATTGGGGAGCGAGAACAAAACCTTGTTCGTAAGGTAGGGTGGCAATTGCCCCAAGGCTGGAAAGTAAATGAGCGAGATTATCCGTTCCCACTTGCCCTGAACCATGTAAGAAAATCGTCAACGGATATTTTTTATTGGCTTCCATTTCAGGTACATACAATTGATAAGCCAATTGATTATCAGGATTTTTCCCCGTCACCTGTTTTGCCACAAACTGATCAAGGAACGGCGTTTTAACCCGACTTTTCACCGCAGTTTGTTGGATTTGAGTATGCTCAAGGGTCTTGCCATTGGTTAATTTTAGGAAACCCGTTTGCTCAATATAATAGGTCAGGCGGTCGCCATAATATACAGGCACTTTGGTCGCTTGTTTTTTCTCAACCAGTACAATCTTGCCACTGTCATCTTTCGCCCGAAACGACATCGGCTTATCATTTTCTGTTTTGAGCGTATAAAGATCCGCATTGCGGTCTTGCTCATCTAGCTCAATGACTACAAACTTCCCTGCGTGGGGGTGAGCGGTGAGTTCAGGACGATCATTCACATAAGCCCGTAAAATGGTGCGAGCTTGTTTTTCTTGGCTATCAACTGCGGTGTAAATTTGATAGGTTTTGCGTAAGTCATTGCCCGATAAAATATTATCTTCATATTCTAACGCTACCCCATTTACTTTCTGCCCTTGAGCGGTGATCTCAGCAAGTAGTAAAGTCTGTATTGATTTACTAGGTGGTTGTGGTTGATCGGGGGAGGCGTAAATGCTTGTGGATAAAAGTAATAAAGGAAAAAGAAATTTGCTATTTTTTAACATAAATTACTCCTAATATAGAAAAGAAAAAGGTGAGCTACTCTAATCAGATAGCTCACTTAACATATTATTAAATAACCACCCAAATCAAACTTACTAGCCCAAAAGCAATACAGCCATAAATAGTGGTGAGTATGCTCCATGTTTTTAAGCCTTGGGAAACTGAAATACCAAAGAATTTTGTCCATACCCAGAATAGGCTGTCATTGACGTGAGATAAGGTCATTGAGCCTGCACCAACGGCGGAAGTAATTAAGGCAATATGAATACCGTCATAACCTGCGGATGTAATCATTGGAGCAAGGATAGTCGTGGTCGTAATTGTTGCGACCGTGGCAGAGCCTTGAGCTGCACGTAATAGGGCAGATAAAATAAAACCCAGAGCGAGAACATGTAATCCAGTACTGGATAATACATCGGAAAGTGCTTTGCCTACGCCACTCGCATCTAATACCTTACCGAACATACCGCCGGCCCCTGTGATTAAAATAATTCCAGCAATTGGAGCTAAAGCAGAATTTAAAATTTCTTCCACTTTTTCTTTATTCCAACCACGGCGGAAACCTAATACATAAGAAGACAGACATACCGCTAACAATAATGCAAAAGGTGAACTACCGACCATGCTAAAGATTTGGCGAATGATATTTTCTTTTGGTAACGTCGTCGCAGTGATTGTCCCCAACATAATTAATACTAAAGGAAAGGCAATCATGGATAAAACCGTTGCAAATTTTGGTAAACCACTCGCATTTTGAGATAATTGCTTTTGATATTGCAATAAATCAGTAGATGTTGGAATTTCGACAAAATGACGTTTGGTGAAAAATGGAATAAACACTTGACCGACTAAAAATGTGGGTAACGCAACGGCTAAACCGATACCTAATACTAAGCCAATATCTGCGTTTAATAATTGTGAACCAGCGACAATCCCCGGATGTGGTGGAAGTACCACATGAACCATTAACATGGATAAACCAATTGGTAACGCATAAGTGAGCATATTGCCACCGATTCGGCGTGCGACACTAAAAATTATCGGTAATAACACTAGGAAACCTACATCCACAAACACAGGGATACCAAAAATAAAACCTGTGGCACCTAAAGCAAAGGGGGCATTTTTCTCACCAAATTTATCTAATAGCCAACCAGCTAATACATCAGCCCCATTGGATTTTTCAATAATTTTACCGAGCATCGCCCCCAGACCGACAATCAACGCTACGCTACCTAGTGTGCCACCCATCCCTTTCACTAAGGTTGGGATAACATCACCCATGGGAATGCCTGTACTTAATGCTACTGCAATGCTCACAATACCTAACGCCAGAAACGGGTGAACTTTGCCTTTAATCATAATAAATAACAAAGCAAAAACACTGGAAATACCAATTAAAATAAGAACTTCGTTTGACATAAAGATTTTCCTTTTTATGTTAAGCCACAAAATTTTAGGCAAAACAACCCCTATCACCCCAATGGCTTAGGGCGACAGGTATTGTTAAATTTGGATAAAAGTGCGGTGTTTTTTAGCTAGTTTTTATACTTCTCAAACCAACCCAATCCCGCCACGGTGTCGCCTCGTGGTTTATACTCACAACCCACATAGCCGTCATAACCAATTTCATCGAGCTTGTCGAAAATATATTGATAGTTGATTTCCCCTTCATCAGGTTCATGACGATCTGGCACGGAAGCAATTTGAACGTGGGAGAATTTACCGTTGAGCTTATCGGTTAAGCGAGCTAAATTGCCATCCACATTTTGAGCGTGGAAATAATCCAGTTGCACAAAGACATTATCAAGATCGACTTTTTCCACAATGGCTAAGGTGTCAAATTGGCTTTTGAGCAGATAATTAGGTTTTACTTCTGGGCTTAAGGCTTCAAGACAAATATTAATGCCGTGCGGTTTGAATTTCTCAGAAGCGTAACGAACATTTTCCACAAAGGTATTTTCATAAGCACTGCGATCTGCCCCTTCTGGTACAACGGCTGCCATAATATGCACTGTTGGGCATTCTAACGCAATGGCATATTCAAGGGCTTGATCAATATCTCGGTGAGCATCAACTTCACGCCCAGGGATCGCTGCAACGCCCCATTCACCTTTCGCTACATCACCTGCACTGGTATTAAACAAGACTTGTTTTAAACCGTATTGATCTAATTTCGCTTTTAATTCAGTGGCTGGATAGTCATAAGGCCAAAGATATTCGATATATTTAAAACCTGCCTTGGCGGCTGCTTCAAAGCGATCTAAGAATGGAACTTCATTAAACATCATGGTTAAGTTGGCTGCAAATTTAGGCATAATTATTTCCCCCTGTTTTCCAAATCTTTCACTTCGTCATCTGTGAGATAACGAATATTTTGTCCTTGCAAAATAAATTGTAATTTTGCAGTTTCTTCTAACTCATCGGCGTTGTCGGCGGCATCAAGCAAATCAGAACCTGTGACCACAATGCCGTGATTGGCAAGTAAAAAGGCTTTGCCTGTTAAAGCTCGCTCGCTTAATTCCCGAGCAATTTCGGGTGAACCTGGGCGATAGTAAGGGATCACTTGCAATTTACCGACACGCATCACATAGTAAGGCGTGAACGCTTTAATGGCGTTGTATTGATCCAAACCGTCTAGGCAAGAAAGTGCAGTCAAATAAGTGGAATGTAAATGCACAATGGCGTTACATTTTGGATTTTGCTGATACAATGCCAAATGAAATACATATTCTTTGGATGGTTTATCGCCCGAAATCCAATTGCCTTGCATATCCACCACGGACAACCGTTCCGTATCCAAACGCCCGAGCGATGATCCTGTTGGAGTGACTAAAATGCGATTTTCATCTAACCGCACCGATAAATTACCCGCACCGCCTACGCTATACCCTCGTTGATAAAAGGATTTTGCCAGTTCAACCAGCTGCTGTTTTTGTTCTAATTCCATCATGAGATCATTCCTTGTACATATTCAAAAAAGTTTTCTTTACCAAAATTGCCTGATTTCAACGCCAAATAAATTGGCTCTTCCACCGCCTTCAACCAAGGTACACCAGGGGCGATTTGTTTACCGATATGGAAACCGCTAAAGCCAAGCTGTTGCACCACAATGCTAGATGTTTCACCGCCAGCGGTGATGAAATTGGTTACCCCATTGGCTTTGAGTTTTTCTGCCAACTTGGCGAAAACTTGCTCAATAGCATGGCTGGCTTTGTTGCCACCAAATTGGTTTTGAATTTGTTTAAGCTGGGTGGCTTCCACCGTGGCATACACCAATGGGGCAAGTTTGCCGTCTAAATTCGCCAACACCCATTGGGCTAATTCGTCAACATAGTTTGGATTTCCAATGGCTTGGCTCACATCCAAATAAAAACTTGGGGCTTTGGCTTTATAATACGCCACCTGTGTATTTGTCATCACGGAGCAAGATCCCGAGAAAATCACGGTTTTGCCTTGGGTTGGCACAAAAGCGTTCGTGCCTTGTTTGCCACCGCTTAAACGGGCTGCCATATATGCCCCTAAACCTGAACCGCCCGTTACTAATTTAAAATCTGCCACCGCTTCCGCTAGCACTGCCAACTGGCTATTATCCACCGCATCCACCACGGCATAGCGATAACCGTCCGCTTTTAATTGAGCAAAGCGTGCTTTCACACTGTCCGCCCCTTTAATCACATCAGCATACGCCACCAAACCCGTTTTGCCTTGGGCTTGAGCATCCATTAATCGCATTAAATTGGCATCCGTCATCGGCGTAATTGGGTGATTTTTCATGCCCGATTCACTTAACAATTGCTCACCTACAAATAAGTAGCCGTTAAAAATCGTGCGACCATTCACGGGCAAAGCTGGCGTGATCACGGTGAAATCATCTTTTAATTCGGCTAATAACGCATCGGTCACCGGGCCAATATTGCCTTTTGCGGTGCTGTCAAAAGTGGAACAATATTTGAAATAAAATTGGTTGCAACCGTTGTCTTGTAACCAATGCAACGCTTTCAAGGATTGCTCAATAGCTTGTTCTACTGGATTAGAACGTGATTTCAAGCTAATCACAATGGCATCCACCTGAGCGTTCAATGGCTCACTCGGAACGCCGTTCATTTGCACCGCAGTTAGCCCATTTTCCACAAGGAAACTGGCAATATCGCTCGCACCAGTGAAGTCGTCTGCAATAACACCTAACATGATTATGCTCCTTTTTTCGGCAGATTAATGCCACTGAAAATTTTAATCACCGCACTATCATCTTCTTTGCCAAACCCCGCGTTGCTCGCTTCGGTAAACATGGAATAAGCGGTGCTGGCAAGATGTAATGGGAAGTGTAAGGATTTTGCGGTATCGTTTACTAAGCCTAAATCTTTGACAAAAATATCCACCATGGAAAGCGGCGTATAATCGCCGTCCACCACATGTTTCATGCGGTTTTCAAACATCCAAGAATTACCAGCCGCATTGGTCACCACATCATACATCACATCAAGCGGAATCCCTGCTTTTGATGCTAACGCCATGGCTTCCGCCCCAGCGGCAATATGCACACCAGCCAATAATTGATGCACAATTTTCACGGTCGCCCCTAAGCCGATTTCTGCTCCAATGTTGTAAACTTTACCTGCCACTGCATCAAGCACAGGTTGCAATTTTGCAAAGGCTTCCGTAGAACCCGATGCCATCACCGTCATTTCACCCGCCGCCGCTTTGGCAGCTCCGCCTGAAACAGGGGCATCTAACATAATTAAGCCTAGTTCTGTTAATTTGTGTGAAATAGCTTGTGCATCCGCAGCTGCCATAGTGGAAGACACCATTACCGCTGTGCCAGCTTTTAATTTTGCCGCTAAGCCATTTTCACCAAATAACACGGCGTTAGCTTGAGCCGCATTGACCACTAAAATCACCACCGCATCTAAATTGTGTGCAAAATCATTGCCATTAGTTGCCACGGCTTTTGCTCCAGCAGCGTTCAATTTTTCTAACGCAACGGGATTTAAATCAATACCATAAGTGGTTAAGCCAGCATTAATACAGGATAATGCAGCGCCCATACCCATTGATCCTAAACCCACTACGGCGACAGAATAAGATTGATTTGTCATAATTGTTTTCTCCTTACAGAATGGTAAATATTGTGTTATTGGCAAATATTATGCCCCAAATAAAAAACAAAATCTGTGATCTGGATCACAAATATTAACATTTATTGTTAATATGTGATAATTATTGTGAATTAATAGTATTGGTTTAACAAAATTTAAAAGTTTATAATAATCAAAATAGGTAAAGGACTTTTTATTGGTGCGATAATGATTCCAGCAGAACGACAAAAAAAATTACTCAACTTAATTAGCCAGCAAGATATTGTTAGCATTAATTCTTTAGTGGATGTGTTAGGCGTGTCACATATGACTGTTCGTCGTGATATTCAAAAACTTGAAGATGAAGGCAAAGTTATTTCCGTATCAGGTGGTGTACAAACTCTTGAGCGATTGGCGATTGAACCGACTCATAACGATAAATCACTATTATCAAATAAAGAAAAAAATGCTATTGGTGAAAAAGCTGCCACTTTAATACCAACAGGGGCAACGGTTTATCTTGACGCAGGCACAACCACATTAGAAATTGCAAAAAGACTCGCCGAACGTGAAGATTTATTAATTGTCACCAATGATTTTGTGATTGCAAACTTTCTCATGGAATACGGTAAAGGTGAGATTTTTCATACAGGCGGGAGAGTGAATAAAGCTAACCGCTCATCCGTCGGCGAGTTAGCGGCTCAATTTCTGCAACATATTTCTTTGGATATTGCGTTTATTTCTACTTCTTCTTGGAATATGAATGGGTTAAGTACACCCGATGAAAACAAAATTCCTGTCAAAAAAGCGATTATCAATTCAAGTCAGCAACGTATTTTAGTGTCTGATTCGTCTAAGTGCGGTAAAGTTGCCACGTTTTTTATCTGTCCATTGACGGTATTTGATAGTATTATTTGTGATAACGCTTTGCCAGAAAATTTGCAAAAAAATGTTGCGGAAATGGAGATTACGTTATATTTGGTTTAGCTGCTGAAACCCATACATCAAAAATGTCTGCAAGCTATCGCCCATATTGGCAATATTAGGATAACGTCCCCATTGTGTGAAATGGTGTTTTTCGAATAATCGGCGGCTAACATGGTTTTCTTCAATCACATAAGCCATTAACGTGTTGATGCCACAGGCAGCCATTTGGCGTTGCATAAATTGTAGAGCTTGGCTGCCGTAGCCTTTGCCACGAGCAGTTTGATCTAAATAAAGGCTGAGTTCAGCGGTTTGGTCAAAAGCGGCACGGCGGTAAAAAGGGGAAAAGCTACACCAGCCCAAAACTTTTTCATTTTGTACCGCACTTTCAACAGTGCTTTTAGCATCGTTTTCTACCATAACCCATAAAGGATGTGTGTTGTTGTTCAGATGTTGTTCAAACCACGGACGGCGTTGTTGTTCGGTGACTGGGGTAAGATCTGCGGTAATCCGACGAGTGGGTATCGCTTGGTTATAAATGGTCACAATGGCGGATAAATCTTGCGGTTGAGCTTTTCTAATCTTCATGTTAACTATTTGTTTTTATTATATTCGGTAACAGAATTTTGACTTCCGTTCCCCCTGTGGTTCGGTTGGTAATGGTTAAGGTGGCATTGAGCTGTCGGCTACGTTCTTCCATAATGCGTAAGCCGTAATGCCCTTCGGGTTCTTCTAGACTTGGAATGCCAATGCCGTCATCTCGTACCAATATCTCTTGTTCACCGTCGCTATTGGTGTGTGCAATTATCTCAATATGGCTTGCTTTGGCGTGTTTCACCGCATTTAATGTGGCTTCACGCACAATTTGCAAGGCATGAATTAATTGCTGTGGCGTAAAGGTTTGTGACGGTAAACTGCATGCCACACTGAGTTGGCTTTCCGTTTGGTTACGCAAGCTATCAATCACCTGTTCTAAGGCTAATTTTAAATTAGCTTCTTGTACTGTCAAGCGGAATGTGGCTAATAATTCACGTAATTGTAAACAGCCGTCACTGAGTGCTTGTTCAAATTCTTGTAAAATTGCTTGGCTTTTTGCTTTGGCTTGCTCGCTGTCTTTGGCTAAAGAATGTTTTAATAAGGTTAACTGAATTTGCAAAAATGACAAAACTTGGGCTAAAGAGTCGTGTAATTCTCGGGCAATAATGGAGCGTTCTTCCATTAATAATAATTGCTGTTGTTGGCGTTGGGTTTGATTGAAATAAAGCGAGCGAGCTAATAGTTGGGCGATATTTTGCATCGTGCGTGGGTCGGGGCAAGGTAAGCCAGCTTGCCAACGTAATACGCCCAAATTTTGCCCTTCAATTTCAATATCGCTCATTTGCCAAGTTAATTGTGGTAAGGGTTCACCCAGTAAAATATGCCAATGTTCTGCCCCAATAATATCCAATTCCAAAGCCCGTAAATGTTCCGTGGCGAGAACATTTTGTAACACAATACGCAGATGTTCTCGATCAATATTGGCCAATGTTAAGGTTTGTGAACAATGGTATAACATGGCTAAAGTGCGGTTCGTTTGGCTTAACTTTTGCGTTTTTTCGTCAAGGGTTTGTTCTAAATTGGAATAGACTTTGCTTAATTCCGATGACATTTGGGTAAAGGCTTGTGCAAGGCTACCCAGTTCATCATTGCGATGAATGTCTAAGGGGATATGTTGAAATTGTCGCATTTGAATTTGTACGCTGGCATCAGTTAATTGGCGAAGTGGCGTGACAATTCTGGTACGCATAAAGCTGATAATATAAGCCACCATAATGACAATGGCGAGCAACGAAATCACGATAATAGCGGTGGTATAAATCAGTTTCTTTTCAGCAAATTGTTGCAAGGCGAATACGAAATTATCCACTTTTCCCACATAGGGAACGAGCTCTTGACGATAGGCTAGTTGATTTTGATGTAAGGCGTAATATTCCAATTTTTGCCATTGACGAATCAGATCGTCATAATGATATTTTAAACTGTCTGGGGTAATAAATTGTTGATCAATTTTGCGTAATGACGACGCATGGAGCGTCTTGCGATATTCGATTAAATGTTTTTTGACTTGTTCTGGTTCATATTGCAATTCGTGCAAAATACGGTAGCTTTGCATACGCAAAGAACCGGCCACATTAATGACTTCGGCATCTGAGCGGTTACTGTCCATAATGGCAAAGGCGACAGCCGCAATAATGCTGACAAACCCTATCACAGCCAATAAATAATTGGAAACGGAGCTGGAAACAGACGTTTTTTTATTCACAACAGAGCCTATAATGATAAAAAATGGCACAATTACTTGTGCCACTTTCGTTTAGTTAACCATTAAAGATAGCGTTTGCTAACCACTTTCAAGTTATCATCTAATTCATACACTAACGGCTGACCGGTTGGGATTTCTAAATCCATAATGTCTGCATCAGAAATGCCTTCAATATGTTTTGCCAAGGCACGTAATGAGTTACCGTGAGCAGTTACTAATACACGTTGACCTGATAATAAAGCAGGTGCAATTTGATCTTCCCAGAATGGAAGTACACGCTCTAAAGTTACTTTTAAGTTTTCACCATCTGGTACCACGTCTGCTGGTAAATGAGCATAACGGCGGTCATTATGGGCTGAATTAGGATCTTTCGGATCTAATAATGGTGGTAATGTGTCGTAAGAACGACGCCAAATGTGAACTTGTTCATCACCATATTTTTCCGCAGTGGCTTTTTTATCTAAACCTTGTAATTCGCCGTAGTGACGTTCATTCAAACGCCAGTTTTTGACTTGTGGAATCCAAAGTTGACCCGCTTCTTCTAACACGATGTTACAAGTTTTGATCGCACGGGTTAATACCGAAGTAAATGCAATATCAAATTCAAAACCAGCTGCTTTTAATTTTTGCCCTGCTGATTTTGCTTCTTCAATACCACGTTCGGTTAAATTAACATCACGCCAACCGGTAAATAAATTTTTTGCGTTCCATTCACTGAAACCGTGACGAATAAAGACTAATTGCATAGGGATCTCCTAGTTGATAAAAATAAATAAAATAACATCATACTTTATAGCAAAAATTTGCAAAATTTGAAAGTGAAAAGCCACTGTTTCCTGATCTTTCTCAAAAATAATGGTATATTTAGCAAGAAATTTGATTATGTTAGCGAAAAATCGGAAAAAACATGTTGCTTTGTTCATTATTTAAAAAATTGCCAAAATTGACCGCACTTTTTGCTGTGGGGCTATTGGTTTCTCTTTCTACTCAAGCGACCGATTTAAACCAAATTAAAACCCAAATCAAACAGCAGGAACAGAAAATTGCTCAACGCAAACAGGAGCAAAATAAACTGCAATCTGCGTTAGAAACCCAAGAAAATAAAATTAATAATGTGGTTGGAACGTTGCGAGAAACAGAAACCAGTTTAAAAGAAACGCAAAAAATTATTGCGGAAACTAATCGTCAAATAAAATCCCTTGAACAGCAGCAAAAAAAACAAAAAGCGAAATTAGCCAAGCAGTTAGATGCTATTTATCGTTCTGGGAATCCAAATTCAGTGGTAGAACATTTATTGTCCGATGATGCTAAAAATAATGATCGAATGATGGTCTATGCGAAACACATGAATCAATCTCGGTTAGCTTTGTTAAATGAACTGAAAGCGACACAACAACAATTAGAGCAACAAAAAGCCTATTTGTCGGGTCAGCAACAGGAGCAAAAAACGCAATTATCGGAACAGAAAAAACAGCAGCAAGAATTACAAAAAGCCAAACATGAACGGCAAAGCACCTTAAATCAGTTAAACAAAACCTTAGCACAAGAACAAAATAAATTAGATAGCTTGAAAGCCAATGAACAAGCCTTACAAAATGAGATTAAACGTGCGGAACAAGCAGCGGTAGTGCAAGAAAAGAAAGAACGTGAACAGTTAGCTCAGAAAAAACAAGACGAAGAAAAACGTACCAATAAGGTTTATCAACCGACTGCTCAAGAACAACAATTAATTCGTTCTGGAGCAGGATTAAACGGTAAATATGCCTATCCAGTTTCGGGTAAAGTATTACATAATTTTGGTTCGATCCAAGCTGGTGAAGTAAAATGGAAAGGGATAGTGATTTCTGCCAGCTCAGGTACGGCAGTAAAAGCTATTTCGGGTGGTCGGGTGATTTTATCTAATTGGCTGGCGGGTTATGGTCAAGTGGTAGTGATCGATCATGGTAAGGGTTATATGTCATTGTATGGTTTTAATCAGGCGGTGTTTGTGAAAACTGGGGCGTTAGTGAACGCTGGACAAAAAATAGCTGAAGTTGGCAACAGTGGTGGGCAATCTCGTTCAGGGTTATATTTTGAAATTCGCCGTCAAGGTAATGCGGTGAATCCGTTAAATTGGTTGAGATAGAAAGCCATGGCGTGGAAAAATTTTTTGTTTTTAAGCACCGCACTTTGGGCTGGTTTAACTCAAGCTCAACCAGCAAAGCTCGCCATTGTAATTGACGATGTTGGTTATCATCAAAAAGAAGATGCCGCCGTTTTTGCGATGCCAAGGCAGATTTCGGTGGCTATTATTCCTGCCGCACCCTATGCTCGCCAACGTAATCAACAAGCACGAGAGCAAGGGCGAGATGTGTTAATTCACATGCCGATGCAACCTAAATCTAAGATGAAAATTGAAGGGGGCGGATTGACGCTAGGTATGTCGCAAGATGAAGTAAGTCGGCGAGTACAAACGGCTAAGAGCATTGTTTCCGCTGCCATTGGTATGAATAATCACATGGGTAGTGCCGCAACCTCTGATCGAGCGTTAATGACATACTTAATGCAAGAACTTGCCGAGCAGCATTTATTCTTTTTAGATAGTCGAACTATCGGCAGTAGTGTGGCTGGTAACGTGGCGAAAGAACAAGGGGTAAAATCCTTAGATCGGCATATTTTTCTTGATGACAGTGATGCCCTTGCAGATGTACAACATCAATATCAACTGGCGATTCAACATGCCAGAAAACAGGGTACATCTATTGTGATTGGACATCCACGTAAAAATACCATTGCGGTATTGCAGGCTGGACTGGCGAATTTACCAACGGATATTCAATTAGTGAGTATGGGTAGTCTATGGCGTGATGAAAAAGTGATTCCACCAAAACCATTTATTTTATTGTTTAGTGATTTGCCCGCCCCAACCAACGTTGCACCTTACACACCTGTTCCGATGTTGCGTGGTGTGCCTGAATAATTAAAATAAAAAAATCTGCTCTAAATATACTAATATTAAGAGCAGATTAGTTACTTACTTAACCAAAATCTGTCTATTGCCCTAACCAAACCACCATAACTTTGTCGCTGCCATGTTCTCGACTAAAAGCAAAATATTTATCATTTTGCACCGCAGTTTGTATGCCAGCCCCAATCGCTGGGTGTTGTTGACGAAATTGAGCGAGTTTTTGCCAATGTTGCATAAGTTGCTGTTTGGCTACATTTTCCTTGAGATCTTGCCAGTTCATATCTGATCGGGTACCTTGCATTGGATCGGAACCTGTTGCCCCAAATTCTCGTCCGCTTTCGTCACCATAATAAATTTGTACAGCACCAGGGGCGAGTAATAATAAATTGGCGGCGGTTTTTTGTTTATCGATATTTTCGCTACTGTCTGAATGGAAAAATAAACGGGTATCGTGTGATGATAAATAACTCAATACATTAAAATCTTTCAGCTTATTATTCATTTCAGTGTAAATCGGTGCAATATTGGCAAAGCAATCAAGGCTGTTTTTGGCTTGATCTTGAAAGTCAAAATTAATCATGGCATCAAAGCCATTAGCATAATAATCACTTTTAAACACACCATGTCCCCAAGCCTCGCCTACCATGAAGAAAGGTTGGTTAAAACTCGCTTTTGGGTGGGCTTTTTGCCATTGAGTTAAGGCTTGTTGAGTAGATTGTTTGAGCTGTAACCAAGTGGATTTTTCCACATGTTTAGCGGTATCAACACGGAAACCGTCCACGCCATATTTCACCACCCAATCGGAAAGCCAATGAATTAAATAATCTCGTACTTTGGTATTCGGCATAAATTGCGCTTGCGTATCGGTTTTTTGTTGATAAAAATTGGGTAACTGCACCGCACTTTCGCTTTCGGTTTTGAGATCAGGCAGCGAAGCCAACGACATTCTGAGATCATCATATTTCGGGCTATCATAATCGCCAATATCGGTTCTCACCCAATCTTTGCCCCACCATTTCGCCCAAGCGGTTTTATCGGAGAAATTAATATAGTCATTAAAACTATGCCAATTTTGCCCTGCTTTTGGTCGCCAATTTGTCCAATTTTCGCCAAGGGTTTGTTGAATTTCCGTGTCTTTTAAATACAGGCTACCAAAACCAAATTGCTGCATATCAGCAAGCGTGGCGTAACCCGTGTGATTCATTACCACATCAAATAATACGCGAATTCCCCTCTGATGAGCTTGTTCAATCAGGTTTTTAAGATCGGCTTCCGTTCCCATATTGGCATCGACTTTGGTCCAGTCTTGATGATAATAGCCATGATAGGCGTAGTGAGGAAAATCACCTTTTTCACCGCCACCCACCCAGCCGTGCATTTGTTCTAGTGGTGAACTAATCCAGAGTGCGTTAATACCGAGCTGTTGCAGATAATCCAATTTTTCTGTTAAGCCTTTCAGATCACCGCCATGAAAAGTGGCAATTTCCTGCATACCGTCTTTTTGTCTGCCGTAGCTGTTGTCATTGCTTGGATCGCCGTTATAAAAACGATCGGTCAGCACAAAATACACCGTGGCATTTTTCCAATCAAAAACAGCCGAATTTTGCACCGCACTTTTTTCCAGTAATAGCAATCCATTGGCATTTTTATCAGGCTGAATACTAATTTTGCCATTTTTGACTACAGCGGTTTGCCCTGAATAAAAATCTCGTACGGTTTCACCGTCAGCAAAGGTAGTAGAAACATCAATTTCAACGTTCTCCCCTTGCCACGCAGGACAGGTTTTGGCGAGAGTTTCCGTGCTTTCTTTGGGTTGTTCAAGGCTTAAACGTAACGTTGGCGTGCCACTACGCAAATCAATTTGAGCAGTATAATTGCCTGTTTTGAATACACGTAACGGCAATGCGTCACCACAACAAGCTACTAATGAAATTTCTTGGTTTAATTTCACCGCACTTCCTACATTTTGTGGCATAAAACATTGATTATCCCATTCAAATTTTAACGGATAATTGCCTTTTGCCAGCTCGGCTTGAGCCACCCATAAGTGCGGTGTATTTTCAGTGAATTTTTGAAAATGGGGATGTTGGATTGTTACCGCTAAGGTTGGTGAGGCAAGTAAGGCGAGCCATAATAAATTTTTATTTTTCATTGGTTATTCCCCATTGTAAATCCCTGCACTGGCGTACAAGGCTAAGCAAATAACGATGCTCCGCATCTAATCTGACTTCCCCACGTACCAGCCACAGCGTGGCGTAATATGCGTAACCCCGTACGCCAGTGCGGGGCTATCGTGTACAGGTTATTAACCTTTCACCCCACCTGCCGTTAAACCACCAACTAACCAGCGTTGTGCGAGTAAAAATACCACGGTAATTGGAATGGCGGATAATACCGCTGCGGCGGCGAAATCACCCCATAGATAATTTTGTGCATACAGATATTGTTGCATACCCACCGCCAAGGTATAGCTATTCACATCACGCAACAACAATGAAGCCACTGGTACTTCAGTAATCGCAGCGATAAAGGAAAGAATAAATACCACCGCTAAGATTGGGACGGAAAGGGGTAATAAAATTAGGCGGAATGCCTGCCATGGCGTTGCACCGTCTAGTGCGGCGGCTTCTTCCAATGAGCCGTCAATGGTTTCAAAATAGCCTTTAATAGTCCAAACATGTAGGGCGATACCGCCGAGATAAGCGAAGATCACGCCAGCATGGGTATTTAATCCTAAAAATGGTACATATTGCCCTAAGCGGTCAAATAAGGCATATAACGCTACCAAGGAAAGCACCGCAGGGAACATTTGGAAAATCAACATCGCTTGTAAAATCGTCTTTTTGCCTTTGAATTTCATGCGAGCAAAAGCGTATGCACAGGTGGTAGAGAGCGTAACGATCCCCACTGATGTGATAAAAGCGACTTTAATTGAATTCCATAGCCATAATAATACGGGGAATGGTGGTGGCGTAATCGAACCATCAGGATTGACCACATCAAAACCAAGGGCTAATTTCCAGTGATCCCACGAAATTTCTTTTGGGATTAAATCCCCAATCGCCAAATTCCCTGGGCGTAAAGAAATGCCGATCACCATTAATAACGGGAACATAATTAAAGCGATAAACAGGATTAAAATTAAATGTGTACCCAATAAACGGTAACGAATTGATTTAGGTTGTACCATTGCCATAATTATTTCCCCCTAGTCCAATTTAAATTTAGTGGCTTTTAAGTTAAGCATGGCTAAACCACCTACTAATAAGAAGATGATGGTGGCAATCGCCGCAGCTAAACCAAAGTCTTGTGAGCCACTGCCCTCAAAGGCGATACGATAGGTGTAACTCACCAATAAATCGGTGTAACCAGCAGGTGTCGTAGTGCCGATCATATCTGGACGACCGTTGGTTAATAATTGAATTAACACGAAATTGTTAAAATTAAAGGCAAAAGACGCAATCATTAACGGGGTTAATGGTTTTAACAATAATGGAAAGGTGATTTTGCTAAAATTTTGCCAAGTTGACGCACCGTCCATCGCAGAGGCTTCGTATAAATCTTGCGGAATCGCTTTGAGCAATCCCATGGCTAAAATCATCATATAAGGATAACCCAACCATGTATTGACAATTAAAATCATCGATTTGGCGAGTAATGGATCATTAAACCATTGCGGACTAATGCCAAACAAGTGATTTAAAATCAGATTGATTTCACCGAAACTTTGGTTAAATAATCCTTTGAACACCAAGATAGAAATAAAAGAAGGTACGGCGTAAGGTAAAATAAGCAGTAAGCGGTAGATCCCCTTGCCTTTCAACGGTTCCCATTGTACTAGGCAAGCTAACACCGTACCTAAAATCACGGTAAACACCACGGTTAATGCGGAGAATACCACTGTCCAAATAAAGATTTGTACGAACGGTTTTTGAATGCCCGCATCGGTAAAAATCTTCAAAAAATTCGCAAACCCGATGGTTACGGTAAAACCCGGTTCTAAGGTTTCGCTTAACCAGTTGCCTTGATCATCAATTTCCTGAAAGAATCCTGTATCATAATTAGGGCGATAAACTTTGCCTGTTTCGTTGTTACGTAAATCTTGCAAGCTATCATCATAGCTATAACGAGCTTTTTGTTCCGAGAATTGACGTAATGAACTCATGGTCACTTCATTGCCTGTGGGTAAGCTCACCACCATTTGTTGAAGTGCGGTGCGATTTTGGGTAATTATTTTAAGTGGAGCCACATCACCGGCTGGGGCTTGTTGTTGTTCATGAACCACGACATTGTGGTCAGTAAATTGAATATTATCGGAAATGAAAAACTGGCCGGTATTTTTATTTTCTAGGCTCAGTTTCCATTGGTTATTTTCTTGTGGATAGAGTTTAAAGTCGTATTTATCACCGGCAAAAAAACGTTGATCTTGTAATACGGTTAACGCTCGCTCAAAGGCAAGTTGGTTAGTGCCGCTGTAATTGGTAAAGGCAATCGCAATGGTGGCCACTAATGGGAATAAAATAAAAATCACCATGCCCATAATACCAGGGTAAACATACCGCCACGCATAGACTTTTTTACTGCTAAAAATATACACACCTGAGGTGAGAATGACCAGTGTTAACATGGCAAACAAATATTCGCCTTGCAAGTACATTAGCCCCACAAGATAGAAATCAATCAGTAAGACTATGCCGACTAAAAGCATTTTCAGCCATTTAAAGCTAGATTGAGAATGGGTTATTTGTTGCATAGGAACACCTATTTATTGATGATTAAACAAAAAATCAGTCAATATAGCGTGAATTGGTTCACGCTATATTAGGGAGAAAGTAGTTGTTAATAAATTCTTTGCTTGGAACTCCTTTTTCACGTAGAGATGAATCAATGCGTCCGTGCAAAAATTTATGGGTGAATAGGTGGATTCACCTCTACGTCATATTCCCTATTTAAAAGTAAATTATGGTTAACAAGTTACTTTCTCCCAAATGGAGATAACACTTATTGTTGTTTTTGAATACGGCTATGTGCATCATCTAAGGCTTCTTTCACGCTTTGGCGTTGATTGACTGCATTAATAATTGCACTACGTTCTGCATACCAGAAAGCACTCATTTGTGGAATATTTGGCATAATTTCCCCTTTTTGTGCATTTTCCATGGTGGCGGCAATACGCGGATCTTTTGCTAATTCCGCTTGATAAGATTTTAATGCCACCGCACCTAAAGGTTTATCTTTATTCACCGCACTTAATCCGTCATCGGTTAACAGATAATTTTCTAAAAATTCAGTAGCTAAATCTTTATTTGGGCTTGCAGAGTTAACCCCGGCACTTAACACACCTACGAACGCTTTAGAGGGTTGACCATTTAAGGTTGGTAACACAGTTACACCATAATTGATTTTGCTTTGTTCAATATTGCCCCAAGCCCAAGGTCCGTTAATGGTTAAGGCAGCTTGTCCTTTATTGAATGCGGCTTCAGCAATGGAGTAATCCATATCGGCATTAATCACTTTATTTTTTACCATATCCACCACGAATTGTAAGGCTTTTTGTGAACCGGCGTTATTGACCCCGATGTCATTGGCATCATATTTACCGTTGCTGAATTTAAAGGCATAACCACCGTTTGATGCGACAACTGGCCAAGTGAAATATGGCTCAGATAAATTCCACATAATGGCATTTTTGCCTTCTGCTTTAAGTTTTTTATCTAACGCAATAATATCTTCCCAAGATTTTGGTGCTTCTTTTACGATGTCTTTGTTATAAATCAAAGATAAAGATTCAATGGCTACCGGATAACCAATGATTTTGCCGTTGTAGGTTTCGGCATCCCAAGCGAAATCCACAAATTTTTCTTTAAATTCTTTGCTTGGGTGAATTTCTGCTAATAGACCAGATTGTGCATAGCCACCGAAACGGTCATGCGCCCAGAAAATAATATCTGGACCATCACCTGTAGAAGCTACTTGTGAGAATTTTTCTTCTAATTTATCTGGATGTTCAACCAGTACAGACACTCCAGTATCTTTTTCAAATTTCTTACCCACTTCAGCTAGACCGTTATAGCCTTTATCGCCGTTAATCCAAATGACTAATTTACCTTCGGTCATTTTTGCCACGACAGAAGTCGATAACACTAAACCTGCCGCTGCTGTTAAAGCAAATTTAATTAGTTGATTTTTCATAGTTTTCTCCTACAATATAAAGGGATATTAAGTTGAGTATTTATTTCATTATTCACAATATCTCGTTTGTAACGCAATGAAATTCTGTGTTTACTGGTGCTAAGGATGAAGATTTTTCACTAATTGTTCATCATTCCCCATTCTACGCCCCCCACTCCAAAAGTGTGATCTACTCCATAATTTAAACAGAAATATGACTGAGATCATAAAAATTTTTATCAAAAACGAGAACTAGATCACAAAATTAATAAAAAAAACAAGGTAGATATTTTTTTTTGCAAAAAAGCAGCTAATAATAACTCATACCCAAAAAATTCGTTATGGGATGATTTGCTTTTTTATAAAAGCATTCACTATATTGACCAAATCCAAGGGTATAGCGAAATCAAATTAAAATTATATGAGAGGTATCTATGTCTAATGTGTCACTACGCAACGTATGCAAGTCTTACGGTGATGTTCATATATCCAAAGATATTAATTTAGAGATCCAAGAGGGCGAATTTGTGGTTTTTGTCGGACCGTCTGGTTGTGGAAAATCGACTTTATTACGCATGATTGCTGGATTAGAAGATATTACATCAGGTGATTTGTATATTGGTGAAAAACGCATGAATGATGTAGAGCCGTCTAAACGTGGTATTGGTATGGTATTCCAATCCTATGCGTTGTACCCCCATCTTGATGTGGCTGAAAATATGTGTTTTGGTTTGAAATTAGCGGGTGTCAATAAAGCTGATCGAATGCAGAAAGTCAATCAAGTGGCAGAAATTTTACAATTAGCCCATTTACTCGATCGCAAACCAAAAGCCTTATCAGGCGGACAACGTCAACGGGTGGCAATCGGTCGTACGTTAGTTTCCCAACCCGATGTATTTTTATTAGACGAACCCCTTTCCAACCTTGATGCCGCCTTGCGTGTGCAGATGCGCGTAGAGCTTTCAAAATTACATAAACGCTTAAACCGTACCATGATTTATGTGACCCATGACCAAATTGAAGCCATGACCTTGGCGGATAAAATCGTGGTGTTAAAAGCGGGTGGTATTGCACAAGTAGGTAAACCATTGGAATTATATCATTATCCAGCCAATCGCTTTGTGGCTGGCTTTATTGGTTCGCCGAAAATGAATTTTCTCCCCGTACGAGTCACTGCGGTGGAAAAAGAACGAGTTCAGATTGAATTACCCGATGCCAATCATCACTGTTTCTGGATTCCCGTTTCTGGTGTCGGAGTAAAAGTCGGGGAAAGTTTATCGCTTGGTATTCGTCCTGAACATTTAATTCCGTCGAATAAAGCGCAAGTCACTTTACGGGGAAATGTGCAAGTGGTGGAATTGTTGGGTAATGAAACACAAATTCACCTTGAAATTCCAGAGATTAAACAACCGACCTTAGTTTATCGTCAAAATGACATTATGTTGGTGAAAGAGGGGGAAACGATTGACATTGGTATCGTGCCAGAACGTTGCCATTTATTTAAAGAAGACGGCACCGCTTGCCAACGCTTATTTAAAGAAATTGGCGTGTAATGCACACAAGTGCGGTATGAAATGGATAAAATTTTTTAGGGATTGTGAACGTAAGAAACTAATTTTGGTATTCATACATTATGAACACCATTAAAGATAGCAATACTTGCAAAGTATTGCATTGTATAAACTAAATATAAGAGGCCAATATTATGAATAGTAAAAAAACTCTGCTTGCTTTAGCTGTAACAGGTGCTATTTTTTCATCTCAGGCTTTTGCCGTTGATTTCCATGGTTATGCCCGTTCTGGTATCGGTTGGACATCAGGCAGTGGCGAACAAACTGCATTCGGTGTGAATGGTGGGGGTGCTAAATATCGTTTAGGTAATGAAGCGGAAACCTACGCTGAATTTAAATTAGGTCAAGAACTGTTTAAAGACGGCGACAAATCTATTTACTTAGATTCAAACTTAGCCTATTCCGTTAACCAACAAGTTGACTGGGAATCTACCAGCCCAGCATTACGTGAAATTAACGTACAATTCAAAAACTTTGCCGACAGCTTACCGGGTGCCACATTATGGGCAGGTAAACGTTTCTATCAACGTCATGACGTTCACATGAATGACTTCTACTACTGGGATATTTCTGGTCCAGGTGCTGGGGTTGAAAATATTGATTTAGGCTTTGGTAAATTATCTTTGGCGGTAACTCGTAATACAGAAACTGGTGGTGCTTATAGTTGGTCTTATGATGCTGCAACTCGTACTTGGAAATCTACTAAAGATCAAGATGTTTACAACGATGTATTTGATGCTCGTTTAGCCGATCTCAAAGTGAGTGAGAATGGTCGCTTAGAATTTGGTGTGGATTATGGTCGGGCTAGAACTAAAAATGGCACAACTTTAGATCCAAAAGCCTCTAAAGACGGTTTTATGGCAACTATTGAGCATACTCAAGGTAACTTCTTCGGTGGCTTTAATAAATTTGTTGTACAATATGCCACAGATTCCATGACATCTTGGAATACTGGTCACTCACAAGGTGCGTCCGTAGATAACAAAGGTAAAATGATTCGTGTCATCGATCATGGTGTAGTGCAATTAAGCGATAAAATTGAAACCATGTATGCCTTAATCTATGAAAAAACTGATTTAGATAACAATCAAGGTAAAACATGGTATTCTGCGGGTATTCGTCCGATGTATAAATGGACTAAAACCATGAGCACTTTATTCGAATTGGGTTATGACCGCATTAAAGATCAAGCCACTGGTAAGAAAAATGACATGACCAAATTCACCCTTGCCCAACAATGGCAAGCTGGTGATAGCATTTGGGCAAGACCAGCTATTCGTGTGTTTGGTACTTATGCACACTGGAATGATAAATTTAACCAAAGTAATCGTACTGATGCAGGCTATAAAGCCAAAGACGGTGAATTTGTCATGGGTGTACAATTCGAAGCTTGGTGGTAATCCTAAGCTAAAACTTGGCTATCCGTTTATTGATGATCCGAAACGGATAGCCTTTCCCTTTTCTATTCATATTGTAAAGAGGTTAATATGAAAAAATCTTTATTTCTCACCGCACTTTTCGCCTGTTTTGCCTTGCCTGTTTCTGCTCAAACGGTTCATATTAATCCGCAAACTATGGCAAATTTGCCATGGCAAGATATTACCTTTTCTAAAACCTTAACCACTGAATTATCCGAACAACAAAAGCAAGCCTTTACCACGTCTTTTGCTGGTACAGAAAGCCCTGTAGCCGCTTATCGTATTCCTGCTAATCAAGGTTCATTAAGCATTGAAATTACCAGCCCAGTTGCTGATAACAATGTTTTTATTCCAAGTGCGGTGATTTTAGACAGCAATTTTAATCTTGCGGCACAATATGATTCTTCGCACTTCCAATTTAAAGAAGAACGAGGTATGCAACCTAATCGCTTTACCGCAGAGTTAGATTTAACGCCAACGGCAAATCAGGATTATATTTATTTGTTAATTTATACCACAGCACAAGATTTAAGCACAACGACTACGGTGCCACACCCTGCGAAAGCCTATGCCAAAGCCACAGGTACCCAACCACCAGCGATTGATGATATTGTGGTTAAACATAGCCGTCATGGTGAAGTTGCTGTGAATGTAAGTAATGGCTCAGGTACAAGATTTATTGGATTATCCGATATTCTGCCAACCAGTAAAAAAACGACTAGTACAGCTGTTGGTACAACGGCAACCACTGCAACAACGACAACGACTGTCGCCAAAGCGAGCCAAGGGAACAAACAGGCAGTTACGACAGAGATTGATAAAGATACTGAAGCGTATTTCAATCAGGCGGTAAGTAAAGCGTTAAAAGCCAATGATGTGAACAAGGCTATGAATTTGGTGAATGAAGCGGAAAAATTAGGCTTAACCAGTCCAAGACAAACATTTTTGAAACAGGTTTCGGCGAAATAATCATATATCCCTCGTATTCATATCCCCCGTACTCACGTACGGGGTTAAGCAAATCATGCCCCGCTGGAGCTTGGGTATAAACACAACATATAGTGTTTTTTAACTATAAAAAACCATATATATGCCAATAAAAAAATTTAAAATTTTTTTCCTTTATAAATCAAAACACTATTAAAAAGATGTTAAATTTGCCATTTGTCAAGTCTTGTGATCTGATTTTTTTTGTCTAAAATAACTCCCACATTTTCATTTTTTCACAGGTAGGTGAGCCCATTATGTCCAGAAATCTTTTTGAAAAACGCTTGAATATTAAACCTTACGAATACCCCGAATTGCTTGAGTTCAAAGATGCTATTCGTCATTCTTATTGGTTGCATACCGAATTTAATTTCACGGGTGATATTCAAGATTACCGCACCACGATTAACGATCACGAACGCCAAGTCTTGACGCGTGCGATGTTAGCCATTTCGCAAGTGGAAGTAAATGTAAAACGTTTCTGGGGTGAGTTATATCGTTATTTCCCAAAACCAGAAATGGACGATGTGGGTGGCACCTTTGCAGAATCAGAAGTACGCCATAAAGATGCCTATTCTTTCTTGTTAGAAAAATTGGGTTTGAACGATATGTTTGCTCAAATTCAGGATATTGAGCCATTAATGAAGCGTATTCGTTATATGGAAAGTTTTATGAAAGAAAAAGATGCTGGCAAAGGCGAGTTCGTATTGTCTTTAGTTTTGTTTTCTTTATTTGTGGAACATATTTCCTTATTTGGTCAATTCTTGGTTATGATGTCCTTTAATAAGCATAAAAACCTGTTTAAAGGGATTTCCAATGCGGTAGAAGCCACATCTAAAGAAGAAGAAATTCATGGTAAATTTGGTATTGCGTTGTATGCGATTCTACGTGATGAACATGCAGATTTATTTACTGATGAATTTTTCGCAGACTTAAAAACTCTTTCCGATCAAGCCTTTGAGGCAGAATGTAGTATCGTAGATTGGATTTTTGAAGGTGGTGATTTAAGTTTTATCACCAAAGAAACAGTGTTAAATTACATTAAAAGCCGCTACAACAATTCATTGACTATTTTGGGATTGCCTGCTCCACATAACATTGATCCTGAATTATTAAAAGAAACCCAGTGGTTCGATATTGAAATCCTTTCTACTAAAGAAAATGATTTCTTCTATAAACGTAGCACTGATTACAGTAAAAAAATGAAACAGATTACCGCCGATGACTTATTCTAATCCAAACCGTCCAGACTTCGCCTGGTTAAACGAAGACAGCCGTTTGTTCTTGCAACGTGGTTACTTGCTCGAAGGAACATCCGCATTAGATCGTATTCGCTTTATCGCTGAACATGCCGAACACAAACTTGGTATCGAAGGCTATGCGGATAAATTTTATCACTATATGGCACGTGGTTATTTTTCTCTTTCTTCTCCGATTTGGTCAAACTTTGGTTTAGATCGTGGCTTGCCGATTTCCTGTTTCGGTAGCTATATTGGCGACTCCATTCACGAAATTATGGTGACTACTGCCGAAGTAGGTATGATGAGCAAAATCGGGGGGGGAACGTCAGCCTATTTTGGCGATATTCGTCCACGTGGTACCAGCATTAAAAATAATGGTAAATCAGATGGTTCGTTTAACTTTACCAAACTGTTTGACACTGTGATTGACGTGATCTCACAAGGCACTTCACGTAAAGGACAATTTGCAGGCTATATTGATATTGAACATGGTGACATTGATGAATGGTTGGATATTCACACCGAGGGTAATCCGATTCAGTTAATGTATTATGGTGTTTGTATCGGTCACGAATGGTTAGAAAGCATGAAAGCAGGTGATCCGTATAAACGTCAACTTTGGGCAAAATTATTACAACGTAAAACCGAAACGGGTATTCCGTATTTATTCTTTAAAGATAATGCGAATGTTGGTCGTCCAGATGTGTATAAAGATAAAAACATGGTGGTACACGCTTCAAATCTTTGTACCGAAATTATGCTACCTGCTTGTGCAGACGAAAGTTTTGTGTGCTGTTTATCATCAATGAACTTGCTTTATTTTGATGAATGGAAAGATACCGATGCCCCTGAAGTATTAACCTATTTCTTAGATGTGGTCATGAGTGAATTTATCGAAAAAAGCCAACATGTGCCGTTTCTAGAACGTGCTAACAAATTTGCTCGCCGTCACCGTGCATTAGGCTTAGGCGTGTTAGGTTGGCACAGTTATTTACAAGCCAACAATATTGCTTTTGATAGCTTTGATGCGATGCAAAAAAATAATGAAGTGTTCCGCACCTTAAAAGAGAAAACCTTAAACGCATCAAAAGAATTAGCCCAGCGTTTTGGTGAACCAGAATTATTACAAGGCTATGGTCGCCGTAATACCACCTTGATGAGTATTGCTCCAACTAAATCTAGTAGCTTTATTTTAGGCAGTGTTTCACCGTCTGTTGAGCCGTTTAAATCCAATTATTATGTAAAAGATTTAGCCAAAATCAAAACCGTTTATAAAAACCCATTCTTGGAAAAATTATTACAAGAAAAAGGCTTAGACAAAGACGAAATTTGGGATAGCATTTTATTGCATGATGGTTCTGTGCAACATTTATCACAGTTGACCGATGAAGAAAAAGACGTGTTTAAAACGTTCTCTGAAATCAGTCAGTTAAGCGTGATTCAACAAGCGGCACAACGTCAAAAATATATTGACCAAGGACAAAGTATTAACATCATGGTTCACCCATCCACACCAGCACGTGATTTGAACCAGTTATACTTAACCGCCGAAGAGTTAGGCTTAAAATCCATTTATTATCAATATAGCATGAGTGCGGCACAGGTGTTTAACCGTAACTTATTAAGCTGCTCAAGTTGCGAAGGCTAATGGCTAAATAGAAAGCTGAAGTGCGGTGAGAAAATCAAACTTTTTTCACCGCACTTTTTTATGGATTGAACTTTTATTCACGACAGTAATCATAAATAGATAATTTTATAAAAAGAGATATTATGACGATACCCTGTATTCAACAACGACTTGATCAACTTTTGGCAGATATTGAGCAACAAACTGATCCTTTTATCTTGCTGCAACTGTTCTGCCAATATTTGCGTGATGGCGGACAATTTCAAGCCAATGAACGTATTGCGTTATTTACCAACTTATTAAAACAGCATCCTGAATTAGCCAAATGTATTACCACGTTATTATGCCGTTGGTTATGCCAAATGCGTTTATATCCTTTGCTGATTAGTAGTGGTATTTTAAGCCGTGACGGTTTTGGTAAGGAAATGAAACAACGCTTATATGAAAAACTCAATCCTGCCTTTAAAGACAGTAAAGATTTGCGTGATGTGTTTTTTATGTTATTTCATGATCGTAGAGATACCGCATGGCTGAAAGCGGTTTCAGTGAAAACTTGGGTTGGGCTGTTTGATACGTTCAAACAATATAGCGAACAACAGGATCAAAACTGGTTGCATCAGCATCTCTATCATGAAGGCTATTCTGCCATTGAGATGTTAGCAATTTGGTTGGCAGCGGAAGATTTGGATCCTGAATTAATGCGATTAGATCCAACGCTATTAGATGCCCATTCGCCTTTTGTGGCATTACAAAAAGAAGTGGCATTATGGTTAACTGCACAACAACAGGGTGAAGATTATGATGATAGCCATTTACAAGTCATGCTGTCACAATGTCGCAAACAAATTAATCGTTTCCACAAACGTGGTGCGGTAGCCGGTTCTTCCTTAGGCGTGGCACATTTGTTAGAACGTTTAAGCCAAACGCTTGATCGTTTAGTGATGCTGAAACGTTTATTTGGTCATAAAAAATTATCCTTATTAAGGCTGTTACAAGCCACTGAAATTTTTGCCGAAGCGGCGGCGGATCAACATAATATATCCGTGCTTTGGAAACAAAGTGCTGGCATGTTATCTCGCACCATTGCACAAAATACCAGTGATCATGGTGAACATTACGTTACTCGCACCAAAAAAGAATATTTTGCGATGTTCTATTCTGCTGCGGGCGGAGGGATTTTAATTGCTTTAATAGCGTTATTTAAAATTCATCTTGGCGATATTATTGATGATAAAACGTGGAAAAGCCTCGCATACGGGCTGAATTATGGTTTAGGCTTTATGCTGATTTTTATGTTGCATTTTACCGTTGCGACTAAACAGCCCGCTATGACAGCAGCTCGTTTTGCCGAAGCGGTAGAGCGTAATCCACAAGGACGAGCGGTGAACATGAAATTAGCTCAATTATTGATTGATGTATTGCGTTCACAAACCATTGCGGTGCTAGGGAATGTGGCTTTTGCTATGGGATTGAGTGGGTTAATTGCGTATATTTATGCAGAAAAAACAGGATTGCCATTGTTGGATTCTGCAGCGATTGACTATCAACTTCATTCCATTGATCCAACTAAAGGAACGTTATGGTTTGCTGCTATTGCGGGTGTGTGGTTATTCTGCTCGGGGATTATTTCGGGTTATTTTGATAATCGGAGTAACTATCTCAATCTCAGAATGCGATTACCGCATCATCCACTACTGAAATATATCATGCCAGAAAAATGTCGCATTAGATTTGCTCATTATTTACATGATAATTATGGTTCCTTAATGGGAAACTTCTGTTTTGGTATGTTGCTTGGTTTAACGGGATTGGTGGGCTATTGGCTAGGCTTGCCATTAGATATTCGCCATGTGGCATTTTCATCGGCTAATCTAGGTTATGTGGCAGTGAGCGGTCATCTCAGTTGGGCGATTATTTTGCAGTGTATCGGTTTTGTTTTGCTCATTGGTGTGGTGAATTTAGTGGTGAGTTTTACGCTGGCATTAAGAGTGGCATTAAGGGCGTTAAATGCGGAAATTGACAGTTGGTGTGAAATTTGTCGATGCCTGTGTGAGATTATTCGTAAGCGACCATTGAGCTTGTTTTTGCCAGTGCAACTAGACAGATAAAGACGAAAGTGCGGTAAAAAACACCGCACTTTTTGATCTAAAAAATTAGACGGATTAATTAAGCATTGAGTTCTGAACTGAACAAAGCTTAGAACTCTTCAGCTCTCTGGATTATTCTTCTTTCAACGGTACCACTAACATATCAATGGTTACGATATTCATTAATTGACGAGTAGAAGACATCAATTTACTCCAGAAATCTTGGTGATGACCCGTTACCAATAAATCAACATCATATTGTTCAATCGCATCAGCAAGCACTTGACCGAGATCACCACTACCACTAAGTTTTTCACTGATTGGATAACCCGCTTGATCAGCTAATTGCAACAAAGCTTGTTGAGTTTCACTTGAAATGCGATCTTGCATAGATGACATATTAACATCAATTAAGCCAGTATAAAGATCAGAGAAATTAACATCAACATGGATAATTGACAGTTTAGCATTATGCCGTTCAGCAATGGACACTGCTTTTTTCAACAATCTTGGGCTTTCATCAGAAAGGTCAACAGCAACTAAAATATGTTTATACATAACATGCTCCTTAATTTCTCAGGTTGGATTTATTATCTGTGGGTATATTAACACCTATATTGTATAAAAAATGTGTAGTAGATCACATTTTTGAAAAAAGATAAAAAATTTATTATGATGATGCTAAAAATAACACCACTAAGGAAAAACACAATGCGATATTCAATTCATAATTTTATCCAACTCATTGCTAAACTAAGAGATCCAAACGGTGGTTGCCCGTGGGATTTAAAACAAAATTACCGCTCAATGATCCCCTGTTTAATTGAAGAAACCTACGAAACCGTGGATGCTATCGAAAAAAATGATGACACCAATCTACGTGAAGAACTAGGCGATCTGTTATTACAAGTGGTCTTTTTCAGTCAACTAGCGAAAGAAGATGGCAAATTTACTTTTGATGATGTGGTTGATGAAGTGGCAAATAAAATCATTCGCCGTCACCCCCATGTTTTCGGGGATAAATCAGCTAACAATGAACAAGAAGCACTTGCGAATTGGAACGCGATGAAAGCCCAAGAAAAAGTTCCCCAAAATGCACCGCAGTCTATTTTAGATCATATTCCCCATGCTTTCCCTGCCTTATTACGAGCAGAAAAATTACAGAAAAAATGTGCTAACGTTGGTTTTGATTGGACGGATATTAACGATGTGCTTAACAAGGTACAAGAAGAGCTGGAAGAAGTTAAACAAGAGCTAAATCAACCACAGTTAGATCAAACTAAAATCCAAGAAGAAATGGGGGACTTATTATTTGCTACGGTCAATTTAAGCCGTCATTTAAAATGCAACGCTGAAGAAAGCCTACGCCAAGCCAACCACAAATTTGAACGCCGTTTTCGTGCCGTAGAAAATAAGTTACAGCAACAAGACAAAACTTTCGAACAAAGCAATCTGATAGAAATGGATATATTATGGGATGAAGTGAAGAAAGAAGAATCCCTAAAATAACGCTCGAAACTGCGGTGGAAATATCAAAATTTTCCACCGCACTTCTTCTCTTAGGCAATCAGCCTATTAAACATAATCCTGTGCCATTTCCCCAGCCGCTTCGACCACTACTGCGACAGCTTTTTGCTCAGTGCTATGAATGGTGGCTTCATTCGGAATTTCTTGTTGAGTACGATTCACAATCACACCAGCGATCATGCCTGCACGTAGCCCCAACGCACTACACATAGTGAACAATGTGGCAGATTCCATTTCAAAATTCATCACATTGAGTTCCTGCCATTGTTCGAGTGAACCACGAAAATGACGGTAGATTTTACCCGAAAAAGTGTCATAACGTTCTTGCCCAGGATAGAACGTATCAGATGATGCCGTAATACCAACATAGGGTTGCACCCCTTGGTGTTTAGCCGCTGCAAATAGTGCATTAGTACAATCAAAATTGGCTACCGCAGGATATTCTAAAGGTGCAAAATGGCGACTAGCTCCATCTAAACGCACCGCACCTGTGGTAATCAGTAAATCCCCCACATTAATATGCGGTTGAATTGCACCTGTCGTGCCAATACGTAAAAAAGTACGCACGCCTAATTGAGCCAATTCTTCGACACAAATAGATACCGAAGGTCCACCAATACCTGTGGAACAAACCACAATAGGTTGTCCATCGACATAGCCCAACCAAGAAGTAAATTCTCGGGTAGAAGCCAAAAATTCAGGATTATCCATTAATTTAGCAATACGCTCACTACGAGCAGGATCACCTGGCACAATCGCCACTTTCGCCCCTTTTAACATGGCTTTAGTTAAGCCCAAATGAAAAACTTCTGACATATTGTTCTCCTTTTTTATTATGTGATTATTAATCTCTCACTGCATTATAGTGTCTTGGTAACAAACACGACTATTTTTTCTTAGCTTCACTCGAAACATAGCCAATTAATTGAGCAAAATCAATGGAATTTTGTTGTGTAATAACTGGTGTTCCCGTTTCTTTTTCCAAACTTTCTCGAGCAACCTTAGCAACATTTCCACCACGTTGTGCAACTGCTTTATTTTCTTCAAAACCATCAGGGTGGGTTATTTGAGTAATATCTTTGGTGGCAGCTTCTGCTAACATATTCAATACAAGCTCTGTAGTTGACATATTGTCACGTAAATTTTCTTTGTTTAACCCTTTGAAATTCTTATATTCTCTCGTTGTCATACCCGACCAAGCCCGAGTAATCTCGTTAGTGAGCATCGCAAATTCTCGCCCAGCTTTCACGCCATGATCTTGCCAAGCATCAGTTAATTCTTTACGCACCTGAATGGTTTGCAAACGCTGATTAATCCATTCTCTCGAATAACCTTTTTGCAGATAAGTTTGTAATGCTCGATCAATGGTCAGTTCTGGATCAATAATTTCATCAATTCTCTCTTTCCCCACCTCGGCTAACCACATTTTAAACGGTTCTGCTTTAGGGCTAGGAATGGATTGAATAATGCGGAAAATACCTGTCATATCTGCGGCATCAGTTTTATACATCTTGCCATCTAAAGCTCTAAATTTCAGTTGTCGACAAAATGTCGACAACTCAGATTTTTCTTCATCAGACATCCGTTTTTTAACACGATACCAATAATCGCGGGGATTGGGGCTTTCCGTCAATGCCTGCACAACATCTACGATACTAAAAAACCATTCTTCTTTTTCAGCATCCCAAATAGAACGAATTTGACTGTTTTCAAATAATTTAATGTTACTCATTTTTCTAATCCTATCTTACTTATTACGAGAACATATTATAATAGTTATTTAAACAGTAAAATACTGTATATTCTATTTTTAGGAATCAAGATCACAGAAATACACAAAAAGTGCAGTAAATTTCACCCTACTTTCGAATAATTAAATAGTATTAATTTTTCAGCACAAGTGCTTTATGTGATATTTCTAACAAAATTAATTTCATATAGTATAAATCAAATAAAATGTTATTTTTGTGACAAAGATCACAGAATTAAGAAATTTTTACTGTAAAATATAAAAAAGTTAAAATAATCACAAAAACCAAACAAAAAAGGACATTATTATGAAACCAAATGAATTAGCGAAATTTATCGATCACACTGCCCTAACCGCTGAAAAAACGGAAAAAGATATTGTGCAACTCTGCCAAGAAGCATTAGAACATCATTTTTGTTCGGTGTGTATTAATTCGGGCTATATTCCGTTGGCTAAACAACAGTTGGCTGGTTCTGATGTGAAAATCTGCACAGTGGTAGGTTTTCCATTGGGAGCGAATTTGTCGGCGGTGAAAGCCTTTGAAGCACAGAAAGCCATTGAAGCTGGAGCGGAAGAAATTGATATGGTGATTAATGTGGGTTGGATTAAATCGGGTAAATGGGAAGATGTGCAAGCAGATATTCAAGCTGTATTGAATGCTTGCAACGGCAAAATCTTAAAAGTGATTTTGGAAACCTGTTTGTTAAGCAAAGATGAAATTGTTAAGGCGTGTGAAATTTGCCGTGATTTGGATGTGGGTTTTGTGAAAACATCCACAGGCTTTAACAAAGGTGGGGCGACGGTGGAAGATATTGCGTTGATGCGTCAAACCGTGGGCGAAAAATTGGGCGTGAAAGCTTCAGGTGGAGTACGTGATACCGAAACGGCGATAGCCATGATTAAAGCAGGTGCTAGCCGAATTGGGGCAAGTGCAGGGATTGCAATTATCAGTGGTTTGCAAGATAATCAAGGAGGTTATTAATCCTTGCCAAAAGTGAGCCTGTTATGGATAAAAAAACGCAATCTCGTCTTGAAAAACTGGAATTTCTAATTAAGCAAATGGATAAATTGCATTTGCGAGATGCCGCGAATATTCTCAATGTGTCGGAGATGACCATTCGCCGTGATTTGAACACCAGTACAGGCTCCGTTGTGTTATTAGGTGGCTATATTGTGAAAGATCCGCAAAAACCCAACGAGAATGGCTACCAAATTTTCGAGCAAGAAACAAAGCATATTGCGGAAAAAATGCAAGTGGGTAAGCTGGCAGCGGAGTTAGTGCAAGAAAATGACGTTGTCTTTTTTGATTGCGGTTCAACCATTCCATTTATTGCATCACAGATTAATACTTCAATAAAATTCACAGCACTTTGTTGCTCCATTAATAGTTTTTTGTTATTGCAGGAAAAACCAAACTGTGATGTGATTTTATGTGGTGGTCATTATTCTCGACATAATTCTTTTCTCACGCCAATCCAAGTCAACACTGAATTGGACGCGATTTGTACGACTAAAGCCTTTATTTCGGCGGCAGGCGTGGATAGTCAACAGGGCGTCACCTGCTTTAATTTAGACGAAGCCAAAACCAAGCACAAAGCGATGGCGAAAACCCAACAATCTATTTTAGTGTTTGATCATTCTAAAATTAATAAGGTTCAACAGGCGTATGTGGGGGATTTGGTGCAGTTTGATTTATTAGTTTGTGATCAGACCTTGCCCGCCGTATTTAATGTTATTAAATCGCCGATTTTAACAAAATAAATACTATTCAATAATTGCGAACTATCTCATTGAAATGTAAACTAAGATATTAAGAAAATAAGGGCAAGCCCTAAGAACAGTAATCGCTTTTACAGGTTGAATAAGATGAAATTTAGCAAGCAGTTGCCGTCTTTATTGGTATTGGGTTATGTCGTCGGTTATCCCCTGATGACCTTAGCGGAGCAAGGTGATTCCACACAGAACGCTCCACCAGAGATGGCACAGAATGTCGTTACGCCAACAATGAAAGTACGTTTGCAAGGCATTCAAGATGAAAAATTAAAAGAGAATGCGCAAATCTATATTAATGAAATTAGTGCAGAAGAGTCGGATGGTTCAGAACGTCATCAAGAATTAATGCGCACTGCATTGTATAAAGGTTTGCGGGTGTTGGGTTATTATGATTTTCAGCTTAACTTTAGTTTAGCACCGAATGGTAAAGAGCTAATTGCGAATGTGGAATTAGGCAATCCGGTGCGAATCGAACAAGCTGATGTGCAGATTGAAGGAGATGCCAAAAAAGATGAAGCTTTTCTTGCTTTAAATAAAGACCTGCCGAAGAAAGGTGATATTGTTAATCACGAAAGCTATGATGATTATAAAAGTGCGGTGCAAAAATTAGCAGTTCAACGGGGTTATTTTGATGCGGATTTTTCTATTCACCGTTTAGAAGTAATGCCGTCCACCTATCAAGCTTGGTGGCGTTTGGTGTTTGAAAGTGGTGAGCGTTATCGTTATGGTGAATTTCGTTTTAAAAATGCCCAAATTCGTGAAGATTATTTACGTAATATGTTAAATCTACAGCAGGGCGAATCCTATTTATTGAATGATGTGCTAAAAGCAAATAATGATTATACCTCAACCGGTTGGTTTCAGTCGGTGCTGATGAAACCCTCCTTAAATGAAGAAAATAAAACGGTGGATTTTGATGTCTTAATGTACCCGAAAAAGAAAAATGCCATGGAAGTGGGACTGGGTTATTCATCCGATGTGGGACCGCGCTTGCAGCTAGGTTGGAAAAAACCTTGGATTAATAATCGCGGGCATAGCTTTTCATCGAATTTCTATGTATCAGATCCGAAACAAACCATTGAAATGGCGTATAAAATGCCACGTTTGAGAAGCCCGCTATATGAATATTATCAATTTAGCACGGGAATTGAAAACGAGGACGACAGCAGTACTGATACCAAATCCACCGCCATCACGTTCGGGGCATTGCGTTATTGGGATCATCCTAGCGGTTGGCAGTATTCGTGGGGAGTAAGAACACGTTACGATAAATTTACCCAAGCTGATGTGGAAGATAAAACCTTTTTACTTTATCCCACGGGCAGTATTAGTCATAAATATTTGGAAGGTGGATTATTTCCTACTTGGGCTCATTCCATCAGTTTAACCGCAGACTGGGGAACCAAAGCCTTATTATCGGATGTGAATTTTCTCAGCTTGCGTGCATCAGGCGCGGTGATTAAAACTTTTGCGGAAAATCATCGTGTAGTGAGTCGTTTGGATATTGGTTGGTTACATACTAACGATTTACATCGAATGCCACCTGCTATGCGTTTCTTTGCAGGGGGAGATCGTAGTGTGCGAGGTTATGGTTATAAGAAAATTTCCCCCAAAGATAGCAATGGTAAGTTAATCGGCGCCTCTCGCTTAGCCACGGGATCACTTGAATATCAATATCAGGTTTATCCGAGTTGGTGGTTGGCAACGTTCTATGATGCAGGATTAGCCGCTAATTCTTATAGCACAGATGAATTGCGTTATGGCGCGGGTGTGGGGGTGCGTTGGGCGTCGCCAGTAGGAGCAATTAAATTTGATATTGCCACTCCTGTACGAGATAAAGACGATAGCAAAAATATTCAATTTTACATAGGATTAGGGGCGGAGATTTAGGGATGACAGAACCAGTTCAACAAAACGAAAATGTACCGCAATCTAGTCAATCAGCTGGTGGCAAAAAAAGTAAATTTTTACACCGCAGTTTAGTGGCAACCGGTGTATTAGTTGGTATTGCAGGGGCTGCAAGCTTGGGCGTTGCGGGCATAGTCGGCACCGAAAGTGGTACGCAGTGGGCGATTGGCTTAGCGGATAAATATGTGGACGGTTTAACCATTGGCGATGTACAAGGCAAATTACAACATGGATTATTGCTAAAAGATGTGCAATTCCAATCTGCTGGCGTAGAAACGAATATTGCACAAGCAGAATTAAAATTTGATTTTGGTTGTTTACTTAAAGCCGATATTTGCATTGAAAATTTACAGGTGCAACAGCCTGCTATTCATATTGATACGAGCAAATTATCACCGTCAGAACCCGAATCCGAGAAAGAAAATGGTACAATGCAACGGATTACCCTGCCTGTTTCGATAGCCGTGAAAAATGTGGAAGTTGATAATCTGGCGTTAGGCATTGATAGCAATCAAATGCATTTAGGTAAATTTCACACGGCGGTGTTTTTAAATAATGATAATGGATTAACCCTTGAACCCACACAAATTAATGATTTAGCCTATATTTTCACCAGCTCTCGTGAGGAAAAAGACGAGGTTAAGCAAGAAAACCAACCAAACGAACCCATCAATTGGCAACAAATTGAACAAAGTTTAACCCCTGCGTTATTAGCCAATGTAAGCGAGATTATTTTACCTTTTGATCTGCATATTCCGGATATTTCGGGTAAAGATTGGCAATATCAACAAATTATTGATGGCAAATTAGTTCAGCAAATTGATGTTCCCAAAGTACAAATTCAAGTAGATGCCACGGGTGCAACGGTAGCATTACAAACTTTACAGATTGACAGTTCGGTTGGCAATATTCAAGCGCAAGGAAATATCCAGTTAGATCAGGCTATGCCACTGAATTTAACCGTACACGCTGACCTCGATACCATTAAACAAGGTGATGAGATTTTATTGCCAAAATCTGTGGTGGATCTTTCCATTAGCGGAGATTTGAAAAAAAACACCGCACTTTCGCTTACCACCCAAGGTGTAGCAGATGCGATCTTGAATGCAGATGTGCAACTCAATAGCGAAAAAACGCCATTAAATTTAACCTTAAATCTGCCAAAGTTTAGTTATCCGTTTAACCAAACGGATGATCCACTCAACGTGCAAAATGTGACCCTTAATGTAACAGGTAACTTGCTTGATTACCAATTGACATTACATGGCAACGTAAAAGGCATGTCGGCACCCACAACCGATTTGGCATTACAAGCTAACGGTGGTATTTCGCACACGGAAATTGAAAAATTACAACTGAATGCCTTAGATGGTGCACTGGGTTTAATGGGGAAATTAAATTGGCGAGATGGCGTAGAATGGCAAGCGGAGACAGATTTAAACAAAATTAATCTCGGCGCTTATTTATCTTCATTTCCAGCGATATTATCGGGCAAATTAACTCACACAGGGCAAGTAAAAGGAGAGCGGTGGGCGCTTGCGATGCCTGAATTAAATATTCAAGGATCGTTATCAAAAAATCCGTTAAGCCTAAAAGGTAGCCTAACATCAGATAATCAAGTCTTGCTCAATACGTCCCAAATTAGCCTAAATTATGGCGTAAATCATATTGTAGCAACCGGGACATTAACCGAACAATCAGATTTTCTGTTGGATATTAATGCCCCGAATTTAAAAGGTTTGTTGCCTGATTTATCTGCCTCTGTTATAGGGAAAGCGTATATTAAAGGCAAGCTCACGGAGCCTAATTTAGTGCTAGATTTAACGGGGAATAATATTCAGTTTCAAGACCTAAAAATAGCTAAAGTCATCGCCAAAGGTGATGTAAGCACAGAGCAACAAATTCAAGGTAATTTAAATGTAGAATTAAGCGGATTCAGTCAAGGTGAGATTAAACTGAACAATGCTAAATTGACCGCATCAGGTAATGAGAAATCCCACCAATTACAATTATATTCCAGTGGTGAACCGGTGGCGGGAGGATTGAATTTGTCGGGCAGTTTTGACCGCAGTTCACAAGTGTGGAAGGGTACATTAAGCCAAGTGGATGTGAATTCACCGATTGGGGAAGTGAAAAACAGCCAAAATATTGATATTACTTTTGATAATAAACAAAACCTCACCACCATCTCAAGTCACTGTTGGAAACATACGGACATTGATTTATGTTTTCCACAAACCTTTAAAGCGGGGAAAAATGGTGAAATTCCTTTCGATTTAAAACGGTTGAATCTAGCATTAGTGAATAAGTTAACTGAACAGGACGGCTTATTACAGGGTATCTTACGCAGTTCAGGTAGCTTTGCGTGGAATGCGGATAAACCGTTGAAATTGGATTTACAAGTCAATGGTGATGGTGTGAATGTGGCACAAAAAATAGATTACCGCACCTTTAAATTAGCTGTGCCTAGATTGGCGTTAAACGCACAGTTAGACAATGATAATTTGCAGGTGAAATCTGATATTCAGATTCAAAATAATGGTCGCATTAATGCCGATATGAAGATCAATGATATTATCAACGCGCGCAAATTATCAGGGGTATTCAATATTAATGGTGTAAATTTAAATTTGTTGAATCAACTATTATCTAACGGTGAACAAATTTCGGGCAGTGTGACATCACATTTAACTTTTGCCGGTGATTTAACTGCTCCATTATTGAATGGTTCGTTTAATATCAATCAATTAAAAGCAAAATTAAAATCATCACCGGTAGAAGTGACGGGGGGGGCGGTAGCGTTAAATTTTTATGGCAATCGTTCGACACTGAAAGGCGATATACAAACAGCAGACAGCCATTTAGTGTTAGATGGTGATGCTGATTGGAAAAATATTGAGCAATGGAATGCGAGAGTGAATGCTCAAGCAGACAAATTCTTTGTCAATATTCCATCTATAGCAAAATTACGCGTTAGCCCGAATGTGACTGTAACGGCAACACCAGAATTATTAGCATTAAGTGGCAATATTGATATTCCATGGGCAAGAATTGAAGTAGAAAGTTTACCGGAAAGTGCGGTGGCAGTAAGTAGTGATGAAGTGATTTTAGAAAACTTAAACCCATTAAAAAATGGTGATATTTTGGCGGCTCGTCAAATGGCAACAACTACAGAATCGGGGATGTTGATCACATCAGATTTAGATATTAATATCGGTAAAGATGTTAATGTGAAAGCCTATGGGTTAGACAGTAATTTAGAAGGTAGATTAGCCGTTCGCCAAGAAAAGGGAGCGTTAGGTTTATATGGACAAGTTGACTTGAAACATGGACGTTACGCTTCTTTCGGGCAAGATTTAATCATTCGTAAAGGGCAAATTAGTTTTTCTGGATTACCCTCTCAACCATTGTTAAATATTGAAGCCATTCGTAATCCAGAAGCCATGGAAGATAGCAAAGTAACCGCCGGCATTAAAGTGACTGGGGTGGCGGACGCCCCTAGGGTAGAAGTATTCTCTGAACCAAGTCTGCCACAAGATCAAGCTTTATCGTATATTTTAACCGGTCGATCATTAGAAAGTAGTGGCGAAGCTGGTTCTAGCGGTTCAGTGGGGGCAGCCTTACTCGGTATAGGATTAGCCAAAAGTGGTAAACTGGTAGGAGGTATTGGTGAAGTTTTTGGCATTCAAGATTTAAATCTGGGTACCGCTGGAGTAGGCGATAGTTCTAAAGTGGTTGTGAGCGGTAATATTACGCCACGTTTAAAAATTAAGTATGGGGTGGGATTATTTGACGGCTTAGCCGAAGTCACTTTACGTTATCGTTTATTCCCACAATTTTTCTTACAATCCGTGTCAGGCGTCAATCAAGCCTTTGATGTATTGTATGAATTTGAATTTTAATTTTTGTGAATGATGGATGTATGAATAATATTAATTTAATTACAAAAGCAACCACACTCTCACAAGGTGATAAGTATCAAGTGAGAGAAATTGCGGCAATTGATTTGGGATCGAACAGCTTTCATATGATTGTGGCACGTATTGTTAACGGTTCGATCCAAATTTTGTCACGCTTAAAGCAAAAAGTGCAGTTGGCAAAAGGGTTAGATCAAAACGGCGTGTTAGATCAGGACGCGATTACCCGAGGAGTAAATTGCTTAGCTTTGTTTGCTGAACGTTTACAGGGCTTTCAAGCGGAAAATGTGAATGTCGTTGGCACCTACACGTTGCGAAGTGCGGTGAATAAAGCAGAATTTTTACGCCAAGCCAAAGCGGTGTTTCCTTATCCGATAGATATTATTTCGGGGCAACGCGAAGCCAAAATGATTTACGCGGGGGTATCTCATACCCAACCTGAAAGCGGTCGCAAGCTGGTGATTGATATTGGTGGTGGTTCAACTGAAATGATTATTGGCGAAGATTTTGATCCAATTTTAGCTGAAAGTCGTAATATGGGTTGTGTGAGTTTCGCCAAACAATTTTTTCCAAACGGCAAAATTAGCCGAGAAAATTTTCAACAAGCTCGCTTAACCGCCTTAAGCCGCATTGCCGATTTGGCAGCATCTTATCGTCAGTTAGGTTGGCAATATGTGCTAGGTTCATCTGGTACGATTAAAACTGTCCATCAAGTGATCACTGCCACGCTTGACTCTGATGGCATTATCACCGCAGGTCGATTAGATTTTCTGATTGAACGTACGCTAAAGGCTACGCATTTTGATAATCTAAAACTGGCAGGCTTAAACGAAGAACGGGCAGATGTTTTTGTACCAGGGTTAGCCATTTTAAGTGCGGTATTTGACACTTATCAAATTGAACAAATGCGTTATTCTGACGGGGCATTGCGTGAGGGCGTGATGTACAGCTTAGATAAAAATTTTCAAGTGAAAAATATCCGTCAACGCACGGCTGAAGCCTTAGCGGAACAGTTTAATATTGATCGTATTCAAGCGGAACGAGTCAGCAAAACGGCGGTGCAATTAACCCAACAATTCATTGCGTGGCAAACGAATGAATTTGTTAACGAAATGCAAGAAATCCTACTTTGGGCGGCGTTATTACATGAAGTTGGCATTGTGATTAATCACAAAAATATGCAAAAACATTCTGCTTATATTTTGTCAAATATGGAATTACCGGGGTTTGATAAGGAACAACAACGCTTATTATCGACCTTAGTTCGTTTGCAAATCAACGGCTTTCATCTTGATGATATTGCTCAATTCTCACGTTATACACCACAAGATATTTTGGCGTTAGTTCGTTTATTACGTTTGGCGATTTTACTCAACCGTTCTCGTCAAGCTACCGAGCAGACCGATAAAATCTCATTAAAAACCCACCGCACTTTGTGGCAGTTGAACTTTGAAAACGACTATCTTAAACGTAATCCACTGGTTCAACAGGATTTAAAATTAGAACAGCGATATCTGATTGAAATTGGGTTGGATCTTGCGGTTGAATAGAAAAAATTAGGTGCATTTCATGCACCTAATTACCTTCTCAACGATGTTATTCCACTGTTACGGCTTTGGCTAAATTACGTGGTTGATCCACATCGGTACCTTTAATAATGGCAATATGATAAGACAATAATTGCAACGGTACAGTGTAGAAAATCGGCGCGGTAACTTCATCCACTTTTGGCAATACAATGGTTTTAAACCCTGTTGCATTTTCAAAACCGGCATCATTATCGGCAAATACATAAAGCTGACCGCCCCTTGCGCGCACTTCTTCGATATTAGATTTCACTTTCTCCAATAAATCATTTTCTGGTGCCACCACCACCACAGGCATTTCGCTATCAATTAAAGCAAGTGGACCGTGCTTTAATTCACCTGCCGCATAGGCTTCCGCATGAATATAAGAAATTTCTTTTAATTTCAAGGCTGATTCCATGGCAATAGGATAATATTCGCCACGCCCTAAGAATAAGGTATGGTGTTTATCGGCAAAATCTTCGGATAATTTTTCAATTTGTTTATCAAACACCAACGCACTTTCAATTTGAGCAGGCAAACGTTGTAAAGCCTGTACAATGTGGTGTTCTTGCTCTTCGCTAACATGACCGTTTAAACGACCAAGTGCTACGTTCAACAATAATAAACAGGTTAATTGTGTAGTAAACGCTTTGGTAGAGGCAACACCGATTTCTACACCAGCTTTAGTCATAAAAGCAAAATCCGATTCACGCACTAAAGACGAGCTTGCCACGTTACAAATCGTCATGGCTGCCATATAACCCGATTCTTTGGCTAAACGTAATGCAGCTAAAGTATCTGCGGTTTCACCAGATTGCGACAAGGTAATTAATAAGCTATTCGGACGAGTCACGAATTTGCGGTAACGAAATTCTGATGCAATTTCCACATCACAACCTACCCCAGCAATGGATTCAAACCAGTAACGAGCTACCATACCCGCATTGTAAGAGGTTCCACAAGCGACAATTTGCACGTGTTGTACTTTAGATAAAATCTCTGCTGCATTTGGGGCGATAGACTGAATATCCACTTTGCCGTCTTTAATACGACCATCTAAGGTGTTAATAATCGCCACAGGTTGCTCAAAAATTTCTTTTTGCATATAGTGACGATATTGCCCTTTATCCGCCGCATCAGCTTCAAAGTTTCCTTCATGAATTTCACGTTCCACAGGTTCGCCTGCACGATTAAAAATCGACACATGACGGCGTGTAATTTCAGCGACATCGCCTTCTTCTAAATAAGCAAAACGACGGGTAACGCTTAATAATGCCAACGGATCGGAGGCTAAGAAATTTTCCCCTACGCCATAACCAATGACCAACGGCGAACCTGAACGTGCCACAATTAAACGTTCTGGATCTTGTTCATTCATTACTACCGTACCATAAGCGCCACGTAATTGTACAACCGCTTTTTGTACCGCCTCTAATAAGGTTTTCACATTGCGAAATTCCCATTCCACTAAATGTGCAATGACTTCGGTATCAGTTTGTGATTGGAACACGTAGCCACGAGCCTGTAACTGTTCTTTTAATTCAAGATAATTTTCAATGATCCCATTATGCACTACCGCAATATGTCCTGAACGGTGTGGGTGAGCATTGATTTCGGACGGTTCTCCATGGGTTGCCCAACGTGTATGTGCAATACCTGTCCCACCTAATAATGGTTTGGCATTTACTGCATCTTCAAGGGATTTTACTTTCCCAACACGGCGAACAATCTGCATTTTTTTGTCTTCACCTAATACCGCGACGCCTGCTGAGTCGTAACCACGATATTCTAAACGGTGTAAACCATCAATTAAGATTTCTACCACATCACGTTGTGCTACTGCACCAACAATTCCACACATAGTTTTTTCCTTATAAATTAAATTCTTATTCCGCGACTATCACTTGTACGCCTAAATTCTCGATAAATTGTTTATCCTGTGCTGATATTTGGTTATCGGTTATCAACACATTTATTTGATCCCAAGTGAGTTCTAAATTTGGCATCCGTCTGCCAATTTTTTGGCTTTCCACCATCACAATCACTTCACGGCTCACTTCTGCCATCACCTGACTTAATCCGATTAATTCATTAAAGGTGGTCGTACCACGCTCTAAATCAATACCGTCCGCCCCGATAAAAAGTTGATCGAAATCATAGGAACGTAATACTTGTTCTGCCACTTTACCTTGAAAAGATTCCGAATGGGTATCCCAAGTCCCCCCTGTCATTAACAACGTCGGTTCATTTTCTAAGGAACGTAATTCTGTTGCCACCGACAAGGAATTGGTCATCACCACTAAACCTTGTTTACCATCCAACTGTTTAATTAACGCTGCCGTGGTACTGCCACTATCTACAATAATTCGATTATGCTCTCTAATCCGTTCCGAGGCCATTTTGGCAATGGCTAACTTTTGTTGTGAAAGCAATTCATCTTGATCCAAAATATCTTTCGGCATCAAAATTGCGCCGCCATAACGACGAAGTAAAAAACCGTTACTTTCTAAAGCAGTGAGATCTTTACGAATGGTCACTTCGGAGGTTTCAAAGCATTGTACTAACTGCTCAACACTGACTTCGCCCTGTTGTTGCAGCAGTTGCATAATATGCTGACGACGTTGTTGGGTATTACGTTGACTTAAGTTTCGTTTCATTAGATGATTTATCGGAATAAGTTTCGAATCGAAATTATATAGTAAATTATTTGAATGTAAATAGAAATTTTGCCACAAAAAATATAAAAAAATTCACCGCACTTTTGGAATCTCATCTAAAGTGCGGTGAATTTAACAAGCGTTTTTATTTACAGCAACGTTTTTAGTGCACTAACAAACTGCTGATAACGCTGATATTTTTGCTGATAAGCGGCATAATATTGCGGATTAGGTTGATACACTTGCATATCTGCTTGTAATACCGCGGGCTGTTCAGTCAATCCATCGGCTTGCATTGCCATTAATGCAGCCCCTAAACAACCTGTTTCTTCTACATTTGGCACTTCTAATCGCATAGCGGTGAGATCCGCTAACATTTGCATCCATACAGCCGATTTTGTCGGTCCACCCGTCACTCTTAATACATCGGCTTGTGGAAAACGTTGCAACATACGTTCTAAGTGATACATCAGGCTGAACAACACCCCTTCATACACCGCTTGCAATAAGTGCATTTGAGTATGATGTGCTTGCATACCGTAAAAACCAGCTTGCATACCTAAACCTGCATTTGAACCATAGAGAAACGGCACGAATAACACCGAGCTAGTGGCAGGCGGTAATTGGCTGATGCCTTGATTAATTTCCGCATAATCCACATTACCAAACTGTTTTACAAACCATTCTAAATTGCCTGATGAAGTTGGACTAGCTTCATGCACAATAAATTGGTTCGGTGTAGCATAACGTCCATACACGAAAGGTATCGTTTGTTTATCATCAATTTCAGCGGTAATACCACTCACCACTGACCAAGTACCTAACACCGCATTAAGTTTCGTTTCATCATCTAATTTGGCACAAAGTGCGGTGGAAACCACATCAAATAATCCACCAACCACGGGAGTCCCTACGGCTAAACCTGACAATTCAGCAGCTTGTTGGGTAACATAGCCTGCAATTTGGTTAGATTTAATAATCGGTGGTAATTGAGTGAAAATTTCTTCAATTCCCAGTAATCTTGCTAGTTCAATATCATATTCGCCCACTTGCATATTATACAAATTGGATTCGGAAATATTGGATTCTTCGCAATGCAGTTCGCCCGTTAAACAGAATCGCAAATAGTCATGGGACATTAATACCGCCCCGATATTAGCATAACGCTCTGGTTGATGTTCTTTCACCCAACGTAAAATCGACACAGGGTGTCCTGTCCATAAGGTTTGGCGAGTGATTGGATAGAGTTTTTGTGGAATACCGTCTGCTTGCCATTGTTTGACAATTTCAAGAGAACGTTGATCAGAAGAAAGAATGGCACGCCCCAAAGGTTGCTTTTGTTTATCCAACAAAAACGCCCCTTTACCCTGTGCGGAAATGCCGACACCTTTAATCTGGCTCGGTTCTACACCACTTTGTTGAATGGTTTGACGTACTACTTTGGCACAGATTTGCCATAATTGTTGCATATCTCGTTCAGCGTAACCTGCTTGCTCGCTGATCACAGAAACGTTTTCACGCTGAATGCCGTAAAGTTTGCCTGTTTGGTCAAATAAGGCGGCTTTAACAAAGGTGCCACCACAGTCTATGCCTAAGTAGTAATTCATATTATTGTTCTCGTTATCTTGGGTTTGAACGCCCCCTCAGTCCTTTGGACAGCTCCCCCCGCAAGCAAGGGGAGCGAAAAGGGCGATACGCATCGTTATTTTGCTAACGCATCAATCGCTTTAATCAAATCATCGCCATTTTTGTCGATAAAGGATTTACGTACTTTTTCTTCGATCACGGCTTTGAATGGGGCTTGATTGATGGTTTCAGTGACTTCAATCCCTGCTTTACGTAAATTTTCCACGATTTCTTTTTCGTTTTTCACATTAAGATCACGTTGGAATTGCCCTGCTTCTTTGGCAGCTTCCAATAAATCAGCTTGTAATTCAGGTGAAAGCGAATCAAATTTGGCTTTGTTCATCACCACAATTAATGGGGTATAACCATGGTTGGTTAAACTTAAATATTTTTGCACCTCAAATAATTTTGATGACCAGAAAATCCCGACAGGGTGTTCTTGTGCATCAACAGCACGGGTTTCCAAGGCAGTATAAAGTTCCGCTAGTGGCATTGGGACGGGATTACCGCCTAACAAGCTAAAGGTTTCAATATACATTGGATTTTGGTTAGTGCGTACTTTCAATCCTTTAATATCGTCAGGCTTGGTGACTGGGTGTTTTGAGTTCGAAAATGCACGAAAACCTACGTCCCAAAACGCTAAACCTTTTAAGCCTTGTGTTTCAAGGGATTTTAATAAACCTTGCCCAATTTCGCCATCTAAAACTTTAACAACGTGCGAACGATCTTTAAAAATAAACGGAATATCAATCACATTGATCTTCGGTTCTAATCCTGTAAAGTTAGATGAGCTGGACATTTCAATGTCAATGGTACCACCACGCACACCTGCAATCATGGCTTGTGCATTGCCTAACGTACTATCAGGGAAAAGTTTTAATTTGATTTCCCCTTTGGTTTTTTCTTTTAGTAATTCATCAAATTTTTTCGCCGCTATGTGCTGGCTGTCGCTACGTGGTGCTTCATAGCCAAAACGTAAACTGGTTTCAGCCACCGCATGACTCACTGTAAACATCGTCACTGCGGCGACAAAAGCACTTAAGGTTTTTAAATTAAATCGTTTCATAACATTCTCCGTTTAACAGCAAGTTGGGATTTATTCGGAAAGTGCGGTACAAAAAATTGTAATTTTTTCACCGCACTTCTGTTTGCTTGCTATTGAGCTAGGGCATCAATCGCTTTAATTAATTCATCACCATTTTTATTGATGAAAGATTGACGTACTTTTTCTTCAATCACCGCTTTGAATGGTGCTTGATCAATGTTTTCCGTCACTTCAACACCAGCTTTACGTAAATTTGCCACAATTTCAGTTTCATTTTTAATGTTCAAATCACGTTGGAATTGTCCAGCTTCTTTGGCAGCTTCAATTAACGCTGTTTGTAATTCTGGTGTGAGTGCATCAAATTTCGCTTTATTCATCGCCACAATTAACGGGGTATAACCGTGATTGGTTAGGCTTAAGAATTTTTGTACTTCATACAGTTTATTTGACCAGAAAATCCCGATTGGGTGTTCTTGAGCATCAACAGCACGGGTTTCTAATGCCGTATAAAGTTCCGCTAATGGCATTGGTACTGGATTACCGCCTAACAAGGTAAAGGCTTCAATGTACATTGGGTTTTGGTTAGTCCGTACTTTCAAACCTTTAATATCTTCAGGTTTCGTCACGGTGTGTTTTGAGTTAGAGAACGCACGGAAACCTACGTCCCAGAATGCTAACCCTTTGATGCCTTGTGCCTCAAGATCTTTTAATAACCCTTGACCGATTTCACCGTCTAATACTTTGAATGCGTGCGTACGATCTTTAAAAATAAATGGAATATCAATAACATTAAGTTTTTCCACTAACCCTGTAAAGTTCGGTGAACCAGACATTTCAATATCAATGGTACCACCACGCACGCCAGCAATCATGGTTTGCGAGTTACCTAAGGTACTATCTGGGAAAAGTTTTAATTTGATTTCCCCTTTGGTTTTTTCTTTCAATAATTCATCAAATTTTTTCGCCGCAATATGTTGGCTATCAGTGCGTGGTGCTTCATAGCCGAAACGCAAGCTCGTTTCTGCACTGGCATTAGTTGCCACCAACATGGTTGTGGCAGCAACAAAAGCAGCTAAGGTTTTTAAATTAAAAAGTTTCATAAGATTTCTCCATTTGAGAGTTAAGTAAAATGAATTGTTTTTACAGCATCCAACCCAATGGCACTAAAATCAGTGAAGGGAAGAAAATAAACAAGAATAAAACTACAATCATCATTAGCATATAAGGCATAATACCTCTTGCTGCTCGGTCAAACGGCAGTTTTGATACACCTGTGATGACATTTAACACATTACCTACTGGCGGTGTAATTAAACCAATAGACGTATTCAGAATAAACAACACACCAAAATACACAGGATCGATACCCGCTTCTTCCACTAATGGCATTAACACTGGGGTTAAAATTAATACGGTCGGAGTTAAATCCATCACCATGCCGATAATAAATACCACAAACATAATCACGATTAACAACAATGTTGGGCTATCAATTAATGGCTCAAGTAATTCGGTCATCATTTGCGGTAGTTCTGCCACGGTGATTAACCAACCTGTTACATTGGCAGCCGCTACCAAGAACATCACCACTGCGGTGGTTTTGCCTGCGGCTAAAATAATGCGATAAAGATCTTTGATTTTCAGCTCACGATACACGAACAAGGAAATCACTAACGCATAGAATGCTGCTACTGCCCCTGCTTCGGTTGGGGTGAAAATACCTGAACGGAAACCGCCGATAATAATCACTGGTAACAACAATGCCCAAACACTATTCTTAAAGGAAATACAAAGTTCTTGTTTAGTGGCTTTGGAAAAGGTCATTAAGTTTAAGCGTTTAGCTTGCCACCACCACAATAAGCCTAAGAATATCCCCATCATCACACCGGGGAAAATCCCCGCTAAGAATAATTTGGTAATGGAAACCCCACTGGCTACACCGAATACGATAAATGGAATACTTGGTGGAATAATCGGGGCAATAATACCTGCGGTACCAATTAAACCAGCAGATTTATCCATTGGATAGCCCGTGGTTTTCATCATTGGCAATAACATGGCAGCCACCGCGGCAGTATCGGCAACCGCAGAGCCTGATAGACTTGCCATAATCATGGCGGCGATAATAGCTACAAAGCCTAAACCGCCTCGTTTATGACCTACTAGCTTCATTGGTAAATCAATAATGCGTTTGGATAAACCCCCCTCATTCATAATTTCGCCAGCCAGAATAAAGAATGGAATTGCCATTAATGAGAAACTGTCGGCACCACTTACAATTTGTTGGGCTAAGATTTGAGCGTCAAACAAATCTAAATGCACCATTAACGCAATGCCACAAATCAATAAGGAAAAAGCTACTGGAATACCGAGTAGAATCGCACCTAATAAAACAGAAAGGAAAATTACAACGGTCATTTGGTTTCTCCTTTGAATACGAGTCCAATTCTAGTCACTAAACGAGCAATAATTAACACACCAATTAATGCACCAGCAACAACCGCAGCAAGGTAGGTTATACCTTGTGGCAATCTTGAAATCGGCGCATAATTCGATAGATTTAGTTGAAACTGTATCCAACCGCCCTCTACGATTAAATAGCAACAAAACAGCATGGCGATGTCTGTCACAATACCCAATAAATTACGTCCTTTTTCTGATAATTTATGGGTTAAAATTGTCACACTCACATGGTGATTTTCACTAAAAGCCAGAATTGCCCCTAAAAAAGCTAACCAAACAAACATATAACGGGAAACTTCTTCAGTGATGTTGATACTGCTATTAAAGCCGTATCGTAATACCACATTAAGAAAAACGAGAATTGACATTGCGGTGAGAATTAACACCACCACAGCTTCAATCGCTTTTCCAACCAATAACGCAAAAGATTTCATTATTGCCTCCTACAGTTCACTCACTGCTACTTTTACCACAATTTTACGGATCAACCCTGTTTCATTTTCAGCACAAGCACCACGGTGAGCATCTTCTGGAAAGAACACCGCAAAATTGCCTGCTTGACACAGAATTTCTTGCTCATTTGGAATAGATTGATAAAACAGAATATCTTTTTCCGCACTATATTCTTCTGCCACAGGGTTATTGCCTAAATCAGGTGCGACCGCCATACGTTCACTGCCTTTATGCCAATATTGCACATCTAAATATTTACGGTGAACTTCGGGCAGATAGGCTGATTTTGGCTGGGTTTGTAAATCTAACACTTGTACATAACTGTCGCCCTGTAATGGATAGCGACCAGCGGGAAGATAATCAAAATCGGTATGTTTAAGATAATTCAAGGCTTGTTGAATCGCTTTCGGATAACGGTTCGGCTCGACTTTAGCAATATGACCAAAAAACATAATAGTATCCTTAATGTTGTAAAATTCACGAAAAAGCCACCGCACTTTGTACAAAAAACCAAAGTGCGGTCTAAATTAGAGCGATTTTAATTTAGCCCAAACCGTATCATCTACTGGAATACCATTAGCTTTATTATCGGCTAAAATCGTAGTGAACTCGTGACCTGGTAAACGAACAGGTTGATTTGGATCGACAGGCTCTGCGGTACGCACATAATCCATAATACGATTAAGTTTTGCATCTTTGGTTTTGCCATCAATCAGACGATCCACTTCAATCGCAATAAACACTTGGGAAACGCAATATTCATCGTCTTTATCTTCCGTCACCGCTGCGGTAGATTCACCATTAGAAAGCAGTGTTGCAATCATATCTAACACGATCGATAAACCTGATCCTTTCCAGAAGCCCATTGGCATTAGACGGCGATTTTTCTCTACGGTGGCAGGATCACGGGTTGGATTATTATCATCATCAAACCCTGCGTCCACAAAGGTTTGGCGACCTTGTAAACGATGCACTTCTAACATACCGTAAGAATACATAGAACAAGACATATCCACCATGGTAATTGGGCTAGTTGGCACCGCCACGATTAACGGATTAGTTCCGATACGACATTCTTTCGAACCCCAAGGTGGCATTACCGCTAATGCGTTTGTCCAACACACACCAATATAACCTTTTTCAGCCGCTTGCCATCCATAAGAACCGCCACGCATCCAGTGGTTTGCATTACGTAATGCCACTACACCGATACCATTTTTTGCAGCTAATTCCATCGCTCGATCCATCATTTTCTTAGCAGTTAAGTTACCAATGGCTTGATGAGCGTCCCATTGTTCAATCGCCCCTAAAGATAATTCTTTAGTCGGCTCGGCTTCTGGTTTAATATCGCCGTTTTCGAGTTGTTGAATAAAACGTGGGAAACGGTTTACCCCATGAGAGTAGGCTCCCGCTTGCGTTGTGTCAGCAAATACTGTTGCACATTCTTCTGCAATATCTTCACGTACTTTACGAGAAAGTAAGACACGTTTAAATTCTGCTTTTAATTGTTCATAAGAAACTTTCATGGCATACTCCAAATTTTCTAAATTTCAAATTGTAAAATCACGTTTTATAAAGTACACTTGTCAACCATAAAAGTCAATTTAAGTAATGAAATATAAACATTTATAAATCAATAAGTTATATATTATTTTTTAAATTTGTGAGCTAGATCTCATTTTTATAGAAAAGTATTTCACATAGTGAAACGTTAACAAGGATGTGGGGGAAATTATGCAAAATGAAGAAAAAAACACGGGGAATCAAAGCCTTATTCGTGGACTAAAACTACTGGATCTGTTGAGTGATTATCCTAACGGTTGCCCATTAGCCAAATTAGCCGAATTATCGCAACTGAATAAAAGCACGGTACACCGTTTATTGCAAGGTTTGCAAGCAGAGGGCTATATTAAACAAACCAACACTCAGGGCAGTTATCGCTTAACTACTAAATGCCTTAATCTCGGTCAAAAAACGCTTTCTTCCTTTAACATCATTAATTTGGCATCGCCTTATTTAGAACAACTTAACTTAACCCTTGGCGAAACGGTGAATTTTTCCAAACGAGAAGACGATCACGCCATTATGATCTATAAGCTCGAACCAACAACAGGTATGTTAAAAACAAGAGCATATATTGGGCAATATTTACAGCTATATTGTTCTGCCATGGGAAAACTGTATTTAGCTTATGAAAATAATACAAGCTATGTCGTCAATTATTGGCAATCGCATCAAGATACTATTCAGCAATTAACCAAAAATACCATTACAGATTTACACTTAATGCAACAGGAATTAGCGGAAATTCGCCAAATTCAATTTGCCATGGATAAGGAAGAAAATGAGCTAGGGGTAGTTTGTGTGGCTTGTCCAGTTTTTGATGCTTTTAATAAAGTGGAATATGCGGTATCGATTTCTACATCCATCTATCGGCTTAGACAAATGGGAGTAGATTTTTTATTAAGTGAAATTAGAAAAACCGCCTTATTGATTTCGAAAGAATTAGGGTTTGTGGCTGAAATCTCCACCTAAAACAAGAAAGTGCAGTGAAAACTAGAATAATTTTCACCGCACTTTACTAAGATTAATCAAATAGTTAGACTATTACAAAATCTCTTTCGCTTTCGCGACCACGTTTTCCACGGTGAAACCAAATAATTTGAATAATTGGTCTGCTGGGGCAGATTCACCGAAACCGTGCATTGCCACGATGCGACCTTCAAAGCCCACATATTTGTACCAGAAGTCTGCGGTTTGTGCTTCAATCGCTACACGTTTGGTAATGTGTTTTGGTAACACGCTTTCACGATAGGCTTCGTCTTGTTTGTCGAACACGTTGGTGCTTGGCATAGAAACCACACGCACTTTTTTGCCTTCGCCTTTTAACACTTCTGCGGCTTTCACGGCTAATTCCACTTCAGAACCCGTAGCAATTAAGATCACATCAGGGTTGTTGCAACCGCAATCTACTAAGATGTAACCACCACGAGCCACGTTAGCTAATTGCTCTGCTGTGCGTGGTTGTTGTGCCAAGTTTTGACGAGTGAAGATTAAGGCACTCGGACCATCTTTGCGTTCTACCGCAGATTTCCACGCTACCGCAGATTCCACTTGATCCGCTGGTCGCCATGTTTCTAAGTTTGGAATTAAACGTAATGCTGCTGTTTGTTCCACAGGTTGGTGAGTTGGACCGTCTTCGCCTAAACCGATAGAGTCATGGGTGTAAACGAACAACACACGTTGTTTCATTAATGCTGCCATACGTACTGCATTGTGAGCATATTCAAAGAACATTAAGAATGTTGCACCATAAGGAATGAATCCACCGTGTAAGGCAATACCGTTCATAATCGCCGACATACCGAACTCACGCACACCGTAGTTGAGGTAGTTGCCGTCCACATTGGTGGTTGCACGAATTGGTTTTGAACCTGACCATAGGGTTAAGTTTGAGCTGGCTAAGTCTGCTGAACCGCCTAAGAATTCTGGTAAAATGTGTGCATAGGCTTCAATCGCATTTTGTGAGGCTTTACGGCTCGCAATAGAAGCAGGGTTAGCTTGTAATTTTTCCACAAAGGCTTGGCTTTCGGCTGCCCAGTTGGCTGGTAATTCACCGCTCACACGGCGTTTAAATTCAGTGGCTAATTCAGGATAGGCTTTTGCATAAGCCGCAAATTTTTCGTTCCATGCCGCTTCCGCTGTTTGACCTTTGGCTTTCGCATCCCATTCTGCATAAATATCGGCTGGGATTTCAAATGGGGCATAATCCCATTCTAATGCTTTACGGGTTAACGCAATTTCTTCATCACCTAATGGCGCACCATGGCAATCGTGCGAAGCTGATTTGTTTGGTGAACCGTAACCGATAATGGTTTTACAGATAATCAAGGTTGGTTTATTGGTTTCTGCTTGAGCTTTTTTCACCGCTTCGGCAATTTGTTGTGGATTATGACCATCAATCGCTGGAATCACTTGCCAACCGTAGGCCTCAAAGCGTTTTTGGGTATCATCAGTGAACCAACCGTCAACATGACCATCAATGGAAATATTGTTATCGTCATAGAATGCGATTAATTTACCTAAGCCTAACGTTCCTGCTAATGAACAGGCTTCGTGTGAAACCCCTTCCATTAAACAGCCATCACCCAAGAACACATAAGTAAAGTGATCCACAATATCGTGACCTGCACGGTTAAATTGACCCGCTAAGGTTTTTTCTGCGATCGCCATACCTACTGCATTGGTGATACCTTGACCCAATGGACCTGTGGTCGTTTCTACCCCTGGGGCATAACCATATTCAGGGTGACCTGGAGTTTTAGAATGTAATTGACGGAAATTCTTTAAATCTTCGATAGAAAGATCATAGCCTGTTAAATGTAACAAGCTGTAAATCAACATCGAACCATGTCCATTAGATAACACAAAGCGGTCACGATCTGCCCATTTTGGATTGGTTGGGTTATGTTTTAAAAATCCACGCCATAATACTTCGGCAATGTCCGCCATACCCATCGGGGCACCAGGGTGACCTGATTTTGCTTTTTGAACAGCGTCCATACTTAAAAAACGGATTGCATTTGCAAGTTGTTTTTGCGTTGCCATTGTTTACTCCTGATTAATGAGATTGAATGAATATAAACTGATTTTTATTTTACCTGATTTTTCGGGGTAAAAGGTAAATTAATACGATTGATTTTATAGATAGCATTTAAAATGTGATCAAGATCACATTTTTATGGTGTATTAAGGGGGATTTGGAGTAAAAAGTGCGGTGAAAAATTTCAATATTTCCCACCACACTTTAACCAATAGGAACAAATTGGCTATTCAGGTATAATCCAACTGACTTTCCAACTGCCCGTATTTTCAGGCACTAAGGTCTTGACTAAATAAGGTAAAAGCTGTTTCATTTGGCTTTCTAATTGCCATGGTGGATTAATCACAATCATGCCACTGGCAGTCATACCACGCTGATCGCTATCAGGGCGAACTGCCAGTTCAATTTGCAGAATTTTGCGAATCCCTGTGGCTTCTAACCCTTTGATGATTCGTTTCGTTTGTTGGCGTAACACCACGGGATACCAAATGGCATAAATACCTGTGGCAAAACGTTTATAACCCTCCACAACGGCTTGCACGACCAGATCATAATCTTCTTTCAATTCATAAGGTGGATCGATTAATACTAAACCACGGCGTTCTTTTGGGGGAAGCGTGGCTTTAAGCTGTTGAAAACCGTTATCTCGCTTGGTGGTAATATTGTCGTATTCTTTAAACGTATTACGCAATAACGGATAATCAGCAGGGTGTAATTCGGTGAATAATGCCCGATCTTGTTCTCGCAACATTAACGCAGCAATAAACGGTGAACCTGCGTAATAGCGTAATTCTTTGCCACCATAATTGAGCTTTTTAATCAGATTCACATAGCGTTGAATTTCTTCAGGCAAATCTTTTTGTTCCCAAAGACGTGCAATACCCTCAAGATATTCGGCTGTTTTTTCTGCTTCTTCACTGAATAAACGGTATTTCCCCACACCTGCGTGCGTGTCTAAATAATAAAAACCTTTGTCTTTTTGTTGCAGATTTTCAATGATCAACATTTGCACAATATGCTTAAGTACATCGGCGTGATTGCCAGCGTGGAAACTATGGCGGTAACTTAACATGGGATACCCTTTTTACTTTGATTTTAACTTTCTCTAAATAAGAGAAAACCCTGATGACTTTTTACAATCATCAGGGCTTTAGAATATGGCTCCTCCTGCGGGACTCGAACCTGCGACATATGGATTAACAGTCCACCGTTCTACCGACTGAACTAAGGAGGAAAAGATGGTGCCTCGAGGCGGAATCGAACCACCGACACGGGGATTTTCAATCCCCTGCTCTACCGACTGAGCTATCGAGGCGTAACGCTTACTGCGTCAACACGGGGCGTATTAAACCGTATTTACGCCTTTCGGTCAACAGTTATTTTACAAAAAAATCTGAAATTTGTCTGTTTGCTTGTTTAATATGCAAAAAATCCTCAAAACGCCCCGCACTTGTACGTACGGGACTGATCTTATCTCACTCTGCGATAACTCTGTTGAGCCTTATCCACTTTCAGCAAATAATTACGAGCCTGTGATGACGGATGAGCCGTGGTTAAAATACGATACACCTGTTCTGGCTGCATACGATTAATTTGATAAATCGCTTCATCTCTATCATAACTAAATACACGTAATACCGCACCAGCACCACTGTTATACGCTGAAATCATGGCATAACGCATAGAGGTTGGATTTTCGATACCTGCTAAATAATCATTTTTTAACAACCATAAATAAGATACACCAGCGTCCACATTTTTAGCTGGATCAAATAAATAACTCTTACTTGGTTGACCTGAAAGTCCTTTCATTTTAAATACATCTCGACCCGCACTATGTGGCACAACCTGCATTAATCCTAACGCATTTGCATAACTAATCGCATAAGGGTTGAAACTTGATTCAGTTTGCATAATGCCTAAAATCAAACTCTCATCAATACCATATTGACGAGATGATTTACGTACAAATGGCAAATATGCTCTAGCACGCACATTAACGTGATTCGCAATCATTTGAATACTAACAAACTGCACAGATCGCCCATTGCTTAATGTTCGTTTTTGTAATCTATTTTGAATTAAATAGCTGGCAAAATTATTCGCTGTATTAAGATCTCTAATAGGTTGACCAAAGTTATTGACAACCTGACCAACTAAGAATGGACGAGTACTGATAGGTACATCACCCGAAGCAAATAAATCAATCCCTTTTGCATCAGACCCCATTAATAAAGTATGCACAATAGCACTATGTAAACGATTCACGTCCGCTAAGGTTTCAATATTAATTTGACCTTCCTCAAAGCTAATATGGCTACGGGTATAATAACTATCAGTATATTTTACATAGTCTTTACGACTCGCCACTAACAGCTCATTTACGCCCCAGATCTGGTCAATATTCTGTGAAAATTGCCCAGTAAGTAAATCTAAACCATGCGTATCCTTAGCAAAGGCATTATCATAATTACGATCTTGATTTGATGAACAAGCATACAAAAAAGGAATAATCGCCAACACGGCTAATTTTTTTAAAGAAATCTTCATCATATTTATTTTATTTTGATTGTGGAACATAACCTTCAATATGCACCTCTTTTCCTTCAAACAAAAAATTCACCATTTCTTGCTCTAATAACTGACGATGCTCAGGGTTCATCATATTTAATTTTTTTTCATTAACTAGCATGGTTTGCTTTTTCATCCATTCGCCCCAAGCCTGTTTACTGATATTATCGAAAATACGCTTACCTAATTCGCCTGGATAAAGCTGAAAGTCTAATCCTTCTGCCTGTTGCTTTAAATAAGCACAAAATACGGTTCTTGCCATTATAATTTTCTCTTATAAAATTCTGTTAATAAATTCTTGACTGGCGTAGCGAGTCCAATTTGATCTGGGTTAGCTGGATCATACCAATATTTGTTACTTGGTGATACAGTAAATTGATATTCTGCTGGCTTTTCTGCAATTTTTTTCCAATCTGTGCAATCTTCGTCACATTTTTTGCCATGAAGTTCCGCATAAATTGGATAAATATCTAAATGAAAATGACTAAAAGTATGTCGAAATGCCGTCCATTCTTGATATTGGTGAATACCTTGTGTAGCTAAATATTGTAACAATTCTGTTTTGGTTGGAAATTGTGGAAAACAATACAGCCCGCCCCACAAGCCAGAATGCTCACGTTGTTCTAATGCGACTTTGCCTTGACAGCTCAAAATTAAAAAATAACTTGTGCGTGCTGGTAAGGTCTTTTTGGTTTTTTTATTTGGGTAATCCATCCAACAATTTGTTAAATTTGCACCGCACTTTTGACTAATTGGACACAAATCACACTTCGGTTTTGAACGCGAACAAACCATTGCCCCAATATCCATCATCGCCTGATTAAAATCCGCCACTCGATCTTGTGGGGTGACTTGTTCACTTAATGCCCAGAGTTTATTTTCTACTTTCTTATCGCCAGTCCAACCATCCACCAGAAAATAACGCGATAAAACACGTTTTACATTGCCATCTAAAATGGCATAAGGTTGATTTAATACCGAAGATAAAATGGCACCAGCCGTGCTTCTGCCTACTCCAGATAATGCTAATACTTGTTCAAATTTAGTGGGAAACTCACCGTCGAGTTGATCTCGAATTTGTTGAGCCGCTTTATATAAATTTCTGGCTCGAGCGTAATAACCTAAACCAGTCCACAAATGCAACACTTCATCAAGGGGAGCATTAGCAAGTGCGGTGATATTTGGAAAAGTTTTAATAAACCGCTCAAAATAAGGGATTACCGTTGCCACCTGCGTTTGTTGTAACATCACTTCCGACAACCACACCGCATACAGGGTTTTATCCTGCTGCCACGGCAAATGCTTACGCCCAAATTGGTCGTACCAGTGAAGTACAGCCTGAGCAAAAGGGGCGCTTGAGCAAGATTGTGCGGTCATATAGTGTAAAAGTGCGGTGAAAAAAAGAAAATTTTAACACAGCGATAATGTAATAGAAATGTGAAATTATTATTTACATTTTTCTGGCAATCTTTAATAATACAAACGATTTTTATTTTAATATTTTAATTCATAAGGAAAGCTCATGAAAAAATCACTTTTAGCAAGTGCTATTGTGTTAGCCTTAGCTAATCAATATGCCGTTGCCAACACCGCTAAATCTAATGAAAATCTGCAAGAAATCAAAGTCGTTGAACAAGAAGCGAGTGATTTAACCACGACAATTACGCCCAATCAAATCACCAGAACCAATCCGGCTGATATTAAACAAATGTTAGAAAATACTATTGATGTCAATGTCAACGAATTACAACGTACACGTGGTGGAAATGATGGTGTGAATATCCGTGGCTTGCAAGGAAACCGTGTTGCCACCAGTGTTGATGGTATCCCTTTACCAGAAAGTCAAGAAAACAAATTGTTTACCACCATTGCCGGTGCTTTTGGACGCGGTGATTTTGTCGAACCCAGTTTATTGCGTTCTGCCAGAGTTGATCGTTCTGGTTCTGCATCAGGGCTTTCCGGTGCAATTGATTTCCAAACCCTTGAACCACAAGATTTATTGAAAAATCGTGCGTTCGGTGGATTATTCTCCACCGGTTATCAAAGTGTTGATACTTCACTTGTTGGCACTTTGGGTGTCGCATTACAACATGGTGATTATCAAGGTTTAGTGGTTGGTACACAACGTAAAGGTCATGAAACCAAAACCAATGGCGATAATTCGGGTACCGGTTCAACGCGTACAGAAGCAAACCCGGCGGATTACAAAAATGGTGCGGTGTTAGTAAAAAATTATTACCAAGTCAATGAGCAAAATCGTATCGGCTTAGCGGTGGAATATGTGCATAGACGGACTAACACCGATAACCTTTCCGATATTTTAACCAGCGTTACGCCTTTTGTCACCACATCCACTGATAGTAGTCATAGCAATGATCAAGTAACACGTACTCGTTTAGCACTGACACATAATTACACCGGTAACGATATTAAAGTCGATAGCAAACTTTATTTCCAACAATCAGACACGGAAAATTACCGCGTTCGCCATCAAACCAGAACAGTATCAGGTAACTCTACGGTGACAGAGCGTATAGATAACATGGACAATAAAGAAAAGTTATACGGATTATCGACTCAAGCGACACAATTTATTAATAGTTCCATTCCGCAAGTATTACGTTATGGCTTAAGCACGAGCTATCATGATCTCACCAATGATATTGATACCACTTCGGATACGAGTCTTTCACAATCTTCCGCAGACACTAAACAATTCCGTTTGCATGCTTATGTAGAAGATGAATTACAATTTGGCGATTTGCTAGTTACCCCGCAATTAGGCTTAGTACATTACCGTTTAAATCCAAATGCTGATGGCTATAATGACTGGGTTACCCAATATATACCGAATTCAGGCGTACAAAAACAACATAAAACCGCTTTTTTACCAAAAATGACCTTGGCTTATCAAGTCGCTAATGAATTTGTACCGTACGTCCAATATTCTCGTGGTTTTAAAGCACCATCAGCACAACAACTTACCACATCCTATGGCCGCCAACAATATGGCTATGCGATTGTAGGGAATCAAAATCTTAAACCAGAAACGGCGAATAACTTTGAAGCGGGTTTCAAAGGTAACAATGAACGCTTTAACTATCGTGTCAGTGGTTTCTACAACTTTTATAAAAACTTTATTGATTACCGTTATCTAGCTAATACGGGATTAGCCAACTATGCTTATCAATATCAAAATATTGCCAAAGCTAGAATCTATGGGGTAGATGCCGAAGGGAAATGGAATTTCTATGATGATTTCTATTTCACTGGTGGTTTAGCTTATAGCAAAGGTAAGATGAAAGATAATGAAAGTGGCGAGAAAAATCCAATTAGTACCATTCAACCGCTAAAATTGAAAGCCGGTTTGAGTTATGAAAATGAATTTTGGGGAGCCAGTGGCACTATCACGCATGTACGAGCAAAAGCGGATAAAGATATTTACGGCTCAATGTACAATCCAAGCACATCCTATAATGTTGTAGATTTCGGATTATACATTCGTCCAATCAAAGATCTCACCTTAAGTGCAAGCTTAAATAATGCCTTTGATAAAAAATACTGGAATTGGGCGGATATTTCTTATTTTGCGGGGAATAGCCGTGGTACGAATATGACAGCCAATAGTGATAGCTCGGTAGCAATTTCACAAGCGAATGCAGATGCTTATAGCGCACCGGGACGTAATTATAGTATCAATCTCCGATATGAATTTTAATTAATCCACAACATCGACTTAAAGTATATTAAAACCATCTTTAAGTCGATTTTTATTACCCATTCTATAATTCATCTCATTAAATCTGTTAGAATAGCCATAATTATTAGCAAAATAGTTTGTTATTATGATTAAAAAAACGCAATCTCCCAGTTTTTTATTAAAACTCACCATTATGATGATCGGTGGATTTGCTTTTTTGCAAGTCTATTCTATACAGGCTATTTTACCAGTATTAATGGAACATTTTTCCGCCACCAAAGTACAAGCAGGGTTAACTGTTGGTGTGACGGTGATGGCTGTTGCTATCATGTCGCCCTTTATGGGGATGTTCTCGGATGCCGTGGGGCGAAAAAGTCTAATCGTAATTTGTATGTTATTCATCGTACTTCCCACTGCATTACTTAGCATGAGTGAAACTATTCAACAGATTAAATTATGGCGGTTTTTACAAGGCTTATTCGTGCCGGGGATTACGGTAGTTACCATCGCTTATATCAGCGAAGAATTTCCCGACCGATTAGCATCAATGTTGTCTTTATATGTATCAGGAACCGTTCTGGGAGGATTTTCGGGGCGATTTTTGATCGGCTATTTACATAGTTTAGTGGGTTGGCAAGAGGGTTATTTAATTTTCGCAGGTTTAATGTTAATCGGGGTAATATGGGCGGCGTTGGTGTTGCCTGCATCGAAAAATTTTGTGATGAGCGGAAATTTTCGATCTTCGCTGTATATTCTTCAGCAACATATTCAAAATCCCCATGTGTTAACCTCTTGTGCGCTAGGGGCTTGTGTATTGTTTAGTCTGGTGAGTATTTTTACTTTCATTAATCTGCATTTGGCTAATGACCCTTACTATCTCAGTTCAGCTAATCTGGCGAATATTTTTACGGTTTATCTGATCGGTATGCTGATTACACCATTGACGGCGAAACTGATTCACAAAATCGGGATTGCCAACAGTTTATTGCTCGCTATTATGAGTTCCATCATCGGGGCATTGATTACCCTGTGTTCGCCGTTATGGCTAATTATTGTGGGCTTGATTATTATGTCATCCGGCGTGTTTATTAGCCAAGCCACCACTATTAGCCATATCTCGCAACATGTTAGTCAAGGACGTTCACTGGCGTCTGGACTTTATTATATGAGTTATTATGCCGGTGGTAGTCTCGGTGCTTGGGTTTGTGGAATAAGTTACACCTATTTCGGTTGGTCAGGTGTGGTATTTACCGTGGTGTTATTACAAATTGTCGCGTTGAATATCGTGTTTTTGGGGATTAAAGTAGCCAAGCCTGTCGCTGAATAAAAACCAAGAAAATTTGTACCGCTTTAAATCCGTATGATTACCTTGCCAGCAATGTCCCCATCATACCTGTTAGTACCATATTCAGTAGCACTAAAGTGAAAGCATAACGAACCAATCTTGCTTCTTCATGGCGATTAGCTGCAGAAAGCCCCACCATAAGTGATAAAATGGACAACGAACCCAATGCACCATGTGCAGCCGCACTGTTTTGCACTGCAGCAAGCCAGTAGCTACTCGTGGCTAATGTACCAATTACAGGCATCAGCAACGCATTTGCACCCACTGCCGAACCTGTAATATAGCCACCAAACACTGCAAAGGTTGCTACTAGCACTGGTAGAAAGGTAATGGGTAATTGTCGCAAAAAAGCCTGTACTGACATTAGAAAACCTGCTTTCATCATTAATTGTGACAATAACAGAAAGAAAAAAATCGTCAACAATGGTCGCCATGCCCGCAATACGAGTGAATGTAGCAAACTTTGCCATGAATTTTGGCAACGTACAACAAACAGCATGATGACTAAAGTTAGAAACAAAGGAATAGCTGGCGATGTCACCATCTGCCATTGTACCGCATGACCATACAACACCCAACCGCCGTTTTCAGTAAGTTGTTTTAGTGCTTTAACCAGTAATACCATAATCGGCAAGATGATATAGGGAAAAACCTTGCCAGAGGGCATGACTTGTGGGTGTGGACGTTGTATTAGAGTAAACACTGCTGCACACAACAATACTGATGTCCCTGCACAAACCCCTGCAATTTCCACGCCCCAATAAATATTTGCTGTTACTAACACACCAATAAATAGTAGCCACAATACCACTAATCCAGCCCAAGCCCTTACTGTGCGAACATCAGCGATATAAAGTGCCACAGCTGTCAGAACAAAAAACACAGGTGAACTGATAACAGATGAAGCCATTCCTAATTGAGATGAAGGTAAATTTGCTAAAGTCGCTCCTATTTGTGTTGCCAGCCCCAGCGTTCCCCATGGCATAATCGCCATACCTGCTAGGGCAATACGCAACGCTTTTTCCTTATCAAACAAACTTACGAGCAGTGGTACAGTAACAATCAGTGATACGCCAAACCCTGTCATTGATTCCAATAAGGGCATTAATCCCAGTACAATAAACAGTACTTGTGCTGGTCTTCCCCATTGCAAGTCTTGCACCCAATCACGCAAAGCCTGTGGCGATCCAATAGTTTCAGAAACGAGTACAAATGCCAAACCTGACACAATCACTGAAGCTGTTGCCAAAAATAACACACCTGTATCTACACTCGCTGCTAAAGCCGTCTGCACAGACACTGTATCAGCCACGCCCAAAAACCACAGTAACAACACTGACAACACGCCAGCTATCGCGGCATACAACGGCAGAAACTTACCTACAATAATCAATAAAACCACCAACAAAATTGGCGAAATATGCAATAAAACCATCAATTATTCTCCCTTATCATGATTGTAATAACACAAAACACCAAATAGTGCTTATTAACATCAACAAAAGGATATTTTAACGACAATGCTTGCTGTAATTTACGTGAATATTGCAAGGAAATATGTGATTTCAACCCTATTATCAAATATAATTGCAACAAAATTGCATCATCTAGGAATAATCATGCCCACACTAGATACTTTTGATAAAAAAATCCTTTCCCTGTTGCAACAAGACAATCGCATTTCGCAACGTGAGTTAGCACAACAGGTTAATCTATCGGCATCTGCTATTAATCGCCGTATTGCCTCAATGGAAAAAACAGGTGTAATTAAAAATAGTGTTACGCTTGTTGACTCTGTAAAAGTTGGTCGTCCCATTACTTTGATTGTAGAAGTATCGTTATCAGATGAACGATTGACACGGATTAATGAAGCGAAAAAGGTATTTGCCACCTGTCCTCAAATTCAGCAGATTTATTACGTAACTGGCGAGTTTGATTTTGTGTTAATAATGAATGTCTGTGATATGGCGGAATATGAAGAACTGACACAACGGTTATTTTTTCAATCTGGTAATGTACAACGTTTCCGTACCATGGTATCAATGCATAATGTCAAACAAGGATTAGAAGTGGTGTTATGATCGTATTTCAGAAAGTTTTTAGGCTACTTGAAAAAACACGCTGAAAAATCACCGCACTTTTCTTTGCTAAATTAGGCACTTTTTGGATACATTTGTTGCATAAATCACCCATAGGACTTGTCCTTAAGTGTCTATCTAAATAGACTCTGATTTGATTTTTCTTAAATTTACACCGCACTTTGAAATCCGTATAATGACCGCCAAATTTTACGAGCAATGAAAAAAGAATGGAACAACAAAAAAATACCCTTGCCGATCAAAAACGCAAAACCGTGGAAACTGCCGAATTTACCGAAGATGGACGTTATAAACGTAAAGTGCGGAGCTTTGTGTTACGTACAGGGCGGTTGAGCGAATATCAACGCCAAATAATGAATGATAATTGGGCAAGTTATGGTTTGGATTATCAAAATGAACCCTTTGATTTCACTAAGATTTATGGCAATAGCCAGCCTGTGGTATTAGAAATAGGTTTTGGTATGGGAAAATCCTTAGTGGAAATGGCCGCTCAAAATCCCGATAAAAATTATCTCGGCATTGAAGTTCACACTCCCGGTGTAGGCGCTTGTTTGGCTTATGCTTTAGAAAAAAGCGTGAAAAATTTACGTGTCATGTGTCATGACGCTACGGAAATTTTACGTGATTGCATTGCCGAAAAGTCACTTGGAGGATTACAGTTATTTTTCCCCGATCCTTGGCAAAAGGCGAAACACCATAAACGTCGTATTGTTCAACCCGCTTTTGTGGCAACCGTAGCAACCAAATTACATAAGGGTGGTTTTATTCATTTTGCTACCGACTGGCAAAATTATGCCGAACAGATGCTAGATGTGTTACAATCTATGCAAAGTGTGGTGGGAATTCGTAATGTTTCATCAACGGGTGATTATATTGAACGCCCCGATTTCCGTCCCTTAACCAAATTCGAACAACGTGGTCACAAATTAGGTCACAGCGTTTGGGACTTATATTTTATTAAAGAATAAGAGCTAACAAGGCTCTAATAGCATAGGAGAAAAATATGGCTATTCAACGTAACGCTCGTCAGCGTAAAAAAATGCACTTAGCAGAATTCCAAGAATTAGGCTTTTTAGTTAATTGGCAATTCGCCGAAGATACGGCTATTGAGAAAGTAGATGAAATCGTTGATCGCTTTATTCGTGAAGTTATCCAACCAAATGGTTTAGCTTATGAAGGCAGTGGCTATTTACATTGGGAAGGGCTGGTATGCTTAGAAAAAATCGGAAAATGTGATGAAAATCACCGCACTTTAGTGAGAAACTGGTTAGAAAGCAATGGATTACAACAAGTAGAAATCAGTGAATTATTTGATATTTGGTGGGAATACCCGACTAAATAGTCATCTAACAACAAGAAATAGGGCTAACTAGCCCTATTTTTGTATTTCTTTTAAAATACCGCTTCAACACGTAAAAACAGATTAATAAAATGCGTACGATCTTCCTTGCGATCATTATAGTATTGCACTTCAGGTTTGATAAAAAGCCATTTTCTTAAAATAGGCTGACGCCAGCTAATAAAAGGACCATATACTGTTAAATCCGCTTTTTTGTGTTTTATCGGACCACCAGTAAAAATACCATAATTAAGTTCCCGATTACCACTAAAACGGTGTTGGCGATATATACTATTTCCCCAATTGGTCTCTTCATCATTATCGTGCGTGTATTCAAGGTAAAGGCTACTAATATTGCTAACCTGATCACTTTCATAATGTTTAACATCAAAATTGGTACGTAAGAAATGTTTACTGTTGGCACCGTAACGATAAATCTGTTCCAATCTTGAATCGACAGATTCTGTCCATTGCCAGTTTTTACCCGCTTTTGCACGCACAAAAATATCAGCGCCATGACGAATACCAAGATCGAGATCGGTATCAATACCCAAACGTTTAAGATCATTTGACCAACGTAACGCTACAGATGCATTATCATTACGGCTACTTTTTCGATCTAATTTTTTGGTTTGTAGTGGATCTTTACGGCTAGGATTAACGGGATCGTCCATTGTATTCTCAATAGATTCATCACCAAATACCAAACTCCATCTGCGTTTTAAAGTAGGTAATTTAATTTTGCCTCGAATTCTCGGTTTAATCGTATAATGATCATAACGATTCCAACGATTATCCAACATGATACGCAAGGTGGCACTAGAAGGATCATTGGGATCGGTTTCACCAAACCAACCATCAATATCATTAGACCATTCCTTTAAAGTTTGTCTAATACTTTTATGTGAGCTATCAACCCAATTTTCGTTACTTTCTTGCGCCCAAGCGTTATAAGTCAAGCTGAATAACACTAAGGGAGTAAAATAATACACTTTTTTTGTCATAATATTCTTCCATAAAGTATTGATCAACAATCCCATATTAAAGCCATTATGTGATGAATGCAAATTTTACTCAGAAAAAATCATCCCTGCCTGTCTAATTTGTAAATGATATTTACGCTTTAAACCTTGACGAAAGACACTTTCAGGAGTAATATTCGCCCCGATTTTATTACTTTGGAGCAACACACTTTGGACAGTCACAGTCGATACCGACTTTATATTTTCATTTAGTGTCGCCTTTCCCCTTTCTTTGGGCTTATCGGCGACAAGGTCGTGGATAAGTTTTCCACCATTTTGGTATCTTTATTATGCTTTTTTTCAACCGTACTTTGGGTATCATTAGGTTGAAAAATCAGTTTTGTTCATTGCGTTTGTTCATCTCTCACAGGAGTATGACAACATGATTAATGCTTTTTCACTTGAAAATGCTCACCTTGCACGTTTAGAAGATGAAGATAACGTGGCTTTAAACAATGCCATTTGGATTGACTTAATTGAGCCAAGCTTAGAAGAGCGAGAGACCTTACAAGACAGTTTAGACCAAAATCTCGCGAGTTTTCTTGAATTAGAAGATATTGAGGCATCCGCTCGTTTTTTCGAAGATGAAGACGGCTTACACTTGCACTCTTTCTTTTATTGTGAAGACGAAAATGATTATGCCGATCTCGCATCTGTCGCTTTTACCTTGCGTGACGGACGTCTTTTTACCTTACGTAATCGCGAATTGCCTGCTTTCCGCTTATATCGCATGCGTTCTCGCTATCAACGTTTAGAAGAATGCAATGCCTATGAAGTGTTGTTAGATTTATTAGAAACTAAAATCGAACAATTAGCTGATGTCATTGAGACCGTCTATGCAGAACTCGAAAAATTGAGCCGAATTATTTTAGATGGTAAACAAGGTGAAGCCTTTAACGAAGCCTTAGCCACCTTAACCGAACAAGAAGACAGTAGTTCAAAAGTGCGCCTTTGCTTAATGGATACACAGCGAGCCTTAAGTTTTTTAGTGCGTAAAACCCGTTTACCAGCCAATCAGCTTGAACAAGCGAGAGAGATCTTACGAGATATTGAATCCTTGCAACCGCATAATGAAGCGTTGTTCCAGAAAGTCAACTTTTTGATGCAGGCAGCCATGGGTTATATCAATATTGAACAAAACAAAATCATTAAAATCTTCTCAGTGATTTCCGTAATTTTCTTGCCGCCAACCTTAGTGGCATCCAATTACGGCATGAACTTTGAGATTATGCCAGAATTGCATTTTGAATATGGTTATGCCATGGCATTAGGCATGATGTTGCTCGCCGCAATTTGTCCATATTTTTACTTCAAACGCAAAGGTTGGCTATAATTCATAAAAGTGCGGTTGTTTTCGGGCGTTTTTTAACGCCCGTTCGCTTTTTATGTTACAATCATGTAAATTTTATTTTATTAAGAAAAAATTATGTCAAGAGAAAAGAAAAGTCGTCGAATCACGGACGCTATGCCGATTCGTAAATCTGATAAAAAACCAGAAAAACCGCTGTTTGGTAAGAAACTATCACGTTATGAGCTAGATGCAAAAGCACGAGAAGAAAAAAGAAAACGTAAACATAAGGGATTGGCGACAGGCTCTCGCCATAGTGTGACGGATAATGTCAAGCAAGCTCAAAGCACGGAACATAAAGATCCACGTATCGGTAGCCGTAAAAAAGTGCCATTGATCGTGGAATTTGTCAATAAACCAGAGCAAGGTAAAGTTATGCCAGCAGTCAAAACTGAACCAAAATCCACTGCACTTGATCCGATGTTAGAGCTAACCCAGTTAGAAAATAATGAATGCTTAAATGATCTGTTAGATCAATTAGATGCGGGGAAAGTGCTAAATGCCGAAGATCAAAAATTCGTGGACGAATGTCTAGATCGTATTGCTCAATTAATGGACGAACTCGGCATTGATGATGAAGATGAAAGTGAAGATGATTTATACCGCACTTTCGAGAAAATTGATATTAACCAGTTTAAATAATGACAACGATTTTACTTATTCTAGGCACTCTCATTCTACTTGCGATGACAGGTTATGCCATTTATTTATTAATCCAATTACGCAAACAAAAGCGTTTATTCACACAAGCTAAACTGGCTCGCATGAACCGCATTAAGGAAAGTGTAACGATTATTGCCAAAGCCATGCTAGTTGGTGATTGTAACCATTCCGAAGGGGTTATTCGACTTAAGATGTTGCTTGATCCCTTAGGACAAAAACGCCTTGGGGATTATTCCGCTATGTGGCAACTGTATGAAATCGTACAAGATATGCCAACCCACGAGGCTCGTAAAGCACTGAAGAAAAATGAACGAATGCGATTAGATCTACACCGAGAAAGCAAAGAAAGTGAGCTGGAACAACACATTAAACTTGAAATTCAACAATTACTTGAAGATATTAAATAGCCATGAGTGAAATTACTTGGGATCACAATCTTATCCAAAAATATAACCATTCTGGACCACGTTATACTTCCTACCCAACGGCTTTAGAATTTAATGAAAGCTATACTAACGATGATTTCAAGGTGGCAGCAGCACGTTATCCTGAACGCCCCCTTTCATTGTATGTACATATTCCTTTTTGCCATAAACTTTGCTATTTCTGCGGTTGTAATAAGGTCATCACTCGTCACCAACACAAAGCCGATATTTATTTGGATTATGTAGAACAGGAAATTAAAACCCGTGCGACATTATTCCAACACCGTCTTGTGACACAAATTCACTGGGGTGGTGGCACACCAACTTATTTGAGTGAACAACAATCTGCACGTTTAATGCAAATGCTCACCGATCACTTCAAGATCGCCGATAATGCCGAAATTTCTATTGAAATGGATCCACGTGAGATTGAACTTTCCATGTTGGCTCATTTACGCAAAATCGGCTTTAACCGCATTAGTATGGGCGTGCAAGATTTTAATAAAGAGGTCCAAAAAGCGGTGAATCGTGAGCAAGATGAAGCGTTCATTCAAGCCTTACTTATGCGTGCCAAAGAACTCGGTTTTCAATCGACTAACCTAGATTTAATCTATGGTTTGCCATTGCAAAGCGTAGAAAGTTTTATGTTTACTTTGCAAAAAGTCATAGAGCTTGATCCTGATCGTTTAAGTGTATTTAATTACGCTCACTTACCCGCTCGTTTTGCTGGTCAGGCAAAAATTAAAGATCACCAGTTGCCAACCCCAGAAACTAAACTCACGATTTTACAAAAAACCATAGAAACCTTAGGTAACGCAGGTTACAAATTTATCGGCATGGATCATTTTGCTAAACCTGATGATGAGTTGGCGATTGCACAAAATAAAGGTATTTTACACCGCAATTTCCAAGGCTATACCACCCAAGAAGAATGTGATTTGCTCGGCTTAGGCGTATCGGCAATCAGTTTGTTAGGCGATACTTACGCCCAAAACCAAAAAGAAATCAAACGTTATTATACAGACGTAGATAGCACAGGTATTGCCTTACATAAAGGCTTGGTGTTGAGCCAAGAAGATTGCTTACGCCGTGATGTCATTAAGGCGTTAATTTGTAATTTTAAATTAGATTTTGCCAACATTGAGAAACAATACCAAATTGATTTTAATACCCATTTTGCGGAAGATTTAGCATTACTGACTCCACTCGTAAAAGATGGTTTAGTGCAAGTTAGCGAAAGCAGTATTCAGGTATCTTCCACTGGTCGCTTGTTAATTCGTAATATTTGCTTGTGCTTTGATACTTATTCACGCCAGCAAGCAAGAAGACAACAGTTTTCAAGAATTATTTAGGTGCAAAAGTACGGTGATTTCCACCGCACTTTCCTATTACTCAATACGTTCCCCATGTAACACCAAGTCTAGCCCTTTGCGTTCATCATCATAATCAACACGCAAGCCAATCGTCTTATCAATGATTTTTAGAATAATAAAACTCCCTACTGCACTATAAGCCACCGTAATCAATACGCTTTCAATTTGTAACCATAAGGTGGTATCTGTACCTGAAATATCGGTAGAGACAAACACTCCCGTTAAGATTGCACCGACAATACCACCCACACCATGAATACCGAAAGCATCTAAGGTATCATCATAACCCAACCAATATTTTAATTTGGTCGCCGCAAAATAACAAATTGCACTGGTAATAATGCCGATAAATAAGGCACTTTGGATTGAAACAAAACCAGCCGCAGGGGTAATGCCAACTAACCCGGCAATGGCACCGGAAGCCAAACCTAATGCCGATGGTTTATGTTTCAAAGCGACTTCAACTAAAATCCATGTTAATGCTGCACCAATCGTTGCTACTTGTGTGGTGGCTAATGCCATACCTGCTCTCGCATCCGCTGCCAAGGCAGACCCAGCGTTAAAACCAAACCAACCGACCCACAACATTGCCATCCCAATCAAGGTTAAAACAAGGTTGTGCGGTGCCATGACTTCACGCCCATAGCCAACACGTTTGCCAATCATAATAGATGCCACTAAGCCTGCCACACCTGCGTTGATATGAATCACTGTACCACCGGCATAATCTAATACGCCATCAGATGCCAACCAACCGTCAGGTCCCCATACCCAATGTGCGGTTGGTACATAAATAAATAACGACCAGAATCCAACGAACAATAGCAAGGCAGAGAATTTCATTCGTTCTGCAAATGCTCCGGTAATAATTGCCCCAGCAATAATCGCAAATGCCATTTGGAAAATCATAAATACCGCTTCTGGAATTGTGCCGGCACTGGGATAAATTGTGCCTAACTCTTTCTCACTGAACAACGCTAAGCCTTGTAAAAAGAAACGATCCGTTCCCCCTAAAAAACCAGTATTTTCAGTAAAAGCCAGGCTATAACCAAAGCTAAACCAAATTACCCCAATCAGACAAGCCACCGCTAAACTCTGCATCATGGTTGCCAAAACATTTTTCTTACGAACCATACCGGCATAAAATAAAGCAAGCCCCGGTAAGGTCATAAATAGTACCAAAATTGCCGATACCATTACCCAAGTCGTATCGCCAGAATCTAGCTCAGAAAGTGGTCTTAGCCATTCTTCTGTGCTCGCCATTGCCATGACTGGGGAAATAAAAACCCCAACGATTAATAACCATTTCATCATAATTTGTTCTCCGAAAAATAAAAAATTTACACCGCACTTTCGTCAATTTCACCCGTACGAATACGAATAACCCGTTCTACTGGCTTAACAAAAATCTTGCCATCACCAATTTTACCTGATTGCGCTGCCGAACAAATGGCGTCAATAACCTGTTCTACCATATCATCCGTAATCACAATATCTATCTGAATCTTAGGCAAAAAATCAATCATGTATTCTGCTCCACGGTACAGTTCCGTATGCCCTTTCTGACGACCGACACCTTTCACTTCAAGCACGGTCATACCTTGAATGCCAATATCACTTAACGCATCTCGCACATCATCTAAACGAAAAGGTTGAATAATTGCTGTAATTTGTTTCATTTGCTTTCTCCTGTGGATAAAAATAAAGGTAAATTTTAGGTAAAAAATACCTATCCCTAGTAGGTTGTTAGTTAACAAGCATAACTAAGGTGATTAAGGAAAACAGATATCGGAAAAGAAAAGATCTTTGGAGATAAATCTGTTCCCTTGCGGTGACCACCGCTAAGGAACAGACCTTAGCGGGAGTCTTAATTCAAATTAAAATTATCGTTATTCATTGATAAGCTCTAGTATTAAAGAATATTTTTAAATTCAGCTAATACATCTTTTGGCCATACACTAGACTGTACTTCACCAATATGGTGTTTTTGTAACAATAACATCACTAAACGAGATTGACCGATACCACCACCGATAGATAACGGCATGCGCCCATTAATTAAATCTTGATGCCAATCAAATTTTAAACGTCCTTCATCATCTGTAATGGCTAATTGTTTACGCAACGCTATTTCATCAACACGAATACCCATGGAAGAAATTTCAAATGCACGTTCCAATACTGGATTCCATACTAAAATATCGCCGTTTAACCCTTTGTATTCACCTTCTGAAACAGTTGTCCAGTCATCATAGTCCGGAGCACGTACATCATGTGGTTTACCGTCAGATAATTCCCCCCCGATACCGATTAAAAACACGGCACCATATTTCTTACAAATTTCATTTTCACGTTGTTTATCTGTCATCCCCGGATATTTTTTAACTAAGTCATCAGAATGAACAAATGTAATTTCTTTTGGTAAAAACGATTTTAAGCCATATTTTTCATCTACTGCTTTCTCAGTTTCTAAAATAGCTGCATAAATTGAACGTACTGTTTCTTTCAAGAAATCTAAATTACGACGACCGGCCGGAATCACTTTTTCCCAGTCCCATTGATCGACATAAACTGAGTGAGTTTGATCTAAACTATCTTCATCTGGACGTAATGCTTTCATATGCACAAACAACCCCTCACCTTCTGCAAACCCGAAGCGAGCTAAGGTATGACGTTTCCACTTGGCAAGAGAATGCACCACTTCAAAAGAGGCCCCTTCAATCATTTTTACATTTACTTGAACGGCTTTTTCTTTTCCAGATAAATTATCTTGAATACCATTACCGACTTGGCTTAATATCGGTCCTTGAACTTCAACCAAACCTAAATGTTCAGCTAATTTTTCGGTAAATGTGTTTTTGGCAAAGCTAATTTCTTGTTGCTGTAAAATAAATGATTTTTTCATTGTTAAATACCTTTTTATTGTTGTTAATTAGTGTTTCGCTTATTGCGTAACGCTTGTTGCATATTATTTAATATAGTAAGCATAAATTTCAATACATTTCTGCTATTTTTATGTATAATGCTTAAAACATTCAGTTTTATATACATTTTTTTAGAAAAAATCTAATAAGGAACAGGCTATGCAATCCATCGACCAACTAGATCAACAAATTTTGCGTGTTTTAACTAAAGATGCACGTACACCTTATGCTGAAATGGCAAAAAAATTTGGGGTGAGCCCCGGTACCATTCATGTTCGAGTAGAAAAAATGCGTCAATCTGGCATTATTGAGGGAACGAAAGTCCGCATTGATGAGCGTAAATTAGGTTACGACGTATGTTGTTTTATCGGAATTATCCTAAAATCTGCCAAAGATTATGATAAAGTTATCCATAAATTAGAGGGTTTTGATGAAGTGGTCGAAGCTTATTACACTACGGGTAATTACTCTATTTTTATCAAAGTAATGACCCATACTATTGCCGAATTACATCAAGTGCTTGCCACGAAGATTCAATTAATTGATGAAATCCAATCCACCGAAACCTTAATTTCAATGCAAAATCCGATTTTAAGAGATATTAGACCTTAATACAAAATAGTGCGGTGAAAAACACCGCACTATTTTGCTTAACATGATTCACTTGCCTTTTTTAAAATTGCGTACATTTCATCTTTTAAACGTAATTTGGCTTTTTTCAAATCTTCCACTTCGGTAGGGGTTGCCAGTTCAATATTGCTCTCAATATTTTTTATTCGTTGATCCAACACATTATGCTCATCAAATAAACGAGCAAAGTGAGCATCTTCAGTTTTTAGTTTGGTAATTAAATCACGAAATTCCGGAAACATAATTTTCTCCTTAATGGTTTGTCATCATTAACTCTATTGTAATTGAAAAGAAAATTAAAAACCGTGAGCAAGATCACATAATCAATAATGCGGTGGTGGTGTTTCTTCTGCGCTGGTTGCCAGACTTGAAGGTTGCATATCTTTTAGTTTATTCGCTAAATAACGTAATTGTATTTGCATTTTATCGATCATAAATTGTTGTTCAACCAAAGCCTGATTTAACTCATCTAATAAATTATCTTGAAAGGTCAATTTCATTTCTAATTCTTCAATTCGTTTTTCTATTTGCATATCCATTCTCTTTATTTGACAAAATGTCATAAGCACTATAATCTAATCTCGTTATTTTAACCTATAAAAGGATAGCACATGCTAAAAATCAAAAAAATTTCTATGCTTGCATTATTAATTGGTGCGACCGTAGTCACCACTGCTTGTAATGAAAAGCAAACCGCTGCATCCACAGATGCCGCAAAACCGGCACAAACTCAAGCTGAAAGCGGTGATGTGAAAGATAATTCTTATGCCGTAGGTGTATTATTTGGTACCGATCTTAAGGGTGTGATTGAGGCTCAAAAAGATCTCATAACATACGATCAAAACAAATTATTATCCGGTTTAAAAGATACCTTAAACGGTAAAGTGGATTTAAATAATCCGGAACTCGTCAATACTTTAAAAGCGCTAGATGAAAAATTAAAAGCAGAATCGCAAAAGAAAGCCGCTGAACAAGCAAAAAAAGCGCAAGAAGACGGCGAAAAATTTATTGCTGATTTTAAGAAAAAAGAAGGCGTACAAGAAACCCAATCTGGTTTGATTTATCACATCGAACAAGCCGGCGAAGGTGAAACGATTAAACCAGAAGATACGATCAAAGTTCATTACACTGGAAAATTAACCAATGGTACCGTATTTGATAGTTCGGTAGAACGTGGAGAACCAGCTGAATTTGTATTAAATCAATTAATCCCCGGTTGGGTTGAAGGTTTACAACTGATCAAAAAAGGCGGAAAAATTGAATTAGTGGTGCCACCGGCGTTGGCTTATGGCGAACAAGATATGGGACAAATCCCAGCTAATTCGACCCTTTATTTTGAACTTGAAGTGTTGGATGTAACACCGGCTAACTCAGCGAAATAACTAAAATTCTCACCGCACTTTTGTTAGTAAAGACAAAAGTGCGGTGATTTATTTGAGAAATCACCCATGCTAAATGAGAAACACCCTTTCACCGATGAAGATCGGACGATTTTGACGTCCTACAAAGCCGTAGTAGAAGGTGTGAGTGCATTAATCGGAAGCCATTGTGAAATTGTGCTGCACTCTTTAGAAGATTTTGAGCATTCTGCCATTTATATTGCTAATGGACACAATACCAACCGTCAAGTAGGTTCACCTATGACCGATCGTGCCTTACAATCTCTGCATAGTATGAAGAATGAAAGTGTGTCTAAACCTTATTTTACCAAAGCCAAAAGTAGCGGGTTAATGAAATCGGTGACCATTGCCATTCGTAATAAAAATCAACGCATTATCGGTTTATTGTGTATTAATATTAATTTAGATGTGCCGGTTTCACAGTTTCTACAAACTTTAATGCCAACGCCTGAACACGATGAAACCTCGTCTGTCAATTTTGCCAGTTCAGTGGAAGATTTAGTGGTACAAACTGTGGAAAAAACTATCGAAGAAATCAGTGCGGATAGACTTGTAGCGAACAATAATAAGAATCGTCAAATTGTGGTTTCTCTGTATGAAAAAGGTATTTTTGATATTAAAGATGCGATTAATTTAGTGGCTGAACGCTTAGATATTTCTCGCCATACGGTCTATCTCTATATTCGTCAAATTAAACAGGATAACGAAGACTAAAATGCGTTATGTACTTGCCATCAAAAGCCCTGTTTATGGTTCACAAGGAGCGTTTTTTGCTTATCAATTCGCCAACGCTTTGTTGCAAAAAGGACATCAAATTAGCCAGATCTTCTTTTTTCAACAAGGTGTTAGCCATGGCAATGCTTGTGTATCCCCGGCCAATGATGAATTTCATCTACAGAAAGCTTGGCAGCAGTTAAGCCAACAGCATCAAATCCCATTGCATTTATGTATCAGTGCTAGCCAACGGCGTGGTATTATTGAACAGAACTTGGCCCCACATTTTGTGTTAGCCGGTCTGGGGGAGTTTAGTGCTGCCATGTTGCAAGCCGACCGAGTGATAACCCTATGATTAAACTGGCTTTTGTCTTTAAAACTGCTCCCCACGGCAATACGATTAGCCGAGAAGGTTTAGATGCTGTACTTGCCGCTTCTGCTTTTTGCGAAGAAGACCAAATTGGGGTATTTTTTCTAGATGATGGCGTATTCAATCTGCTAACCGATCAACAACCCGAATTAATTCTGCAGAAAGATTTTATTCACGCCTTTAAATTACTCGATTTATACGAAATTGAACAACGTTTTGTCTGCCAACAATCCTTGCAACAATACGGCTTAGATCAAGCTGAATTCATTATAAATTGCCAAAAAATAGACCGCACTTTACTAATCAAAACACTAAAAAGTGCGGAGAAAATATTAACCTTTTAGGTCATCTTTAGGACATGTACATGCTTTATACCTTTTCTCACGCACAATATAGTACAACCGAATTACAACGCTATTTTGATCAACTCACCGAGCAAGATGCAGTAGTATTGTGGGGCGACAGTGTGTTATTAATGGTGAAACAAGCCGAATTATTACAACAGGTTCAACATGGCTACATCATGCAAGCGGATTTAACCGCACGGCATTTACAACAGCACCCAAATTTGAGTTTATTACAGGATCATTTCCAACCTATCAATATGGTGCAATTTGTCAGCCTAACGGAACAATATTCACCGCAACTTGCTTTGTAAGCAAGTTAATCCGCTATATTGACATCAAAAACATGCTTACACTGCCTATTAGCACACACAAAAGTGCGGTGCGTTTCGCTGGATTTTTTTAAACTCGCAACATTTGTACCGCAGTTTGGACAACTGACCTGATAAGGTTGACTGGCTAAGGTAAATTTACAATGGGGAAATTGATTACAAGCATAAAAAGTCTTACCTTGTCGCCCACGCCGAGCAACTAATTCACCTTTGCCACATTCAGGACAAACAAAAGATTGTTCAGGCTCATCTTGTTTTTCTTGCACAATAAAATGACAATCAGGATAACCACTACAGCCAATAAAAATACCGAAACTACCTTGTTTCACTTGCAAAGGACAACCACACTCGGGGCAAATTTCAGTTAATTGTTTTAAGATTTTATGTTCAGATTGAGCCTGCAAAGGTTTCAAGTAATCACAGTCTGGATAAGCCGAACAGCCTAAAAACAGCCCTTTTTTACCCTGCCGAATATGCAACGGCGAACCACATTGAGGGCAGATTTCTGGTTGTTTGCGGTGTGGGAAAAAAGAGCCTGTCATGATTATTCCTGTTAAAAAAATATTATGCTGATTTTACGCATTTTCGTTTATACTAGCCACTGTTTTAAGAAGGATTATGCCATGCAAGAATTATTACAACATCCCTATTTTTTAACCGCACTTGGGGTCGGAGCGGGTCTGTTGGTTTTATGTTTAATCTTATTATTTGTACTCTCACGGCGGAATCGTGATGTAGTGGAATTACAGCAGGATTTAAATAAAAACATTAATGATTATAATCAATTAGTGGATAAATTTGACAACCTAAGTGCGGTGAAAAATCAGCAAGATTTAGCTGTTATGCAGTTGCAAACCAAAGAAGAATATTTAAATGTGGAAATTGCTGAACGAGATCGCATTATCACTAAACGCACAACAGAATTAGACAAAACTCGTGAAATTTTAACCGCACTTCAACAAGAAGTGTCTCGATCCAAAATTACTTTAGCCGAAAAAGAAAAAAGTTTAGCGGAGCAACAACAGACCTTTCAGCAAAGCCGTCAGCAATTAAGTGTCGAATTTCAAAATTTGGCAAACCGTATCTTAGAAGAAAAATCCCTATCTTTTAGCCAATCCAATCAACAGGCATTAGATAGCTTATTAAAACCGTTCCGTGAGCAAATTGAGAGCTTTCAAAAACGGGTGAATGAGGTACATTCTGAAAGTGTAAAAGGGAATACTCTGTTAGAATCAGAACTAAAGAAAGTGCTTGAAATTGGGCTTTCCATGTCACAACAAGCGAATAATCTTACTTCTGCTTTAAAAGGAGAAAAGAAAACCTTAGGCAACTGGGGGGAAATTCAGTTAGAACGGACGTTACAATTAGCTGGCTTGGTGAATGGTGATCATTACTCTGCTCAAGCCCATTTTAAAGATGAACAAGGCAACCATAATTACCCTGATTTTGTGGTGCATTTGCCAGATAACAAACATTTAATCATTGATAGCAAAATGTCCTTAGTCGCTTATGAAAATGCGGTGAATACAGAAGATGAACTACAACGCAGTCAATTTATGCGTGAACATATTAAGGCGATCCGCAACCATATCAATGACTTATCCCAAAAAGATTACAGCAATTTAATCGGTATGCGTAGTCCGAATTTTGTGTTGATGTTTTTTGCGGTTGAACCTGCTTATATTGAAGCCATGAAAGCGGATGTGGAATTATTTAATTTTGCTTATCAGAAAAATGTAATTTTGGTGTCACATACCACCTTAATGCCAATTTTACGCACCGTGGCGAATTTATGGCGAGTAGAACGAGGCAACGCAGAAGCCAAAGAAATCAGTGAAAAAGCAGGGGATATTTATAATCAAATTTGCTTATTAGCGGAACGTTTGGCAAGATTAGGTGGAACATTAGCCACAGCAAGTTCCCGCTATAATGACACCGTGACGGCTTTAGTTGGGCAACAAGGTTTAGTGGGTAAAGTGGAACGCTTTAAGGATTTATCTGCCAAAGTTACTAAAACTTTACCGAACGTAGAATTATTACATCAAGATATAGAAACAGAAAAATTATTGATTTTAAAGGAAAACGCAGATGACACAAATAATTGATATTAGCCCTCAACAAGCATGGGAAATGTTGCAAACACAAACTTGTGCCTTATTAGATGTGCGTGATTGGCAACGTTATAGCCACAGTCATATTCCCGAGGCATTTCATTTAACGAATCAAAGCTATGGCGATTTCCAAAATGAATATGATTACGATGAACCCGTGATTTTAGTTTGTTATCACGGCGTGAGTAGTCGCAGTGTCGCCACCTATTTAATCGAGCAAGGCTATGAACAGGTTTATAGTATTATTGGTGGCTTTGAAGCATGGGAAAAAGCAGGATTACCGATTGAACAGGGGTTTAGTTAAACCCCACAATCACCACATAGCCAACAACACACCAAAAAATCACCGCACTTGCGATTAATGCTTTTTTCGCCAAATTGGGATTACGTTGGTTTAGCTTAAATAAAATCCGTGCCATAATAGCTAATACAAAGGGATAAAGCCACATGGAAAATGAAATAAAAGTGCGGTTGAAATAATCTAAGTTTGGATTATCAAAAATAGCGGGAGAAAGCAGTAAGGCTAACGGCCAAAACAATATTGGCAAGCAAAATCCAGCTAATAACCAACTAAAACCACTAAACCCGTCTGGCAAGCTTTTGTTTTCCATTTTTATCTCCGTATATTAGGACCTGTTGATGTCTCAAGTAAATTTTTCAATCAAAATCAAGGTTTAACCATTTTAAGCTACCAGCAAGAATAGCAACACTCTCGTCATTATGGTTTAATTTGCTTAAATTAGATCTCATTTTACTTTGTCGATTTTTTATACTTGAAAGATTAACATATTCTTGTTTTATTTTTTGATTTGTCAGAGAAGTGCGGTTTTTTTTACGCATAATTCCTTTAACAAATGTTCAAGGTTCTATCCCATTGCTGGCAGTGTTAAAGTTTTAGGTAATTTTGACCGCACTTTTTTGGATATTAGGAGGTTATTTTTGCTAATTCGGCACGCATTTCATCAATAACTTTTCTGTAGTCAGGTTGATCAAAGATTGCTGAACCCGCTACAAACATATCCGCTCCCGCCTTAGCAATTTGTGCAATATTATTCACTTTTACGCCACCATCTACTTCTAAACGAATAGGCAAACCGCTAGCATCAATACGTTGGCGAACCTGTTTGAGTTTTTCAAAAGTAGCTGGAATAAAGGATTGTCCACCAAAGCCGGGATTAACTGACATCAGTAAAATAATATCAACTTTATCCATCACATAATCTAAATAGCTTAACGGGGTGGCGGGGTTGAAGACTAAACCAGATTGACAGCCATTATCTTTAATTAGTTGTAAAGTACGGTCAATATGTACGCTAGCTTCGGGGTGGAAAGTGATGGATGTTGCTCCAGCTTTAGCAAAATCGGTAATTAAGTGTTCTACCGGACTTGCCATTAAATGTACATCAATGGGGCAGTTGATACCATAATCACGTAAGGATTGGCAAATCGGTGCGCCAAAAGTGAGATTGGGAACATAATGGTTATCCATCACATCAAAATGAATTAAATCTGCACCGCAATTGATAACGTTTTCCACATCTTGACCTAAACGAGCAAGGTCTGCGGAAAGAATAGAGGGGGCAATTAAATAAGGTTGCATACGATTTCTCCTAATATAAGATCAGAACTTATTTTACCAGAATATCGTCCTGGTAGCATATTTCTATCAGTAAATAAAGTGCTTTTAGATCTTTACCTGCTATTTTCTTGAAAGGTAGTAATAACCAGTAAGCCCAACGATAATACCAGAGTTTATTTAATGTGGCTTGCCAAATATGTTGTTCAGTATAGTTTTTGTAAGTGAGTATAGTTTGTCTAATTTGTTCTTTAGTAATAGCTTGTTCCCGACATAATCCAATAATAAAGAGAATGTTATCTTGTACTTGTTGTTGAGTAGGATTATTAGATACAGCATCTACTTCAAAATCAACAAAACTAACTAGACCATCTTTCCATAGAATGTCTTTAACGAAAGGTCTGCCATGAATTAGTTTCTGTTTATGTAATTTTGCTAATGCAATAGCACTATCATTTAGAATTTGTTGTTTTTGTTCGGGTGAAATATTTTTATCGGAAAGCCAATGGCTGACAGAAAGACCCGCATCTTCCATGACTAACATATTATCGTTAGCAATATAAATGTGTGGAATAGGCGCATTTTTTTGCTTTAGTTTTAATAAACGTTCTACTTCTCGATGGAAAGCTTTATGTGGGTAAATTTTAAGTAACCGTTGAGAACCTTTGGGTTTTTCTGGTTGTTTTAGCCAGTAACACTTATTCTCAAATTCAAAAGGATAAACTCGTTTATCTGGATGTTGAGAACATAGGGATTGAGCGTATTGTTCTAATGTCATTTGTTATCCGAATAAAATAAAAAATTAAATATAGCACTAAATAAGGAAAATATCATGACAAATTTTGCGGTTATTTATTCATATGCAAAATTTTTTAATATAGCAAAATATTGCAAAAACTACTGTGATCTAGGTAGCGTTTATGAAAAATAAATTTTGTTTTTCAAATGGTTATATTAATTGTTAATAAATTGTGTTATTAATAGTATATGAATTAATTTTTGGTGATTTCATAGGAGACTATGAGATTGTGAACTTGTCCTTTAGGTACTTTATGGAGGGATATATGTCAAATATACCTACAATTAATTTATATGAAAAATTAACATCTTTGCTCGGAGATATTCGATCGAAGAAATTATTTTCAGGCATCGGTATTTTTTATAATGACCATATGTTTGGTATTTATAAGAAAGGAGGTTTTTATCTTCGAGCCAAAGGTGATTTGGCGAACCAAGTCAAAAGTATTGGTGCTATTCCATGGGAACTGGATGGCGTGCCGAGTAATTTAAAGATTAGAGATTATTATCTGATTCCGAGTGATTACGTGATGGATAAAGATAAAAGTCTCATCTTAATTAAGATGATTAAAGCATCTTTACAGCAAATTGAATCAGAGAAACTTGCTGAAACCTTGGAAAGGGCGAAGCGAATTCGGAATTTACCAAATATGTCGCTAAAGTACGAACGTCTGTTGGGAAAGATCGGGATTGACACAATTTCTAAATTAAGAGAAGTTGGTGCAGCAGACGCTTATATATTAGTCAAATCCCAAGGACTTTTTGTGACGTCACATTTATTCTGGAAGACTTATGCAGCTTTAAAGAATAAGTACGTAGAATTATTAACGGAGAAAGAAAAAGAAGATGGCTTAAAAGAAGTGAATGAAAAACTTAACATGGCTGGATTTCGAGCAATGAAATATGAGCTATAGATTAAGTTTAAACAGGTGTATTGTTGATTTTATGTGCGAATAAGTGCTTTTTCAGAAAAATCTGCAAAAAAAACTTGCAAAGGTGAGTAAGATCACTATAATACGCCCCACACAACGACGCACAGTTGTGAAAACTGAAACTTTCTAACGTGCGTCGTTTTATTTTCGCTAAAATAAGCGAACGTTCTTTAACAATTTATCAGACAATCTGTGTGGGCACTTGTTGATTGACTAGTTTTAAAAAATTAAATAAAACTTGAAGTCTTAATAGGTGCTTAACTTAGAAATTCATTAACTTTTTGTTCTTTTGGGAATGAAAAGAAAGATTTAAAAGCAAGCAGTTTATTGAGCGATCGAACTTAAATTGAAGAGTTTGATCATGGCTCAGATTGAACGCTGGCGGCAGGCTTAACACATGCAAGTCGAACGGTAGCGGAAAGTACTTGTACTTTTCGTGAGAGTGGCGGACGGGTGAGTAATGCTTGGGGATCTGGCTTATGGAGGGGGATAACGACGGGAAACTGTCGCTAATACCGCGTAATATCTTCGGATTAAAGTATGGGATCGCAAGACCATATGCCATAAGATGAGCCCAAGTGGGATTAGGTAGTTGGTAGGGTAAAGGCCTACCAAGCCGACGATCTCTAGCTGGTCTGAGAGGATGACCAGCCACACTGGAACTGAGACACGGTCCAGACTCCTACGGGAGGCAGCAGTGGGGAATATTGCGCAATGGGGGGAACCCTGACGCAGCCATGCCGCGTGAATGAAGAAGGCCTTCGGGTTGTAAAGTTCTTTCGGTGGTGAGGAAGGCTAATAAGTGAATAGCTTATTAGATTGACGTTAACTACAGAAGAAGCACCGGCTAACTCCGTGCCAGCAGCCGCGGTAATACGGAGGGTGCGAGCGTTAATCGGAATAACTGGGCGTAAAGGGCACGCAGGCGGTTACTTAAGTGAGATGTGAAATCCCAGAGCTTAACTTTGGAATTGCATTTCAGACTGGGTAGCTAGAGTACTTTAGGGAGGGGTAGAATTCCACGTGTAGCGGTGAAATGCGTAGAGATGTGGAGGAATACCGAAGGCGAAGGCAGCCCCTTGGGAAGATACTGACGCTCATGTGCGAAAGCGTGGGGAGCAAACAGGATTAGATACCCTGGTAGTCCACGCTGTAAACGCTGTCGATTTGGGGATTGGTCTTTAAGACTGGTGCCCGTAGCAAACGTGATAAATCGACCGCCTGGGGAGTACGGCCGCAAGGTTAAAACTCAAATGAATTGACGGGGGCCCGCACAAGCGGTGGAGCATGTGGTTTAATTCGATGCAACGCGAAGAACCTTACCTACTCTTGACATCCATAGAATTTTTCAGAGATGAAAAAGCGCCTTCGGGAACTATGAGACAGGTGCTGCATGGCTGTCGTCAGCTCGTGTTGTGAAATGTTGGGTTAAGTCCCGCAACGAGCGCAACCCTTATCCTTTGTTGCCAGCATGTAAAGATGGGAACTCAAAGGAGACTGCCAGTGATAAACTGGAGGAAGGTGGGGATGACGTCAAGTCATCATGGCCCTTACGAGTAGGGCTACACACGTGCTACAATGGTGCATACAGAGGGCGGCAAACCTGCGAAGGGGAGCGAATCTCAGAAAGTGCATCGTAGTCCGGATTGGAGTCTGCAACTCGACTCCATGAAGTCGGAATCGCTAGTAATCGCAAATCAGAATGTTGCGGTGAATACGTTCCCGGGCCTTGTACACACCGCCCGTCACACCATGGGAGTGGGTTGTACCAGAAGTAGATAGCTTAACCGCAAGGGGGGCGTTTACCACGGTATGATTCATGACTGGGGTGAAGTCGTAACAAGGTAACCGTAGGGGAACCTGCGGTTGGATCACCTCCTTACCCAAAACGAGCGACAATAAGTGTCCACACAGATTGGCTGGTAATTGTAAACAAAGAAAAAAGAAAGCAACGAGAATTGCCCTACGGGTCTGTAGCTCAGGTGGTTAGAGCGCACCCCTGATAAGGGTGAGGTCGGTGGTTCAAGTCCACTCAGACCCACCACTCAAGCGGTGAAGCGAAAGCGAAATCACAGAGCGAGAGTGCGTAGGCAATGAAAATGGGGATATAGCTCAGCTGGGAGAGCGCCTGCCTTGCACGCAGGAGGTCAGCGGTTCGATCCCGCTTATCTCCACCAAAAAATCTTGTTGTTATCATCATTGTTAAGTTAACTAAATTAAAAAACAAAAAAATAAGTTGGTTTAACTAAGTTAATTTAACAATGATGATAGGCGAAAGCCGATAATCTTACTGTTCTTTAAAAAATTGGAAACAAGCTGAAAACTGAGAGATTTTCGGGTTAATTGATGAAAGTGAATTAACACAAGAAAGTCTGAGTAGAAGAAAAAATCTTGACTGAACAAAAGCAGTCAAGTGTTTAGTTGAAACGCAATATCAATTGTTCTAAAAAAACATTTGAGGTTGTATAGTTAAGAGACTAAGCGTACACGGTGGATGCCTAGGCAATCAGAGGCGAAGAAGGACGTGCTAATCTGCGAAAAGCTTGGATGAGTTGATAAGAGGCGTTTAATCCAAGATATCCGAATGGGGAAACCCGCTAGATGAAGAATCTAGCATCGTTATTTGAATACATAGAATAACGAAGCAAACCGGGAGAACTGAAACATCTAAGTACCCCGAGGAAAAGAAATCAACCGAGATTCTGTGAGTAGCGGCGAGCGAAAGCGGAGGAGCCGTTAGTAATAGCGATAAAACTAAGAGAATGAACTGGGAAGTTCAACGACACAGGGTGATAGTCCCGTATCTGAAAGTTATATTGTGGTACTAAGCTAACAAGAAGTAGGGCGGAACACGAGAAATTCTGTCTGAAGATAGGGGGACCATCCTCTAAGGCTAAATACTCCTGATTGACCGATAGTGAACCAGTACTGTGAAGGAAAGGCGAAAAGAACCCCAGCGAGGGGAGTGAAATAGAACCTGAAACCGTGTACGTACAAGCAGTGGGAGCCCGCAAGGGTGACTGCGTACCTTTTGTATAATGGGTCAGCGACTTATATTTTGTAGCGAGGTTAACTGAATAAGGGAGCCGAAGGGAAACCGAGTCTTAACTGGGCGGTGAGTTGCAAGGTATAGACCCGAAACCCGGTGATCTAGCCATGGGCAGGTTGAAGGTTGGGTAACACTAACTGGAGGACCGAACCGACTAATGTTGAAAAATTAGCGGATGACTTGTGGCTGGGGGTGAAAGGCCAATCAAACCGGGAGATAGCTGGTTCTCCCCGAAATCTATTTAGGTAGAGCCTTATGTGAATACCTTCGGGGGTAGAGCACTGTTTCGGCTAGGGGTCCATCCCGGATTACCAACCCGATGCAAACTGCGAATACCGAAGAGTAGTGCATAGGAGACACACGGTGGGTGCTAACGTCCATCGTGAAGAGGGAAACAACCCAGACCGCCAGCTAAGGTCCCAAAGTACTAGTTAAGTGGGAAACGAAGTGGGAAGGCTTAGACAGCTAGGATGTTGGCTTAGAAGCAGCCATCATTTAAAGAAAGCGTAATAGCTCACTAGTCGAGTCGGCCTGCGCGGAAGATGTAACGGGGCTAAAACTAGTCACCGAAGCTGCGGCATCAAGAGTAATCTTGTTGGGTAGGGGAGCGTTGTGTAAGCGGATGAAGGTGAGTCGAGAGGCTTGCTGGACGTATCACAAGTGCGAATGCTGACATAAGTAACGATAAAACGAGTGAAAAACTCGTTCGCCGGAAGACCAAGGGTTCCTGTCCAACGTTAATCGGGGCAGGGTGAGTCGGCCCCTAAGGCGAGGCTGAAAAGCGTAGTCGATGGGAAACGGGTTAATATTCCCGTACTTGGATAAATTGCGATGTGGGGACGGAGAAGGTTATGCAAGCAGCCTATTGGATGGCTGTTTAAGCGTGTAGGTGGGGAAACTAGGCAAATCCGGTTTCCCATTCAACACTAAGGCGTGATGACGAGCTCCTAAGGGAGCGAAGTTGTTGATACCACACTTCCAGGAAAAGCCACTAAGCTTCAGGTTTATCTAAACCGTACTGAAAACCGACACAGGTGGTCAGGTAGAGAATACTCAGGCGCTTGAGAGAACTCGGGTGAAGGAACTAGGCAAAATAGCACCGTAACTTCGGGAGAAGGTGCGCCGGCGTAGATTGTAGTCTTTTACAGATGAAGGTTGAACCGGTCGAAGATACCAGCTGGCTGCAACTGTTTATTAAAAACACAGCACTCTGCAAACACGAAAGTGGACGTATAGGGTGTGATGCCTGCCCGGTGCTGGAAGGTTAATTGATGGTGTAATCGCAAGAGAAGCACCTGATCGAAGCCCCAGTAAACGGCGGCCGTAACTATAACGGTCCTAAGGTAGCGAAATTCCTTGTCGGGTAAGTTCCGACCTGCACGAATGGCATAATGATGGCCAGGCTGTCTCCACCCGAGACTCAGTGAAATTGAAATCGCCGTGAAGATGCGGTGTACCCGCGGCTAGACGGAAAGACCCCGTGAACCTTTACTATAGCTTGACACTGAACCTTGAATTTTGATGTGTAGGATAGGTGGGAGTCAGAGAAACTTAAACGCCAGTTTGAGTGGAGACGACCTTGAAATACCACCCTTTAACGTTTGATGTTCTAACGAAATATCCGGAACGGGTATTCGGACAGTGTCTGGTGGGTAGTTTGACTGGGGCGGTCTCCTCCCAAAGAGTAACGGAGGAGCACGAAGGTTTGCTAATGACGGTCGGACATCGTCAGGTTAGTGCAATGGTAAAAGCAAGCTTAACTGCGAGACGGACAAGTCGAGCAGGTACGAAAGTAGGTCATAGTGATCCGGTGGTTCTGAATGGAAGGGCCATCGCTCAACGGATAAAAGGTACTCCGGGGATAACAGGCTGATACCGCCCAAGAGTTCATATCGACGGCGGTGTTTGGCACCTCGATGTCGGCTCATCACATCCTGGGGCTGAAGTAGGTCCCAAGGGTATGGCTGTTCGCCATTTAAAGTGGTACGCGAGCTGGGTTTAGAACGTCGTGAGACAGTTCGGTCCCTATCTGCCGTGGGCGTAGGAGAATTGGTTGGGGCTGCTCCTAGTACGAGAGGACCGGAGTGGACGCATCCCTGGTGTTCCAGTTGTGTCGCCAGACGCATTGCTGGGTAGCTACATGCGGAAGAGATAAGTGCTGAAAGCATCTAAGCACGAAACTTGCCAAGAGATGAGTTCTCCCACCCTATAAGGGTGTAAGGGTTGTTGAAGACTACGACGTAGATAGGTAACATGTGTAAGCGGTGTGAGCCGTTGAGCTAAGTTATACTAATTGCCCGAGAGACTTAACTATACAACGCTCAAGTGTTTTTGGGTGGATTAAGCTAAGAACTAAATAAAGCAGTACAGACAAAAGAAAATCGAACAGACAGCTTGTTTCAAATTTTAGAAGAAGACTAAAAAATAAGTAGGGTCGTGATTTAAAAGGCTCAATCATCAAAGGAATAATCCTGATGGTCATAATGCAGTAGTGCCACCTGACTCCATGCCGAACTCAGAAGTGAAATGCTGTAATGCCGATGGTAGTGTTGGGTTTCCCAATGTGAGAGTAGGTCGCCATCAGGTTTTTTATTATCAAGAGAAACCCCGGTTATGTGAGTAGCCGGGGTTTTGTTTTTTTGTATTGACCGACATTTTTAGGTATAGTAGACAAAATAGTTGGTTTTGATTATTTTTAATAATTAGAATCAACTATATTTATGCAAAAATTGAACGTGGTGAAAGTAAGTTAAGTTTGGAAAAGCTAGAGCAAATTGCTAATCTTTTTAATATGGATGCTTTGGAATTTATGAATGCCACCCAAAAGGGAGTATATTTCTTACACAATGATAGTGTTGATAATAATGTTGTTTATTATGGTCAAAATGATGAATCGTTACTCGCTGAAATTGAAAAATTAATGTTAAAATATAAAGATGACTTGTTAGAACAAAGACAACAAGAAATCAATAGGTTAGATAGAATTGTTAATTTGTTAGAACAAAAATAAATAAAAATCCATTATTGGGTATTATGCTATAAATTGAAACTACCTTTGATACAACTTTCAACAAAATTCCCCCAGTCATTCATCAAAGGTTTTCGGTGCTCAAGGAATGTTGAACGATTATAGGCATTACGCACTTGGTTTGTACTTCGGTGCGATAAACAGGCTTCAATGATTTCAACATTCACATCAATAAATTTTTCACTCAAATAGGCGTTAGCGATAGAACGTAAACCGTGTGATGTTAATTGCCTCTTATAACCCATTTGTTTAATCGTATTATTAGCAATCTGTGAACCTATTGGTTGTGATGGTTTCTTCATACTTTGAAAAATATAAGGACTACGACCTGTCATTTTTTGCAATTTTTGTAAAATCTTCACCGCTTGTGGAGATAATGGAATAGTAAATGCTCGTTTCATTTTCATACGTTCAGCGGGGATATGCCATAAGGCTTGCTCAAAATCAATTTCAGTCCATTTGGCATTAGACGCTTCTTTTGGTCTTGCCATTGTCAGCAATGAAAATTCAATCAAGGATTTGATGACTAAATCAGCGTGTGAATCACGCAATGCTGCAAAGAATTCAGGTAAATCTTCGGGGCGAATAGTAGGGTGATGTGTTACTTTAGAACGCACAAATGTGTCAGCAATATCAGCACATTTATTGAACTCAATAATACCACGATTAACAGCAAACCGCATAATTTCATTGATTGTTTGCAAAAGAGATATACCTGTTGAATTGACGCCACGGTTAAACAAGGGTTTAACCATTTCAGTGACTTGTAATGGTTTAATACTTGCAATTGGTAAATGACCGAGTTCAGGAAAAGCATAAAGCTCCAATCTACGCCAATAGTTATTTAGGGTTACTTGTTTGATTTCAGCGGATTTCTTTTGTTTCCATTGTTCGGCAATGGCTAAATATGTTGTGTTGCTTGTAACTTCTCTTGTTTTTCAGCTTTGATATGTTCTTGTGGATCAATATGATTGGCAAGCAGTTTTTTGTATTCATCTCGCAACGTACGAGCTTTTAATAACCCGATTGCTGGGTACATACCTAAAGCCATTTTTGTTCTTTTTTTGGTCACTGGGTGATAATAATTGAAACGCCACGATTTAGAACCCGTGGTTGAAATCAGTAAAAATAATCCACCACCATCAGTTATGTATATGGTTTATCGGTTGCCTTTGCCTTTTTTATTTCCGTATCAACAAGTTGATGAACTTTCTTAGCCATAAAATTCTCCCTTTACCGTTCCCCAATGTTTAATCATAAAACAGTTTTTTGACCTTCTTTAGTAACCTAAAAATTAAGCTGTCTGCCATTTAGATACCAAAATGGTTACTAAAAAACTGAATATTGATGATATATTCTGAATTATAATGAGTTACTGAAATCATGTAAATCCATTGATATACAAGGTATTGTGGTATTTTCTGATGTATGGTGAAATATCATAGCAATTTATATTAAAAAAATCCTTTATAAACATAATCTTATTCTTCTTAGATAATCCGTGATGAACAATCAGTTTTCCTTTAAGTTTACTAAATAAATTTTCTATGCGGTTTATTGTCTTATCCATATTTAATTCAGGATATTTCTCAAATGTAAATAAATAATCTTGATTATGTAATAAACTCGTATAAGCACTCCTTAATTTACGATGTTTAAATGGATAATGACCTTTTTCATTGGGGTATTCAGACCGTTCATCAATACAATCTTTATAATATACCAATAATGTAATTCACGATAGAATTCATTTTTTAAACTTGATTTTAATCTAGCTACTAATACTTTTAAGGCTATCCCAGCTTCTGATTTGGGGTTTCTTGTTAATTTTCTGGTCACAATAGCGACTTGATGAAATTGACATAATTGAATCGGTGTATCAAAAATATCTTTCAATAACCCACGTTTACCATCGCAGGTAATTGATTGTATTATATAGCCTTTCTCTCTAAATTGATTTATCGCCATAGCATAATAAACAGCCTTTTCTGTCTTTACAATTTGATGATAAATCACCTTTTTCGTATACAAATCCATAAAGATCATGACCCCAAAGTTTCTGCCAAAGAATGTAGTATCTATAATAAGATTTAGAGATTTGTTTTTGGGTTGATTTAACGAGGTTTTAGGGGCTTTTAATAAATATCGTTGAATGGTTCTAATTGAACAATGATATTTCTCGGCAAGCTGTTTATAAGATTGTTTTCCTTCAGTGTAATCTTGCCAAATTTTAATTGGATTTAATTTCTTTGTTAAGGAAAAAGTTTTATTACAAGATGTGCATTTATAGCGTTGAATATTATTTTGAATGCCATATCTCTGAATTGACGGATTTTGGCAAAAAGGGCAATTTTTTATTCATAATTCAAAAAAGTGGGTTAAAGCCAATTACTATAAGGCTTTAACCCACTTTTTACCAACTATTTTGTCTACTATGCCAATTTGTAGAAGATCAGAACTGATCTTCTACATTAGTCGTTAGTCTCACTTTTTGGGGGCAGATCTCTGTGTAAGGTCTAGGTTCTAGGCGTTCACATTTTCTTTTAAGAACGCTAACAGTTCATCTTTTGCAATCATCTGCTTTTCCCCTGTACGGCGGTTTTTATATTCAATTTCGCCATTCACTAGATTTTTCTCACCAATCACCACTTGGTGTGGTACACCGATCAATTCCATGTCCGCAAACATGACGCCAGGGCGTTCTTTGCGATCGTCAAAAATCACATCGACACCTTGCGATTGTAAAGTGCGGTATAAATCTTCGGAGAATTGTTGCACTGTGTCGGATTTGTGCATATTCATTGGCACAATCGCCACAGTAAATGGGGCAATCTCATCGCTTGACCAAATAATTCCACGCTCATCATGATGTTGTTCAATGGCAGCTGCCACTACACGAGTCACACCTACACCATAGCAACCCATCGTCATCACCAACGGTTTGCCGTCTTCGCCTTGCACGGTGGCTTTCATGGCTTCGGAATATTTAGTCCCCAGTTGGAAAATATGCCCCACTTCAATGCCTCGTTTAATTTGCAATGTGCCTTTTCCGTCTGGACTTGGATCACCCTCGACTACGTTACGCAAATCAAAGATTTCAGGCAACGCCACATCACGTTCCCAGTTCACATTGAAATAATGTTTGCCGTCAATATTCGCTCCCACACTAAAATCAGACATTAATGCCACGGAGCGATCAATCACCGCTGGAATCGGTAAATTCACGACACCGAGTGAACCCACACCTGCCCCAATTTTGGCTTTAATTGTTGCTTCGTCAGCAAATTCTAATGGATCAGCGACTAACGGGTGTTTTTGAGCTTTAACTTCATTTAATTCATGATCACCACGTAAGATTAAGGCGATTAACGGCTGTTCTTCTGTAGCCCCTTTTACAATCAAGGTTTTGGCGGTTTTCTCAATCGGCAGATTAAACTGTTCTACCAATTCCGCAATGGTTTTGGCATTTGGCGTATCCACTAATTCCATCGCTTTAGTTGGTTGTGAACGTTCACCTACCGCCACCGCTTCCGCTAATTCAATATTGGCGGCAAAATCACTTTCGGTAGAAAATACCACATCATCTTCACCGCTTTGAGCCAGCACTTGAAACTCATGTGATGCGGAACCACCGATTGAACCTGTATCCGCTTGTACTGCACGGAAATCTAAGTTTAGCCGATTGAAAATATTGCTATAAACCTGATACATCACATCATAAGTTTGTTGTAAACTTTCTTTCGTGGTGTGGAAAGAATAAGCGTCTTTCATCACAAATTCACGGGAACGCATTACGCCAAAACGTGGGCGAACTTCGTCACGGAATTTGGTTTGAATTTGATATAAATTCAGCGGTAACTGTTTATAAGAACTGATTTCACGGCGAACTAAATCGGTGATCACTTCTTCGTGAGTAGGTCCTAACACAAAATCACGTTTACCACGATCAGTAAAACGCAATAGCTCTGCACCATAATCCTGCCAACGCCCTGATTCTTGCCAAAGTTCGGCAGGTTGTACCACTGGCATAAGCACTTCAATGGCTCCACCTTTGTTCATTTCTTCACGAATAATATTTTCAACTTTTTTCAATACCTTAACACCTGTTGGCAACCAGTTATATAAGCCAGATGCTATCGGGCGAATCATACCTGCTCTTAGCATTAACTGATGGCTCACCACTTGAGCATCATTCGGGGTTTCTTTTAGCGTTGAAAATAAATATTGACTTGTACGCATCTGTTTTCCTAATAATTTTTTATCTATTCAAAATGTGCGGTATTCTATCATTAAATCTGGCGATTGTGATAACCAGTTAATAAATCTTGCCAATTTTGCGTGCTAAATTGAATTTTCATCCGTTCAATTTCCTTATGAAAAGAACGCTGTAATCGTTCAAGATTGCCTTGTTTCCAAAAATCCCCTGATTTTTCACCGCACTTATCAAAATCTAACAACCAACATTTTTGCCCTGTTGCTGTCTGTTGGAGCAAAATATTATGGGCGTTTAAATCCGTATGGCAAATTTGTAAATCGTGCAATTGGCGAATTAAGCCGCCAATCTGTTGCCAAATTTCTGAGGGCAAGGTTTGATGTTGTAAAAGTGCGGTTAAATCCTGAGCATTTTCGATCTTTTCCATCAAAATATCGGCACGATAACAAATACCTAACTTACCTTTTTCAACGACCGCCATAATTGGCTTCGGCACAGGCAAACCCGCTAAGTATAATTTTTGCAACAAACGTAATTCGGCAAAACTGCGGGTTTGTGAAAGTACGGTAAAACGGTAGCGATCTCGAATAATTTTACCCCATAATCCGCCACGATAATAATGGCGTAAGCTCACATTCACACCGAATAAATCTTCGGTTTGTAAAAAGTAAGTGGTGCCACGTCCTTTGGCGGTGCCTGAAACTCGCTCTTTTTTTAACCAGTAATCTGGATTAAAAAATTGACGATAATCGAGTTCAGCATAACTGTCATTCGCTAATAAAAAAAAGCAATTTTGATCTTGTCGTTCAATCATTTTATATTCCTTGTTGGCGTTCGCATCATTCTACTTTAAAATAGTTATGTTTCGCAAAAAATAAGGATCTTTTTTTATGCCCCTTTTTAGCCAACAACAACCCCCTAGATCCCTATGCGTTCTACGCCTTTCCGCCATTGGTGATATTACGCATACTTTAGCCGTGGTACAAGAAATTGCTCGTTTTTATCCTGCTTGTCAAATCACTTGGATTGTGGGAAAGGTGGAGTATGCGTTATTATCGCAAGTCATGCCTGAAAATCCGCCTATTGATTTAGTTATATTTGATAAAAAAACAGGTTGGCGAGGCGTTTTTGCTTTATGGAAACAGCTAAGAAATCAATCATTTGATGCTTTATTAAATATGCAAACCGCTTTCCGTGCATCTATTTTATCTTTAGGTATTAAAGCCAAATATAAAATCGGTTTTGGTAAAAAACGCTCAAGAGAGGGACAATGTTTTTTTGTTAATCAACGGGTGAATGATCCCGAAAATCCCCATGTGTTAGACGGTTTTATGGCATTTGCCGAAAAAATTGGCGTAGCAAAATTTACCCCGCATTGGCAATTAAATCTTTCTTTGCCAGCACAACAAAAGGCAAAAACCTTTATTCAACCAAACCAACGCAATCTGATTATTTCCCCTTGTTCCAGTAAAGCGGAAAAAGATTGGCTGATTGAACGCTATGCGGAGCTCGCCAATGTTGCCACTCAACAAGGTATTAACGTGATTTTATGTGGTTCTCCTGCTTCACGAGAAATGGAAATTTGCCAAAAAATCACCGCACTTTGTGATAATCAGATAACCAATGCGTGCGGAAAAACGAGTTTAGCTGAATTGACCGCTTTAATCCAACAAGCAGATTTAGTGATCGCACCCGATAGTGGTCCTGCTCATATTGCCACCATGGTGGGAACACCTGTTATCGGTCTGTATGCTTATCATAATCCTTGGCGAACAGGTCCTTATCATAATTTGGATAATGTGATTTCGGTCTATGAGCAAAATGCGTTTAAAGAATTTCATAAGCCGTCTAGTGAATTACCATGGGCAACCAAATTATCAGGTAAAAATTTGATGGCAGAAATTGAAGTGAAAGATGTGGTGAATGAAATGCGGAAATTGGGGTTTTAAAGCAAGTTAGGGTACGTTTGAACGCACCCTAATCCTATTTTTTTATCTCGCTTGTTACAAGGTTTTAGCTAATTTTTTCAAATAGTCTTTGAACAGTTTGCCTAATTTTTCATGTTGTAAACCATATTCCACAAAGGCTTGCATATAACCAATTTTATCACCGCAGTCGAAAGATTCTCCCGTCATGTGGAAAGCCTCCACGGTTTCTTTTTCGATAAGCATATCAATGGAATCAGTTAATTGAATTTCATCACCGACACCAACTGGCGTTTTTTCTAATAAACGCCAAATTCCCGCTGAAAATACATAACGCCCTACTACTGCAAGATTAGACGGTGCTTTTTCTACACTTGGTTTTTCTACCATACGAGCAATTTTGGCACTTTCACCACCAGCAAATTCCACACCGTCACAGTCTGCAATACCGTAACTACTCACGTCTTTTGGATCCACTGGGGCAACCATAATTTGACTATTGCCCGTTTCTTTAAAGCGTTTGATCATAGCGGCAAGATTTTCAGTTTTTTGGTTAGCTGTAAAATCCGCTAACAGCACATCAGGCAACACCACGGCAAAAGGCTCATTACCCACCACAGGACGACCACATAAAACGGCGTGTCCCAAGCCTTTGGCATTGCCTTGGCGAACGTGCATAATGGTCACATCTTTCGGGCAAATAGCACGCACTTCTTCCAATAACTGGCGTTTTACACGCTTCTCTAACATCGTTTCTAACTCAAAAGATGTGTCGAAATGGTTTTCAATAGCATTTTTAGAAGAATGCGTCACTAGCACGATTTCTTTTACACCAGCGTTGACACATTCGTTGACTACATATTGAATTAATGGTTTATCCACTAAAGTAAGCATTTCTTTTGGAATGGCTTTGGTGGCAGGTAACATTCGCGTACCTAAGCCAGCCACAGGAATAATGACTTTCATTTTTTGTCCTTTACTCATTATAAAATAACCGCACTTTTTTAAAGTGCGGTCAATATTAACAAGATTTTTTATTGACGCAACAACGCCAAAATCTCATCCGTTTTCTCTTGCATCAACACTTTATCCCCACGGGTTTCAAGGTTCAAACGCACCACGGGTTCAGTATTTGAACTACGTAAATTGAAACGCCAGTTTGGATATTCAATGCTAATGCCGTCAATTTCATTGACACTCACCGCATCTTTTTCATAGGCAGCACGTACACGAGCAATTGATGCTTTGGCATCGGTTAATTTGCTGTTGATTTCACCTGGTGATGGATAAGTATTAATGCTTTCTGTCACTAATTGACCTAAGGATTTACCTGTTGTGCTAACTAATTCCATCACTAATAACCAAGGCACCATACCACTATCACAATAGTAGAAATCACGGAAATAATGGTGTGCTGACATTTCGCCACCGTAAACCGCATCGACTTCACGCATTTTTTCCTTAATGAAAGAATGACCTGATTTCGACATGACAGGTTCTCCACCGTTAGCGGATACTAATTTCTCAGTATTCCAGATTAAACGAGGATCGTAGATAATCTTCGCCCCTTTTTGTTTTTGGGTGAAAGCCTGACCTAATAGACCGACCACATAATAACCCTCAATGAAGCCACCGTTTTCATCAAAGAAGAAACAACGGTCGAAGTCACCGTCAAAGGCAATCCCCATATCGGCTTTGTGTTTTAATACCGCATCAATGGTATCTTGGCGGTTTTCGTGTAAAATTGGGTTAGGAATACCATGTGGGAAAGTACCGTCTGGATTATTATGCACCTTAATAAATTCCACTGGCACACGGCGAGCTTTAAATTGTGCTTCAATCGCATCCACTACATGACCTGCCGCACCATTACCTGAGTTAATCACTAATTTTAATGGTTTGATATTATCTAGGTTTACATAAGAAAGTAAACGTTCAACATAATCACCAATCACCGATTGTTGTTTATATTGACCACGTTGCGTTACCGCAGGGAAATTATTTTCTTCCGCTAAACGTTGAATATCAGCGAGTCCTGTGTCTGCACTAATTGGGCGAGATCCTTCACGCACTAATTTCATGCCGTTATAATCCATCGGATTGTGACTTGCGGTGACTTCAATACCACCATCAGCTTTTAAGAATGAAGTAGCGAAATAAACTTCTTCGGTACCGACTTCACCTAAATCAATCACGTCAACGCCAGAATCTAATAAGCCATTTGTTACTGCACTTTTCAGCTCTTTACTGGTTAAACGTACGTCACCACCCACCACAATATTTTTTGGCTTTAAGAATTGACCAAAGGCACGACCAATGCGATAGGCAATATCAACATTTAGTTCATCACCTAAACGGCCACGAATATCGTAGGCTTTAAAGCAAGTTAATTTACTCATAGATTCTCCTTATTCAACCTCTGAATGTTTTTCATTTTGAGATTGCTTGATACGTTGATAGATTTCTTCCCGATGAACGGAAACGTCTTTTGGTGCTTTTACACCGATTTTTACTTGATTACCACGGACATTTAACACTGTGATTTCAATATCATCGCCAATGAGTAAGCTTTCACCCAGTTTCCTTGTCAAAACTAGCATATACTTCTTCCTTTTATATGATTATATCTGTCTTGTGCCATAGTCTGTGGATGTTTCACTTTGTCTTCCGTTAGAAAGAAAAATAAAACCTCCACAATACCTATCAACTTCCCTATTGATAACCAGTCTTATAAATTAAAACAAGACATGCATAATGCGACACTTACAAATTTACTTTTAACCAATCTAATGCAACATTTAATGCGTTGGCTACATTTTCAGGTTGTACGCCACCAGCCATCGCCATATCTGGACGACCGCCACCTTTGCCCCCTACTTGTTGAGCCATTAGATTGACTAATTCACCTGCTTTTACTTTGCTTGTAATATCTGCTGTAACACCCACAATTAGATTAACCTTTTCTTCTACAACAGAAGCAAAAGCAATCACAGCAGATCCGAGTTGATTTTTCAAATCATCTACCATCACACGCAATGCTTTGGTATCGATACCATCCAATCGTTGTACGATTACCGAAATTCCATTAATTTTCACCGCACTTTGAGCTAAATTCGCTCCTGCTTGTACGGCAGCTTTTTGTTTTAATTGTTGCAATTCTTTTTCTGTTTTCTTAGCTTTTTCTTGCAACTGATAAATTTTCTCTGCTAATGATGTGACATCAGATTTTAATGCGTCCGCTACTTGTCCTAAAATAGCTTGTTGATTATGTAACCAAGCCATCGCACCCTCACCTGTAACGGCTTCCACCCGACGAATGCCGGCAGCGACTGCACTTTCTGACACCAATTTAAATAACCCAATATCCCCCGTGCGTTGTACGTGTAATCCACCACAAAGTTCAATCGAGAATGGACTCATGGTAACAACACGAACCACGTCGCCATATTTCTCTCCGAACAACGCCATAGCATCTTTTGCTTTGGCTTGTTCAATCCCCATTTCTTCGGTTAACACAGGGTGATTTGCTCGAATATGGAAATTGACGATACGTTCCACTTCCGCAAGCTGTTGTTTACTGATTGCTTCAGGTTGCACAAAGTCAAAACGTAAACCCACATCAGACACTAACGATCCTTTCTGTGCCACATGCTCGCCTAATACTTGACGCAATGCAGAATGTAGTAAGTGAGTTGCACTATGGTTTAATCTAGTATGCTGACGACGTTCATTATTCACAATCGCATCAACACTATCGCCTACCGACAATGAACCTACCGTCAATTCACCAATATGTCCAAACACTTGACCATATTTTTGAGTATCTTTCACATCAAATTGACAATTATTATTGACCAACTCTCCGCTATCACCAATCTGACCACCCATTTCCGCATAGAATGGCGTATTTTCTAAAATAACCACAGCACTTTGTCCTGCGGTAATACTATCCACTGATTTGCCGTCATGGAAAAGTGCGGTGACTTTTGCCTGACTTTCTGCTTTGTTATAACCTTCAAATTGGGTTGTACCATCGACACGAATAACATTGTTATAATCCATACCGAACTGGCTGGCAGACTGCGCTCGCAAACGTTGAGCTTCCATTTCTTTATCAAAGCCTGCTTCATCAATTTGAATATTGCGTTCACGACACACATCAGCAGTTAAATCCAATGGGAAGCCGTAAGTATCATATAATTTAAATGCCACTTCACCAGACAATACGCCGTCTTTAACATTTACCAAGGCATCATCTAATAAAGTCAAACCACGCTCTAAAGTACGAGCAAATTGTTCTTCCTCCAAACGTAACAGTTTTTCTACGTTGGCTTGTTTTTCTTTCACAATTTTCGCTGCATCAGCCATGACCTCAATTAAAGTAGGCACCAATTTATAAAAGAACGTTTCTTTAGCACCTAACAAATGTCCATGACGAACTGCACGGCGAATAATACGGCGTAATACATACCCACGCCCTTCGTTAGATGGAATCACGCCGTCAGCAATTAAATAAGCACAAGAACGAATGTGATCGGCAATCACACGTAAAGATTTATTGGTTAAATCTTTAGTACCAACAATTTCTGCTACTTTGGCAATTAAGGTTTGGAAAATATCAATTTCATAGTTGGAATTAACATGCTGCATAACGGCAGTCATACGCTCTAAGCCCATACCTGTATCGACAGACGGTCTTGGCAATTTTTCTAATGTCCCATCAGCCAAACGGTTAAATTGCATAAATACAATATTCCACACTTCAATATAACGGTCGCCGTCTTCTTCAGGCGAACCTGGTAAACCACCCCAATGTTGCTCACCATGATCGTAGAAAATCTCAGTACAAGGTCCGCATGGTCCAGTATCGCCCATTGCCCAGAAGTTATCAGAATTGTACGCACCACCTTTGTTATCGCCAATGCGAATAATATGTTCTGCTGGCACACCCATTTGTTGATGCCAAATATTATAGGCTTCGTCATCGGTTTCATACACGGTAACATACAGTTTTTCTTTTGGTAAACCTAACCATTGTGGGGAAGTTAAATATTCCCAACCAAAAGCAATGGCATCTTGTTTAAAATAATCACCGAAACTGAAATTCCCCATCATTTCAAAGAATGTATGATGACGAGCGGTATAGCCCACATTTTCTAAATCATTATGCTTTCCCCCTGCTCGCACACAACGTTGTGCAGTAGTGGCACGAGAATAAGCACGTTTTTCTAAACCAAGAAAAACATCTTTAAATTGGTTCATCCCAGCGTTAGTAAAAAGTAAAGTGGGATCGTTTTCAGGTACAAGAGAACTACTTTCTACTACCTGATGACCTTTACTGTGAAAAAAATCTAAAAAGGATTGTCTAATTTCTGCTGTCGTTTTCATAAATAATAATTGTTGTTTAATGTAAATAAATTACTGCTATTGTTACACATTTTTTGTCTTTATAGAATGGCTTTCTTGCTTATTTTTTTGCTCTTGCTAACAAAGCATCTTGTACTGGTGGTGGCACAAATTGTGCCACATCACCATGGTGTAAATAAACCTCTCTTACCATAGTAGAAGACACATAAGACCAGCATTCACTCGGTGGTAAAAATAAACTTTCTACCCCATTGGTCAAAGCACGATTTAAATATGCCAACTGCAATTCATACTCAAAATCTGCGGTTGTTCGAACACCTCGAATAATGGCTGTTATCTCAAGCTGCTGTATTACATTTGCCAATAAATCAGAAAACCCTATAACCTGCACATTTGGCAAGTGAGCAATCGATTGCTTAATTAACTGAACCCGTTGTTCTAATTCAAATAATGGTTGCTTCCTTGGATTTTCAGCCACCGCCACAATAACCTCAGAAAAAAGCACCGCACTTCGGCTAATAATATCTAAATGTCCATTCGTCATCGGATCGAACGTACCAGGGTAAATCACACTTGCCATAAATTATTTCTCTAAATAGGGACGTAATAAATCTAACAATCGTTGCAACGCCCCACGATTTTCAATTAATACTTCATATCCTGCATGACCAAATCGTTCCCGCAGAGAAATTGAAGACAAAAATTGTTCAACTGCATGAGAAAGTGCGGTGTAATTTGAATTAATTTCTAACACACCTTGCACTTCACGTAAATTACAAAATACTTCAGGAAAATTAAACGTATATTTGCCACTAATCACGGGGACTTTGAATGCCAATGGCTCTAGCGGATTATGTCCACCATGTTTAACCAAACTTCCACCGACAAAGGCGACATCGGATACGCCATACATTAACATAAGTTCACCCATCGTATCACCTAATAAAATTTGAATTTGTGAATTCGGGGCAATCTTTTCACTACGGCGACAATAACTAAATTTCTCTTTTTCAATCAAATTTGCCACTGAATTAAATCGTTCAGGATGGCGTGGAGCTAATATTAATAATAAATCAGGAAATTGTTGTAATAAAGCACGGTGTGCTTGTAACACAATTTCTTCTTCCCCTTCGTGGGTACTGGCTGCAATCCAAACAGGTCTATTACCAATCCATTCCTGATCTAACATTTTAATATTATTTAATAATTCGTCTGAAATCACTAAATCATATTTAATATTACCTGTTAACGCTAATCTGCCATGATAACCCAAATCCGTATAACGCTGTCCACTAATACTATCTTGGGGAGCAATTAAACAGATCTCGTTCAAAACATTCTGAATATGATTTTTCACACAAGCATATCGTTTGGCTGAACGTGCGGATAAACGTGCATTCGCCACAATAAACGGGATATTACGCAGCTTTAGTTGATGAATAAGATTAGGCCAAATTTCCGTTTCAATCACAATACAGGCTTTCGGCTGAATAAAATTGATGAATCTTGTTACTGCATCAGGCAAATCATAGGGCAAATAAAAGTGATGTACTGAATTACCAAAAGCCGCTTTCACACGAGCTGAACCTGTTGGTGTTACCGTGGTCATGGTAATGGGTAAATCAGGATACTTCTCTTGAATTTGACGAACCAAGGGCGTTGCTGCGATAACCTCGCCAACAGATGCGGCATGAATAATAATGCCATTAGCTTGTGGTTGTTCTGACTCAGCATAGAACAAACCGTAACGTTCACTAATACGTTTACGATAATCTGGGGATTTAATACTACGTCCCAACATAAAGAGCAACAAAAACGGTTGCAGTAAATAAGTGGCAAACGTATAAAAAAAACCTAGCATAAAAAGAATGCCTAATATTCAATATAACGGAGTGGTATTATAGCGATTTTAAAGCCAAACCGAAAGTAAAATGATCTGTGCTCCAAAATTTGCATTTAAAACATTGGAGCTTATTTCTAATTCCATATTTTGAGGTGTCAATGCTCGGATAGTGTATAGGTTGTTTGTTTATAATTCTAAATATGGGTTAAAACCTTATACTATAAGGTTTTAACCCATTCCTTAGCAACCATTTTGTCTAGTAAACATTAGTCCGCTTTCACTATGCCTTTTGTTTGTTAACAATGATGCTTATTTCGATATTCAACCAAGTCTTCAATAGTTAGCACGGAATATCCAAATTTCTGAGCAAATTCCACAATTTGTGGGGTTCTTGCCATGGTTCCGTCATCGTTAGTGATTTCACAAATCACAGCAGCAGGTTTATAACCGGCTAATACGGCTAAATCCACCGATGCTTCAGTATGTCCACGGCGTTTTAATACACCTCCTTTTACGGCTCTTAATGGAAAAACATGCCCAGGGCGGTGTAAATCGGTTGGTTTTGCGTTATCTGCAATGGCCGCTTTAATAGTGGTAACACGATCTGCCGCAGATACACCGGTTGATACGCCTTGAGCAGCTTCAATAGTAACAGTAAATGCAGTTTTGTTGACGCTGGTGTTATCTTGTACCATGGGTGGTAAATCAAGCTGTTGGCAAAGTTCATCTGTGATACATAAACAGACGATACCACTGCCATAGCGAATTAATTTCGCCATTTGTTTGCTGTTAATGGTTTCGGCGGGGAAGATTAGATCACCTTCGTTTTCACGATCTTCATCGTCTAACACTAATACGCCGTTACCTTGTTGAAAGGCTTTCAGTGCGTTGATCACACGTTGTTCGGCGGTGCCAAAGGGGGATAATAATGACTGATTCATAGTAAATTCCTTAAAAAATGCAAATATAAGTTACCAGAATCAGGGCGTAAGAAATGACAAAAACAAGCGAAATTTCGCCTGTGGGTTATCGCTATTTCTCTTTCATCCAGACTATACTGTTGGCTTTGGAATTTCACCAAATCTGCTGACTTCTAGTTTAACTTCAACCAGAACGCTCGCGGGCTGTACCGCCAGTAGGGAATTTCACCCTGCCCTGAGAATGCGAGACAAGTATAGCACCGGTTGAATTTAATTTCTATTGATAAAAAAGGTTTTTATTCTAAGCAAATATTGCATACAATAGACAAAATTAAATAAATTTAAACCGCAGTTTACGGATTATGTAGCATAATGCTTATATTTTGCATGACAAAAGTGCGGTGATTTTTTAAGGATTTTCTTATGAATGATGATTATTCATATCTGCAACAAAAACGTAAACAGTTGAATTTACAAGTGAATGAGCTTTGTGAAAAGGCGAATGTGTCCAGAGCTTATTTTAATCAACTGGTGTCTGGTAAAATTAAAAACCCAAGTGCGGTGAAATTAACCGCTTTACATAAAGCGTTAAATATTGCGAATGCTCCCGAGCCAAAACGAGTTGGGGTGATTTTTGGTAAGTTTTATCCTGTACATACTGGGCATATTAATATGATTTTTGAAGCCTTTAGTAAGGTGGATGAACTGCACGTGATCGTATGTAGTGATACGGAACGGGATCTTAAGCTATTTTATGATAGTAAAATGAAACGTATGCCAACGGTGCAAGATCGTTTGCGTTGGATGCAACAAATTTTTAAATATCATAAGGATCAAATTTTTATTCATCATTTGTTAGAAGATGGCATTCCGAGCTATCCAAACGGTTGGCAAGGTTGGTCTGGGGCGGTAAAAGCCTTATTTAAAGAAAAAAATGTCAACCCAACAGTAGTGTTTAGTAGCGAAATCCAAGATAAAGCCCCTTATGAAAAATACTTGAATCTGGACGTGGTGTTGGTAGATCCTGATCGTAAATTCTTTAATGTATCAGCAACCAAAATTCGTAATAATCCATTCCATTATTGGAAATTTATCCCGAAAGAAGTGCGTCCATTTTTCGCTAAAACCATTGCCATTTTAGGTGGTGAAAGTAGCGGTAAAACCGTGTTGGTGAATAAATTGGCGGCGGTGTTTAATACCACATCGGCATGGGAATATGGGCGTGAATTTGTATTTGAGCAACTCGGTGGTGATGAGCAAGCCATGCAATATTCCGATTATCCACAAATGGCATTAGGACATCAACGTTATATTGATTATGCCTTGCGTCATGCACACAAAGTGGCGTTTATTGATACGGATTTTATTACCACGCAGGCGTTTTGTATTCAATATGAAGGCAAGGCTCACCCATTTTTAGATTCAATGATTAAGGAATATCCTTTTGATGTGACTATCTTGTTGAATAATAATACAAAATGGGTGGATGATGGATTACGTAGTTTGGGTTCTCATAAAGCACGTCAGCGTTTCCAACAGTTACTGAAAAAATTGTTAGATAAATATAAAGTGCCTTATATTGAAATTGAATCACCGAGTTATTTAGAACGGTACAATCAGGCAAAAGCTATTGTGGATAAAATTCTTAATGATGAAGAAATTACAGAACTCACTCACGATAACAGTATTTTTACGGAAACAGACGAATAATGATTTTATTTGCAGGCGATCCCCATGGCAGTTATGAGCATTTATATCCTTTTGTACGTGAACGTGCGGATGTTAGCTTGATTATTTTGGGGGATTTACAACTGACTAGCCCGAAACCGTTAGATGATTTAGCCCAATATTGTGATATTTGGTTTATTCACGGCAACCACGATAGTAAAATTGTGGCGAATTATGAAGCTATTTGGGGGAGTCATTGGAAAGAGCGGAATTTGCACGCTAGAGTAGTGGAGATTGAAGGTAAACGTATTGCGGGATTAGGGGGCGTTTTTCGCGGACAAATTTGGATGCCACCGAGCAAACCTGTCTTTTTTGATCCTATTCATTATTGCCAATATTGTCAGCCAGAACATTTATGGCGGAATGGTATTCCTTTACGTCATAGGGTTTCTATTTTTCCGTCCGATATTGAAACACTAGAAAGCCAACAAGCGGATATTTTAATTTGTCATGAAGCGCCTAAGCCACACCCATTAGGTTTTCGGGTATTAAATCAGCTGGCAGAAAAAATGGGCGTAACACAATTATACCATGGTCATCATCACGAAAATTTTGATTATAGTAAGTTAAAACGCAAAAATTCATTTCAAACCGTTAATGTAGGTTTTCGAAGTCTTTGTGATCTCAATGGCAATTATTTGTTGAAAGGGGTAGATGATAGGTAATTACATGATTAAATAAAGTGCGGTTTAAAACTTCAAAGATTTTACTGCACTTTGTTTTTTCTTTAATTTAGCGTGTTTCTGTGTATAAATAATTCTTGATTCTAATATAAAAATATTCATAAGAATGTAAAAAATATGTTGCAAGATATACTAAATTTTAGTATATCTTGATGGGTTCCTTTATTGGGAATGTAAATATGACAATTCAATCCCCTTTTTCTAGGAGAACTATAATTATGAAAAAATTACTAAAACTTTCTCTTATCGCTGGCGTAGCAATGTCAGCTTTTTCCGCTCAAGCCGCAGATGAGCAGTTTATTACTATCGGTACAGGTGGACAAACTGGAGTGTATTATGTGGTTGGTCAGTCGATTTGTCAGTTGGTAAATCGTGATACCGCAAAAACCCATATCAAATGTAATGCTCCATCAACTGGTGCTTCGATTGCTAACTTAAATTCCATTGCGGCAAAAGAAATGGATATGGGGATTGCTCAATCCGACTGGCAATATCACGCCTACAATGGCACAAGTTCTTTTGAAGGCAAGAAAAATGACAAATTACGAGCAGTGTTCTCATTACATGCAGAACCTTTTACTTTAATGGCTCGTGATGATTCAGGCATTAAATCTTTTGATGATTTGAAAGGCAAACGGGTGAATGTGGGCGATCCAGGTTCAGGTACTCGTGCAACCATTAACGTAATTATGAAAGAAAAAGGCTGGACGGATAAAGATTTCAAAGTCGCCGCCGAATTAAAACCAGCAGAAATGGCATCATCTATGTGTGATAACAACCTTGATGCAATTACTTATAATGTAGGTCATCCAAATGGAGCGTTAAAAGAAGCGGCTGCTTCTTGTGATGCACATTTAGTCCCTGTAACTGGTCCTGAAATTGATAAATTAGTCGAACAACATTCTTACTATGCCAAAGCAGTGATTCCAGGTGGTTTGTATAAAGGTACGGATAATCCAGTGGATACTTTTGGTTCTTATGCAACCCTAGTCAGTTCTACCGATGTAGATGCGGATAAAGTCTATGCGGTAGTAAAAGCAGTGTTTGATAACTTCGATCGTTTTAAACGTTTACATCCAGCGTTTGCGAACTTAAAAGAAGAAGATATGATTCAAAATGCCTTATCTGCACCGTTGCACGAAGGGGCAGCTCGTTATTATAAAGAAAAAGGTTGGTTAAAATAATCTTTATAAATATAATGAGTTATCTTCTTTTCTTACACCCTACGCAATTTGCGTAGGGTGTCTATTTATCATTATTTGAGTAATTTATTATGTCTGCACAAGCAAAAACAGTTGATTATGATGATTTACAAGATATGGTTGCTTCAAATGATGCAGGTGGACGAAATCCAACTGGATTTGCCAAAAAGCTCATTGTGGTAACCGCTATTGTATGGTCAGTATTTCAACTTTATTACACATCTCCTTTTCCATTTTGGTTACAAGAACAATTAACACATGCAGGTATTGATTTGAATGTGGTGGTGGATGACACTAAAGCACGTTCTTATCATTTAGCCTTTGCTTTATTTTTGGCATTTTTGTCCTTTCCTGCCTTTGCGACTTCACCAAAACATCGTATTCCGTTATTAGACTGGTTTTTTGCTATAGCGGGGGCATTTTTAGGGGCTTATTATCTCTTTTTCTATGAAGGTTTAGTGACCCGATTTGGCGCGCCTAATTTACAAGATATTATTGCTGGTTGTTGTGGGGTGCTGTTGTTATTAGAAGCCACTAGACGAAGTCTAGGCTTGCCTTTAGTGGTGATTGCCGTCATTTTCTTACTATACAATTTTTTCGGGCAATTTATGCCAACAGATTGGTTGATTAGCCACCGTTCTGGTTCATTAGCACAAATTGTTAATCAACAATGGATCACAACCGAGGGCGTATTTGGTGTGGCGTTAGGCGTTTCGACTAAATATGTGTTCTTGTTTGTATTATTTGGTGCGTTGTTAGATAAAGCGGGTGCAGGTAACTATTTCATTAAAACTGCGTTTGCTTATTTAGGGCATTTAAGTGGGGGACCTGCTAAAGCCGCTGTGGTTTCGTCGGCGTTAACGGGCTTAGTTTCCGGTTCTTCAATTGCCAATGTCGTGACCACTGGAACGTTCACCATTCCAATGATGAAACGTGTGGGTTTTTCGCCCGAAAAGGCGGGTGCAGTGGAAGTGGCATCTTCGGTAAATGGGCAAATTATGCCACCTGTCATGGGGGCGGCTGCGTTCTTAATGATTGAATATGTGAATATGCCTTATAGCCAATTGATTACCCATGCTTTTTTACCCGCACTGATTTCTTATATTGCATTGGTTTATATTGTGCATTTAGAAGCACGTAAGATGGGGTTAACAGGGCTTGAGCGAGTTGATCCGCCCCGTCCATTTTTAATGGTGTTGATTCGAACCATCGGCTTTTTCTTAGCCATGTGCATAATTTATTTTGCTTTAGATTTGGGTTTAGGATGGATTAAAACGGCTGTTCCTGATTATTCATTCTTAATTATTTGTGCCCTACTTACTGCGGTGTATTTAGGGTTGATTCGCCGAGTGGCAAGTTTTCCAGATTTGGAACCGGATGATCCAAATTCTAAAATCGTTAAACTACCATCGGCTAAACCGACAGTAAATGCTGGCTTACACTATTTGTTGCCAGTAGTCGTGTTAATGTGGTGCTTAATGATTGAGCGTCTATCCCCCGGCTTATCTGCATTCTGGGCGATTCTTGCATTAGCGACGATTTTAGTTACTCAACGTCCTTTATTGAGCTGGTTTAGATCGGAGAAAAGTAATAAAGCTGAATTATTTAAACAAGGTTTATACGAACTTATTGACGGCTTAGAAGTCGGTGCCAGAAATATGATCGGTATCGGTATTGCCACTGCCACTGCGGGGATTATTGTTGGTGTGGTGTCGTTAACTGGTTTTGGGGTGCAATTAGCGAACATTATTGAATTCTTATCCATGGGTAACATTTTATTAATGTTGATTCTTGTTGCAGTCTTCAGCTTGATTTTAGGTATGGGGCTGCCAACCACAGCAAACTATATCGTGGTGTCATCTTTAATGGCATTGGTGATTGTGGAAGTGGGTAAACAAAATGGTTTAATTGTGCCATTAATCGCAGTACATTTATTCGTATTTTATTTTGGGATTATGGCAGATGTTACCCCACCGGTCGGTTTGGCATCCTTTGCTGCCGCAGCAATTTCAGGTGGTAGTCCGATTAAAACCGGGGCAACGGCCTTTTATTACAGCTTAAGAACCGCTATTTTGCCATTCTTATTTATTTTCAACACGGATTTGTTGTTAATTGATGTGACTTGGTGGCATGCGCTCTTGATTTTCTGTGTGGCAACAATTGGTATTATGATTTTTACGGCTGCTACAATGAATTTCTTCGTAGTGAAGAATAAATTATGGGAAACGGTGGTGTTAATTTTGGCTGCATTTACCTTGTTCCGTCCGGGATTCTTCATGGAATATGTTTCACCAACTGCACGTTCGGTTGATCCTGCTCATTTTGTACAAGAACTAGGGCAAGCACCCGTTGGGCAAAATATTATGCTTAAAGTATCTGGCATGAATCCTTATGGTAAGGAAATTCAATTTTACGCTCAACTGACGGTGCCTGAAGGTACAACAGGTGAAGAGCGTGTGCAAGCCCTAGGTTTAACCTTGTTAGATACCGGGGAACAAATTGAGATTAATGGTCAAACATCACCTAAAATCTTAATTGATAATGTGGAAATAGATTCGCCAGCGGCAAAAGCAGGTTTAAATTGGGATCAAACCCTTCTTGAATTGGATGTGCCGGTTCATTCATTGAATAAAGAATGGATGTTTATTCCCGCTTTATTACTCGCTATTGGAATTTACTGGAACCAGCGCCGTAGAAAGCAATCAATTCACTAAATATGATGGCTAACTGTTTGGGTTAGCCTATTTAAAAAGGATATTTTATGTATAACAAACTTCTTATTGCCATTGATTTAAATAATTTAGAAAGTGCCAAATATGTGGTTGATACTTGTTTAAAACTGACGGCGAATAATCCAGATGCACTGTATCGTGTGGTATCTATTATTGAACCGATGGACGATAGTTTTATTTCAGCGTTTTTACCGAAAAATTTTGATAAGTCGGTGGTTGAAGAAGCGAACAAGGCCTTGCATGATTTTACGCAGTCTGTTTTTCCAGCGGGCTCAAAAGTTCAGCATATTGTAGCACATGGTACGATTTATGAAGAAATTAATCGCATTGCTCGGGAAAAATCCGTCGATTTAATAGTGATGTTGGCAAGTAGCAAGCCTAATGCCAAAGGTTTAAGTTCTAATACGGTAAAAGTTGCTCGTAATAGTGAAAAACCGATGTTGATTTTAAAATAAGAAAAATAGCTTAGTTTCTTTTAAAGGAGCTTAACTCTACCAATTAGAGCTGATTTTTGCATAAATATTTTCTAATATTGACGAACTTTTATTCACAAAGTGCGGTCTAATTTAACATAAAATTGAAAGATGGTTGATCTTTTGGTTTTTTATGTTATAACAGGCAGGTGAAATTTCATCTAGGATTAAAGAAGGAAAGCAATGAATAAAGAAGCACAAATGATGTTAGTTCCACAAGGTAATCTTGAAGGTTATATTCGAGCAGCCAACGAGTACCCAATGCTCACCGCTGACGAAGAAAAGGAATTGGCGGAACGTTTGTACTACAAAGAAGATTTAGAAGCGGCAAAAGCATTGATTTTGTCACATCTACGCTTTGTGATCCACGTGGCTCGTGGCTATTCAGGCTACGGCTTACCACAAGCGGACTTGATTCAGGAAGGCAATATCGGCTTAATGAAAGCGGTCAAACGTTTTAACCCAGAAGTGGGTGTGCGATTGGTGTCTTTTGCAGTGCATTGGATCAAAGCGGAAATTCACGAATATGTATTACGCAACTGGCGTATCGTGAAAGTGGCAACCACCAAAGCACAACGTAAATTATTCTTCAATTTACGCAAAACCAAACAGCGTTTGGGCTGGTTCAACGAAAACGAAGTCGATTTAGTCGCCAATGAGCTGGGTGTTTCCAAGCAAGATGTGATTGAAATGGAAAGCCGTATGACGGGAGCGGATGTCGGTTTTGATTTGCCAAATGATGAGAGTGAAGAAGAAACATTTGCTCCGTCAATGTATTTGGAAGATAAAAGCTCAAACTTTGCCGCAGAATTGGAAAACGAAAATTTTGAGAGCCAAGCGGTAGATCAATTAACGGTAGCCATGGAAAGTTTGGACGAACGCAGTCAAGACATCATTAAGGCTCGCTGGTTAGATGACAATAAAGCAACATTGCATGATTTGGCAGCAAAATACAATATTTCTGCCGAACGTGTACGTCAGTTGGAAACTAACGCCTTGAAAAAATTGAAAAGTGCGGTGAGTTTTTAGTTAGTTTTTAAATAAGAAAAGATCGGTGAGAGCTGGTCTTTTTTATTTGTATCTGTTAATTGTGATCCTTATCACAAATTTGAAATCACTTTCTAAATTCTATTTGATTTACCATAGCCATATCGTTACATTGTTACTAATTTTACGTCTTAAAAGAAGTTGGAAACAAAATGGCAAAACTTGAAATTAACAATGTAACCAAAAAATTCGGTGATTTCTATGCGGCAAAATCGGTTACTTTTACCGCAGAAGAAGGAGAATTTGTAACGTTGCTCGGTCCGAGCGGTTGCGGTAAAACGTCATTATTGAAATTGATCGCAGGATTCTATCAAGCAGATGAGGGGGAGATACTTATCGGTGGTGAAAATGTCAATTTTGTTCCACCAGAAAAACGTAACACCGCAATGTGTTTCCAATCTTATGCCCTATTTCCCCATTTGAATGTTTCCCACAATATTTGTTACGGATTGCAGCAAAAGAAGATAGAGAAAACCGAACAGGTTTCTCGCTTAAATACCGCCTTAAAACAAATGGATTTGGAAATGCACAAGCTCAAAATGCCGAATCAGCTTTCAGGTGGTCAGCAACAACGGGTAGCGTTGGCTCGGGCAATGGTAACTCGTCCTGACGTGATTTTATTTGATGAACCCCTTTCTAATCTTGATGCCAAATTACGTGAAAGCGTGCGTTTTGAAATCAAACAGCTTTCCCGTCAATATAATTTAACCAGCATTTATGTCACCCACGATCAGGCGGAAGCCTTGGCAATGTCCGATAAAATTATCGTGTTGAATAAGGGCGGTATTGAGCAAATCGGTACACCGCAAGAAATTTATCATCAACCGATTAACCGTTTTGTCGCAGATTTTATCGGGGTGGCGAATATTACGCAGGCGGACGTAGAATCATTGGGTGATAACCGTTATAAAGTGCGGTCGATTTTTGGCGAGTTTATTGCCTATTCTGAAAAAGCTCCCGAATCATCAAAAGTCTATATTTGTTTCCGTCCTGAAGATGCGGAATTATGCGATGCTAATGGTGGCGAAAATCAGTTTACTGTTGAAGTGAAACAAACTGCCTTTATGGGAAATTTAACCGAAGTACAAGCCACCTTGCCCCAACAGCCCGATTATAAGATTCGTCTGCAGTTAACCAAATTTCCCCATATTCCCGAAGATAATAAATTAACTTTTCATTTGCCACAAACGGCGATCCATTTCTTGGAGGCTGTATGAATAAATGGCGAGAAAATTTAAAGGCTTGGTTATTGCTGAGTACGGGGCTGGGTACGATTTTAGTCTTAATGGGATCAACTTTTTATATTGTGGTTTTACAGAGTTTCGGGTTACACAGCAGTTTTGGTGATGAAGTGGCTTTTACTTTGGAACATTGGCAAACCGTGTTATCCGATACAGTATTTCAAAAAGCACTGTTTTATTCCATTAAAGTGTCATTGCTGGGAGCCATTCTTTCTATTATTGTCGCCTACCCAATAGCAATGTGGTTACGCAAACCATTACCTGCCAAAGTCACCATTATTACCATGTTACGGGCACCAATGCTCGTACCGGGATTGGTTGCTGCTTTCTTATTTGTCAATATGATTTCCTACCACGGCATTTTAAATGAGACTTTGGTGTATTTAGGCATTTGGGATCAACCCCGTACTTTGCAAAATGATGAATTTGGTTGGGGTGTGGTGATTTTGCAAATGTGGAAAAATATCCCTTTTGCCTTGATTTTGATTGGTGGGGCGGTTAATTCACTGAAATCCGATTTACTTGATGCAGCAGCAAATTTAGGTTCAAATCCGTGGCAACGTTTTCGTTATGTCGTGTTTCCGCTCAGTTTGGGAGCGGTACAGGTTTCATTTATTTTGATTTTTATCGGTGCGTTGGGGGACTTTGCTTTTTACAGTGTAGCAGGACCGAGAGATACCTATTCATTGGCACGTTTAATGCAAATGACCGCTTACCAATTTGATGAATGGAATCAAAGTGCGGTGATGGCAATGATGATTATGCTGACATCGGCATTCTTTACTATTCTGGTTTCTATGCTGATAAAACCGCTAAGCCGTAAAAAAGGAGAAATTAAATGAGTGAAGCTGTACAAACCAAAAACGGCAAATTAATCGCCCGAATTTCTCTGATTTTCTTTGTGCTTGCCAATTTGATTTGGTTGGTTGTACCGTTTTTTATGGCAGGTTTATGGTCATTGGTCGATCCCAAACATCCGTGGAGCTATCCCGATATTTTGCCCCAATCCCTTTCCTTCCAACGTTGGGTCAGTGTGTGGCAAAATACATCTCTTCCTGAAGCAATGGTAAACAGTTATACCATTGCACCATCGGTTGCATTGATTGCTATTATGCTGGCTATGCCAACGGCTTATGCCTTTGGACGAATGGAATTTCGGGGTAAAAAATTGGCGGAATTATTAACGCTGATTCCGTTGGTTATTCCCGGCATGATTATTGGGTTGTTTTTCAGTCAGATGCTGTTAAGCCTGAATATCACCAGCCCCTTTATTGGGATTGTAATCGGGCATACGGTAATGACTCTGCCTTATGCGATTCGGATTTTATCTGCAGGTTTTTCCGCTGTACCACAGGATTTAATTGATGCTAGCCGTGATTTGGGTGCATCAAAATATACGACCTTTAAAGATGTGTATTTGCCAATGTTAAAACCGAGTTTTTTAGCCGCCATTATTTTCTGTTTGGTAAAAAGTATTGAAGAATTTTCCATTTCCTTTGTGATTGGTTCTCCTGATTTTATCACTGTGCCGACCATTCTATATTCTTTCTTGGGTTACTCATTTATTCGCCCCAATGCCGCCGTGGTTTCTATCATCTTGCTTGTGCCGAATATTATTTTAATGATGTTAATCGAGAAATTGTTAAAAGGAAATTATTTATCTCAATCCACAGGCAAAGCCTAAATTAATAGGAGAAACATTATGCGTAAATTACTTACTTTTTCAACCGCACTTTCTAGCGTATTTTTCGCTAGTTCCGTGATGGCAAATGATCTGAGTCAAAAATCTTGGCAAGAAATAGAAGCTCAAGCTAAACAAGAGGGGCAAGTGGTCGTTAGCATGTGGTATTTACAACCACAATTTCGTACTTTTGTGAAAGACTTTGAAAATCAATATGGTATTAAAGTCAAAATTCCTGAGGGTACAGCAGAGGGTAATATCAGCAAATTGCTCGCTGAAAAAAGCCTAGAAAAAGGCAAAATGGACGTAGTTGCTATCGCATCAGATAGCTACCCAACTATTCAAAAAGGAAATGTGTTTGATAACATTGAATTTATTCCGAACTTCACCAACGGTAATCACTTATTACAAGGGATTCCTTTTGGTAATGAGGCCTTAGGTTTTTGGGGTAATCAAACAGGCTTTGCTTATGATCCGCAACGCATTAGCGAAGATAAATTACCACAAAGCTGGACCGATGTAGAAAGCTATATCAATGCGAATCCGAAAAAGTTTGGTTATGCTGATCCAAGTGGTGGTTCTTCAGGTAAGGCCTTTATTGAACGAGCATTAATTAATGTGAGCGGTGATTATGATTATGCTAATCAAGAAATTAATGATGCACAGATTAATACTTGGCATAAAACATGGCAATGGTTTGCTGAAAATAAAGCAAAAATGACTCGCACTTCTTCCAATGCAGACAGTTTAACTCGTTTAAATGATGGAGAATTAGATTTAGTTTCTGCGTGGCAAGATCATTTATATAGTATGCAAAAACAAGGGGCAGTTACACCACGTTTGAAATTCTATGTACCAAAATTTGGTATGCCAGCTGGCGGTAATGTGGTCGGGGTTGCAAAAAACACGGCTCATCCTGCAGCATCACTAGTCTTTATCAATTGGATTACATCTCCTGAATCCCAGAAAAAACTTAATGAACAATTTGGCGTTCGTCCACTAAGCAGCGAATCGGGTAAAACAGATGTATCTTTCTTCCCTGTGAAGTGGAGTAAATCAGCGATGTCTCACTTTACTAAAGAAGTGGTGTCGAAGTAGGTATGGTAAAGTAATAAAGTAACTTAGTATGTCGGGCGGACACATTGATCCGCCCCTTGTATCTACAAATTTTATAAAATGCCTTGCAAATCCACATCAGTCCCTGTATAATCCCCCCCACTTTCAATCCGAAAGTCGTTTAATGTAATCATTTATTAAACGTATCATCACGATATGTGGTGAATAAAATGTTCCCGATTTGGGAGCTAAAATAGGTCTGCTGCACTTCCCTTTATTTAAGAAGTTAAAGGTGATGGTGTCAGTTTTTTATTAGCTAAAAATTATTGGAGCTCTGGTCTAATGCAGAACCAAAGAATCCGTATCCGCTTAAAAGCATTTGATCATCGCTTGATCGATCAATCTACGGCGGAGATCGTAGAAACAGCTAAACGTACTGGTGCACAAGTTCGTGGTCCAATTCCTTTACCAACTCGTAAAGAACGTTTTACCGTATTGATTTCACCACACGTTAATAAAGACGCGCGTGATCAATATGAAATCCGTACGCACAAACGTTTAGTTGATATTGTTGAGCCAACAGAAAAAACTGTTGATGCATTGATGCGTTTAGATCTGGCTGCCGGCGTTGACGTGCAGATCAGCCTAGGTTAATTTAAGAGGTTATTACAATGATTGGTTTAGTCGGTCGTAAAGTTGGTATGACGCGTGTCTTCACTGAAGACGGTGTGTCAATTCCAGTTACCGTTATCGAAATTGAATCCAACCGTGTGACTCAAGTGAAAACTCTTGAAAACGATGGCTATTCTGCTGTTCAAGTTACTACTGGCTCTAAAAAAGCAAGTCGTGTAACTAAGCCAGAAGCTGGTCATTTCGTGAAAGCAGGTGTTGAAGCTGGTCGCGGTTTATGGGAATTTCGTACTGAAGGTGAAGAATTCACTTTAGGTCAAGAAATTAATGTTGACATCTTTGCAGATGTTAAAAAAGTCGATGTTACTGGTACATCAAAAGGTAAAGGTTTCCAAGGTGGTGTTAAACGTTGGAATTTCCGTACTCAAGATGCAACTCACGGTAACTCTTTATCACATCGTGTGCTTGGTTCTATTGGTCAAAACCAAACGCCAGGTCGTGTGTTTAAAGGTAAAAAAATGGCTGGACACTTAGGTGCTGAACGTGTAACCGTTCAATCACTTGAAGTTGTTCGTGTTGATGTTGAGCGTAAATTATTATTAGTGAAAGGTGCCGTTCCAGGTGCAACTGATAGTAATGTTATCGTGAAACCAGCGGTTAAAGCGTAAGTCAGGAGATAGAGATGGAATTACAAGTTGTCGGTGCTAACGCACTCAGCGTTTCTGAAACTACCTTCGGACGTGAGTTTAATGAAGCGTTAATTCATCAAGTGGTTGTTGCTTATGCAGCAGGTGCTCGTCAGGGTTCTCGTGCACAAAAAACTCGTGCTGAAGTGTCTGGTTCAGGTAAAAAACCTTGGCGTCAAAAAGGTACAGGTCGTGCACGTTCTGGTGATATTAAATCACCAATTTGGCGTTCTGGTGGTATCACATTCGCTGCGAAACCACAAGATCACAGCCAAAAAGTGAACAAAAAAATGTACCGTGGTGCAATTAAAAGCATTCTTTCTGAATTAGTTCGTCAAGACCGTTTGGTTGTGGTGGAAAAATTCGAAATTGATGCACCAAAAACGAAGTCATTAGTTCAAAAATTAAAAGATTTAGCGTTAACAGACGCATTAATCATTACTGCAAGTTTAGATGAAAATCTATTCTTAGCAGCACGCAACTTATATAAAGTTGATGTGCGTGATGTTCAAGGTATCGACCCTGTGAGCTTAATTGCTTTCGATAAAGTGGTTGTGACTGTGGATGCAGTAAAACAAATTGAGGAGATGTTAGCATGATTCAACAAGAACGTTTGCTAAGTGTGCTTAAAGCACCGCTTATCTCTGAGAAAGCAACAAATAATGCTGAAGGCTCAAACACTATCGTTTTCAAAGTGGCATTAGATGCCAATAAAGTTGAAATTGCTAACGCAGTTGCTCAACTTTTCGAAGTGAAAGTAGATTCAGTGCGTACTGTGGTTGTTAAAGGTAAAACTAAACGCCGTGGTGCGAAAGTGGGTCGCCGTAGCGACTGGAAAAAAGCTTATGTTACACTTCAAGAAGGACAATCTTTGGACTTCGCTGAAGGTGCGACAGAGTAATTAGGAGGAGAAATTAGAAATGGCTATCGTTAAATGTAAGCCGACCTCCGCTGGTCGTCGTCACGTTGTTAAAATCGTGAACCCTGAATTACATAAGGGTAAACCTTATGCACCGTTATTAGATACCAAATCTAAAACGGGTGGTCGTAATAATTTAGGACGTATCACTACTCGTCATATCGGTGGTGGTCATAAACAACATTATCGTTTAGTTGATTTTAAACGTAATAAGTTGGATATTCCAGCGGTTGTTGAGCGTCTTGAATATGATCCAAATCGTTCTGCCAATATTGCATTAGTGCTTTATAAAGACGGTGAACGCCGTTACATCTTAGCACCAAAAGGCTTATCAGTAGGCGATCAAATCCAAGCTGGCGTAAACTCACCAATTAAAGTGGGTAACTCATTACCAATGCGTAATATTCCAGTTGGTTCGACTGTACATAACGTTGAATTAAAACCTGGCAAAGGCGGTCAAATCGCCCGTTCTGCTGGTGCTTATGTACAAATCATCGCTCGTGAAGGTAACTACGTGACATTGCGTTTACGTTCTGGCGAAATGCGTAAAGTATTAGCAGAATGTGTAGCGACCATCGGTGAAGTCGGTAACTCTGAACATATGTTGCGTGTACTTGGTAAAGCAGGTGCAAGCCGTTGGAGAGGTATCCGTCCTACCGTTCGTGGTACTGCAATGAACCCAGTAGATCACCCACATGGTGGTGGTGAAGGTCGTAACTTCGGTAAACACCCTGTTACTCCTTGGGGCGTTCAGACCAAAGGTAAGAAAACTCGTCACAACAAACGTACTGATAAATTCATCGTACGTCGTCGTGGCAAATAATTTTAATTAAATAAGAGGATAAGCCATGCCACGTTCTCTCAAGAAGGGTCCTTTCCTTGACCTACACTTGTTGAAGAAGGTAGAGAAGGCGGTGGAAAGCGGGGATAAAAAACCAATTAAAACTTGGTCCCGTCGTTCAATGATCATTCCATCAATGATTGGTTTGACCATCGCAGTCCATAATGGTCGTCAGCACGTTCCTGTTTATGTTTCCGATGAAATGATCGGCCATAAATTAGGCGAATTTGCACCGACTCGTACATACCGCGGTCACGCTGCGGATAAAAAAGCTAAGAAGTAAGAGGTAAAAGATGGAAACTATCGCAAAACATCGTTACGCTCGCACTTCAGCTCAAAAAGCTCGCTTAGTTGCGGATTTAATCCGTGGTAAGAAAGTAGTGGCTGCACTTGAGATCTTAACTTACACTAACAAAAAAGCTGCGGCTTTAGTGAAAAAAGTTCTTGAGTCTGCGATTGCTAACGCCGAGCACAATGACGGTGCAGATATCGATGATCTCAAAGTCGCTAAGATTTTCGTTGACGAAGGTCCTAGTATGAAACGTGTTATGCCACGTGCCAAAGGCCGTGCAGATCGCATTTTAAAACGTACAAGCCACATCACTGTGGTTGTGTCAGATCGTTAATCGTAGAGGAATAGCAAATGGGTCAAAAAGTCCATCCACATGGTATTCGCCTAGGTATTGTTAAGCCTTGGAGCTCTACTTGGTTCGCGAATACACAAGACTTCGCCGATAATTTAGAAGGCGATTTCAACGTACGTAAATTCTTGAATAAAGAATTAGCGAGTGCTTCAGTGTCACGCATCACTATTGAGCGTCCTGCAAAAAGCATTCGTGTTACTATTCACACAGCTCGCCCAGGTATCGTTATCGGTAAAAAAGGCGAAGATGTTGAAAAATTACGCAATGCAGTAGCGAAAATCGCTGGCGTGCCTGCTCAAATCAACATTGCTGAAGTGAAAAAACCTGAATTAGATGCAAAATTAGTTGCAGACAGCATTGCTTCTCAATTAGAACGCCGTGTAATGTTCCGCCGAGCGATGAAACGTGCAGTACAAAACGCAATGCGTTTAGGTGCTAAAGGTATCAAAGTTGAAGTAAGCGGTCGTTTAGGTGGTGCAGAAATTGCACGCTCAGAATGGTATCGTGAAGGCCGTGTGCCATTACATACACTGCGTGCAGACATCGATTATAACACTGCAGAAGCACATACCACATACGGCGTAATCGGCGTAAAAGTATGGATCTTCAAAGGTGAAATTTTAGGTGGAATGGCTGCAATTGCACAACAACCAGAACAACAACCTGCCCAGCCTAAAAAGGCACCACGTGGCAAAGGTCGTAAGTAAGGAGAACTGCTAAATGTTGCAACCAAAACGTACAAAATTCCGTAAAGTCCACAAAGGACGCAACCGTGGTTTAGCCGCAGGTACTGAAGTCAGCTTCGGTACATTCGGTTTAAAAGCGGTTGGTCGCGGTCGTTTAACAGCTCGTCAAATTGAAGCGGCTCGTCGTGCGATGACACGTGCGGTTAAACGTCAAGGTAAAATCTGGATTCGAGTATTCCCAGACAAACCAATTACCGAAAAACCATTAGAAGTTCGTATGGGTAAAGGTAAAGGTAACGTGGAATACTGGGTAGCCCTTATCCAACCAGGTAAAGTACTTTATGAAATGGACGGAGTTTCTGAAGAAATCGCTCGTAGTGCATTCGCATTAGCAGCGGCGAAACTTCCAATTAAAACAACGTTCGTAATTAAGACGGTGATGTAATGAAAGCTCAAGAACTAAGAAACAAAAACGTTGAAGAGCTGAATGCTGAGTTAGTGAACCTTTTAGGTGAACAATTCAAATTGCGTATGCAAGCAGCCACCGGTCAGCTTCAACAAACCCATCAGTTAAAACAAGTGCGTCATAGTATTGCACAAATTAAAACTGTGTTAACCGAAAAGGCGGGTGAGTAATGACTGATAAAATTCGTACAGTTCAAGGTCGTGTAATCAGCGATAAAATGGATAAATCTTTCACTATTGCGATTGAACGCAAAGTAAAACACCCATTATTGGGTAAATTTATCCGTCGTACTACTAAATTACACGTTCACGATGAAAATAACGAAGCAAGAATTGGTGATGTAGTAGAGATCAAAGAATCTCGTCCTATCTCAAAAACCAAATCTTGGACATTGGTTCGTGTCGTTGAAAAAGCTGTTGAAGCTTAATCTTCGATAATCAAAATAAAGAAAAGCTCAGCGATTGCTGAGCTTTTTTGTTGGAAAATATCGCACTTTGTTACAATCCCGGTGCTTTCCAAAGCGAAGTTACCACACCATTATCTACCAATTTCAATTGTTCTGAATAGGCACTTTCCCATTTGGCTTTGTGAGCTTGATAAAGTCGGTGATTTTCAAGATTTGGTTGATGGGTGCGTTCAAATTTTACTAACTTTTTCCCTGTGGCTTGTAAAGACGGATATAATTCCACACCAACCCCAGCGGCAATGGCACAGCCCAACGCTGTGGCTTCTTTGACCACGGGGATTTTCACGGTTAAGCCGGCGACATCCGCTAAAATTTGGCTCCACAGTAACCCTTTTGAGCCACCACCCGCAAAGACGATTTCATTGAGTTCTATTCCCGAAAATTGCTTCACTTGATCGAGATTGCAAGAAGACACAATAGCGGCGTTTTCTTCTAAGGCTCTAAACAGCGTGGCTTTGTTGCATTTTTGAGCGTCAAGGGAGAGATTAATAAAAGACGGGGCGGCGTGATACCACGTTTTAAAGTGCATGGCATCAGAGAAAATCGGGATTACATCGTTTGAGCCCACGGGGATTTTTTCTGCCATTTGTTCGAGCAAGGTGTAAGTATCAATGCCCAAGTGTTTCGCCAAAATTTTTTCTTCTTCACAAAAGGCATCACGGAACCAACGCATAGTTAAGCCCGTGTAAAAACTAATGGATTCTGCTTGCACCATGGGGGAAATAACATGGGGATTGACTCGTACATTCATTTGCGGATCAGTGACGGCTTCGGGCAGATTCACCACCTGTTGCCAAAATGTACCGCCAATAATCGCCGCTTGTGACGGTTCGGTAATGCCTAAGCCAATACAGCCTAATTGCACATCGCCACCACCCACAATCACAGGCGTGCCTTGTTTTAAGCCTGTTTGTTGGGCGATATTTCCCTGCACATAGCCTAACAGTTCGCCTGTTTCTTTTACTGGCGTAAGAATATCAGAATGTAGACCAGCCATTTCCAATAATTCAGGTTGCCATTGACGAGTATGCAAATTGAGCATTCCTGTGGTGCCTGCGTTGGACGGTTCAACTGCCAGTTCACCACTTAGCATAAAACCGAGCCAGTCGCTGATCATTGAAATGGCTTTGGTTTGGAGATAAATATCGCTACGATGGTGTGCCAGCCAAAGTAAGCGTGGAATGGCACTTAAGGCAAGGGTTTGCCCTGATACCGCATAAACCCGTTGTTCAAATTGATGATCATGTAATGCTTTTAATTCATTGACTTCTTCGGTAGCACGAGCATCCACATTACCGCACGCCCAAAGGGGATTTTTGTCTTGATCATAAAGCACAATACCTTCTCGCATAGAGCAAGTGGAAATCGCTGCAATTTGTTCCGCTGGAATTTGCGATTGAACAAGGGCATCTCGAATACAATCGCAAGCCAGTTGCCAGTTATGCTTGAGATCAAATTCCATTGAACCGGGGATACTTGGGTCAGAAAGATGTGTCCATTCCTGTTGTGAGCTAATGATTTGATTGCCGTCCAAATCAAAAATCACTGCACGCACACTACCCGTGCCAGCATCCAGTGCCATTAAATAAGCCGTTGTTTTTTCCATTTTGTTCTCCTTTGCGAGAGAAAATTACGCTCCGACTGATCTCAGATTCAAACTAATTGGGCTAACATCATACGAGCGGTTCTTTCCTCAGTGACTAATGAATTAATATATTTTCCTTGTAACGCACTTAAAATTGCTTCCACTTTATCTTCGCCACCAGCAACTCCGATCACATTAGGGATTTTGGTGAGATCCGATAAAGGCAAGCTAATCAGTTCATCGTGTAAGGGCATATTGGGCAAAAGCGAGCCGTCTTTTTGCATAAAATAGCCGAGAATATCGCCTACTGCTCCTTGCTTACGAATTTCTTTTTGTTTTTGTTCACTAATATAGCCAGTGCGTAACAAAGTGGCTTGCCCTTTTTGCAAGGTAGCACCAATGCCCACAATGGCCACATCCGCTCCCGTGGCGGCTAACATAATATCTTTGACACAAGATTCCCGTTTAAATAAGTTTGCAGCTTCCACCGAAGACGCACGCAATGGTGCTGGGATCATACTCACGGAACAAGAGCTGTCTAGTTGCCCAATGCCTTTCATATAAGGCCCGACACCGCCTGATAGGGTGATCAACTTAATATTGTTGCTAGTAATAAATTCATTGCTGAATTTAATGGTTTGCATAATGGTTTCACCGAACCCAATGGCCAATAATTGCTGTGGTTTTAATAGAGAAACTAGTAGTTGTGCTGCTCCATTGCCTAATCGTTCATTGACATCGTGGCTATCTAAGGCAGGCAATACCCGGATATGGTTTAACTGAAAATGATGTTGTAGGGCTTCTTCTAGCTCAAAACAGCCCGTAAATGGGGAGTGAATTTGCACTTTAATTAGCCCAATTTGTCTCCCTTTTTCCAATAAACGGGACACTTTCAAACGGGGAATATTTAAGCGTTCGCCAATTTCATTTTGGGTTAAATTATCGTGATAATAAAACCACGCAATGCGGGCTAACAGCTCTTCTTCACTCATTGCCTGAGCTTGAATCTCTAAATCTATCTCGGTCATTCTGCTTTCCTTTAATAATATGGGTATATTATTCATCTGATTTGTAAAGAAATCAAATGTTCATTTGTGATTTTTCATAAAATGTGATCTCGATCACAACTTCCGTAGAAAGATGCCATATTTTACCGATTAACACTGATAAATTTTCAATTTTGTGACATAGATCACAGCTTTTTATTTTTTTTACTATACAATGCAGAGCATATGATTTATTTAAAATACATTTGTTCATTCCTTTTTAACTAGGGAGAGATATAATGACAACGACAACAATCAAGCAACAGCAGCCGAAAAAATGCTTACTTGCCGTTCATCAAGTGAGTAAGTCCTTTTCGGGGGTGAGTGTACTAAAAGACATTGATTTTTCGTTATATGCTGGCGAAGTACACGCCTTATTAGGCGGTAATGGCGCAGGCAAATCTACCTTGATGAAGATTATTGCTGGCATTGAAAACCTTGATACAGGTGTGTTAGAAATCAACGGGCAACCTTACAGTAAATTGTCCCCAATCAAAGCTCATCAATTGGGGATTTATCTTGTACCACAAGAACCTTTGCTTTTCCCAAGTTTAACCGTCAAAGAGAATATTTTGTTTGGGTTAGCCAAAACGCAAAATTTGAATGAAAAATTGACCGCAATTTTACAGGAATTGAACTCGCATTTAAATCTTGAAATGCAAGCCGGTCTGCTTGATGTGGCGGATCAGCAACTGATTGAAATTATGCGTGGGCTAATGCGTGATGCATCCATTTTGATTTTAGATGAACCAACAGCTTCGCTTACGCCTGCGGAAACAGAAAATCTGTTTCATAAAATCCATTCTTTGCTAGAAAAAGGCGTAGGCATTGTGTTTATTTCCCATAAATTACCTGAAGTTTGGCAAATTGCCCATCGGGTGAGCGTGATGCGAGATGGTTATATTGCCTTAACGGGGCAAACGCAAGACTTGAATAAAGACGATGTCATTACTGCCATCACGCCAAAATCTAAAGAAACGCAACTATCGGAATCGCAAAAACTATGGTTGGAATTACCAGGGCACCATCGTATTAAAGATAGCAGCAAACCGATTTTACAGGTAAGAAATTTGACAGGCGAAGGCTTTAAAAAGATTTCTTTTGATCTATTCCCTGGGGAAATTTTAGGCTTGGCAGGCGTGGTGGGAGCTGGACGTACGGAATTAGCCGAAACCCTATATGGTTTACGGCAAGAAAAGTGCGGTGAAATTATCTTTAATTCTGAAACGATGAATAAAACCAGTATTCAACAACGGCTACAAGCTGGCATTGTGTATTTACCTGAAGATAGACAGGCATCAGGGCTGTATTTGGATTCACCTTTGACGTGGAACAGTTGTGCTTTTACTTATCATCAAGGCGATTTTTGGCTTAATTCCGCCAAAGAAAGTGCCATTTTAGAACGCTATCACCGAGCTATTGGGATTAAATTTAGTGATGAGAATCAACCAGCTCGTACGTTATCAGGGGGGAATCAACAAAAAGTATTAATCGCTAAATGCCTTGATGCCGATCCTGCTTTGCTGATTGTGGACGAACCGACAAGGGGCGTAGATGTGGGAGCAAGAGCGGATATTTACCAATTAATTAAAGGTATTGCCAAACAAAATGTAGCGATTTTATTTATTTCTTCCGATTTAGAAGAAATTGAGCAAATGTCGGATCGGGTTTTTGTGATGCATGATGGTGAGTTAAGCCGACCTTTAGTGGGGGCAGAAATTAATCAGAAAAACATTATGCAAAAAGCATTCAACGGTGATGAATAAGGAGTTTATGATGTGGAAATTTATTCAAAATAATCGTGAATTAACCATTTTATCCGCCATTGCGTTGTTATTTGTGGTGTTGGCGTTCGGTGATGGGCAATTTCATTTGCAAACCCTTACGATGATTTTTAGTTCGGCTCAGATTGTGATTTTGCTTGCCATTGGGGCAACCTTTGTGATTTTAACCCGTAATATTGATGTGTCTGTGGGATCAACAATGGGGTTGTGTGCCGTGGTGGTAGGAACCTTGCTTAATGCAGGCTTTGCCTTGTCTACGGCAGTGTTGTTGACGGTAGTGCTAGGTTTCTTCGCTGGCTTATTTAATGGTGTGTTGGTGTCGTTATTGCGGATTCCGGCCATTGTTGCCACTTTAGGTACACTGGGATTATACAAAGGCATTATGTTGCTGATTACAGGCGGAAAATGGATTGAAGGCTTGCCACAATCACTCAAAACCTTATCTGAACCGATTTTTGCAGGGATTTCGCCTATCGGTTGGCTGATTATGTTATTGATTGGGCTAACTTATTTGTTACTCGTCAAATCTGCTTTTGGTCGTCATTTTTATGCCGTGGGCGATAATTTACAAGGGGCATTGCAACTGGGTGTGCGAATTAATCAAGTGCGTTTACTGGCTTTTGCCTTAAATGGTACCATGGCGGCGTTAGCTGGTGTGGTATTTGCAGCACAAATTGGCTTTGTACCGAATTCCACAGGGGCTGGCTTAGAAATGAAAGCCATTGCGGCTTGTGTGTTGGGTGGCATTAGTTTACTGGGTGGATCGGGCAATGTGATCGGTGCCGTGTTGGGAGCCTATTTCTTAATTCAAATTGACAGTATTTTAGTGTTACTCAAAGTGCCTGCTTATTGGAATAACTTTGTGGCAGGGTTGGTGTTGCTGTTAGTGCTGATTTTTGATGGACGTTTGCGTGTGATGATTGCCAAAAACATTACCCAACAGCGTTATGCCCGTTTCCTAAAAGATGATGAGAATGCCTAGGGGGAAAAGATGATGTTCAAAAAATATGGTTGGGAAAGTGCCTTATTTCTCTTGTTAATCGTGGAAATTCTGGGTTTTGGTTTTGTCAATCCCCGTATGTTGGAACTCAATGTATTGCTTTATAGCACCAGTGATTTTATCTATATCGGTATGCTTGCTTTGCCACTCACCTTAATTATTGTCAGTGGTGGAATGGACATTTCCTTTGGTTCAACTGCGGGACTTTGTGCCATAGTATTGGGTTTGCTGTTTAAATCAGGTCTACCGTTGTCTTTAGCAATTACGCTAACCTTTGTAGTGGGCGGACTTTGTGGCTTGCTCAATGCGTTATTAGTGATTTATACCAAAGTCAATCCCTTAGTCATCACCTTAGGCACAATGTATTTATACGGCGGTGGAGCATTATTGTTGTCTGGATTTGCAGGGGCAACAGGCTATGAAGGCATTGGCGGTTTTCCTGATAGCCTATTGGATTTTGCCAATCAAACCGTATTCGCTATTCCTACGCCGATTATTTATTTCTTGATAATGACGGTGGTATTTTGGTTATTAATGCACAAAACCACCACAGGTCGCAGTGTTTTCTTTATTGGGCAAAGCGAGCGGACATCCCGTTACAGTGCTGTGCCAATTAATAAAACGCTCTTTATTATCTATGCGTTAATTGGTTTAGTCGCCGCCTTTGTTGCTGTGCTATTAGTATCTTATTTTGGTTCGGCTCGTTCTGATCTTGGTAGTTCCTTGTTAATGCCTGTATTGACTGCGGTGGTATTAGGTGGAGCGAATATTTATGGCGGTGCAGGCTCCATTATTGGTACAGCAATTGCGGCGTTGCTCATTGGCTATTTACAACAAGGTTTGCAAATGGTCGGCGTGCCAAATGAAATTTCCAGTGCGTTATCAGGGGCATTGCTGATTATTGTGTTAATCGGTAAATCGCTGAGCCAATATTCTGGACAACTTCGCCATTGGTTAAAACGCCATCCGTTAAAAAATTAATGGCAATCTTAAAATCAACATACTGGCTGTTTGGTGTGTTTCCTTCAAAAACTCAACTAAGGAGTATTATTATGAAAAATGTAATTAAAACAACCGCACTTGCCGTGGCATTGGGCTTATCTTCAATCAGTGCTGCACAAGCAACTGATCGTATTGCATTCATTCCTAAATTGGTCGGTGTTGGCTATTTTACTAGCGGCGGTCAAGGTGCGGTGGAAATGGGGAAAACCTTAGGTGTGGATGTGACCTACGATGGTCCAACCGAACCAAGCGTTTCCAATCAAGTACAGTTGATTAATAACTTCGTCAATCAAGGCTATAACGCTATTGTAGTGGCAGCAGTTTCACCTGATGGTTTATGCTCTACCTTACAACGTGCAATGAAACGGGGCGTGAAAGTATTGACGTGGGATTCCGATACGAAACCTGAGTGTCGTAGCCATTACATTGATCAAGGCACACCAGATCAACTCGGGGCATTGCTTGTGGATATGGCAGCAAATCAAATTAGTAAACCGAAAGCCAAAGTAGCGTTTTTCTATTCTAGCCCAACCGTGACCGACCAAAATCAATGGGTCAATGTGGCAAAACAAAAAATTGCCAAAGATCACCCTGAATGGGAAATTGTGACCACCCAATTTGGCTATAACGATGCGATTAAATCGCTACAAACCGCCGAAGGGATTTTGAAAGCCTATCCTGATTTAGATGCGATTATTGCTCCAGATGCCAATGCGTTACCAGCGGCAGCACAAGCAGCTGAAAATCTCAAAGTGAGCAATGTGACCATTGTCGGTTTCAGTACACCAAATGTAATGCGTCCTTATGTGAAACGTGGCACGGTAAAACAATTTGGTTTATGGGATGTGATGCAACAAGGCAAAATTTCGGTTGCAGTAGCAAACGAATTGTTGAAAGGCAAAACCTTAAATGTCGGCGATAAAGTAGAGATTCAAGGTGTCGGAACCGTGGAAATTTCACCGAATAAAGTACAAGGCTATGATTATGAAGCGAAAGGCAATGGCATTGTGTTGTTACCTGAACGAGTCGTATTCACTGCCGATAATATCGATCAATATAATTTCTAATAGGAGTACAATATGGCAGATTTAGATGATATTCGTGATGGCAAAGATTTTGGTATCGGCAAACCGCAACAAAATCAGCCCTTTTATTTAAAAGGCAGTGGGGCGTTAGATTGGGGCATGCAATCCCGTCTTGCCAATATCTTTAATCCCAAAACAGGCAAAACCATTATGCTCGCCTTTGACCACGGCTATTTTCAAGGTCCTACCACAGGGCTTGAGCGGATTGATTTACATATTGCTCCGCTTTTTGAATATACTGATGTGTTAATGTGTACTCGTGGCATTTTGCGTTCCGTGGTGCCACCAGCCACTAATAAACCTGTGGTCTTGCGTGCTTCAGGGGCGAATTCTATTTTGACCGAATTGTCCAACGAAGCCGTGGCGGTAAGCATAGAAGATGCGTTGCGTTTAAATGTTAATGCGGTAGCGGCTCAAGTCTATATTGGCTCAGAACACGAACACCAATCCATTAAAAATATTATTCAATTAGTGGATCAGGGGATGCGTTATGGGATGCCTGTAATGGCAGTCACGGGTGTGGGTAAAGATATGCAACGGGATCAACGTTACTTTTCTTTAGCCACCCGAATTGCGGCAGAAATGGGAGCAAGCATTATCAAAACCTATTATGTGGAACAAGGTTTTGAGCGAATCACCGCAGGTTGCCCTGTACCAATCGTCATTGCAGGCGGTAAAAAATTGCCTGAGCAAGATGCTTTAAAGATGTGCTATCAAGCCATTGACCAAGGAGCATCTGGTGTGGATATGGGACGCAATATTTTCCAATCCGAAGCACCGATTGCCATGTTAAAAGCCGTACACGCTGTCGTTCATCAAGGCGAAACTGCCGAACAGGCGTATAAACTTTATTTACACGAAAAAAATCGTTAAAAATTGACCGCACTTTTTGAGATAAGAAAAGTGCGGTGTTTTTCAACAGAATTTTAAGGAGAAGATTATGTTTGCCATGCTCGTTGAAATTAATATTAAAGCAGGAAAAGAACAAGAATTTTTGCAAGTATTCCAACGTAACCACCTAGGCACTCGTCAAGAACCCAGGCAATTTACGCTTTGATGTGTTACAAGATCCTGACATTAGCACCAGATTTTATGCCTATGAAGTCTACAAAGACGAAGCTGCATTAGATGCTCATCGCCAAACTCCACATTATCATCGTTGTGTAGCGGAACTTGAGCCATTAATGACTCAGCCCCGTCAAAAGAAAGTATTCAAATGGATTTATCCAGAGATAGTCAACGATGAATAAACAACAACGTATTCAAGTATTAAAACAGCAGAAAATCAGCGTGGGAATTTTGTCATCGGATTGGATGAAATTCCCCGAAACTTTGGCAACTTTAGCGGATCATAATGTTCGTTTATTGCATTTTGATATTGCCGATGGTAATTGGTCGCCACTCTTTACTATTGGTACAATGGCGTTAAAACCATTTGGTGAACCGTTTTTAAAAGATGTGCATTTAATGGTAAAAGATCCTAGTGCGTTAGTACAAGAAAGTGTTGCTTTGGGGGCAGATATTATTACCTTTCAACTAGAAAGCGATTGCCCACTGTTGGAAACTTATCAATGGATGCATTCGCAAACCGAATGTATTGCCGGCATCAGCCTTTGCCCTAACACTGCATTAGAACAGCTCGTCCCTTATTTACAATGGATTGATATGATTCAATTGCTGACACTTGATCCGAGAACAGGATTGAAAATGGATAGCTCTCAATTTTTTGAGCGAATCCAACAATTACATTTTTTGTTTGATAAGCATCATCAACATAAAATCATTGCGATTGATGGTTCTATGACATTGGAATTAGCTACACAACTGCAAGATTGTGATATAGATTGGGTGGTCTCAGGGAGTGCGTTTTTTAAATCAGATGATCTTTATGATACGTTAGAAAAATGGAGTTTTAAATAGAAAAATAAGGTCAAAATCTATTATTTTTTACACCGCACTTTGGTCATCTAAAGCAAAGTGCGATCTATTTTTATAAAGTTTCTGAGAGTGAATATTTCCTTGAAAATCCAGTTGCTTTTACCTTGCCTTTTTGATAAACTCACCGACCTACTTATCTTAAGGTAAGTAGGTTCGTCCCGCAAGGGTGTTTTTAACTTAAACGGAGCACTAATATGATCCAGACACAGACTATGCTAGACGTTGCTGATAACTCAGGCGCTCGTAGCGTAATGTGTATCAAGGTTCTAGGTGGATCGCACCGTCGTTATGCTGCTATTGGTGATATCATCAAAATTACTGTGAAAGAAGCAATTCCTCGTGGTAAAGTGAAAAAAGGTGATGTATTAAAAGCAGTTGTCGTGCGCACTAGAAAGGGTGTTCGTCGCCCAGACGGATCAGTCATTCGTTTCGATGGTAATGCTTGTGTGATTTTAAATAATAACACGGAGCAACCTATCGGTACCCGTATTTTTGGACCTGTGACGCGTGAACTTCGCTCTGAGAAGTTTATGAAGATCATTTCTTTAGCACCAGAAGTACTATAAGGGAGAGATAAGAAATGGCTGCAAAAATTCGTCAAAATGATGAAGTAATCGTTCTTGCCGGTAAAGATAAAGGCAAACGTGGAAAGGTAACTCAAGTGTTACCAAACGGTAAAGTTCTTGTTGAAGGTATTAAAATCATTACTAAACATGAAAAACCTGTACCTGCTTTAGGTAAAGAAGGTGGTTTAGTGAAGAAAGAGGCACCAATCGATGCGTCAAACGTAGCGATCTTCAATCCGATAACAAACAAGGCTGACCGTGTAGGTTTTAGATTCGAAGATGGCAAAAAAGTCCGTTTCTTCAAATCTAATAATGAAATTATTTAACAAACTGGAGTAATGCGATGGCGAAACTGCATGATTACTACAGAGATCAAGTAGTTAATGAATTGAAAAACAAATTCAACTACGCATCTGTCATGCAAGTCCCACGAATCGAAAAGATTACCCTGAATATGGGTGTGGGTGAAGCATTGACCGATAAGAAACTGCTAGATAACGCCGTAGCGGATTTAGCAGCGATTAGCGGTCAAAAACCTTTAATTACTAAAGCACGCAAATCTGTTGCAGGCTTTAAAATCCGTCAGGGATATCCAATCGGTTGTAAAGTAACACTACGTGGTGAACGTATGTGGGAGTTCTTTGAACGTTTAATTACAATTGCTGTTCCACGTATTCGTGACTTCCGCGGTTTAAGTGCGAAATCATTTGATGGTCGTGGTAATTACAGTATGGGTGTGCGTGAGCAAATCATCTTCCCTGAAATCGACTATGATAAAGTTGATCGTGTTCGTGGTTTAGATATTACTATTACCACAACAGCTAAGAATGATGAAGAAGGTCAAGCACTACTTGCTGCCTTTAATTTCCCATTCCGTAAATAAGGCAGGTTATCAATGGCTAAACAATCAATGAAAGCACGCGATGTAAAACGCGTTAAATTGGCTGAAAAGTTCTATGCTCAACGTGTAGAATTGAAAAAAATCATTTCTGACGTGAATTCTTCTGATGAAGATCGTTGGAGTGCGGTGTTAAAGTTACAAACTTTACCGCGTGATTCAAGCCCAAGTCGCCAACGTAACCGCTGTCGCCAAACTGGTCGTCCTCACGGCGTATTAAGTAAGTTTGGTTTAAGCCGTATTAAGGTCCGTGAAGCAGCCATGCGTGGTGAGATCCCAGGTCTTAAAAAAGCAAGTTGGTAATGTACCACTTTATATTGGAATCGGAGAATAAAGCACAATGAGTATGCAAGATCCAATCGCAGATATGTTGACCCGTATTCGTAACGGTCAAGCTGCGAACAAAGTTGCGATCAGTATGCCTTCATCCAAGCTAAAAGTGGCTATTGCCAATGTGTTAGCGGAAGAAGGTTACGTTGAAAGCGTAAAAGTTTTAGAAGGTGTAAAACCTGAATTGGAAATTACATTAAAATATTTCCAAGGTAAACCAGTTGTAGAAAGTATCCAACGTGTAAGCCGTCCAGGTCTTCGTATTTACAAACGTAAAGACGAATTACCAAAAGTAATGGGTGGTTTAGGTGTTGCTGTGGTTTCTACATCTAAAGGTGTGATGACTGACCGTGCTGCTCGTCAAGCGGGTTTAGGCGGCGAAATCATCTGTTATGTAGCTTAATGGAGAGGTAGGAAAAATGTCTCGTGTTGCAAAAGCACCCGTAACTGTTCCTGCCGGTGTTGAGGTTAAACTTAACGGCCAGCTATTGACAGTGAAAGGTAAGAATGGTGAGTTAACTCGTACTATTCATAACTCAGTTGAAGTTAAACAAGATAATGGTGCATTAACTTTCGCACCACGTGATGGTAGTGTGGGTGCAAATGCACAATCAGGTACTGCACGTGCGTTGGTTAATGCAATGGTTATTGGTGTTACCGAAGGTTTCACAAGAAAATTACAACTCGTCGGTGTGGGTTATAGAGCACAAGTAAAAGGCAACGTAGTTGGTTTGAGCTTAGGTTTTTCACACCCTGTCGAGCACACTTTACCAGCAGGTATTACTGCAGAATGTCCATCTCAAACCGAAATCGTGTTGAAAGGTGCTGACAAACAATTAATCGGTCAAGTGGCTGCAGATATTCGTGCATACCGTAAACCAGAACCTTATAAAGGTAAAGGTGTTCGTTATGCGGACGAAGTTGTACGTACTAAAGAAGCCAAGAAAAAATAATTAAGGTAACACTATGGATAAGAAATCAGCTCGTATCCGTCGTGCAGCTCGTGCTCGTTATATGATGAGAGAGCAAGGTGTAACGCGTTTAGTCGTTCACCGCACTCCGCGTCATATTTACGCACAAGTGATTGCACCGAACGGTTCAGAAGTGCTTGCCGCTGCTTCTACAGTAGAAAAAGCAATTAGTGAGCAAGTAAAATATACCGGTAACAAAGATGCTGCTGCAGTAGTGGGTAAAGCCGTTGCTGAGCGTGCATTAGCGAAAGGCGTGAAAGACGTTGCTTTCGATCGTTCTGGTTTTAAATATCATGGTCGTGTCCAATCTTTAGCGGACGCTGCTCGTGAAGCTGGTCTACAGTTCTAATAGAGGAAATTGAGATGTCAAACATCGAAAAACAAGCTGGTGAACTGCAAGAGAAGCTAATCGCGGTAAACCGTGTATCAAAAACTGTAAAAGGTGGTCGTATTATGAGCTTTACTGCTTTGACAGTAGTAGGTGATGGTAACGGTCGTATCGGTTTTGGTTATGGTAAAGCACGCGAAGTTCCAGCAGCAATCCAAAAAGCAATGGAAAAAGCACGTCGTAACATGATTAACGTAGCTTTAAATGAAGGTACATTACAACACCCAGTGAAAGGTGTTCATACTGGTTCTCGTGTATTTATGCAACCAGCAAGCGAAGGTACAGGTATCATCGCAGGCGGTGCAATGCGTGCAGTATTAGAAGTTGCTGGTGTACGTAACGTTCTATCTAAAGCATACGGTTCAACCAACCCAATTAACGTTGTGCGTGCAACAATTGATGCACTCGCAAATATGAAATCACCAGAGATGGTTGCTGCAAAACGTGGCAAAACCGTTGATGAAATTTTGGGGTAATGGATTATGGCTAAAACTATTAAAGTAACTCAAACTCGTAGCTCAATTGCTCGTTTACCGAAGCATAAAGCCACATTAAAAGGTTTAGGTCTTCGCCATATTCGTCATACTGTAGAACTAGAAGATACACCTTCTGTTCGTGGTATGATTAACCAAGTTTCTTATATGGTTAAAGTGGAGGAGTAAGAGAATGCGTTTAAATACTCTATCTCCGGCTGAAGGTGCGAAGCACAGTGCTAAGCGTTTAGGTCGTGGTATTGGTTCAGGTCTAGGCAAAACTGGTGGACGTGGTCATAAAGGTCAGAAATCTCGTACTGGTGGCGGTGTTCGTCGCGGTTTCGAGGGTGGTCAAATGCCTTTATATCGTCGTTTACCAAAATTTGGTTTTACTTCAATGAAAGCAGCCGTAACCGCTGAAATTCGTTTGAATGATTTAACTAAAGTAGAAGGTAATGTTGTCACTTTAGATTCATTAAAGGCAGCGAACTTAGTCACTAAAGATATTCAATTTGTTAAAATTATTTTAGCGGGTGAAGTCAAAGGTGCAGTAACTGTTCGTGGTTTACGTGTAACTAAGGGTGCGAAAGCAGCGATTGAAGCTGCTGGTGGATCAATCGAGGAATAATTAACAGATGGCTAAGCAACCAGGGTATCAAAGTAGAAGTACTCAAAGCGGTAAAGGTGAACTTAAAAGTAGATTACTTTTTGTATTAGGTGCACTAATCGTTTTCCGTATTGGTTCTTTCATTCCGGTTCCTGGTATTGATGCGGCCGTGTTAGCTCAATTAATTGAACAGCAAAAAGGCACCATCATTGAAATGTTTAATATGTTCTCTGGTGGTGCATTGAGCCGTGCGTCAATTTTTGCTCTGGGTATTATGCCGTATATCTCGGCATCAATTATTATTCAGTTGCTGACCACGGTTTATCCTGCATTAAATGAGTTGAAGAAAGAAGGTGAATCTGGTCGCCGTAAAATGAGTAAGTACACGCGTTACACAACGTTAGGGCTTGCCACGTTACAGGCGATAGGTATTTCAACTGGTTTACCAAGTATGTTGCCAGGACTAGTGCCTAATTTAGGCTTTGGTTTTTATTTTACAGCAGTAATTAGTCTTGTCACAGGAACTATGTTCTTAATGTGGTTAGGTGAACAGATTACTGAGCGTGGGATTGGTAACGGTATTTCTTTAATCATCTTCGCAGGTATCGTAGCTGGTCTTCCAGCTGCTATTGGTCAAACTATTGAGCAGGCGCGTCAAGGGCAAATGCATCCATTAGTTCTTTTATTGATTGCCGTAGTTGTTTTTGCTGTGACTTATTTCGTTGTATTCGTTGAACGAGGACAACGTCGAGTAAAAGTAGAATATGCTAAGCGTCAACAAGGGCATCAAATATTAGGTGGAGGATCGTCACATTTACCATTAAAAGTAAATATGGCAGGTGTTATTCCAGCTATCTTCGCATCAAGTGTTATTTTGTTTCCTGCAACAATAACATCATGGTTTGGTGAAGGTTCTAGCCTTGAGTGGTTAACGAATTTATCGTTAATGTTACAGCCAGGTCAGCCAATTTATTTGATTGTCTATGCTGCAGCGATTATGTTCTTTAGCTTTTTCTATGCTGCAATGCAATTTAATCCGCGTGATACAGCCGATAATTTGAAAAAATCTGGAGCATTTATCCCAGGAATTAGACCAGGTGAACAAACATCTCGTTATATAGATAAAATTATGACCCGTCTTACCTTAGTGGGTGGTCTTTATATTATATTCGTATGTTTAGTTCCTTATATTATGACATCAGCTTGGAATGTCCAATTTTATTTTGGCGGTACTTCCTTGTTAATCGTTGTAGTGGTAATTATGGATTTCATCGTGCAGGTTCAAAGTCATTTAATGTCGACTAAATATGAATCTGCTTTGAAAAAGGCAAACCTTAAAGGTTTTGGACAGTAATTTGTCCATTTTATAAAGAAAGGATAAGCAATGAAAGTTCGTGCTTCCGTAAAGAGAATTTGTCGTAACTGTAAAATTGTGAAACGTGAAGGTGTTGTTCGTGTATTATGTAGCGACCCTAAACATAAACAACGTCAAGGTTAATTGATAATTTTTTCTTGCAAAGAACCAGTTGAGCAGTTATACTGCTCAGCTCATTTATGTCCTTGGTATATTGTTTGAGTATCCTGAAAACGGGCTTTTCAAGATCAATATACCAAATTAGTTAAAAAATAGGAGTGCATAGTGGCCCGTATTGCAGGCATTAACATTCCTGATCATAAACATACTGTAATCGCTTTAACAGCAATTTATGGTATCGGTAAAACCCGTGCACAAGCTATTTGTGCTGCGACTGGTATTGCTGAAAGCGTTAAGATCAGAGAATTGTCTGAAGAGCAGATTGATAAACTGCGTGACGAAGTTGGTAAATTTACCGTTGAAGGTGACTTACGCCGTGAAGTAACACTTAACATCAAACGTCTATTAGACTTAGGTTGTTATCGTGGTTTACGCCACCGTCGTAGTTTACCGGTACGTGGTCAACGTACTAAAACTAATGCGCGTACCCGTAAGGGTCCACGTAAGCCGATCAAAAAATAAGTCGGGGTAAAGATTAAATGGCTAAAACACCAGTTCGTGCACGTAAACGTGTAAAAAAACAAGTTGTAGATGGCGTAGCTCACATTCACGCATCTTTCAATAATACAATCGTGACTATTACTGACCGTCAAGGTAATGCTCTAGCGTGGGCAACCGCAGGTGGTTCAGGTTTCCGTGGTTCTCGTAAATCCACTCCGTTCGCCGCACAGGTTGCAGCAGAGCGTTGTGCTGAAGTTGTCAAAGAATTTGGCTTAAAGAACTTGGAAGTTATGGTTAAAGGTCCGGGTCCAGGTCGTGAATCAACAATCCGTGCATTAAATGCAGCAGGATTCAAAATCACGAACATTACAGATGTGACTCCGATTCCTCATAACGGTTGTCGTCCACCGAAAAAACGTCGTGTTTAATTTGACGTTAGGATAATTGGAGAAAGAAAATGGCAAGATATTTGGGTCCAAAACTCAAGCTAAGCCGTCGTGAAGGCACTGATTTATTTCTTAAATCAGGCGTGCGTGCTATCGATTCTAAATGTAAAATTGATACAGCACCTGGTCAACACGGTGCTCGCAAACCACGTTTATCTGACTATGGTAGTCAGTTACGTGAAAAACAAAAAGTTCGCCGTATCTACGGTATTTTAGAACGTCAATTCCGTAATTATTATAAAGAAGCGAACCGCTTAAAAGGTAATACTGGTGAGAATTTATTAGTATTATTAGAAGGTCGCTTGGATAACGTTGTTTATCGTATGGGATTTGCTGCCACTCGTGCAGAAGCTCGCCAATTAGTGAGTCACAAAGCGATTGTTGTAAATGGTCGTGTTGTAAATATCCCATCTTTCCAAGTTTCCGTTGATGATGTGATTGCTGTGCGTGAGAAATCTAAAAAGCAAGCTCGTATCAAAGCATCATTGGAATTAGCAGAGCAAAAAGAAAAACCAACTTGGTTAGAAGTTGATTCTGCTAAAATGGAAGGTGTGTTCAAACGTGTTCCTGAACGTTCTGATTTATCAGCAGACATTAATGAACATCTGATCGTTGAGCTTTACTCTAAATAATAGTTAAGCTTACAAGCAAAGAGAGGATAAAATGCAGGGTTCTGTTACAGAATTTTTAAAGCCACACTTAGTGGATATTGAGCAAATCAGCTCAACACACGCTAAAGTGATCTTAGAACCGTTAGAGCGTGGTTTTGGCCATACTCTAGGTAATGCATTGCGTCGTATTCTTTTATCTTCAATGCCAGGTTGTGCTGTCACTGAAGTAGAAATTGAAGGCGTATTGCATGAATACAGTAGTAAAGAGGGTGTTCAAGAAGATATTCTTGAAGTGCTTCTAAACTTAAAAGGCCTAGCGGTTAAAGTTCAGAATAAAGATGATGTATTTCTGACACTAAACAAATCTGGAATTGGCCCTGTTGTTGCAGCTGACATTACCCATGATGGTGATGTAGAAATCGTAAATCCTGATCATGTAATTTGTCATTTAACCGATGAAAATGCATCTGTTAATATGCGTATTCGTGTACAACGTGGTAGAGGTTATGTTCCTGCTTCTGCTCGTGTACATGCTCAGGATGAAGAACGTCCAATTGGTCGTCTGTTAGTAGATGCTTGTTATAGTCCTGTTGATCGTATTGCTTACAATGTAGAAGCAGCACGTGTTGAACAGCGTACTGACTTAGATAAGTTAGTTATTGAGTTAGAAACAAACGGCACTATTGATCCAGAAGAAGCAATTCGTCGTGCTGCAACAATTTTAGCGGAACAGCTTGATGCATTCGTTGATTTGCGAGATGTTCGTCAGCCAGAAGTCAAGGAAGAAAAACCGGAATTTGATCCGATTTTATTACGTCCAGTTGATGACTTAGAGTTGACAGTTCGTTCTGCTAACTGTTTGAAAGCAGAAACAATTCATTATATCGGTGATTTAGTCCAACGTACTGAAGTTGAGTTATTAAAAACACCTAATCTTGGTAAGAAATCTCTTACTGAAATTAAGGATGTACTCGCTTCTCGTGGTCTATCACTTGGTATGCGCCTTGAAAATTGGCCACCAGCAAGTATTGCTGAAGATTAATGGTCAATTAGGTTAAGATTTTTCTGAGAAGGATAAGGTCATGCGCCATCGTAAGAGTGGTCGTCAATTAAACCGTAATAGTAGTCATCGCCAAGCGATGTTCCGTAATATGGCAAGTTCTTTAATTGGTCATGAGATCATTAAGACAACTGTGCCAAAAGCGAAAGAATTACGTCGTGTAGTTGAGCCGTTAATTACATTAGCAAAAATAGACAGCGTAGCAAATCGCCGTTTAGCTTTTGCTCGTACACGCAGCATTGAAACTGTTGCAAAATTATTTAATGAATTAGGTCCACGTTTTGCTCAACGTGCTGGTGGTTACACCCGTATTTTAAAATGTGGTTTCCGTGCTGGTGATAATGCTCCAATGGCATACATTGAGCTAGTTGATCGCCCAGAAGTAGTCGCTGAGGCTACTACGGAATAATCTATAATTAATAATCAAAAGCTCACTTTTAAGTGAGCTTTTTTCTTTTGAACTATAAAATATCAATATTATCTAAATTAAAGAGAGGATAAAGTTGATAATAATGCTTAAGAGATATTTAAATATAGGAAATTAAGAAAGAAGTATTTGTGCTAGTTTAAGACGTAACGAGAAATTCTTCTTCACTTTTGAGAAGTATCCTGAACCAAAAATTGAGGTATAGTAGACAAAATAGTTGGTAAAAAGTGGGTTAAAGCCTTATAGTAACGGTATTATGTAGCAAATGCACAAAGACTCTTCCGTTAAAATTTGTTAAGGTTTTCACTATGATTGATAGCGGAAACCTTTTTTATGGCTCAAAAATATTCAAAAAGTGAATTGGCGGAGATGATTTTTGCGTTGCAAGAACGTCAGCGGATAGTGCGAGAAAATATGAATGAGATTGAGAGTTTATTGGCTCGCTTGGCTGAATCTGTGCAGAATAAACCAACTCAAAATCGCTCTCCGTTTCATTTGTCGCTTAATTCTTTGGTTGCAACGATATTGAAAAATAATCGGCATCAATGGCTTTCAACCATTGAAATTGTTGAACAAGTGGTAAAATTAGATAATCAGTGTATTGACGTGGAAATTGGCGATCCGTTTTATGTGGCGGTTAAACGTAAATTAAAACAACTACATAAACAAAAAGTCATTATTGGTGGTGGATTTCATTGGAAAATTAAGTAATTGGCATTTTCTAATAAGCATAAATTTGTAAAAACGAGTGATTTTTTTACCGCACTTTTTCAATCCATCTCCATTGGATAATTTTGTGCTTTTTCACTACGATTTTTTCAACAAGCCCTTTTTTCACTAATCTAATCAGTGCAGTACCGATATTTTTCGTATGGTATTCTGATACAGCAATATCAGGCTGTTTATCGGCAATTAAAACAGCTTCGGCTAATTCTAATACCCGCCAATAGCGTTCAGGTTCGGTTTTCATTACTCTTTGAATTAACTGCGTAATTTTACCGTTAAATTGTTTACGATAAACTCGGTATTGAAAATGCTCGGTATCAAATTGTTGAATATCTTTGCTATCCACGTCCATTACGTCTAAGGCTTGTTTTAGCCATTTTATACGGCGTTCGACCAATTCAAGATGGGCTAAGACCTGCTCTTTTTCTCGTTCAAATTGAGCAATTTTCTGCTTAATTTGGCTTTTGTAAATCTCGTCTGCCATTAAATAATTACCCTTTCTATTTGTCTGTGATGACCTTGCCAATAACCTTTCCACGCATTTTCTGATGAAGTGGCAAGGCATTTAGTGGCAATATCCTTAAAAATCGTGAAATTATCTTGCTTACGAGTATCTTCCCGATAAGCGATTTCATTAGCGTAATTATCAAGATAAATGTTACTCATTTTATGCACTTGTCCGTAATACATACGTTTGAAACGTGCAAAGTAACTTTCAGCAAGATTATTGGTAATGCCATCATCACTGCAATACTCTTTTTGATGATTGACACGGTGCAAATCATAACGAGCCATCAGTTCGTCATAAGCACCGTTTTCATCTGCGTGAATACGGCTATTTGGTTCAATGTAGGCTTCCGCTAGTTTGTTCACAATGTCGGTATTTTCTGACAAAATCGGAAAAGTCAGGGTTTTCTTTGCGCCGACTAAGTGCGGATTAGATAAGGTTTCTTGTTTAGAATGACGCTCACGCATCACCAATATTGCACGTTTGTTAGGATTAGCATTTGTTTTTAAACGTCTATCTACTCGGTCGGTTTTCTTATTCTTCGGACGTGGAGCAGAATGGACATAAGTACCGTCAATATGGACTTCACCTGATAAAGGAAAAAGTTGTTTTTGAACTTGCAAGCTCTCACGGATTTTATGAGATAAGGTAAAGGCGGTTTTGTACTGCACATTTAAATCACGAGAAAGCTGGCAAGCGGAAATGCCTTTTACTGCATTAACAAACAAAGCGATTGCCATTAAATACACTTGAATCGGTAATTTATGGTGTGCGAAAATTGTGCCTGATGTAACGCTAAAGGTATGTCGGCAATGTTTGCAACGCCACTGCTTGCGACTGGAAATAAAATAAGCCTGATGATTTACACCGCATTTCGGACAACAAACCATTTTCTCACTTCCCCAACGCAATGAGCAAAGCAAGCTAAACGCTTGTTCGTCCGACAAGGTGGCAACCTTACGGAGTGAAAGCGTGCGAGCTTTGGAAGAAAGTAGGAAATGTTGCGACATTACTATTTTATTCCTGTGCAAAAATGACTATAATAGTGCCATTTCTAGCACTGTTTATGGTTGAATAATGCCACAAAATTCACTAAAAGTCAATATGGGGTGCAACATTGAGCATTAAAGAGCGATTAAGAGTTCTTATTGAAACACAAAATACTAGCGTTAAACGATTTGCCGAACTTGCCGACATTCCTTTGCGGTCTATTCATAATTATTTGAGTGGTGAGCGTGAACCGAGTGCAGAAGTATTGATTAAAATCGCTAATATCACCAATGTAAATTTAAATTGGTTATTGCTTGATAAGGGTGAAATGTTTATAGATAACGAACTGGAAAGAGAACTCACCAAAAACGAATTAAATTTATTGGAACAATTTAGAACCACCAATAATTTAGGTAAAGAAATTATATCCGAAACCATTACAACCATTTCAAATAAATTGAAATAATTGTAAAAATCACTTGACATCTTAAATTAAGGAAACAAAAAATGTTCAACGCAACGCAACGCAACGCAACGCAACGCAACGCAACGCAACGCAACGCAACGCAACGCAACGCAACGCAACGCAACGCAACGCAACGCAACGCAACGCAACGCAACGCAACGCAACGCAACGCAACGCAACGCAACGCAACGCAACGCAACGCAACGCAACGCAACGCAACGCAACGCAACGCAATAGTTTAATTTTATCTTTCTCATTGTCAAATATATTTCCTTCTTTTCTTTTAGGAGGGAAATATGACTAATAACTTTTCAAACGAAGTTGATGGACAATTAAAGTTCTATCAAGATTACCTACCATTAGTAGATAGCAATTTAACTGAAGATGATATTTTTAGTGATTATACTGACGGTATTGTTAATGGTAATATTTTAGAGTTTAAAACAATAATCAATGATCTAAATACAACTCTATTCCAAGCGATTAAATATCTCTCATCAAGAAGAATTAAAGGGAAAGAAATCCCTAAAAATATTATTCTTGTATCATTATCTAATCAAAAAATTTATCGTTATGACAGTGAAGATTATTTAGTTGATATTGAAAAGGTCTATTTTGGAAGTGCTTCTATTCAAAACTCAGGCTTTACAGCTCAAAATCCATTAGAAACTTTAGAATATGGGGCAAGTCAATTAGCTGAAACTAAGTTAATTGCATTGTTGCGTTCAAAGAACTTTACTAAAATCAATATTGATGAAAACTGTATTGTTGGTTGGGCAGAGCGATTCTATCGTGAAAATCCAACAGCAAACAAATCTGATTTTATTGGCGATCATTCAGGCAAAGTAAATATTATTGGTGAAATTAGAAAACCTGAAAAATTAAAAGAATTTATTAATCCTTATACAGGGCAAACAAATGCAAAATTCCAGTATTTAATGGATAAACTTAATGACACCCTTTCAAAGAAAAATCTTGGTGCGTTTTACACGCCTACGCCTTATGTAGAGAAATCTTTAGAATTAGTAAAGCAAGCTATTGAACGAGTACCAAAGGGTAATGATTATATTATTCTTGATCGATGTGCAGGGACTGGTAATCTTGAGAAGTTATTAAGTGAAGAAGAATTAAAACATTGCGTGCTTTCTACGATTGAATACTATGAATACAAAGTATTGCAAGAGTTATTAGGTGATAAAGTTCGTCATATCATTCCACCTACAGAAAAAGAAGATACTTTTAATATGGGATTAGTGCGTGGGGCAGATGCGTTAAGTAAAGCGTATATTGAAAATGAGGTAATCAAAAAATATATTGATGATCCGAATGTTACCGTGATTATGCTTGAAAATCCACCCTATTCAGAAGTAAACGGCAATACAATGGGTAAAGGGCAAAAAGCCATTTGGAAAACATCCTATGTAATGCAAGAAATGAAAAAAGAAGTAAATGGTTCACCTACTAATGATTTAGCAAATTTGTTTATTTGGTCGGCTTTTAAATATTATTTAAGATAACCAACTGATAGCTATATTGTTTATAGTCCAATTAAATATTGGAAAGCTCATAAATTGATTTCAAAACAATTTATTCAAGGTTTTGCTTTTAATCGTAAACATTTCCATACTACAACGAATGCGTGCATATCTTGTATTCTTTGGGGGAATGTTAATTCTAACATCAACCAATTTGAACTTGATTGCTATGATATTGATAAAAAAGATAGTCTTCTCTATGAAGATAAACTAACGGTTAAACAAGTAAAAAGCTTAATTAGTTCCTACTATGATCAACGAGAATTTAATGACGATGAATTAAATGGGATTTCTGTTGAATTAAATGGCACAGAATGTTTAGATGAAAAGAAAGCTCGTGTAATTAAAAGGTATAATAAAAATATTGTTGGCTACGTTGTGGCAAATGGGCAAGGTTTCGATAATCCACGTTTAAATTCTGCTTTAACTATTACAGGGCGTTATGATGCAAACGGTGAATTTTTACGTTCAGATAATTTTCTTGAAATATTACCAATATTTTCTACTGGGAAATATACCGATCACGTCAATCATTGGAAAATAATGTCTATGCTAATGAAAAGTGCGGATAAAAAGATACAATATCAAACAGATTGTAAAAATGGAAAATTGCAGTCGTTTTTACTGAAGAATCTATTTTGGGTAACACTAACGCACTATACAAAATTAAGATCACTTAATGGCTCAGACGGTCGATTTTATCGAAATGAATTATCATTAGATACCACTAATGGTGAAACTTTAGCAAGTGAAATATTAAAAAAACTCAATTACTCAGAAACAGAAGAAAAATTAATTACACAATGGAAAAGTGTATTGAAAGAAGCTAAAAAAAACAGCAGGTTATAATGCAAATTTTACCTATTCCGTCTATCAGATTATGAATGAACTCAATACTTCATATAAAGATGAAAAGGATAAAACAGTGTATGATTACCCTGAACTCAATGGACATTTAAATACGCTAAAAACATTGGTAAAAAACTATTACATAAATGAAATTGTACCGTTCTTGTTTGAATATGAATTTCTTAAATAATTGATAGAAGAATACTAAATCATCAGCCTATACAGTTACTTCTCCAGTTAGAAGAATGAGATAAAAGAATACCATCAAATCACAAGGCATTTCTTGTGGTGTTTCTTAGGTATTCAACACAAACACGTTGAGCCTACCTGATTTTCAGGTTGGCTCTTTGTCGTGCTTTGAATACCTTGTGATACACACAAGGAACGCTTATGCCACAACATTTTTTACTCTCTCATCAATTTCGCAACTTATCACTTGCTAAAATTGCCACACTTTCCGATAGCGATATTCTCACGTTGCTAAAAACCGCTCGTTGGGGAAAATCTGATAACCAAAATCAGGTTGTCTGCCCACGTTGTCATACTGAACATCAAGCCTATTTCATTGCCAGCCGTAAACAGTGGCAATGCAAACATTGAGGCTATCGTTTTTCTATTACGTCAGGCACAATTTTTCAATTTCACAAACTCTCATTACGCCAAATTCTACTGGCGTTATACCTTTTTACTACAGAAAACAAAGGACTAACAGCCCTAAAACTCTCCCATCAACTGAACGTGCAATACAAAACGGCTTGGGTATTACTACAAAAATTCCGTGAAACGTTAAACTTAACAAAAGATTTAACGCCATTACAGGGTGAAGTACATATAGACGGCTGTTATGTAAACCATTATATTCGCCCACGCAATTTTAAGCATAAACGGATTGATAGACGTGCAAAGCGACATCAGCGTAAAGATAAGGCTTGCGTAATGGTTTTTCGTCAAAAAACCGCCAATCAGGACAATTTCAAAGGGGGAGATAAAAGCATTGTGGCACTAATCAAAGAAGAAAATAGTGAAGATGTACAAGCGCTGACTCACGCTCTCGTTAAACCAAATAGCAAAATTTGTGCTGATGAAAATCCAGCCTATGACAATTTGATTTATCACTACGATTTATGGCGAGTAAATCACTCGCAAGAATATTGCTCTATAGATAGCATCACAAATAATTTAGCGGAATCCTTTTTCGCTCGTTTTCGGAAACTACAAAAAGGCATACACCACAAATTAAGTAATAAATATATGATGCTATACGCCAATGAAACGGCTTGGCGTGAAGATAATCGTAGAAAATCTGAACAAGAGAAATTTGACGATTTATTGCTCCGCAGTTTAACAACTAAGCCACTTAAAGATTTTATCGGATATTGGCAGGGTAACAAGAAAGGTAAACCAAAATTTGGGCTAGAGAGTGTGGTGGCGAATGATACGAATTATTTGGCTGTGGCGTAAAGATCCCCTGTTGGTACAGGGGATAGAGTGGGTTTTAGGCTTTGTGCATTTGCTACATAATACCGTATAGTAATTGGCTTTAACCCACTTTTTTGAATTATGAATAAAAAATTGCCCTTTTTGCCAAAATCCGTCAATTCAGAGATATGGCATTCAAAATAATATTCAACGCTATAAATGCACATCTTGTAATAAAACTTTTTCCTTAACAAAGAAATTAAATCCAATTAAAATTTGGCAAGATTACACCGAAGGAAAACAATCTTATAAACAGCTTGCCGAGAAATATCATTGTTCAGTAAGAACGATTCAAAGATATTTATTAAAAGCCCCTAAAACCCCGTTAAATTCGCCACAAAACCATTATTTAAACTTAATTATAGATAACCTTCTTTGGTAGAAAATTTGGCATAATGGTCTTTATGGATTTACATACAAAAAAGGTCATTTATCATCAAATAGTGAAAACAGAAAAATCTGTTTATTATGCCGTGGCAATAAATAAATTCAGAGAAAAAGGCTATGTAATACAATCAATTACCTGCGATGGTAAAGGTGGATTGTTGAAAGACATTTTTAACACACCAATCCAGTTATGCCAGTTTCATCAAGTGGCTATAGTCACGAGAAAATTAACGATGAATCTAAAATCAGAAGCAGGTAAAGCCTTCAAAGGATTAGTCACTCAATTAAAATCAAGCCTAAAAAATGAATTTTATCGTGAATTACATGATTGGTATTTAAAATATAAAGAGTATATTAATGAACGGTCTGAATATCCAAATGAAAAAGGTTATTATCCATTTAAATATCGCAAATTAAGAAGTGCTTATAGGAGTTTATTACGTCATCAAGATTATTTATTTACCTTTGAGAAATATCCTGAATTAAATATGGATAAGACGACAAACCGCATAGAAAATTTATTTGGTAAACTTAAAGGAAAACTTATTGTTCATCACGGATTATCTAAGAAGAATAAAATTATGTTTATAAAGGATTTTTTAAATAAATATAGTTGATTCTAATTATTAAAAATAATCAAAACCAACTATTTTGTCTACTAGGGCATAGTGTATAAAAAACTGCCAACTATTTTGTCTACTATGCCTAGTTTTGGGGTAGTTTGAATTTGGGCTAAATCCTTATGGTATAAGGCTTTAGCCCATTTTTAGCAATTATTTTGTCTATTAAGTTCCCTCAAACGCAGTGATTTACTGTAGTGTGTTACGTTTTATGTGTTCATTATCCTGCATTCTGCTTTAATGCGTACTAGGACTAGGGTACAGTTCATCCAGTTCCAACTCGATGTCGCCGATTTTGATGCTGTCAGTGAAAACTGCGGTTATTTTTTAAATGTTTTACCCTTTCCATTTCTCAAACAAGGGTGAATTAACCACATTTTCCACCTTATCAAAAGCAATCATTTTGCCGTTTTCTATTAAGATGACTTGCTCTGCCAATGTTGTGAGTTCATCAATACTATGGGTGACATACAAAATTGGAATAGCGATTTGTTGAGCGAGGTTTTCTAAATAGCTTAATAACTCTTGTTTACGCGGTAAATCAAGGGCGGATAAGGGTTCGTCCATCAGCAACATTTCAGGTTGACTTAATAAGGCTCGTCCAATGGCGACTCGTTGTTTTTCCCCGCCAGATAGGCTGATTGGGTAGCGATTAAGCAAATGTTCGATGCCGAGTAGTTGCACAATTCGGTCAAATTCCACCGCACTTTTTCCGCTTTTAGCTTTCATTGCATAACGCAAATTGCCTTTTACGGAATAGTGTGGAAATAAACGTCCATCTTGGAATACATAGCCCATCTGGCGTTTATTGGGTGGCAGGCAGATGCCGTTATCGGTATCCACTAACACTTTGTCATTGAGTTTAATATAGCCTTGGTCAGGGTGAATTAAGCCACTGATTAAATTAATCACGGTGGATTTTCCCGAACCTGATAAGCCAAAAAGTGCGGTGACATTTTGGCTTGGAATTTGGGCGTTAAGTTGTAATTCAAAATTGCCTAAGCGTTTACTTACATTAATTTCTAACATTAGATTGCCCCAATTTTTGTTGTGTCCGTTTGGCGAGCCATTCGGAAATAATCAGCGAGAGTAACGCAATAATAATGGAAATTAAACAAAGGCGAGCTGCTGCACCCTCGGCATTTGGGGTTTCGATAAAGGAATACATGGCGAGTGGTATGGTTTGCGTAACATTGGGAATGTTAGACACAAAGGTAATGGTTGCCCCAAATTCACCAAGGGAACGAGCAAAGCCTAAAATCATACCCGCCAAAATACCTGGGAAAGCTAAAGGTAAGGTGATGGTGTAAAAGGTTCGCCATGGTGAAGATCCGAGTGTTAGTGCGGCTTGTTCAAGACGCATATCAATGCTTTCAATGGCTAAACGGATAGAACGTACGACTAAGGGAAATGCGACCACGGCGGAAGCCAAAATAGCACCGTTAAGGCTAAATCCAAAGGTAAAACCAAACCATTGCGAAATATATTTACCGATAAACCCATTGCGTCCCATGGAAATCAGTAGTAAGTAACCGATTACCACAGGCGGTAACACAAGCGGTAAATGAACAATGCCGTTAAGTAAGGATTTACCCCAGAACGTTTTGCGAGCTAATAACCACGCAATCGCAATCGCAAAGGGTAATGCCCAAATATTCGCCCAAAATGCCACTTTTAGGCTTAAAATAATGGCATTTATTTCAGAGGGGGATAGTTTTATATAGTCAATCATATAGCAAATTTAGTTATAAAAAATACGGGCAGAACCCGCATTTTAGCTGAATTATTTACGCACAATCGGAGGAACAAATCCTAAGCCTAAATCCCACGGCTGTTCAATCCACGTATTTTGCGGAATATCAATGACGTAATCATCGACTAATGATGCACCAGCAGGTTTGGCAAAAACCGTGACAAATTTTGCTTTTGGATACATTTTGCGAATTTCACGAGCGGTGTTGCCTGTATCGACTAAATCATCGACTACGATAAAGCCTTCACCATCCGTTTGAGCAGCGTGTAAGACTTTTAATTCGCCTTGTTGATCATGATCGTAGCTTGAAATACACACGGTTTCAACGTGACGTAAACCCAATTCACGTGCTAATACGGCAGCAGGAAATAAACCGCCACGGCTGACGGCAATAATGCCTTTCCATTGTGTTGCTGGTAATAAACGCTCAGCTAGTTTGCGAGCGTGCATTTGGAACATATCCCAAGTGACAACATATTTTTCACTCATAATTTTACCCTTAACTGATTTGAGAGAAATTTAAAAATTGCGTAAGGATACCATTTTCCCCGTAGTGAATACCAGAATTTTTATTTTTTACACCGCACTTTTTGCGAAAAATAATAGAAATATCAGGAATGTTTGTACAAATCCAGAAATTGATCCATAATTGAAAGGTTTTTTAAGGAGAATTTATTATGTCAGATATTCAAGTATTACAACCAAAACGTTTATGGCAATGGTTTGATCGCCTTTGTGCCATTCCACGTCCATCACATCACGAAGAAAAAGTTGCAAAATTTATTGTGGATTGGGCGAATGAGAAAGGTTTTTTTGTAGAACGTGATCAAATTGGTAACGTATTAATTCGTAAACCTGCCACCACAGGTATGGAAAATCGTCAAAAAGTCGCCTTGCAAGCCCATCTGGATATGGTACCGCAAGCCAATGAAGGTTCTACCCATAATTTCTTAACCGATCCAATTTTACCTTATGTTGATGGTGAGTGGGTAAAAGCCAAAGGGACAACCTTGGGATCAGATAATGGAGTCGGTTTGGCATCAGCATTAGCGGTATTAGACAGTGAAGATTTAGCCCACCCAGAATTAGAAGTATTGTGTACGATGACTGAAGAAGCTGGCATGGACGGGGCGCATAATTTAAAAGCCAACTGGTTGCAATCAAGCCTGATGATTAATACTGATACAGAAGAAATAGGTGAGGTTTATATTGGTTGTGCTGGTGGTGAAGATGCGAAAGTAAGTTTACCGATTCAACGGGAGAAAAATACTTTTACTAAGACCTATCAAGTTTCTTTAAAAGGGTTACGTGGTGGTCACTCAGGCAGTGAAATTAATACAAATCGAGTGAATGCGATTAAATTATTTGCTCGTTTCTTAGCAAATATTGAACAAACTCAAGCCTTTCCATTTGCTTTAGCGGAAATCCGAGGCGGCTCGGTGCGTAATGCCATTCCACGTGAAGCATACGCGATTGTTTGTGTAGATGATGAAAACGCCTTAAAAACTGCGGTGCAAAATTTCCAAGATTTTTTGCAGAATGAACTGGCTATTGCGGAACCGAAAGCGATCATTTCGGTTTTATCAGTGGATAATCCAGAAACTATTTTTGATCAAGCCTCCACTCATAAAGCAATACATTTGCTTAATGCTTTGCCGAATGGGCTAGATCGTTATAGTGATGTCGTTGATGGCGTGGTGGAAACATCAAGCAGTATCGGTGTGTTAAAAACCGAAGACGATGAAGTAACAGGGCTGATTTTAATTCGCTCTTTAGTCGAAAGTGGTAAGCAATATGTGGCAAGTTTATTGTCGTCTTTGGCATCTTTATGTGGTGCAACAGTAACACTTTCTGGCAATTATCCTGGCTGGGAACCTCACCCAGATACCGATATTTTGCGTTTAACCCAACGCATTTATGCGGAAATATTAGGTGTTGAACCAACCATTAAAGTCATTCATGCAGGGTTGGAATGTGGCTTAATTAAACAGGCTTATCCAACGATGGAAATTGTGTCTTTTGGACCAACTATTGAGAATGCTCATTCCCCTGATGAGAAAGTGCATATTCCTGCTGTACAAATTTATTGGGAGCTATTGACCAAAGTATTGGCGAATATTCCAGAACAAAAATAAACAGAAAAATTCGGGGCAGCTAAAAATTTGATATGAAAATAGTGAAGAAAGTGATACAATCGCTCGTTCTTAAAAATGTCCCGAATTTTATATTTCATTGATAGGTTAATTTATGGCTCTTGTAACCGAGAAAAAGAAAAATGCACCTGAGCAAACAACAGGGCAAAAATCCGTTGGTTTAAACCGTTTATTATGGTTATTAGCTATCGTTGTAATCATTGTCGCTGCGGTAGGTAATATTTATTTTGCAGAACAGTATTCAACCGCTATTCGTGTGGTCGGTATTGTTGTATTAATTGCCGTTGCTTTAGGCTTGGCAGCTATTACTAATCAAGGAGCAAAAGCTCTCGCTTTCTTTAGTGATGCTCGTGTTGAAATGCGTAGAGTAGTTTGGCCAACGCGTTCCGAAGCAATGCAAACCACATTAATTGTGGCAGGCGTGACGGTAGTTGTTTCATTAATTTTATGGGCGTTTGACAGCATTATTATTAGCGTCCTTGATTTCTTAACCAACTTGAGATTCTAATCCTATGACAGAAACGACAACAGCTAAAAAACGTTGGTATGTATTACAGGCTTTCTCTGGTTTTGAAGGTCGAGTAGCCACAACATTGCGTGAATATATTAAGTTAAACCACATGGAAGATCAGTTCGGTGAAGTGCTTGTACCTACCGAAGAAGTGATTGAAAACGTGGCGGGTAAACGTCGTAAAAGCGAACGCAAATTCTTTCCAGGCTATGTGTTAGTGCAAATGGAAATGAATGATTATACATGGCAGTTGGTACGTAGTGTGCCACGTGTGATGGGTTTTATTGGCGGAACCCCAGATAAGCCCTTGCCAATTAGCCAACGTGAAGCCGATATTATTTTAAACCGAGTAGAACAAAATGCGGATAAACCACGTCCTAAAAACACTTTCCAACCAGGTGAAGAAGTGCGTGTTACTGAAGGTCCATTCGCTGACTTTAATGGTACCGTGGAAGAAGTGGATTATGAAAAAGGTCGGGTTAAAGTATCTGTGTCTATTTTTGGTCGTGCGACACCAGTTGAGCTTGAATTTGGTCAAGTAGAAAAAGCTCACTAAATTTACTGCACTTTCTTATTCTCAGAGCAAAGTGCGGTATTATTTTCTAAAGTTTTGTTGATTTTATCAACCTTAGACTTGAAATCTCGGTTGTATTTGATTAAAATGCAACCCTTTTTAACGCTTGCATTCGCAAGGAAACACACAGGGGAGCTGATTTTCAGCGTTATCACCCAAATATAAGGAAACTTAAAAATGGCAAAAAAAGTCCAAGCCTACGTTAAGCTACAAGTAGCAGCTGGTATGGCTAACCCATCACCACCAGTTGGTCCTGCATTAGGTCAACAAGGTGTGAACATTATGGAATTCTGTAAAGCATTCAACGCTCGTACTGAGAGCTTAGAAAAAGGTTTACCAATTCCAGTTGTAATTACTGTTTATGCAGACCGTTCATTCACATTCATTACTAAAACTCCACCAGCTGCAGTATTATTGAAAAAAGCTGTAGGTATTAAATCTGGTTCAGGTAAACCGAACAAAGATAAAGTGGGTACAGTAACTCAAGCACAACTTCGTCAAATCGCTGAAACTAAAGCAGCCGATATGACTGGTGCAACTATCGAAACCAAAATGAAATCAATCGCTGGTACTGCTCGTTCAATGGGCTTAGTGGTGGAGGAATAATACAATGGCTAAATTGACTAAAAAAATGAAAGCAATCAAAGCTGGCGTAGATTCTACTAAAGCGTATGAAATTAACGAAGCCATTGCAGTATTAAAACAATTTGCAACCGCTAAATTCAAAGAAAGCGTTGATGTGGCAGTAAACCTAGGTATTGATCCACGTAAATCAGACCAAAACGTGCGTGGTGCCACTGTGTTACCACATGGTACAGGTCGTGAAGTGCGTGTTGCAGTGTTCACTCAAGGTGCTAATGCAGAAGCAGCGAAAGCCGCTGGAGCAGACCTAGTGGGTATGGAAGATCTTGCAGAGCAAGTGAAAAAAGGCGAAATGAATTTTGACGTTGTTATCGCTTCTCCAGATGCAATGCGTGTGGTTGGTCAATTAGGTCAAGTATTAGGTCCACGTGGCTTAATGCCAAACCCGAAAGTCGGTACTGTAACACCAAACGTAGCAGAAGCGGTTAAAAACGCTAAATCTGGTCAGGTTCGTTACCGTAATGATAAAAATGGTATTATCCATTCAACTATCGGTAAAGCGGATTTCTCTGCAGAACAATTAAAAGAAAACTTACAAGCACTTTTAGCAGCGTTAGTGAAAGCTAAACCAACCACTGCTAAAGGTATCTTTATCAAGAAAGTAAGCATCTCTACCACTATGGGTGCAGGTGTGGCTGTTGATCAGTCTTCACTTTAATTGATTATTTGGTTTGGAAAAGTGCGTTTTTTTACCGTACTTTTTTATAGAAATGACTTTACCAGCAGGTGAAAGTCGTCTATAATTGCCGACCTAATTTTGCTATTTATAGCGAAATACTGATGGTGCTTGCCTCATCAAGCCCCGTCCAAGACCGTCGGTGGTTACATTAAATAGGTAATCTTAATATCCAACGTAGATGGTGAACAGAAAAAGAATTTTCTGCTTCTGTACACCGAAGTCGTCCTAATGGTTTATATTCAAATAGCCTATTAGGTAGTTTAATTCCGAGAAATCGGAGTGTATTCAGGAGCTAAAAGCCAATGGCATTAAATCTTCAAGACAAACAAGCAATTGTTGCTGAAGTAAATGAAGCAGCCAAAGGTGCCCTATCAGCCGTGATCGCGGACAGCCGTGGTGTCACTGTTGATAAAATGACTGAGTTACGCAAAACAGCTCGTGAAGCTGGCGTTTCAATGCGTGTGGTTCGTAATACTTTATTACGCCGTGCAGTTGAAGGCACTGAATTTGAGTGCTTAAAAGATGCGTTTACAGGTCCAACTCTGATTGCATTCTCAAATGAACACCCAGGTGCTGCGGCACGTTTGTTCACTGAATTTGCAAAAACAAACAAAGAGTTTGAAGTTAAAGGTGCCGCCTTTGAAGGTAAATTGCAAGATGTGAACTTCTTAGCAACATTACCAACTTACGAAGAAGCGATTGCACGTTTAATGGGTACAATGAAAGAAGCTGCGGCAGGCAAACTTGTTCGCACTTTTGCAGCATTACGCGACAAATTACAAGAAGCGGCTTAATTTTAAAAGCACTTCTTAAATCGTTTATCAACTTATTTACTTTAGGAATTGATTGTTATGTCATTAACTAACGAACAACTAATCGAAGCGATTGCTTCAAAATCAGTATCAGAAATCGTTGAATTAATCGCAGCGATGGAAGAAAAATTCGGCGTTTCAGCAGCAGTAGCTGCAGCAGCTCCAGCAGCAGGTGCAGCAGGTGCGGCAGCAGAAGAAAAAACAGAATTTGATGTAGTTCTTGCTGAAGTGGGTGCAAACAAAGTTGCTGTGATCAAAGCAGTACGTGGTGCAACAGGTTTAGGCTTAAAAGAAGCGAAAGACTTAGTTGAATCTGCACCAGCTAACTTAAAAGAAGGCATTGCTAAAGCAGAAGCGGAAGCATTGAAAAAAGAATTAGAAGAAGCTGGTGCGAAAGTAGAAATCAAATAATTTTGATTGACACTTTTTCCACTTCGGAAACCAGATTTTCTGGGAAAGTGGCTGACGGAATACCGTCAGCCATTTTGTGCTATCAAGGTAGCATAAATAAAACCACCGTTTCATTGTCGATAAATTAAGTTAAATCAAGCTGTTAGCTTAATGACAATCCGCTCATCAGAAGTAAGGTTCAGAGTGCGGTATCTAACAAACGGATTCAAATCATTGTAACAGGTCGGCAAAAATTTTTATTTTTTCACCGCACTTTTAAACTGTTGCAATTCGGTCACACTAAAAAATTACAGAGGAACCCCAATGGTTTACTCCTATACCGAGAAAAAACGTATTCGTAAAGACTTCGGCAAACGTCCGCAAGTTTTAAATGTACCTTATTTATTAACAATCCAATTAGATTCTTTCGATAAATTTATCCAAAGAGATCCTGAAGGGCAACAAGGCTTAGAAGCCGCATTTCGTTCTGTATTTCCTATCGTGAGTAATAACGGTAGCACAGAATTACAATATGTGAGCTATAAGTTAGGCGAACCTGTGTTTGACGTGCGTGAATGTCAAATTCGTGGTACCACTTTTGCCGCCCCATTGCGTGTAAAATTACGCTTAGTCAGCTATGACCGTGATGCGGCACCTGGCACCATCAAAGATATTAAAGAACAAGATGTCTATATGGGCGAAATCCCATTGATGACGGAAAACGGTACTTTTGTGATCAACGGGACAGAACGTGTTATCGTTTCACAATTACACCGCAGTCCAGGTGTGTTCTTTGATAGCGACAAAGGTAAAACCCATTCATCTGGGAAAGTATTATATAACGCAAGAATTATCCCTTATCGTGGTTCTTGGTTAGATTTTGAATTTGATCCGAAAGATAACTTATTCGCTCGTATTGACCGTCGCCGTAAATTGCCAGCGACCATCATTTTGCGTGCCTTACACTATACGACCGAAGAAATCTTAGATTTGTTCTTCGAAAAAGTCGTATTTGAAATTCAAGATAATAAATTATTAATGGCATTAGTGCCAGACCGTTTACGTGGTGAAACCGCCAGCTTTGATATTGAAGCTAATGGCAAAGTCTATGTAGAACGAGGTCGCCGCATTACGGCTCGTCATATTCGTGCTTTAGAAAAAGACAATATCGATAAAGTGGAAGTGCCAACCGAATATATTATCGGTAAAGTCGCTGCCAAAGATTATGTGGATTTAGAAAGTGGTGAAATTATTTGCCCTGCTAATATGGAATTATCCTTAGAGCTATTAGCGAAATTAGCTCAAGCAGGTTACACCACCATTGAAACCTTATTTACCAATGACTTAGACTTCGGTCCATATATTTCTGAAACCTTACGCGTGGATCCATCTTATGACCGTTTAAGTGCGTTAGTAGAAATCTATCGTATGATGCGTCCGGGTGAGCCACCGACAAAAGAAGCGGCAGAAGGTTTATTTGATAACTTGTTCTTCTCGCAAGATCGTTATGATTTATCGGCTGTAGGTCGGATGAAATTCAACCGTTCTTTAGGCATTGAAGAAGAACACGGTAGCGGTGTATTAAGCAAAGAAGACATTGTGAATGTGATGAAAAAACTCATCGACATTCGTAACGGTCGTGGCGAAGTGGATGATATCGACCACTTGGGTAACCGTCGTATTCGTTCTGTGGGTGAAATGGCAGAAAACCAATTCCGTATTGGTTTAGTGCGTGTGGAACGTGCGGTACGTGAGCGTTTATCCTTAGGCGATTTAGATGCGGTAACACCACAAGATTTAATTAATGCCAAACCAATTTCCGCCGCCGTGAAAGAGTTCTTTGGTTCATCACAATTATCGCAATTTATGGATCAAAACAACCCATTATCGGAAGTGACCCATAAACGCCGTATTTCTGCTTTAGGGCCAGGTGGTTTAACCCGTGAACGTGCAGGCTTTGAAGTGCGTGATGTACACACCACCCACTATGGTCGTGTGTGTCCAATCGAAACCCCTGAAGGTCCGAATATCGGTTTGATTAACTCGCTTTCCGTATATGCTCGTACCAACGACTACGGTTTTTTAGAAACCCCATATCGTAAAGTGGTCGATGGTCAAGTGACCGAAGAAATTGAATATTTATCTGCCATTGAAGAAGGTAAATATGTGATCGCACAGGCGAACTCCAATCTTGATGAAAACTTCCGCTTTACCGATGCCTTTGTTACGGCACGTGGTGAACACGGTGAATCAGGGTTATATCGCCCAGAAGACATTCATTATATGGACGTTTCCACCCAGCAAGTGGTGTCAGTGGCGGCAGCGTTAATTCCATTCTTGGAACACGACGATGCGAACCGTGCCTTAATGGGTGCGAACATGCAACGTCAAGCCGTTCCAACGTTACGCTCCGATAAACCATTAGTCGGTACAGGGATGGAAAAACCGATCGCTCTTGACTCCGGTGTGGCTGTGGTAGCAAAACGTGGTGGGACAATCCAATATGTGGACGCCTCTCGTATCGTGGTGAAAGTCAACGAAGATGAAACCATTCCAGGTGAAGCAGGGATTGATATTTATAACTTAATTAAATACACCCGTTCTAACCAAAACACTTGTATTAACCAAATTCCTTGTGTGAACTTGGGCGAACCAGTGGGGCGTGGTGAAATTCTTGCCGATGGTCCATCAACTGACTTAGGTGAATTGGCATTAGGTCAAAATATCCGTGTGGCATTTATGCCTTGGAACGGTTATAACTTTGAAGACTCAATGTTAGTGTCTGAACGTGTGGTGCAACAAGATCGTTTTACCACCATTCACATTCAAGAATTATCTTGTGTGGCACGTGATACCAAACTCGGTTCGGAAGAAATCACCGCTGATATTCCAAATGTGGGTGAAGCGGCGTTAAGCAAACTGGATGAATCAGGTATTGTGTATGTCGGTGCGGAAGTGAAAGGCGGCGATATTCTGGTCGGTAAAGTGACACCAAAAGGTGAAACTCAATTAACCCCAGAAGAAAAATTATTGCGTGCGATTTTCGGTGAAAAAGCATCTGATGTGAAAGATAGCTCACTTCGTGTACCAAATGGCACATCAGGTACGATTATTGACGTGCAAGTCTTTACCCGTGACGGTGTAGAGAAAGACAAACGTGCCTTAGAAATCGAAGAAATGCAACTCAAACAAGCGAAAAAAGACCTTGTGGAAGAGTTGGAAATTTTAGAAGCAGGCTTGTTCTCTCGTGTGCGTAACCTATTAATTGACGGTGGTGTAAGCGAAAAAGAATTGGATAAAATGGATCGTGCAAAATGGTTAGAACAAACCTTGAGCGATGAAGCGAAACAAAACCAATTAGAACAACTTGCCGAACAATATGAAGAATTACGCAAAGACTTTGAACACAAACTTGAAGTGAAACGTGGCAAAATCATTCAAGGTGATGATTTAGCCCCAGGCGTGTTAAAAGTAGTGAAAGTCTATCTTGCGGTGAAACGCCATATCCAACCAGGTGATAAAATGGCGGGTCGTCACGGTAATAAAGGGGTTATCTCAAAAATCAACCCTGTGGAAGATATGCCGTACGATGAAAACGGTCAACCTGTGGAAATCGTGTTGAACCCATTGGGCGTACCATCTCGTATGAACATCGGTCAGATTTTGGAAACTCACTTAGGTTTAGCGGCGAAAGGGATTGGTGATCAAATCAATGCAATGCTTAAACAAAAACAAGAAGTGGAAAAATTGCGTGGCTATATTCAAAAAGCCTACGATTTAGGTGGCGGTTCACAAAAAGTGGATCTCAGCACTTTCACTGATGAAGAAGTATTGCGTTTAGCCGAAAACTTGCGTAAAGGTATGCCATTGGCGACACCCGTATTTGACGGTGCTCACGAGAGTGAAATCAAAGAGTTACTACAATTAGGTGGCTTGCCGACTTCAGGTCAAATTACCTTATACGATGGTCGTACAGGGGAAAAATTTGAACGTCCAGTCACGGTCGGCTATATGTATATGCTCAAATTGAACCACTTAGTTGACGACAAAATGCACGCTCGTTCAACCGGTTCTTATAGTCTTGTTACACAACAACCGTTGGGTGGTAAAGCCCAATTCGGTGGTCAGCGTTTCGGTGAAATGGAGGTCTGGGCATTAGAAGCCTACGGTGCTGCTTACACCTTACAAGAAATGTTGACAGTGAAATCCGATGATGTGAACGGTCGTACGAAGATGTATAAAAATATCGTCGGTGGCACACATTATATGGAACCAGGCACACCAGAATCTTTCAATGTGATTATGAAAGAAATTCGTTCGCTTGGTCTTAACATTGATTTAGACGAAGAGTAAGCCGACAGGCAAATTATCCGCTAAAGTGCGGTTAAAAAAATCCAATTTTTTACACCGCACTTTGAATACGTTTAACTCCGATAGGAGCAAAATCTGTGAAAGATTTAGTTAAATTTTTAAAAGCACAATCAAAAACTGCAGAAGATTTTGATGTGATTAAAATCGGTCTAGCTTCCCCTGATATGATCCGTTCTTGGTCATTTGGTGAAGTGAAAAAACCAGAAACCATTAACTACCGTACATTCAAACCAGAACGTGACGGTCTTTTCTGTGCCAGAATTTTCGGACCTGTAAAAGATTACGAATGTTTATGTGGTAAATATAAACGTTTAAAACACCGTGGCGTGATCTGTGAAAAATGTGGCGTCGAAGTGACCCAAACCAAAGTTCGCCGTGAACGCATGGGACACATTGAGTTAGCCTCACCTGTGGCACATATTTGGTTCTTAAAATCATTACCGTCTCGCATTGGTTTATTATTAGATATGCCATTGCGTGATATTGAGCGTGTGCTTTATTTCGAAAGCTATATTGTGATCGAACCGGGTATGACGGATCTTGAAAAAGGTCAATTACTCACCGAAGAGCAATATTTGGAAGCCGAAGACCGTTTCCAAGATGAATTTGAAGCGAAGATGGGGGCAGAAGCCATTCAAGCGATTTTGCGTGATATGGATTTACCACGTGAGTGCGAAGTGTTGCGTGAAGAATTGCAAGAAACCAATTCCGAAACCAAACGCAAAAAAATCACCAAACGCTTGAAATTACTTGAAGCATTCATTCAATCTGGCAACAAACCAGAATGGATGGTGATGACGGTATTGCCAGTGTTGCCACCTGATTTACGTCCGTTAGTGCCGTTAGACGGTGGTCGTTTTGCCACGTCTGACTTGAACGATCTCTATCGCCGTGTGATCAACCGTAACAACCGTTTAAAACGTTTATTAGATTTAATCGCACCCGATATTATTGTGCGTAACGAAAAACGTATGTTACAAGAATCGGTCGATGCCTTATTAGATAACGGTCGCCGTGGTCGTGCCATTACAGGGTCAAACCGCCGTCCATTGAAATCTTTGGCAGATATGATCAAAGGTAAACAAGGTCGTTTCCGTCAAAACTTATTAGGTAAACGTGTTGACTATTCAGGTCGTTCAGTTATCACCGTAGGTCCATACTTACACCTACATCAATGTGGTTTACCGAAAAAAATGGCGTTGGAATTGTTCCGTCCATTTATTTATGCGAAATTAGAAAGCCGTGGTTATGCGTCAACGATCAAAGCTGCCAAAAAAATGGTGGAGCGTGAAGATGCTATCGTATGGGATATTTTAGCGGACGTGATTCGCGAACACCCAATCTTATTAAACCGTGCGCCAACCTTGCACCGTTTGGGTATTCAAGCCTTTGAACCGTTATTAATTGAGGGGAAAGCGATTCAGTTGCACCCATTAGTTTGTGCGGCGTTCAATGCGGACTTCGATGGTGACCAAATGGCGGTTCACGTACCATTAACCTTGGAAGCCCAATTAGAAGCACGTGCGTTAATGATGTCAACCAACAACATTTTATCCCCAGCCAGTGGTGATCCGATTATCGTACCATCACAAGATGTGGTATTAGGTCTGTACTATATGACCCGTGATAAAGTGAATGGCAAAGGCGAGGGTATGTTGTTGCAAGACCCGAGAGAAGCGGAAAAAGCCTACCGTACAGGACAGGCGGAATTACATTCTCGTGTCAAAGTGCGTATCACCGAATACAGCAAAAATGCGGATGGTGAATTTGAACCACAAACCAACTTAGTGGATACCACCATTGGTCGTGCCATTTTATGGATGATCGCACCAAAAGGTATGCCATTTAGCTTGTTTAACCAAACTTTAGGCAAAAAAGCGATTTCAAAATTGATCAATGAAAGCTATCGCCGTTTAGGTATGAAACCAAGCGTGCTATTCGCTGACCATATTATGTACACAGGCTTTGCTTACGCCGCACGCTCAGGTTCATCTGTCGGTATCGATGATATGGTGATCCCAGAGAAGAAATACGAAATTATTTCCGCTGCTGAAGAAGAAGTGGCAGAAATTCAAGAGCAATTCCAATCAGGTTTAGTCACTGCTGGCGAACGCTATAATAAAGTGATCGATATTTGGGCAGCTGCCAACGAACGTGTTGCCAAAGTGATGATGGAAAACTTGTCCACGGAAGAAGTGATTAACCGTGACGGTAATCCTGAAAAACAAGCGTCGTTCAATAGCATCTTTATGATGGCTGACTCTGGAGCACGTGGTTCTGCGGCTCAGATTCGTCAGCTAGCAGGTATGCGTGGTTTGATGGCACGTCCAGACGGCTCGATTATTGAAACCCCAATCACCGCAAACTTCCGTGAGGGTTTGAACGTATTACAATACTTTATTTCTACCCACGGTGCGCGTAAAGGTTTGGCGGATACCGCATTAAAAACAGCGAACTCAGGTTATTTGACTCGCCGTTTAGTTGACGTGGCACAAGACTTAGTCATCACTGAAGATGACTGTGGTACCCACGAGGGTATCGTAATGGCACCATTAATCGAAGGTGGTGATGAAAAAGTTCCATTGCGTGAATTAGTGTTAGGTCGTGTGGCTGCCGAAGATGTGTTAAAACCAGGTACAGACGAAGTGTTAATCGCTCGTAATACCTTATTAGACGAAAAACTCTGTAATGTATTAGACGAAAACTCCGTGGACACCGTGAAAGTGCGTTCTGTGGTAACCTGTAACACCGACTTTGGTGTGTGTGCCAAATGTTACGGACGTGACTTGGCACGTGGTCACTTGATTAACCAAGGTGAAGCAGTGGGTGTTATCGCTGCCCAATCTATCGGTGAGCCAGGTACACAGTTAACGATGCGTACGTTCCATATCGGTGGTGCGGCATCTGCAGCAGCCAAAGAGTCTAGCGTTCAAGTGAAAAACAACGGGACGATTCGTTTAGCCAACGTGAAATTCGTCAATAACAACGAGGGTAAATTAGTCTTAACTTCTCGTAACACCGAATTAACCGTGATTGACGCTTTCGGTCGTACCAAAGAGCATTATAAATTGCCTTACGGTACGATTTTAAACAAAGCAGACGGCAGCGATGTCGAAGCAGGCGAAACCATTGCCAACTGGGATCCGCATACTATGCCGATCATCTCGGAAGTAGCAGGTTTCGTGAAATTCGTGGATATTATTGATGGCTTAACCGTAAGCCGTCAAACCGATGAATTGACCGGTTTATCTTCTATCTTAGTGCAAGATGTGGGTGAACGTGCCACCGCAGGTAAAGACTTACGTCCAGCGATTAAATTGGTGGATGCCAAAGGTAACGATATTTTAATTGCAGGCACAGACGTAGCTGCACAATACTTCTTACCAGGTAAAGCCATCGTGACGCTTGATGACGGTGCAGAAATCAATATCGGTGACCCATTAGCCCGTATTCCACAAGAATCGGTGGGAACCAAAGATATTACCGGTGGTCTTCCACGAGTAGCCGACTTATTTGAAGCACGTAAACCGAAAGAGCCAGCGATTTTAGCCGAAATTTCAGGTATCGTGTCATTCGGTAAAGAAACCAAAGGCAAACGCCGCTTATTGATTACCCCAACAGATGGCTCCGATGCGTACGAAGAAATGATTCCAAAATGGCGTCAACTCAACGTATTTGAGGGCGAAATGGTGGAACGTGGCGACTTAATTTCCGATGGTGCAGAAACCCCACACGATATTTTACGCTTGCGTGGTGTTCACGCCGTGACGGAATATATCGTCAACGAAGTGCAAGAAGTTTACCGCTTACAAGGGGTAAAAATCAACGACAAGCACATCGAAGTCATCGTTCGTCAAATGTTGCGTAAAGCCATTATCACCAAAGCCTACGACTCTGAATTCTTAGAGGGCGAGCAAGTAGAAGTGGCACGCATTAAAATCGTCAACCGTAAACGTGAAGCCGAGGGCAAACCATTGGTGGAATTTGAACGTGAATTGCTTGGTATCACCAAAGCATCCCTTGCGACAGAGTCATTTATCTCTGCTGCCTCGTTCCAAGAAACCACTCGTGTGCTTACCGAAGCCGCCGTGGCAGGTAAACGTGACGAATTACGTGGCTTGAAAGAGAACGTGATTGTGGGGCGTTTAATTCCAGCCGGTACAGGTTTTGCGTATCACCAAAACCGAGTGAAAAACCGCCATGCAGGTATTCAAATTGAAGAACCTGTGGTGAAATTCTCTGCGGCGGATGAAGCAGAAATTGAAGCGGAATTTAGCAATATGGTTGCGGATGATCCAACCGCTAGTTTGACAGAAATGTTGAATATGGTGGATGATGAGTAATCATTAATTCTTAACAATGAAAAGCCTTGAACACTGGTGTTCGGGGCTTTTTTGTTTGCTTTATTATGCCCCAGATGATAAAGTAAAGGACGCTACTTATTGAAAAAATGGGTGTTTTCTTGAAGTACGATATTGAATTTGCTAAAAAACAGGTTGCTGATCTTGAACATTTCCGCATTGTGCGAGCATTGTCGGGAGCGTCAAATGAATTTCAGCATATCTTTAAACTCGTGACGTTATTATTACAGGTTAACCATCCACGTTTGCCTGGTTTCGTTGTGGGTACTCCTGTAGGAATTAGTAATTTTACCTTATCTGATTATCAACAAAAATACTTAGCCAAAGTTGTCCCAGAATTTTCTTATTCACAAATTAATGCGTTTTCTCACCGCACTTTTGATGCGATTTATGGCGTTTATGTCATGGGAAGCATTGCTTCAATTTCACAAACAGCCGCCTCCGATCTAGATATTTGGGTTTGTCATCGTGAAGATCTGAATAATGATGAACGAGATTTACTCAAACAAAAAACCTTACTCTTACAAAGTTGGGCAAAACAATATGAAATTGATGTAAATTTCTTTCTTATGGATCAAGAACGATTCCGTTGTTTTCGTTACTCAGATGCCATGACATCAGAAAATTGTGGATCAGCACAGTATATGTTGTTGCTAGATGAGTTTTATCGTTCAGCTATTCGCTTAGCAGGTAAACCATTATTATGGTTACATTTATTGGTGGAAGACGAACAACAATACGAAACTGAAGTGGGGCAATTAATTTTAAATAAACAAATTGACCCACAAGATTGGGTAGATTTTGGTGGTTTAGGGGCGTTTTCTGCCAATGAGTATTTTGGTGCTAGTTTATGGCATCTCTATAAAGGCATTGATTCCCCGTATAAATCAACCATCAAGATTTTATTGCTTGAAGCCTATTCTTGGGAATATCCGAACACCCATTTAATTTCATCTGATTTTAAATTTCGCTTATTAACCGATAGTACCGAAGATTATCATTTTGATCCTTATCTAGCAATGTTAGATAGGGTGACTAGTTATTTGACTTATCATAATGATTTTAAACGCTTGAATTTTGTTCGCCGTTGTTTTTATATTAAAGCAACCGAAGATTTATGGTACACCAAGGCAGAAGGTTGGCGTTTTTGCTTATTGTCTGAATTCACTAAACAATGGGGGTGGGATCAAGATACTATCCAAGAACTGAATCAACGACCATTTTGGAAAATAAAAATGGTGAAGCGTTCCTATAATGATTTAGTTCAAATACTCATGATGAGCTATCGTAATCTGATTAAGTTTGCACGTAAAAATCATGTGGATGCGACGATTATGCCACAGGATATTAGTATCCTATCTAGAAAATTATATAGTGCATTTGAAGAATTACCTGGTAAGGTATCTTTGGTTAATTTATTGATCTCAAATGATTTATCCGAAGAAAATCTTACTTTTATTGAAGTGACTAAAGCGAAAGCGAATATAAAACCGGGTTGGTATGTAGTGAATCATGCACCTAAAGCTTCAGAGTTGGCATCTTATAATCGGCATATTGAATATAATCCAAATTTACATAAATTAGTATCTTGGGCTTATTTTAATGGGTTACTTACTAAGGGAACTCAGTTACATATTTTTAGTCAAACCGTATCGTTAGAAAAATTAAAAACCTTTGTAGCAGATTTAACACAATTTTTTCCAGTAAAAGTGCCATCAGCTACCAATGAAGAATTACATCATCAGTGTGAAATTCGTCATTTAGCTGTCTTTGTTAATTTAGTTTCTGATCCGACCAAAAATCTCGTTCAATCTTGGACGAATATTCAGCAGGGTGATTTATTTAGTTTCGGGCAAAACGAAGAAAGTTTAGTCGGCAGTATTGATCTAATTTATCGTAATTTGTGGAATGAAATCAGAACATTACATTTTGAAGGTAGTAATGCGATTTTATTAGCTTTGAAAGTTTTAGCGAATAAGATTCACCGCGGTTCCAATTCACCGAAAGCGGTTGATGTTTTTTGTTATAGTGAAAATTATCAACGAGCATTGCACGATTTAGTATTGACCTTAGTTAATAAGTGTATCGGTATTCAAATGGGAACAATTTCTTCAACGAATACGCCAAATATGTTACGTATAGCGGGTAAAAACTGGCAATTTTTCTTTGAAAATCGGGGAATGCGGTGGCAGGAAATACCAGATTCACAGCTAGCAAATATGAATAAATTAACCCATACGGCAAAATCTGATGAAAAAGCACCGCACTTTTTTCCACATAAATTTTTATCTCCGCAGCATAATCGTAAATACCCAGTGGAAATAGACGCTTTTGCAAGCGAAGGATTTTTACAATTCTTTTTTAAAGATAATACTGATGGTACGTTTAATGTATATATTCTAGATGAACAAAATCATCTTGAAATTTATCGTCATTGTGATGGTGAAAAAGAGCATAAAATAAGAGAGATTAATTATATCTATCAACAGGCGGATCGCTCAGGTAATAATATGTACCACATTATTCAACGTGATTTTAATTATCCACAGTTTTATCAATTAATTTCGGATAGTAATAATAGCAGAAAAATTATTCCGTTTGCGGCAGTTCATTGATAAGTTTTATTTAACACAATATATTTGTTTTTAATATCAAGAGTATTTTTTATAGAGATATGACCATGCAAGAAAAAATTAGTATTTTGATTATAGACGATCACCCTTTAATGCGTCGTGGTATTAAACAACTTATAGCGTTAGAAGATAATTTTCTAGTTATTGGTGAAGCCAGTAATGGTAATGATGGCATTTCCTTTGCATTAAGAAATAATCCGGATTTAATTATTTTGGATCTCAATATGAAAGGGCTTTCAGGTTTAGATACATTAAAAGCATTACGTAATGAAGGGGTTGATGCAAGAATTGTGATTTTAACTGTTTCTGATGCAAAAAATGATATTTTTTCTTTAATTGATGCGGGGGCAGACGGTTATTTATTGAAAGATACCGAGCCAGATATTTTATTAAAGCAAATAAAACAAATTGCTAAAGGCGAAATGATTTTAAGTGATAGCATCAAAGATCTTTTATTAGAACGCTGCCCCTCACAGGAGCCTATTCATTCTTTAACCGAGCGTGAGTTGGATGTATTGCAACTGATCGCGACAGGTTTATCGAATAAACAAATTGCGCATCAATTATTTATTTCAGAAGAAACAGTGAAAGTACATATTCGTAATTTATTACGTAAACTTAACGTACATTCACGTGTTGCAGCAACAGTGCTTTATTTAGAATATAAAGGAAATTAATGAGTGAATAAAAAAGAGCCGGTTGGCTCTTTTAATTATTGTTCGATACATTGTTCTGCCAGAATATTACCCACACTACTTCGCAAACTGTTGTTTTCAGTTGTTTCTAACCATTGCCAGTGAATACTTGTATAGAATTTACCAGTTTGGTAAAGTGTGGCATTCAGTTTTTCAGTGACCCCCTCAAAGGTGAGGTTAATCTCATCGGTTTTCACTTTTTTAGTATTTTTACTACTTTCAGTGATACGAACAACTCTTATTATTTTATCATCTTTACATTTATAGAGACTGGCTGATCTCTTTTGTGTTGTTTTATCCAATGTTACTTGGGCTTTCGGTTGAGACTGACTATTCGACAGTAATTCTGAATCTGCCGTACAAGCCACTATACCGATGAAAGTGAATAATAAAAGTCGTTTCAAGAGGATATCCTTATTTTTTGTATTTATAGGTTCCGTCAGCTTGACGAGTAAACACGGAACCATCAGATAAACGCATAATATTGACATGTCCTTGGCTTACTGAAACTTGCACCTTATCATTGGCTTTGAAGCTACTTAATACATTCCCAGCTCCGATTGCTTTAGTCATGGCATTGGCATCACGAATATCCAAATCGTTGTTACGAAAGACTTGGAATAATGATGTATTTTGTGGAATGACTAAGGTTTTTGTACTATTACTACTTGCCGTGGTTTGTGTCGAGCTATTGCGATTGGATTGATGACTTTGTACGCTAGTTCCTGCTGGTTTTGCATCAACCACTGGGGCAACCTTATTGGTTGGTTGTTTAGCTTGTTCCGCTTTGCGAGCTTGTTGGGTGGCAACTTTTGCTTGTTCAGCTTGACGAGCTTGCTCCTGCTCAGCCGCGATTTTAGCTTGCTCAGCTTTACGGGCTTGTGCTTGTTCAGCAGCAATTTTAGCTTGCTCAGCTTTATAGGCTTGTTCAGTTGCTTGAGTATCAACAGGTTTTACTGGTGCCGGTGTCACAACTGGAGATAGTACGGTAGGTTGTTGTTGATCAACAGTTGGTGCTGTAGTAATTTCAGGTGTTGTTATATTATCAGTTGGAACAGTTGCGGTTTCTACTTCTACATTATTAACCACTTCACTATTTTCAAGCGGTTTATTCGGATCAAGTGATTGGAATTCAATCGGTGTTGATGAACTATTATTTGCTTGAATTTCTTCTATTGTATTATTGCTTGGTTTTAACCATAACAATGCGAGTAAAATTGCTATTACTCCCGCAATGGCAATAAATAGGCGACGATGTTTGGTAGGTAATTTTTGCATAATTGCCCAGTTTTCGGGATTTTTGTTGTTAGGATGGCTTTGTGTGGGTGGCACGGCCTGTTCTTGTACAGTTTCTGACATCGTTGGTTCGGCAGTATTTTTAACCGTATTTATTGTTTCTGTGGTATTCTCCACTTGTACGGTTTCTGTTTGAACGATTGTAGTTTGCGTAGGCTCTGTGGCAGTAGGTTGTTGTGGCGGTATGGTTTCTTGTATATCTGATACCGTTTGTTCTGAATTTTGTATTGTATTTACTGGATTAGTCACTGTCGTATTTGGTTGTGTGCCGAAAGTAGGTTCTTTACGGACCGCAAATTGGTTGGGTTGTAATGTTTCTTTTTTATTAAATAAGCCAGTAACTTTGCTCAAAATTGAATCAGTCTGATTTATGCCTAAATCTAATTCACTTTGATTTGAATTATTTTTTGGTGTGTTTTCCACAATATTACCTCAGTAAATACTAAACAAAAAATGCACTTTATCATATGCCCCCAATAAAGTGCGGTCGAATTTTATCTATTTTAAAGGATCTTTAATGATTTTCCTAGAATTAACTACGGAGCATATAAAGTTTTATTGGGTTCATGAGCAATTTCTCGAGCTAATTTAGGGACTAAATAGCCTGAACTGATTTTTTGTAAATCTTTGTAAATTTGCCCCGCACTTTGATCGGAAATATAAAAATGACTGGCACCTTCTACTTTATCCAGCAAATGTAAATAATAAGGTAAAATACCCACTGAAAATAATTTTTCGCTGAGGGTTTTCAATGTGTTAGCATTATCATTAATTTGTTTTAATAATACGGATTGATTTAATAAGGTTACACCTATCGCTTTCAGTTTATTCATCGCATCAGCAAAAATCGTATCAATTTCATTGGCATGATTAATATGGGTGACTAACACAGTTTGAAATCTGCTTCGGGCTAAAATCTGACAAAATTCATCGGTAATTCGCTGTGGAATGACCACGGGTAAACGCGTATGAATCCGCAAACGCTGCAAGTGCGGTATTTTTTCTAGCTGTTTTATGAGCCAGTCTATTTCATGATCTTTTGCCATTAAGGGATCACCGCCAGACCAAATAATTTCTTCGATTTGTGGATTTTCCGCAATATAGTCTAATGCTTTCAACCAGTTGGCTTTATTACCTTTGTTTTGGTTATAGGGAAAATGGCGGCGGAAACAATAACGGCAGTTAATGGCACAGCCACCTTTCACCATTAATAACAATCGGTTATGATATTTGTGTAAAATATTTGGAGCGGCTGCTTGTTGTTCATCTAAGGGATCTTTGCTAAACCCTTTTTCTGCCAGAAATTCTTGTTGAGCTGTCATGACTTGCAAAAAAAGCGGATCTTGTGGATTGCCTTTTTCCATTTTTTGCACAAAGGGTAATGGTACTCGCATAGGAAATAAACGGCGCGCTTGAATATCTTTTTCAAAGGCATTTAGCGGTAAATCCAGCATTTTAAGCAATTTTTCAGGGTCAGAAACCGCATTTGCCAGAATTTCTAACCAATTCTGTGTTTTTTGTTCTTCTCTAATGAGGGGGTTTTGGGTTAAAATACGCACTTTAAAACAGCTCTACATCTAAATTAAGGATAAATATGGCATCATACACTACCACAGACTTTAAACCAGGTCTAAAATTTATGCAAGACGGTGAGCCTTGCGTAATCGTTGAAAATGAATTTGTTAAACCAGGTAAAGGTCAAGCCTTTACACGTACTCGTATTCGTAAATTAATTTCAGGCAAAGTATTAGACGTAAACTTTAAATCAGGTACTTCAGTTGAAGCTGCTGATGTGATGGATCTTAACTTGACCTATTCTTACAAAGACGAAGATTTCTGGTATTTTATGCACCCAGAAACCTTTGAGCAATATTCTGCAGACGAAAAAGCAGTGGGTGATGCAGAAAAATGGTTACTTGACCAAGCGGATTGTATTATTACCTTATGGAATGGTACACCGATTTCTGTTACTCCACCAAACTTTGTGGAATTAGAAATTGTGGATACTGACCCAGGTTTGAAAGGGGATACTGCAGGAACTGGTGGTAAACCAGCGACATTAAGCACTGGTGCGGTAGTGAAAGTACCTTTATTTGTTCAAATCGGTGAAGTTATCAAAGTGGATACTCGCTCAGGCGAATATGTTTCTCGCGTCAAATAAATTATTTAGATAGCAAATTAGCACTGGTTTCCCAGTGCTATTTTTTATCTTATTTTACAATAACATTCAATTCTTCTGTTGATGGCCAAGCATTAATCACAGCTTTAACTAAGGTTGCCAACGGAATAGCAAAAAATACGCCCCAAAATCCCCACAGTCCACCAAAAATTAACACCGAGACAATGATGGTTAAAGGATGTAAATTAACTGCTTCCGAGAATAAAAATGGCACCAGTAAATTACCGTCAAGTAACTGGCTGACTACGTAGGCAATTATAATATACCAGAATGTAGAATGATCGCCGAATTGAAAGAATGCGACTAAAGCCACTGGTACACAGACTAACACCGCTCCCACATAAGGCACTAACACCGAAACCCCCACCGCAACAGAAAGCAATAGTGGATAATTTAAACCAAAGGATAGGAAAATAATATAAGTTACCAGCGTGACAATCGCAATTTCAAACAGTTTGCCTCGAATATAATTAGCAATTTGTAATTGCATTTCTTGCCAGACTTTGTTCGCAAGATGACGATTTTGCGGTAAGAATTGGGTAAACGAATGAATTAACGTGTTTTTATCTTTTAACATAAAAAACATCATTAATGGTACTAAAAAGGCATAAATCCCAATCGTCACTAAGTTTACAATAGAAGTGAGCGAAAATTTCACCGCACTTTCACCGAAACCAAGGATTTTAGTACGTGTAGCTGTGAATATTCCTTCAATCATTTGGGCATCTACAAATTCGGGATGGGTTTCTGGTAACCGCATGGCCCATTCGTGCAGTTTGTTAAACATATTCGGCAAATCGCTTAATAGGTTTAGGGTTTGGTTAATCAAATTCGGCAATAACCCGAATGCCAATAACAGGGCAAAGGTAATAAAACTGCCTAAGATCAGAATAATCGATAGAATACGAGGCAAGGCAAATTTGTTGGATAGAAATTGAATCGGAAATTCTAATAAGTAAGCTAATACGATAGCGATTAACAAGGGGGCAATTAGGTCGCTAAAAAAATAAATGGCAATAAAACAAAATAATAAGATTGCAGCCAATCCCATTGCTTGGGGATCGCTAAATCGACGCATGTACCAACTTTTCAGCATTTCTATCATAAACCGCTCCTTGCATAATTTTTTCTTGATTATAAGTTAAAATTTACATGAATTACATATATAATAGGCAAGTTTATTAACAAGAGAGGAAAATATGGCAAAGAAAAAACTAAACTTGCCAAGTGTTTCTGAAACACAGGGCACCACCACTTACCAACATGGTCGTGGTATTATTCGAGATAATGCCATTCAAGCATTATTAAGTGATCGACTATTTCGCCAACGAATTGAGAAAAAACTCAAAGGCAAAGGCAGTTATCAACGTAAGGCGAAACATACTACTAAATGGACTGAAAAGCCCGATAATAAGATTTCTTTTGAAAGAGATTTTATTATCGGGTTTTTTTAATAACAATAGATTACATTAGAAAGGAAATAAAAACATGACAGCATTAACAGAAGTTTTATTTACCAATACTTTGAATGTTCGGATTAGTGATCCTGGCGAAGAAGGGGCAACTAGCCACTTTTTTGAAACCATTTATATTACTCTGGTTGCACATATTAACGGCGATGAGGTTAAGTATGAATTTACGCGTAAAGTGGAAAACGAAGTAAAAATTAACCGCACTTTTACCGAATTAAATGAGCTATTTAAATTCTTAGCAGATTATTTGGATCCTGTTGCTTTAGGCAATTTAGGGGTGAAGATCGGTCAGTTAGGATTAGCCAAGTAAAAACGGAACTGCAGTGAACTTCACTGCAGCTATTATATGCTATTTATTCTTTCCGTCTAAATACAACCACTCGGCTACCTGTTTGGCAAAATAGGTCAAAATCCCATCAGCTCCCGCACGTTTAAAGCAGAGTAAACTTTCCAGAATACATTCTTTTTCTTTTAACCAGCCATTCTTAATCGCTGCTAAGTGCATAGCATATTCGCCTGAAACTTGATAAGCAAAGGTTGGTACGCCAAATTGTTGTTTCACCCGATATACTATATCTAAATAAGGCATACCTGGTTTCACCATGACCATATCCGCCCCCTCTTGAATATCTAGTGCCACTTCTTGTAGCCCCTCATTACTGTTAGCAGGATCAACCTGATAGGTTTTCTTATCACCGCCTTTTAGGTTAGCCGATGACCCCACGGCATCACGGAAAGGACCGTAATAATTTGATGCGTATTTTGCCGCATACGCCATAATTAAGGTATTAATTAGTCCTTTCTGTTCAAGTGCGGTGCGAATTTTGCCGATTCTGCCGTCCATCATATCGCTTGGGGCAACAATATCTGCTCCCGCTTCTGCATGGGAAAGTGCTTGTTTAACTAATACATCGCAGGTCAATTCATTCAGCACATAACCTGTTTCGTCAATAATACCGTCTTGACCGTGTAGCGTATAAGGATCCAACGCCACATCAGTTAATACACCTAATTCAGGGTAAGCGGATTTTAATGCTCTTACCGCTCGTTGTACTAACCCATTTGGGTTATAGCTTTCTTCTGCCATTAAGGATTTTTTCTCTTGTTCCACCACAGGGAATAAGGCAATCACTGGCACGCCATATTTGACTAACAAGCCTGCTTCAATGAGTAATTGATCAATGGTTAAACGTTCTACTTTGGGCATTGATGGCACAGGTTCACGTCGATTTTCGCCCTCCATAATAAACACAGGATAAATTAAATCATCGACAGTTAATTTATTTTCAGCCATTAAACGGCGGCTAAAATCATGTTTACGCATACGGCGTAAACGGCGTGCGGGATAACCTGTAAAAATTTGGATTGTCATGTTCTCTATCTCTTAATAAAAAAGGCGAATGTATGATCCGCCTAATATTCTCATTTTGTGGCGTTTTCATCATCTTTCGGGCGATAAAATCTGGCACAAATTACGCCCACTTCAAATAACAAACACATCGGTATGGCTAGTAGAGTTTGGGAAAAAATATCAGGCGGGGTAAGCAACATGCCGACCACAAAAGCGGTTACGATAATATAGGGGCGTTTGGCTTTTAAATCTTCTGGTGTGGTTACACCAGCCCAACATAACAAAATAATGGCTACTGGCACTTCAAAGCAGACACCAAACGCCAAAAACAGCGTCAGCACAAAATCTAAATAACTACTAATATCCGTTGCCATGGCAACACCATCGGGCGTGGTTTTGGTTAAAAAGCTAAACACCAACGGAAACACTACATAATAGGCAAACGCCACGCCCACATAAAATAATAAGGTGCTAGAAAATAGCAAGGGATAAACTAAGCGTTTTTCATGGCTGTATAATGCAGGGGCAACAAATGCCCAAAGCTGATAAAGCAAAAAAGGTACCGAAATAAACACCGCCGTGAGTGCGGTTAATTTAATTGGGGTGAAAAAAGGTGCTGCTACATTGGTAGCAATCATGGTAGAACCTGCTGGCATTGCATCTAACAATGGTGTGGCAATTAAATGATAAATATCATTGGAAAAATACACTAACGCCAGAAAAACCACGGCGACAAAAATAAATGAGCGTAACAAACGGTTACGTAATTCGATTAAATGTGAGATTAAAGGTTGTGTTTCTTCGACATTACTCATCATTTTTTCTCCTGTTGGCTAACAGGTTGAGCATCTTCAGCAGGGTGATATTGATCGATATATTGTGCTAATTGCTCATCTAAAGAAAGTTCGTCTTCAATATTTTGTGTTAAATCATCAGGATCTTGATTGGTTTCATCAAGTGCGGTGGAATTTCCGGTTTTTTCTAGTTTATTTTCTTGAACGTTCTCATTCCGTACAGTATCTATTTGTTCTTGTAAAGCATGATTAGCATCACTGGCTTGTTTATCCAAATTGGCTTTCATTTTTTCAGCGGATTGTTTCAATTCTTCTACCGTTTGAGCCAGTTCAGGCGACAGGGTATTCAAATTTAAATGCTCGGCTTTTTTGATACTTTCTTGCAGCTCTTGTAATTTTAACTCTTGTGTCAATTCATTTTGCACATTCGCCGCTAAACCACGAATAGTTCGTACCCATTTCATCACTGTCCGAATAGCCACAGGCATACGTTGTGGACCTAATACCACCAAGCCCACAATAAAAATCAACAGTAATTCAGAAAAACCAATATCAAACACAGATTATGCCTGTTCTTTTTGTTTCGCCGTATCTTCTGTTTTAACCGTATCGGTTTTATCTAAGGATTTAAATTCTGCATCTTTAGGTTCATCTGCCATGGCTTTTTTAAAGCCTTTTACAGATTCACCTAAATCAGAACCTAAGGTTCTTAATTTTTTTGTACCGAATAATAACACCACGATTGCCACAATGATGAGAAGTTGCCAAATGCTAATACCACCCATAAAATACCTCTTAATTTTCAATAATTCATGTTGCTGAATATACCCTTTTTCCGCTACTTAAGCAATAGCTACAACAGGTTAGGCCGTAGCGTTCAGGTTACAGGATATGCTATAATTTTGCTTATTTTACGCATATTTACTCTAAATGGCAAAATCAAACTACATTACCCGCTCAGGCTGGAATGCCTTAGATAAAGAATTAAAGTATCTCTGGAAAGAAGAACGTCCGAAAGTCACGCAAGCCGTTTCGGAAGCTGCTGCCATGGGCGATCGCAGTGAAAATGCAGAATATATTTATGGCAAACGCCGCTTGCGTGAAATTGACCGCCGTGTACGTTTTTTAATGAAACGGTTGGAAGTGTTGCAAATCGTGGATTATCACCCTCAACAAGAAGGCAAAGTGTTTTTCGGTGCGTGGGTAGAATTGGAAACGGAAAACGAAGAATTAAAACAATATCGCATTGTAGGCTGTGATGAATTTGATCCTGCCCAAAATTGGATTTCCATTGATTCTCCGGTAGCTCGTGCCTTGATTGGTAAGCAATTAGATGATGAAGTTCGTGTGAACACACCATCGGGCAATATGCTATTTTTTGTCAATCGGATTTGGTATGAGAAAAATTAGCATTTAACACCGCACTTTCTGGGAAATCTATTAGAATAAACTGAAAACCAATAATTAAACGCTAGATTATAGTTTAAAGGGCGAATTTAAATTTTAAATTCGCCCTTTATTATGGTGATTACAATGCGTTAAATTGCCCACAACAATATAGCTAGTAACTGCGGTGAAATTATCCGTAAAAACATGGTTAATGGATAAACAGTGGCATAAGCTAATGGCGCTGCTCCGTGATCTTCTTTGATCGCATTGGCAAAGGCTAAGGCTGGTGGATCGGTCATAGAACCTGCTAACAAACCACAGATGGAAAGATAATTAAGTTTGGCATACAGGCGAGCGATAACACCAACGAGCATTAATGGCACAAAGGTAATCAAGAAACCATACCCCATCCATTCCAGACCATTACCATCGGTTAAAGTGCTAACGAAATTACCACCAGATTTTAATCCTACCACTGATAAGAACAACACGATACCGATTTCACGTAATGCCATATTAGCACTGGGTGGCATAAACCAGTAGAGTTTACCAATAGAACCAATTCGGGCTAAAATTAACGCCACCACTAACGGACCACCGGCCAAGCCCAGTTTTAATGCAACAGGGAAACCCGGAATATGGAATGGAATTGAGCCGAGTAATACCCCTAAACCGATCCCCAAAAAGACAGGTAACATTTGTACGTGTTGCAATTTGGACTGCATATTACCTAGTTCAGCAATCACATTATCAATCACGTCCGCATTACCCACAATATGCACCACGTCACCAAATTGCAAAGTGGTATGTGCGGTTGGTACCAATTCAATGCCTGAACGGTTTAAACGAGAAATCACCACACCATATTTTTGATGAAATGCCAACGCACGAATGCTTTTCCCTAACACTTTTTCATTGGTAATCACCACCCGTTGAGAACGTAAATTTCCTTTGATATTAGACGGTTCAATATTGACTAACTCACCCATAATTAACCGCACTTTATTGAGTGCTTGCGTATCACCGACTAAATGTAACACATCATCTAAGTGAATTTCTGTATCGCCCTTAGGTACTTCAATATGCTCGTCACGTTTTAAACGAGTACAAAGCACATCATGGCTTTCAAAGCCGGGAATTTCTTTTAACATTAACCCATGTAGATTTGGATTAGTGACTTTCAAGTCAATTTTTTGTAAGACTTCTTTATCTTTTCCCGTGGCTTTATCAAATGAGGTGGCTTCTTCCTCTATTTTCACTTGGAAAAATAAACGAATTAACCACATACTCAACAAAATACCACAAATCCCAAATGGATACGCCATGGCATAAGAAATACCCATGGTTTCAGTAATGTTAGTCATACCCAATTCAGCGAGAATTTGTTGACCGGCACCCAGCGCGGGTGTATTGGTTACCGCCCCCGAATAAATCCCTAAAATCACATCTAATGGCATATCGGTAAAATATTGAATGGCAATCACCATCAGTGAACCTAGCAACACAATTAATGCTGCCAGACCATTTAATTTCATTCCCGATTCACGTAAGGACGCAAAGAAACCGGGCCCCACTTGAATACCGATAGTATAAACAAACAAAATTAAACCGAATTCTTGCACGAAGTGTAAGGTGTGCGGATCAAGCATTAAACCATTTTGATGGGTAAAATGTGCAACAATAATCCCACCGAATAGTACCCCGCCGATACCCAGTCCTACCCCTTTGATCTTCCAATGACCGAGCCATAATCCTATTACCGCTACCAACGATAATAGGCTTATAGTAATTGCAATATCAGACATAACGCCCCCAAGATTAAATTAATTGCTGATGATTATAATCTAAGCTGTAATAGATAAAATAAAAAAAATGAAAAAGTTTGATGTTTATCACATTTTTCCTTGCTTAATTTACCTATTTGCTGAAAAATAACGCATTATTTTAACATTTATGCTTTAATTTTAATATGGATTATGTTCAAGAATTAATTACTTCTTTATTTTGGATCTTAAAAGCGATTGTTATCACCGCCATCGTATTCACCGCCGTATTATGGTTTTTAGTCAAAACTACCCGTTGGGGGCAACAATTTTGGTCACTGGCACAGGAATATTTGTCGCCTAAACGGAGAGTAAAACCCTTAATTTATTTTATTATCATTGTCTTTTTTAACCTATTTGCGGTGCGTTTAGATATTTTGTTCTCGGAATGGTATAAGGCGATGTATGACGCTTTACAAAATAGTAATGAAAGTGTTTTCTGGATCCAAATGGTGGTGTTCTCCGTATTAGCTGCCATTAATATTAGTAACGTACTATTACTTTATTATTTAGGACAACGTTTTACCATTCAATGGCGAATAGAATTAAACCAACAACTGGTGGATAAATGGCTTGGCGAACAAGCCTATTACAAAACACAATATATTTATAATCAATTAGATAACCCCGATCAACGGATTCAACAAGATATTCAATCCTATGTGTCAAGTTCACTTAGTTTTGCCACGGGCGTAATTTCTTCAGTGGTGTCTATTGTGGCATTTACCCAAATTCTATGGAATCTATCTGGTGAAATGACAGTTGGCTCAATTACCGTACCCCACGCCATGGTCTTTTTGGTGTTTATTTACGTGTTAGTCACCAGTGTCTTTGCTTTCCGCATCGGACGACCATTAATTCAACTCAATTTTGCTAATGAACGCTTAAATGCGAACTATCGTTACTCATTGATTCGGATTAAAGAATATGCAGAAAGTATTGCATTTTTCCGTGGGGAGAATATGGAACGCAATATCCTGTTTAAACAATTTGATAAAGTGATCGGCAATGTGTGGAAAATGGTCTATATGACCCTAAAACTCTCTGGCTTTAACTTAATGGTTTCTCAAGTGTCAGTGGTGTTTCCATTTATTATTCAAGCCAGTCGATTTTTTAGTAAACAGATTCAATTAGGTGATTTAATTCAAACCGCACAATCTTTCGGACGAGTACAATCAGCATTGTCTTACTTCCGTAATGCCTATGATGAATTTGCTGGTTATCGTGCGGTGTTAGATCGTTTAACAGGCTTCCATTCAGCCATTGAACAAGCGACTCAACCAACCGAAGTAAAATTACATCCACTAGAAAGTGCGGTGCGTTTTGAGCAAGTTTCGGTGAAAAAACCAACGGGCGAAACTCTCATTGCGGATTTAACTTTCGATCTGCCACAAGGTTCATCACTATTAATTAAAGGTCCATCGGGAGCGGGTAAAACCACCTTATTACGTACTATTGCTGGCTTATGGTCGCATGCCAACGGCGATATTTATTTACCCCAACAAGATGCCCTGTTCTTACCGCAAAAACCTTATTTACCGCAAGGACGTTTGATTGATGCGTTATTTTATCCAAATCTTGCCCCTGATAATGTGGATTTAGCCCAAGCAACAGACACCATGCGAGCGGTGCAACTTGGACATTTAAGTGATAAATTGGAACAAGAAAATGACTGGACTCGGGTACTTTCACTCGGTGAACAGCAGCGGTTAGCGTTCGCTCGGTTATTGATTACCCAACCGAAAATTGCTTTCTTAGATGAAGCCTCTGCCAGTATGGATGAGGGATTAGAAGATGCCATGTATCGTTTATTACATGAACGTTTGCCGAACACCACGATTATTAGTGTTGGGCACCGTTCAACCCTGAATGTACATCATCAGCAACAATTAGAAATTGATCCTGTTAATCATCGTTGGCAGTTAATTGTAGGACATTAAATGAAAAAAACGTTGTTTATTGCCGATTTACATTTAAGCGAAAATCGCCCCGATTTAACCGCACTTTTTGTGGATTTTATGCAGCATCAAGCCCCGCAAGCCGAAGCGTTATATATTCTGGGCGACCTTTTCGATTTTTGGATCGGTGATGATGAACGTTCAGACTTAATTAATTTAGTACAAGACCAAATTCGTTCTATTACGCAACAAGGTATTGCATGCTATTTTATTTGCGGTAATCGGGACTTTTTACTCGGACAAAAATTTGCTGAAACTTGCGGATTACAGCTTTTGCCTGATTATCAAGTGATTGATTTATATGGCACTAAAACCCTGATTTGTCACGGTGATACCCTTTGTATTGATGATGAAAAATACCAACAGTTCCGCTACAAAGTGCATCAAAAATGGCGACAACGTTTGTTTTTATGTTTACCATTAAAACTGCGGTTAAAAATTGCTGAGAAGATTCGCTCCAGAAGCAAAGCGGATAAGCAACAAAAGCCCGTTGAGATTATGGACGTGAATCCTGAATTTACTTTGCAAATCATGCAAAAATTTGCAGTGACAAGATTAATTCATGGACATACCCATAAACAACATATTCATCAAATGACACCGCAGTATGAGCGAATTGTATTAGGTGACTGGGGGGAAACTACCTCTGTGCTAGAAATTACTAAGCAGGGACTGGCATTTATTAACAATTAATTATTGAACTTTTACCTAAAAATAGGTTCTTATAAGTTGTCAGTGATAATGACATTGTTTTATTTTAATCGGAGCAATTTATGAAAAAATTAGCTGTAATCGCTATTGTAAGCACATTATTTTTAAGTGCTTGTTGTTTCCACGGTGGTCATCATGGTGAACGAGGCGGTTTGGGTATGAATAATGGTGGTCCACAAAGCGGTCAACAAATGCCACAACAACAAAGAACTAAGAGATAGCCCTATCTTACTTTAGAATACCCCGATAAGGGGTATTTTCTTAGCATCAATTCTTCATCATTTTATCTGTAATCAATTTGTATTGGTTTTCCCTTGCATTCATGATAGCAGAGTGTCAAACTAATATATTACATAAATTTTAATCATTTAACCTGCGGAGATACATAATGACAAAAATAAAAAAAGCGAAAAAAAGCACCGCACTTATGGATCCAAATTTTCAACAAGAACAAGCAAAATATGAAAACCCTATCCCAAGTCGTGAATTTATCTTACAGATTATTCAAGAGCATAATGCTCCAATGAGTCGTGAAGAAATGGTGGCAACTTTTGGTTTACGCCATGAAGACGAAATCGAGGGTATTCGTCGCCGTTTACGTGCAATGGAAAATGATGGTCAGTTAGTGTTTACTAAGCGTAAATGTTATGCCTTGCCTGAAAAGTTAGATTTAATCAAAGGTACTGTGATTGGGCATCGTGACGGCTACGGCTTTTTAGAAATCGAAAGCCCTGCTAAAAATGCGGTAGCCAATAAAGATTTATTTATTCCGAATAACCAAATGCAACGGGTGATGCACGGCGATTTTGTGTTGGCTCAACCCACAGGATTTGACCGAAAAGGACGGCAAGAAGTGCGTATTGTTCGCGTATTAGAAAGCCGTAAAAAACAAATTGTTGGACGCTTTTTCCTTGAAGACGGCATTGGTTATGTGGTGCCTGATGATAGCCGTATTGGACGAGATATTTTAATTCCTAATGAATCTCGCATGGGGGCAAGAATGGGGCAAGTGGTGGTGGTTGAACTTAAACCACGTACCGCCAGTTTTAGCCAACCTGTCGGGATTATTCGTGAAATTCTGGGGGATAATATGGCAAAAGGTATGGAAGTTGAGATTGCCTTACGCAATCATGATATTCCGCATACTTTCCCTGACGCTGTCCAAAAAGCGGTGAAAAAACTCAGTGAAGAAGTGCCAGAACAAGCGAAAAAAGGGCGTATCAATTTACGTGATTTGCCGTTAGTGACCATTGACGGCGAAGACGCACGAGATTTTGACGATGCGGTACATTGTCGTAAAGAAAAAAACGGTTGGCGTTTATGGGTGGCGATTGCCGATGTCAGTTATTATGTGCGTTTGCGTACTGCTTTAGATGCAGAAGCTCACAATCGGGGAAATTCGGTCTATTTTCCCAATCGAGTGGTGCCGATGTTACCTGAAATTCTCTCCAACGGCTTATGTTCACTTAATCCACAAGTTGATCGCCTATGTATGGTGTGCGAAATGGAAGTTTCCAATAAAGGGGAATTAAAAGGCTATCAATTCTATGAAGCCGTGATGAATTCATACGCTCGTTTAACCTACACTAAAGTCGCTCGTATTTTAGACGGCGATGCAGAATTAAGCCAACGTTATCAATCACTTGTTCCTCACTTAAAGGAATTGCACGCCATGTATCAAGCCTTGCTAGAAGCTCGTCATTTACGTGGTGCTATTGATTTTGAAACTATTGAAAGCAAGTTTATTTTCAATGAAATGGGGCGTATCGAACGGATTGAAAAAGAAGAACGCAATGACGCACACAAAATCATTGAAGAATGTATGATTTTAGCCAATATTTCTGCAGCGAATTTTATGGAACGTCACCAAGAGCCAGCGTTATATCGTATTCATGCAGGTCCGAGTGAAGAAAAATTAACCGCTTTCCGCACATTTTTGGCAGAATGTGGTTTATCTTTACGAGGGGGCAATAAACCGAGTACGGCGGATTATGCCGAGTTGTTAAACCAAGTCAAACAACGTCCCGATCAAGAGCTTATTCAAACCATGTTGTTACGTAGTTTAAGCCAAGCAGTGTATCACCCTGATAATATTGGACATTTTGGTTTAGCCTTAACGGAATATGCTCACTTTACCTCACCTATTCGCCGCTATCCTGATTTAACCTTACATCGTGGCATAAAATATATGTTAGCCAAACAAAAAGGGGCAAAACGTAAAACCACAGAGAGTGGCGGGTACCATTATAATTTAGATGAAATGGATTTATTAGGCGACCATTGTTCCATGACCGAACGCCGTGCCGATGATGCAACAAGGGAAGTGGCAGACTGGTTGAAATGCGAATTTATGCAAGACCACGTTGGTGATGAATTTGACGGTGTTATTTCGTCAGTCACAGGTTTTGGCTTATTTGTTCGCCTTGATGATTTGTTTATTGATGGCTTGGTGCATATTTCCACTCTCGATAATGACTACTATCAATACGACAATGCAGGACAACGCTTAATTGGCGAGAACAGCGGTATGCTATATCGTTTAGGGGATAAAGTCAGAATCAAAGTAGAAGCCGTCAGCCTTGAACAACGCCAAGTGGATTTCTCTCTAGTATCAAGCGAACGCCAACCACGCCGTGTAGGCAAAACCGCTAAAACCAAAGCAAAAAGAGCCGAAAAAGTGGTAAAAAATAACCGCAGTTTGAAGATGGAGAAAGGGAAAAGGACAGGGAAAACTAAAAAAGAAAAAAGTAGTCAACGTTTAACCAAAAAAAGATAGCGAAGTAAAATATCAACTTCCTGAAAGTGCGGTGTATTTTCAGGAAGTTTGTAAGCAAGATTTAAAATATCTCTTTAGGAATAATCGCACCACGATATGAAATTACTTTGCTTGCCACTACATGCCCTTGTTGAGCAGACTGAATTTCATTTTTTTGCTGTAAACGAGCCGCTAAATAACCTGCACTAAAAGAATCTCCAGCAGCAGTGGTGTCAATGACATTTTCTACTTTTATAGCCGGAATTGAGAATTGTTGCTGAGTTTGTACAATACAATCTTCCGCCCCACGTTTAATCACAATTTCAGTCACTCCGAATTGCTGGGTTCGCATAATACAATCAGCAAGTGTTTTATCTTGCCAAAGTTGTTGTTCATCGTCGAAAGTTAAAAATGCGATGTCAGTAAAAGAGAGAATTTGACGATATATTTGTTGGGTCGTTTCTTTGTTTTCCCACAAAATAGGTCGGTAATTATTATCAAAAATTATTTTCCCACCACCTTGTTTAAAGCGCGGTAAAAAATGAAATAATTTTTGGCGACTTGCATTATCTAAAATAGCCAAACTAATCCCACTTAAATAAATATAATCAAATTGCTTAAGTTTAGATAAAATTTGTTCGGCGTTAGGGGATTTTAACCAGTATTTTGCGGCAGAATCACTACGCCAGTAATAAAAAGAACGCTCGCCTTTTTTATCGGTAATAATGGAATATAAACCGGGTAATTTATCGGGTAAACATTGTACCAACTCGGTCTTGATTTGTTCTTGCTGCCATTGTGCAAGCATTTTCTGGCTATAAGGGTCAACACCTAATGCCGTTATATAATGTACAGAATATGAATTTGGTAGTAATCGGGCTAAATATATTGCAGTATTAAGTGTATCTCCGCCAAAACCTAATTTTACTTGTTGATCTTGTTGTGCCAGTTCGATCATACATTCGCCGATCACCGCAATTTTCATTATTGTATTCCTTCTATTGTGGATTGAGCTAATTGAGCAATAAGCGCAAAATTTTCTTGTTTAACGGCAGATAAAGGAACAAACCAACTTCCCCCCACACACATAACATTTTTTAGATTAAGATAATTCAAATAATTTTTTTCATTAATGCCTCCTGTCGGACAGAATGTTATCTCAGGAAATACAGAGGAAAAGGCTTGCAATGCTTTGATTCCACCGTTTATTTCTGCCGGGAAGAATTTTAGACAATGTAAATCGTATTGCTTGGCTAACATTATTTCACTTGCAGTGGCGACACCCGGAATAAAAGGAACATCAAATAATGTGCTTTTTTGTAATAAGCTTTCCGTTATTCCGGGGCTAATAATAAATTGTGCACCTGCCATCATGGCTTGTTCAAATTGCACTGGATTTAAGACTGTTCCGGCACCGACAATTGCATCGGGGATCTCTTGTTTAATTAATTTTATCGCGTCTAATCCACATTCAGTACGTAATGTAATTTCTAATACCTTTATACCTGATTCAACTAAGGTTTTTGCTAATGGAACAGCATTTTTTAAATTATCAATTACCATTACAGGAATAACGGGTGATTGTGTTAACACATCAAGTGCGGTTAATTTTTTCATTTTTTCTCCTTATAGAGTGACACCACTTTTAAAAATCGCCAATTCACGAAACTCATTAATTTCATTTTTAGTCGGTTTGCCATTGACCGTATCAACCACTAAGTTAATAAAATCATTTAATAATTCTTCCATGCTTTGGTTGTGAACTAAACGACCCGCATCAAAATCAATCCAGTGTTTTTTCTTTAATGCCAGTTCGCTATTGGTGGCGATTTTCATGGTGGGAACAAAACCGCCATAGGGGGTTCCCCGTCCAGTGGAGAATAACACAATATGACACCCAGCACCTGCTAAAGCACTGGTGGCGACTGCATCATTGCCGGGGGCACTTAATAAATTTAATCCTGATATTTTTAAGCGTTCGCCGTATTTCAGCACATCAACCACCTGACTACTGCCTGCTTTTTGTGTGCAACCTAGGGATTTATCTTCCAAGGTGGTAATGCCCCCTGCTTTATTACCAGGGGACGGATTTTCATAAATGGGTTGTTGGTGAGCAATAAAATACTGTTTGAAATCATTGATCATTTGTACGGTTTTATGGAAAACTGTTTCATTACGACAATGGCTCATTAAAATACGTTCAGCCCCGAACATTTCAGGCACTTCGGTAAGCACAGTGGTGCCACCATGGCTGACTAAATAATCGGAAAATCGTCCAAATAGCGGATTGGCAGTAATCCCCGAAAAACCATCAGAACCACCACATTCTAAACCGAATTTAACTTCACTGAGCAAGCCTTTTTCACGCTTATCTTGTCGCATGGTTTGATAAAGCTGTTGTAATAATTCAACGCCGGCTTCCACTTCGTCATCATAATGTTGTGAAATCATAAATTTCACCCGAGTTTCATCTACTTCGCCCAAGGTTTGCCGAAAAATATCCACTTGGTTGTTTTCACAGCCTAAGCCAATCACCAATACCGCACCTGCATTAGGGTGTTTCACCATATTTTGCAACATAATTTTGGTATTTTCATGATCTGAACCTAATTGAGAACAACCGTAACTATGATTAAAGGTAAATACGCCATCAATATCAGCAAGGGCATTACGTTGCATAAATAATTTTTTTATTTGATTCGCAATCCCCACTACACAACCCACGGTTGGCACAATCCAAAGCTCATTGCGAATCCCAATCTCTCCATTTTTACGGCGATAAATTTGCACGTCTCGATCAGGAGACTGGGCTGTTATCGGCGTGGCAACAGGACGATAGTCATATTCATTTACATCACTTAGATTGGTTTTTACGTTGTGGGTATGAATATGCTCACCCACGGCAATATCGGTTAACGCATGTCCAATGGGATAACCGTATTTGATCACATTTTGATCTTTAGCAATCGGACAAAGGGCAAATTTATGCCCCCGAGCAATATCCGACAAAAGTGTGATGGGCTGTGCTTCCACACTTAAAATCGTGCCTTGCGTCAGATCCTGTAATGCCACCGCAACATTATCTTGAGCGTGGATTTTAATAAATTGCTTCATTATTCATCTCCACAATAATGGGCTAACGCCGTTCTCATGCCTTGTTGAATTATCATGGTTAACTGTTCTGTCAGAGTATCGGCTAATTGTGGAATAGAGCTGAGATCCTGTTGCCAATGTTTTTCCTGTGCTAAAACATCGCATACCAATTGAGATAAACTAAGATGACCCGTTTCATATTGCCCCCACCATTGTTTGTAGTTGTTCAACCAGATTTCATCATCTTGTAATGGAATCGTCTCACCATTTCGTTGTCCACGATAAAAAGCGATTAAGGCAGCGAACGCAAAGGTTAACCGCGGTGGTAATTTTTGGTATTTTTGTTGATAAGCCAGTAATTGTGGCAGATTTCTGGTGCGGTATTTGGTCATGCTGTTAAGGGAAATGGACAATAGCTGATGTTGAATAAACGGATTACGAAAACGTTTAATCACGGCATTTGCAAATTGTTGTAATTCGTCTTTGGCTAAAGAAAGGACAGGAATGATCTCATTTTCCACCGCGGTTTTGACAAATTGACAAAGGGCAGGATCGTCCATGGCTTCGCCTACGGTATTGACACCAGATAAATACGCCACTGGCACTAATGCGGTATGTGCCCCATTTAAAATCGCCACTTTACGTTCTTTATAAGGTTTAATATCATCAACAATCAGTACATTTAAATCCGCTTGATCTAAACGCAACCATTGAGCCAGTGACTTAGGCCCCTGAATCACAAATAAATGGAAATATTCTGCGGTATCTAAAAAGCTATCTTGATAGCCTAATTCCGCTTCCAATTCGGTCGCTTCATTGCGTGGATAACCGGTGACGATACGATCAACCAAGGTTGAACAAAACGTATTGGCAGTTTCTAGCCAATTAATAAACACCGTTGAAAGTTGCCATTGTTGAGCATATTTCAACACCATATGTTTTAATTGCTCACCATTGTAGTCAATCAGTTCACAAGGTAAGAGAATAAAACCTTGCTGTTTATCGCCATTGGCGGCAATAAAACGCTCATATAACAAACGGGTTAGTTTGGCCGGATAACTGCTAGGCGGACGATCATCAAATTGATCATTTTCGTTATAGCTAATGCCCGCTTCGGTGGTATTCGAGAAAATAAATTTAATCTCAAGATTGTGAGCAAGTTGTAAATAGTCGTCGTAATCTTGATAAATATTAATTTCCTGATTAACGGAACGAATAATCCGACATTGTTTTACCACATCGCCTTTTTCATCTAATCCACGAATAACGGTGGTGTATAATCCGTCTTGGGTATTAAGTGATGGTGGAAAATCCGTATTAATAGGGCGAATAATGGTCACCCCAGCATTGAGATCCGTTTGTTCATTAAGTAAATCAATTTGCCAATCCACAAAAGCCCGTAAGAAATTCCCTTCGCCAAATTGAATGATTTTGGTTGGGTGCTGACGGCCGGGGAAGTTTTTTCTGTTTAAGGTTTGCATAACGCTTTCTCCAATGATTAATTGAGTTCTATTTCAAAGTAATTTCGGGCATTATTAAAACAAATATCTGAAACCATCTGACCTAATAATTTAATATCATGCGGTGCTTCACCATCACGTACCCAATGACCGAGCATTTGACACAAAATACGGCGGAAATATTCGTGGCGAGTATAGGATAAGAAACTACGGCTATCTGTTAACATACCCACAAAATGACTAAGAAGTCCCAGTTGACTAAGTTGTGTCATTTGACGAATCATTCCATCTTTTTGATCATTAAACCACCAACCAGAACCGAATTGCATTTTTGATTTGATCCCTGCCTGTTGGAAATTACCCAACATTGTGGCAATGACTTCGTTATCACGTGGATTCAGGCAATATAAGATAGTTTTTGGTAATTGGTTATTTTTACCTTGTGCATCAAGTAAATGTGCTAAGGCTTGGGCGATAGGTTCATCATTAATGGAATCAAATCCTGTATCAGGGCCTAAGTGATTAAACATAAAGGTATTACTATTACGTAATGCGCCAATATGATATTGTTGAACCCAATTACGTTTATGGTATTCTCCGGCAAGAAAGACTAGAACAGCGGTTTTGAATTTAGCAATTTGTAATTTGTCTAGTTGATGACCAGATCGCTTGCTATCTAGTATCTGATTCAATTCTTTCTCATCAGCGTCAGCATAAGGCACCGTATCAAGAGCGTGATCGGAAACTTTACAACCATGCATTGCAAAATAATCAATACGTTTTGTCAAAGCATCACATAAAGTAGTAAATGACGTAATTTCAACATCAGCGACGTTGCCTAATTTTTCAATATAACTGTTAAAATTCTCTTGCTCAATATTAAACGCTTTATCTGGTCTAAAGCTTGGGGTAACTTTAGTTGTAAACTGTTTATCGGTAGCAATCATTTTATGATATTGCAGATTATCTACGGGATCATCTGTCGTACCAATGAATTTTACGTTCATTTGCGTAATAATACCTTTGGCAGAGAAGTTTTCTTGTTCTAATAAGGCATTACACTTATGCCAAATTTCTTGTGCAGTTTGTGGTGATAATAATGTATCGGTGATGCCGAAAGGTCTGCGTAATTCCAAATGTGTCCAGTGATATAAAGGGTTGCCTATGGTATAAGGAACTGTCTCACACCAAGCTAGGAATTTGTCATAATCAGTCGCATCTCCAGTACAAAAACGTTCTTCTACACCATGTGTACGCATTGCTCGCCATTTATAATGATCTCCTTTTAACCAGATGTCATATAAATTTTTGAATTGATAATTTTCTGCTATTTGTTGTGGTGGTAAATGACAATGATAATCAAAAATAGGTTGATTCTCTGCATAATCAAAAAATAATTCTTTAGAAATTTCATTATCCAACAGAAAATCTTTTGTTAAAAAATGTTTCATCTTCGGTCTCCATGAGTATAAAAATTAGAATACATTAAATATATTATACCAATTTAAAGAAAAATAAACTTATTTTTTGTGACATAGATCACATTTCTGAAAATTTGTATGATAACTATAAATTTTATGTGTTACTATACGGGCATGGGAAATAGGTTATAAGGATGGAATTGGGTGATTATCTCCTTAACAACATTGCTAATATCCTGTTTTCAATGGGAATAATTCTATAACTTAATGATTGGAGACGATTATGAAACTAAAAAAATTTATTTTGTCTAGTCTATGTGTGGCAATGCCTGTTCTATTATCCACCAATGCAATGGCTAAAGTGACCTTAAAACTTGCTCATAACCTTGAGCAATCGCATGTCGTGCATCAAGCGTTGGCACAAATGGCGAAAGAAGTTCAAGAAAAATCAAATGGTGATTTAAATATTCGTATTTACCCAAGTGGTCAAATGGGCGGACCTAGAGAAACGATTGAACTCATTCAGAATGATGCTTTAGATATGACGAAAGCGAGCGCAAGTGAAATGGAATCCTTTGTTAAGGAATTCGCCGTATTTAGTTGTCCATATCTTTTTGATGATGAAGAACACTTTAAGAAAGTATTGTTCGGACCTGTTGGAAAAGAGATTACAGATAAAACTCAAAATAGTGGCTTTAATGTTATCGCATCTTATGTTGCTGGTACACGAAGTTTTTATGCGAAAAAACCTATTCATTCTCCAGCTGATATGAAAGGCATGAAAATTCGCGTAGTTTCCACCCCAACTACCAATAAATTAATTGAATTATTAAATGGCTCTCCTGCCCCAATTCCATTCGGTGAAGTTTATACCGCGTTGCAACAAGGTGTGATTGATGGTGCTGAAAATAATATTCCTTCATATAATCAAACAAGACATTCAGAAGTTGCAAAATATTATATTGAAGATCAACATACCAGTGTTCCTGATTATTTAATTGTTTCTAGTAAAACGTGGAATAAATTAGATGATAATCAGCGTAAAATTTTGCAAGAAGCAGCGAAACATTCTGAGGAGTATCAACAAAAATTATGGGATGAAGAAGTGGCAAGATCCCGTGCTGAAGCAGAAAAAACCGGAACAACCTTTATACAGGTTGATAAAAAACCATTCCGAGATGCTTTGCAACCACTTTATGAGGATTTTGCCAAAGATCCTAATTTAGCTAAAATTATTGAATCCATCAAATCTCAAGGAAATAAATAAGGAATAGTCCGATCTATTTATAGATCGGACTTTATTTCATAATTATAGTTGGAGGCATTCCAATGTTATTGGAAAAAATAAAAAAACCGATCGATAAATTTATCTCAACTTTTTCAATTATTGTGATGATTTTATTGGTTATTTGTGTTACTTGGCAGGTCTTTAGTCGTTATGTATTGAAAATGCCAAGTACTGTAACAGATGAAGTGGCAAGATTTAGTATGATTTGGGTCGGATTACTCGGCGCGTCTTATACCGTTGGATTGCAAAAGCATCTGTCCATTGATTTATTTACTCATAATCTATCAGTTAAAAAGAAAGCAATGAGTAATATATTTATTAATATTTGTATCTGTATTTTTTCTTTGTCTGTTCTGGTATTTGGTGGTGCAACTTTAGTTGCTAATGTTTATGCCACAGGACAAATATCCCCATCAATGCAAATTCCAATGGCTTATGTTTATATTGCATTACCTTTAAGTGGTATTCTGATGGTTTTTTATAGTGTTTTATTTCTCATCCAAAATATTTTTCTGCTTAAGGAGAACAAATAATGGAATGGTTACTATCATGGGAATGGTTTATTCCGCTTGTAATGTTTACCTCTTTCTTTTTATTAGTCTTTTTAGGGGTGCCTATCTCTTTTTCTATCGGTATTTCAACCTTAATTTCAGGGGGATTTATGCTCCCATTAAATACCACGATGATTGTTTCAGGACAGAAAATAGCCACCGGCTTAGATAGTTTCTCATTACTTGCAATTCCTTTTTTTATTCTTGCTGGATCATTAATGAATAGTGGTGGAATTGCCACAAGATTGATTAACTTCTCTCAAGTACTTGTTGGGCGGATTCCCGGTTCCTTAGGGCATGTTAATGTATTGGCTAATATGATGTTTGGCTCAATTTCAGGGTCTGCTGTTGCCGCAGCGGCTGCGGTAGGTGGAACGATGTCACCGTTACAAAAGAAAGCGGGCTATGATCCTAGTTATTCTGCCGCAATTAATGTCACATCCTGTATAACCGGATTGTTAATTCCTCCATCAAATGTCATGATTGTGTATGCCTTAACGGCCGGCGGTATTTCAGTAGCCACGCTTTTTATGGCAGGTTATGTACCAGGTACGTTAATGGGACTTGGTATTATGGCTGTCAATTTCTTTATTGCTAAAAAACGAAAATACCCCATTTCAGAAAAACCAACACTATCATTAATTATTAAATATACTTTAGATGCTATCCCTAGTTTATTAATGGTAGTGGTTGTGATTGGAGGGATATTAGCGGGCGTTTTTACCGCTACAGAAGCCTCTGCTATTGCGGTTGTTTATACTTTTGTTTTATCTGTTCTTATTTATCGTGAAATTAAGTTTTCTCAGCTACCTAAAATCATCTTAGAATCAGTTATTACCACTTCAATTGTGTTATTCTTAATCGGGGTTTCCGTAGCAATGTCTTGGGCGATGACTAATGCGGATATTCCATATATGGTAAATGAATTATTAATGAGTGTATCAGATAACTTAATTGTTATCTTACTGATTATTAATGTACTTTTATTAGTTATTGGTATTTTTATGGATATGACGCCCGCTGTGTTGATTTTCACCCCTATTTTTCTTCCGATTGTGACAAATTTAGGGATGAGTCCAATTCATTTTGGTATTATGATGATTTTTAACTTGTGTATTGGGTTGTGTACACCACCAGTGGGAAGTGCATTATTTGTAGGATGTTCTGTATCTGGCGTTAAATTACAAGACCTAATTAAGCCTATGTTACCATTCTTTGTGGTGTTACTTGTTACATTGTTTTTAGTCACTTATATTCCGCAGTTATCATTATTCTTACCTAATTTATTGGGTTTATAATTTAAAATAGTTGTTGCCACATTAGTCGTGGTAGCAACTATTTCTTTTCCTATCTCTCATCATAGCAAATTTGTGCTATAATCTAGCATATATGTTTCCAATAGAAGTAATACCAATATGAAATTAATGGATAATCAGCGTCTTTATCAACAACTAGCTCAAGATCTTAAACAGAAGATTATTAATGGGTTTTATAAAGTCGGAGAGAAATTACCTGCTGAAAGATTTATTTCGGAAGAAATGAATGTCAGTCGCACGGTGGTAAGAGAAGCGATAATTATGCTTGAAGTGGAAGGTTTTGTTGAAGTTAAGAAAGGTTCCGGTATTCATGTTATATCATCGACACCCAAAAATTTTACCCAATCTGATGAAAATCGTGGACTGGAATTTTCCGATTGCGGTCCTTTTGAACTATTACAAGCCCGTCAATTAATTGAAAGTATCGTTGCTGAATTTGCTGCATCTCAAGTAACCAAAGAAGATATTATTGATATTATGGAAATTCAAAAAAATGCTAGACAAGAAGATCATTTTCGTGATTCAGAATGGGATTTAAAATTTCATACTAAAGTAGCACAAATTACTCGAAACAGTGCTTTGATTACTATTGTTCAAGAAATGTGGCGGCAAAGGGTGCTTAATCCTTATTGGCTCAAATTACATGAGCATATTGATGCTCGCTCTATTGATAGTTGGTGTGATGACCACGACAAAATATTAAGAGCGCTAATGAATAAGGATCCTGATGCAGCCAAAATAGCAATGTGGCAACATCTGGAACATACCAAACAGATGTTATTCAATGGTGCCAATAATGATTTTGAAATAGGGATAGATAAATATCGCTTTTCAGATAATCCAGTGATTCATCTTTCTGGTACTATTGATTCTTTGAATAAGAAAGCATAAAACAAGATTATATAAGATAACATTCATTCAAAAGGTAAAACATGTCAGAACAAATCTACGGTATTCATGCCGTAAGTGCTTTTTTAGAGCGTACGCCCGAACGTATTATTGAAGTCTTGGTGTTAAAGGGGCGTGAGGATAAACGCTTGCAACCTTTACTTAACGAATTACATAAATTGGGTATTAGCGTCCAATTTTTAAATCGCCAAAGTTTAGATAACAAGGCTCAAGGCGAAGTGCATCAGGGGATTATTGCTCGAGTGCAAGTCGCAAAAGAATTAAATGAAAACGATCTTGATCAGATTTTGCAACATAAGCAAAATCCGTTTTTATTGGTGTTGGACGGTGTGACCGATCCGCATAATTTGGGGGCTTGTTTGCGTACAGCCGATGCGGCTGGGGTTGATGCGGTGATCGTGCCGAAAGATAAATCAGCTCAATTAACTTCAGTGGCTCGTAAAGTGGCTTGTGGTGCGGCGGAAACGATGCCGTTAGTTCGGGTAACAAATTTAGCTCGTACCTTGCGTGAATTGCAACAACATCACAATATTTGGGTGGTAGGTACGGCGGGTGAAGCAACCGAAACGCTTTATCAAAGTAAATTAACGGGTGCTATTGCTTTGGTGATGGGAGCCGAGGGCGAGGGTATGCGGCGGTTGACCCGTGAATGTTGCGATCAATTAATTAGTATTCCAATGGCTGGATCGGTGTCATCATTGAATGTTTCCGTTGCCACGGGAGTTTGTTTATTTGAGATTGTAAGACAAAGATTAGGTTAACCCACCAAAATTCTAAATAACGGTATATCCCAGCTTTCCACAGGTAATTTTTCTATTTGTTGGCATTGATGTGCTAACCCGATAGGAATAAACGATTTCTGTTGCCAATCTTGCAATGTGCGGTCGTAAAATCCACCTCCCATACCTAAACGATTACCCTGTTGGTCGAAAGCAACCAATGGGGTAAAAATCATATCAAGTTGTTCTGTTGGCAATACATTTTGTACGTTTAACTGCGGTTCAGAAATACCGAATTTATTTTTAATTAACGCCGTATCGGGGCGATGTTGTAAGAATAATAAATGTCCTGCACAAAACGGGTGTAGCACGGGCAAATAAACTTTTTTGCCTTGTTGCCACAGGTTTTCTATCAATAATTGGGTAGAAATTTCACCGTCAAAAGCAAGATAGAGAGCAATCTTGTTAGCTTGGTGTTGTTCAATTAAAGCAAGGGCTTGTTGCGTGATATTTTGTTCCGCTTGGGCTTGTTCAAGTGCGGTTAAATTTTGTCGAATTTTGCGGACTTGTTGACGTATATTGTGGCGAAGTTGAGTAATATCTTGTGTAACGTTTTGCATAGGTATTGATGAAATGAATTTCAAGAAAGCCCCGAGATGCCGTTGCGGGTGGTCGGTCCTTGAACCCGACGGTTCAAGGGAGTCAGTTATAGTCATTTTTAGGCTTCTTAGGTAAACTAAGCCTGCACACCAACAACATAGAGAACCAACTCGAAGTATGTAAGTATCGGCTCAGGGACGTAACCCTTTGGCGAACATCTCAGGTAATCTTTAGAGTCTTTATACTAACGCAAATCAGTAAAATTAACTAGCATTTATTTTAACAAAACACCCCATTTATTGAATTTCATATGCCGGTTGTTGATTTGTTGTCCTCGTCAGAATATTTTCTAAGGATGCCGATAATTGCTGAATTTGATCTTGTAACACTTTTTCCATTAAGGCATTTTTGTGCTTTTCTTGTAATAATTCAAAACTTAAATTTAGTGCAACCACATTTACCGCACGATCTACTTTTACCGTTTGCATACGTTCTTTCATTTCTGTGACTCGTAAATCTAGCAGTCTAGCCGCTTCACGTAACTCATCATGCTGTTCTTCCGGAACATTGAGTAAATAAACTTGCCCCAAAAAATTTAATTCAATCTTTTTTAATGCCATATTTTCACCATTCGTTGAATTTTTCGTTATTATGCCACAGAGAAAGATTTTATGTCATGAATAATCTGTTAGAATTAACGGATATTCATTAAAGGGGAAAAATATGATCGACTATTTTCAACTGAACCAAAAACTTAAATCTGCCAGTATCGCCCTGTCTGCTGCCGAATTGCACGGATTTCTCAGTGGGCTGATTTGTGGTGGATTAGATGATCAAAGTTGGCAACCCTTGCTTTATCAATTTACCAACGATAATCACGCCTATCCTACCGCCTTATTAAATGACGTCACCGAAATCTATGCCAAAATTAACCGCACTTTAAGCGATATTGACGGTTTTAATTTTGAATTATTATTGCCAGACGAAGACGCGGATATTTTTGCCCAAGCTGATGCCCTATGCGAATGGGCAAATCACTTTTTATTGGGCTTAGGTTTGGTGCAAACCCAATTAGACAAAGAAAAAGGCGAAATTGGTGAGGCCATTGATGATTTGCATGACATCTGCCAATTAGGCTATGATGAACAAGATGATCCGGAAGAATTAGCCGAAGCCTTAGAAGAAATTATTGAATATGTTCGGACGATTGCTGCTTTGTTTTATACGCATTTTCGTCCGTTTGAGAAAACCAAACCCACGATTCACTAGGAGGAAAATGATGGATTTAGCCTATATGCACGCCATTCCCAAAGAAGAATTTATTCAACGCCGTGCAACCTTATTTGCAAAAATGGAAGATGATTCAAGTGCGGTGATTTTTTCATCAAAAGAAGTATTTCGTAATAGCCATTGCACTTATCCATTCCGTCAAGATAGCTATTTTTGGTATCTCACCGGATTTAATGAACCTGATGCGGTTTTAGTGTTAAGTAAAAAAAATCAGCAATTTTCTACCGCACTTTTTCTCCGTCCGTCTGATCCTGAACGAGAAACTTGGGACGGCAGACGATTAGGTCTTGAAAAAGCACCGCAAGCCTTACAAATCGATCGGGCGTTTAATATCAGTGAATTGAAACAACAGCTACTTAGCTTATTATCTGGTGCCAAAACCGTTTATTTTTTACAAGGATTAGATGGTCGCTCCGCTGACGATACGTTTATGCAAAATTTACTGCCTGAATTAAGCGTAACAGAATTTACCCCATTACAACCAATATTAGATGAAATGCGTTTATTCAAATCTGAAAATGAAATTCGCATTATGCAACAAGCAGGACAAATCACTGCACTCGCCCATATTCGTGCCATGAAAGAAGCCCGTGCCAATCGTTTTGAATATGAAATTGAAGGTGAAATATTGCATGAATTTAGTCGCTTTGGGGCGAGAGGGGCATCTTATAATAGTATTATCGGTGGTGGCGAAAACGCCTGTATTTTGCACTACGTTGAAAACGATCACCCACTTAAAGATGGTGATTTATTGCTCATTGATGCAGGCTGTGAGTTTGCCATGTATGCAGGCGATATTACCAGAACATTCCCAATCAATGGCAAATTTAGCCCAGCACAACGGGAAATTTATGAGATCGTGCTAAAAGCTCAAAAACGGGCGCTTGAAATCTTAGTAGCAGGCAATTCTATTCAACAAGCCAATGATGAAGTGGTGCGAATTAAAACCGAGGGTTTAGTCCGTTTAGGTATTTTAAAAGGCAACGTGGACGAACTCATTGCCAATCAGGCTTACAAAGAATTTTATATGCACGGCTTAGGGCATTGGTTAGGGTTAGATGTGCATGATGTCGGCAGTTATAGCAACGGCACACACAATGTGGATAGAAATTCCAAAATCAGAGACCGCACGTTACAACCTGGCATGGTGTTAACGGTTGAACCAGGCTTATATATTTCGTCAAAATCTGATGTACCAGAGCAATATAAAGGTATCGGCGTACGTATTGAAGATAATATTTTAATTACCGAAACAGGGAATAAAATCTTTACTTCTGCTGTGCCAAAAGAAATTGATGAAATTGAGGCATTAATGGCGGAAAGATAATTGAAACCAAAACAAAGGCTTGCAATCGCAAGCCTTTTTGTTATCTATTTACCATTATTGCAAAACGGAAATATCCGCCACTTGCAAGAATAAATCTTGTAACGCTTTCAAAATAGCTAAACGGTTTTGGCGAAGTTTTTGATCATCCGCATTCACCATCACGTTATCAAAGAAATTATCCACTGGCTGGCGTAAGTTAGCTAATTCGTCTAACACCGCACTGTAATCACCTTTGGCAATTAATGGTTGTACTGCTTGTTGCAAGGCTACCACATTGTCTGCTAAGGTTTTTTCCGCAGGTTCAACGCAGGCAGAAAGATCGATATTGCCAATTTCAATATCCGCTTTAGCCAGAATATTGCTCACCCGTTTATTGGCAGCTGCCAAGGCTTCCGCTGAATCTAATGTGCGGAAATGCGACACGGCACGAACGCGGGCATCAAAATCCGCAGGACGAGTTGGACGGCGAGCCAGAACGGCTTGAATCTCGTCCACGGCAATACCTTCGTCTTGATACCACGCACGGAAACGACCGAGCATAAAGTCCACAACGTCATTCACCACATTTTTGTTGGTCAATTTGTCACCAAAAAGTGCGGTAGATTTTTCCACTAAATCGGTTAAATCAAGCGGAAGATTTTTTTCTACAATAATCCGCAATGAACCAAGAGCCGCACGGCGTAACGCAAATGGGTCGGCACTGCCTTTTGGTGCTTGTCCAATGCCGAAAATGCCTGTTAGCGTATCAATTTTATCCGTCAACGCCACCGAACAAGCCACTAAGGAATTTGGCAAATTATCCCCAGCAAAACGTGGCATATATTGTTCGTTTAACGCCACAGCAACTTCTTCATCTTCGCCATCGTGACGAGCATAGTGCATCCCCATTACGCCTTGCGTGTCGGTAAATTCAAACACCATATTGGTCATTAAATCGCATTTTGATAAAAGACCCGCACGTTTGGCTTTTGCCACATCCGCCCCAATTTGAGCGGCTATTTCACCTGCCAACTGCTCAATACGAGCGGTTTTATCACGCAATGTACCCAGTTGTTGTTGGAACAACACGGTTTCCAAACGTGGTAAACGATCTTCCAAACGCTGTTTTAAATCGGTTTTGAAGAAAAATTCCGCATCCGTCAAACGTGGACGCACCACTTTTTCGTTACCTTCAATAATCGCCGTTGGATCCGCTGGATTAATGTTGGAAACAAAAATAAAGTGCGGTAATAATTTGCCGTTTTTGTCGTAAATTGGGAAATATTTTTGGTCGCCTTTCATGGTATAAACCAAGGCTTCCGCAGGCACGGCTAGGAAACGCTCTTCAAATTTGGCGGTTAATACATTTGGATATTCCACCAGTGAAGTCACTTCATCTAACAAATCTTCATCAATATCTGCTACGCCACCAAGTGCGGTCGCTTTTTCTTGTGATTTTGCCAAAATAATCGCTTTACGCTCATTGAAATCGGCAATCACTTGACCACGTTCCGCCAAGATTTGCGGATACTCATCAGCGTGTTGAATGTCAAATTCACGCTCGCCTAAAAAACGGTGTCCACGAATGGTGCGACCGCTTTTTACGCCAAGAATTTCGCCGTCAATTAATTCCGAACCGAGCAACATCGTTACCGTATGCACGGGACGGATAAACTGCACGGTTTTATCCGCCCAACGCATTGGTTTTGGAATCGGCAATTTCGCCAGTGCGTTAGCCACAAGATCGCTTAGCAAGGCTTTGGTTGGTTGACCTTGTTGCACCGCACGATGTACCAGCCATTCGCCTTTGTCAGTCGCCACACGCTCCGCTTGATCCACGGTAATACCACAACCTCTCGCCCAGCCCTCAGCCGCTTTGGTCGGATTACCATTGGCATCAAACGCCGCTGCTACCGCAGGCCCTCGTTTTTCAATTTGCTTACTTGGCTGCTCGGTCGCCAAATCCGCCACTTTCAACGACAAACGGCGCGGGGCTGCGAACCATTGTAAATTGCTAAATGTTAAACCTGCTTGATTCAGCTCGGTGGTGAAATTCTCCGCAAAAGCTGTCGCAAGGGTCTTTAATGCTTTCGGTGGCAACTCTTCAGTGCCGATTTCTATTAGGAAGTTTTGGGTTGTCATTTATTTTATTTCTCTTTAATTTATTTTTTGTATATTTTACTTTGTGCAGACAGTGTCTGCAAATATGTAATTAATCACTCACACATTATCCACGCGCTGCGTGGACAATCTTGCCTTGGTAATCCTCTCTTCCAACTCTTTCTCCGTTGGCAAAAACGGCAAATACTTCGCACTAAATAATTGTTTTCTATCTGCCAACACCGAATACTTCGCCACCGCTTCGCTTTTTTCACTGCATAATACTAAGCCGATAGTTGGATTATCATCTGCCCCTTTAATTTCTTGATCAAATAAGCGAACATAGGTATCCATTTGCCCTACGTCTTGATGTTTTAGTTTGCCGATTTTTAAATCAATTAACAAAAAGCATTTGAGTTTGAAATTGTAAAACACCAAATCAATGTAAAAATCTTCATCATCGAAACGAATCCGTTTTTGGCGTTCCACAAAAGCAAAGCCTTTGCCCAGTTCAAGCAAAAACAGTTGCAAATTGTTGATGATCGCTTGTTCAACGTCATTTTCTTGATAACGGCCGTCTTGCAAATTCAAGAAATCCAAAATATAAGGATCTCGCAGATAATCTTCGATGGTTTCTTTTAGCTCTGCGGTTTTCTGTTCAGCTTCGGTAATCACTGGTGTTTTATTTTGGCTTGCTAGTAAACGCTCGTAATATAGCACAGAAATTTGGCGATCTAAGGCACGAACAGACCAATTTTGTTCAATGGTTTCACGCATATACCAAAGGCGTGCTTGTTGATTTTCTACTTGAATTAAACGGCGATAATGCGACCAACTTAATTCGAGACACAGTGTGTCTCGAATTGGAAAGGCTAAGAAAAATTGACGCATTTTGCGTAAATTCGTCACATCAAAGCCTTTACCAAACATTTCCGTCAAACGCTCAGAAAGCTCTTTGAGTACATATTTTCCGTACTCCGCACGGCTTTCGCCCTGCTGTTCATCTTCCACAATCAAACGCCCGATATGCCAATAAGATTGCACCATCGCTACGTTGACAGTTTGGCGAACTTGGTTTTTTGCCTGATGAATAATCTCGGCAATTTGGCTAAATAGTGTATTGTTGGTTTGTGGAAAATTCGGCATTTTGTTTCTCTATTTAGATTTTGCAATCAGTGATTGCACAATTCGGGACTCACTGTGTTCCGAATATCACCTACTTCTTACACCCCGGAAACCCTAACGCTTCACGACTCGCATAATAAGCCTCCGCTACGCCTTTAGTCAGCGTGCGAATACGCAAAATATAACGCTGACGTTCCGTGACCGAAATCGCTTTGCGCGCATCTAGCATATTAAAGCTATGTGCGGCTTTTAAAATGCGTTCGTAAGCAGGCAATGGTAACGGTTTTTCTAATTCTAACAAGGCTTTGGCTTCTTTTTCGTAGTGATCGAAACATTGGAACAAGAAATCGGTGTCGGCGTATTCAAAATTGTAAGTAGATTGCTCGACTTCGTTTTGGTGGAACACATCGCCATAGGTGGTTTTGCCTAGCGGACCGTTTGAATAAACCAAATCATACACAGAGTCCACGCCTTGAATATACATCGCCAAACGCTCTAAACCGTAGGTGATTTCGCCTGTGACAGGACGACATTCTAAACCGCCGACTTGTTGGAAATAGGTAAATTGGGTCACTTCCATACCATTCAACCACACTTCCCAGCCTAAGCCCCACGCCCCTAAGGTTGGGTTTTCCCAGTTATCTTCCACGAAACGAATGTCGTTTTGCGTTGGGTCAAAACCGAGCATTTTTAGGCTGTCTAAATAGAGTTCTTGAATATTATCAGGGGACGGCTTGATGACTACTTGGAATTGATAATAATGTTGCAAACGGTTTGGATTTTCGCCGTAACGACCGTCTGTTGGACGGCGTGATGGTTGTACATAAGCGAATGCCATTGGCTCAGGTCCTAAAGCACGCAGTGCCGTCATTGGGTGAGAAGTCCCTGCCCCCACTTCCATATCAAAAGGCTGTACAATGGTTGCCCCTTGTTTCGCCCAGTAATCTTGCAGGGCTAAAATCATCCCTTGGAATGTTTTTACGTTAAATGTTGTTGTCATAAGTTATCTCAAAAAATAATGAAAATTTGCACCGCATTATACGGGAAAATTGATGAATATAAAACGGTTATAAATCACCAAAACACACTTGTAATGCGGTAATTGCCGTTAAAGCGGCGGTTTCGGTGCGTAATACTCGCTTGCCAAGCAAAATGTCGGTAAAGCCTTGTTGTTTTGTCTGCTGAATTTCTTGTGGCGACAAACCGCCCTCCGAGCCAATCAACAACCGCACACCAGCCGCAGGAATTTGCGGCAAAGTTTTAATGGAATAATTGGCTCTTGGGTGCAAATTGAGCTTTAACGTGCCATCTTGCTCCGCACACCAATCTTGCAACTTCATCATCGGACGAATTTCAGGCACCACATTTCGCCCACATTGTTCACAAGCCGCAATAGCAATTTTCTGCCATTGCTGAATTTTTTTCTCCATCCGTTCTGCATCTAATTTTACGCCACAACGTTCTGACCAAAGTGGCGTAATTACATTCACGCCCAATTCCACGGATTTTTGAATAGTAAATTCCATTCGCTCGCCACGAGAAATCACTTGTCCTAAATGGATTTTTAACGGGCTTTCTCGGTTATCAAGTTGACGATCTAAAATTTCGACACTGACCGTTTTTTTACTGCTTTCGGTAATTTGAGCAGGATAAATATAATTTGAGCCATCAAACAGCTCTAATTTTTCGCTAACCTGCATACGCAATACTCGCCCAACGTGATTGGCAGCATCTTCGCTGAGTTGACAAGTCGTTTGGTTTTCTAAGGGTTCGGGGTGATAAATTCTGGGTATTCGCATCGTATTTTAAAATTAAAAAAAGTTGTGATTATGATAAAGCAAAGTGCGGTGAAAAAAAACAAGGTTTTTTTCAAGATTATTTGAGTGATAAAACGAAATTTAGGTAAAGAGAAAAAAATCTTTAACATTTTACACCGCACTTTTAACTAAAACTAACAGAATACTTAACAAAGAAATAACACATAAAGGATAACAATTATTAATAAGGTTAACTTTATGATTTGATTATAAAATATCACGATTTTCTTGATCTGGATCAGAGTATTTATTGTTCTATTATGCCATATTTAGAATAACGTTACTTTTTATAACGTTTTTTATTTTTATCTTACTTATCTACCTTTATATCTATTAGGACAAACAATATGGACATAACAAAATTAGCAGGGCAAAATTTGCCACAAATAAAACGGCGTGATTTTGTGAAAGCCAGCGGATTAACTGCATTGGCAGCAACCAGTGGGTTATCCATTCCTTTTACTACTCAAGCCAAAGAAGTTCAATCTACGCAAAGTGAAGAAAAAATTGTATGGAGCGCATGCACGGTAAACTGCGGTAGCCGTTGCCCTTTGCGTATGCATGTTAAAGATAATCAAATTACCTATGTTGAAACAGATAATACCGGTACGGAGACCTATAATTTAGATCATCAAGTCAGAGCCTGTTTACGTGGGCGTTCAATGCGAAGACGCGTGTATAATCCCGATCGATTAAAATATCCGATGAAACGTATAGGGAAACGCGGTGAAGGAAAATTTAAACGTATTTCTTGGGATCAAGCATTAACTGAAATTGCTCAATCTTTACAAAAAAATATTGCTGAATATGGTAACGAGAGTATCTATTTAAATTATGGTACCGGCACATTGGGGGGAACCGTAACTAAGTCTTGGCCTCCCGGTTCGACATTGATTGCTCGCTTAATGAACTGTATCGGTGGTTATTTAAATCATTATGGCGATTATAGTACGGCACAAATTGCTGTAGGATTAGATTATACCTATGGTGGTGGTTGGGCATTAGGTAATGGGTTAGCCGATATTGAAAATACCAAACTTGTGGTGTTGTTTGGTAATAATCCGAGTGAAACTCGTATGAGTGGCGGAGGCTTAACTTATTGTATTGAACAAGCCAGAGAAAAATCTAAAGCGAAGATGATTATTATTGATCCCCGTTATACCGATACAGGGGCAGGACGAGAAGATGAATGGATTCCAATTCGGCCCGGCACGGATGCCGCACTTGTTTCTGCTTTGGCTTATGTATTAATTACTGAAAATATGGTTGATCAGCCTTTCTTAGATAAATATTGTGTAGGCTATGACGAGAAAACACTTCCTAAATCTGCCACCCCTAATAGCCATTACAAAGCCTATATTTTAGGGCAAAGTGATGACGGTATTGCTAAAACTCCTGATTGGGCAGCCAAAATTACGGGAATTCCGGCGGATCGCATTGTTAAACTTGCTCGTGAAATTGGTCAAACTAAACCGGCTTATATCTCACAAGGTTGGGGACCACAACGACGTAGCAATGGAGAAATAATTTCTCGAGCAATCGCCATGTTGCCAATTTTAACGGGTAATGTGGGGATTAGTGGTGGAAATACCGGAGCAAGGGAAAGTGCTTATGGTGTGCCATTTGTGAGAATGCCAACTTTAACCAATCCTGTTAAGGCGAGTATCCCGATGTTCTTGTGGACAGATGCAATCATACGAGGAACTGAAATGACCGCTACCACGGATGGAATTCGTGGCGTAGAAAAATTGTCTGCTCCGATCAAAGTGATCTGGAATTATGCAAGTAACTGCTTAATTAACCAACATGCACAAATTAACCGTACGCACGATATTTTACAAGATGAATCCAAGTGTGAGTTAATTATTACCATTGATAATCACATGACATCTACTGCTAAATATAGTGATATTTTATTGCCAGACTGTATGACGTCAGAACAAATGGATTTTTGTTTAGATGCTTTTGTCGCCAATATGAATTACGTTATTTTTGCAGATCAAGTGGTTAAGCCGTCTTTTGAATGTCGAAATATTTACGATATGCTCAGTGATCTGGCTGAGAAATTAGGCGTTAAACAGCAATTTACTGAAGGGCGAACACAAGAAGAATGGTTAAGACATCTTTATCAACAATCTCGGGAAAATCTCCCCGAATTGCCTACTTTCGAAGAATTTCGTCAACAAGGTATTTTCAAAAAAGTCGATCCGAATGGTTTTAAAATTGCCTATAAAGATTTTCGAGAAGATCCTGAACAAAATCCATTAAAAACACCGTCTGGAAAAATCGAAATTTATTCTGAACGCCTTGCTGAAATCGCTCAAACGTGGAAGTTGGCAAAAGATGAAGTCATTCATCCTTTACCTATTCACGTGGATAGCTTTGAACATTATGGTGATCCATTAATGGAAAAATATCCATTGCAACTAAGTGGATTTCATTACAAGGCTCGAACCCATTCCACTTATGGTAATGTAGATATTTTGAAATCTGCTAATCCGCAAGAAATCTGGGTGAACCCAATTGATGCACAACCCCGTGGCATTAAAAATGGTGATTTAATTCGTATTTTTAATGATCGTGGTGAGATACATATTAACGCTAAAGTGACCCCGAGAATTATCCCCGGTGTGGTGGCATTAGGAGAAGGTGCTTGGTATGCCCCTGATAACAATCGAATCGATCATTCCGGTTGTATCAATGTGCTTACTACACAACGTCCATCACCATTAGCAAAAGGTAATCCACAACATTCTAATCTGGTACAAATTGCGAAAATTTAGGGGGAAGTTATGCAACAATATGGTTTTTATTTTGATTCAGAGCGTTGCACAGGTTGTAAAACTTGTGAACTGGCTTGTAAAGATTACAAAGATTTAGACACGGAAGTCAATTTCCGTCGTATTTATGAATATGCCGGGGGAAGTTGGGCTCAAGGTAATGATGGCTGTTGGCATCAAGATGTGTTTGCTTATTATATGTCTATTTCCTGCAATCATTGTAGTGATCCTGCTTGTACTAAAGTTTGTCCAACGGGAGCTATGCACAAAAATGCAGACGGTTTTGTCATTGTTAATGAAGAAACTTGCATTGGTTGTCGTTATTGTCATATGGCATGCCCTTATGATGCACCGCAATTTGATGCTAAAAAAGGGCATATGACCAAATGTGATGGCTGTTATTCTCGCATTAAAGCCGGTTATAAACCGATTTGTGTCGAGGCTTGCCCGTTGCGGGCATTGGATTTTGCGCCGATTGATGAATTACGTGCCAAATATGGCAATCAAGCGGCGATTGCGCCATTGCCACCGGCTGAATTGACGCACCCTAATTTGGTCATTAAAGTCAATAAAAATGCCCGTCTAACAGGTGACCGAACAGGCTTTCTAGCTAATCCACGGGAGGTGTAACATGAACGGATTACACGAATTACCCTTAGTAATCTTTACGGTGCTTGCTCAAAGTGTGGTTGGCGCTTGGTTGATTTTTTGTGTGATTGCCAATAACCAAAGTCAATCTAGTCGCATATATTTAAATAAAGCCTTATTGGTTTTATTGATCTTATTAGGCATCGGTTTTATTGCTTCCATTCTTCATTTAGGCACACCAATACGCGCATTTAACAGCCTTAACCGAGTGGGTGAATCCATGCTGAGCAATGAAATTGCCGGTGGTGCGGTATTTTTTGCTTTTGCCGGTATTTATTGGTTGCTCAGTTTACTGAATAAGCTATCTGAAAAGATGGATAAATTTTTGCGAATTTTAACCGCACTTTGTGGGTTGGTATTTATGTATATGATGAATAATGTCTATCATATTGATACGGTACCAACTTGGAATAGTTCACTCACTTCTTGGCAGTTTTACTTGACTATTGTCATTGGTGGTTGTGCTTTAGGTTATACATTATGGCAACCTAATCCACACAAAAGCTATGTATTACGTTACTCACCGAAACTTTATCTGTTTGCTGTCTTTTTAGCAATGATCGTCGCGATTTATCAAGGCATGGAATTAAATCATATAACCACGTCGGTACAGCAAGCAACCGCGTTAGTGCCACATTATGCGGTTTGGCAAATCAGCCGATTCAGTTTGTTGGCTATTGGAGGTGGTTTGCTGTATGTTGGAAAAAATACTATGCATTGGTATTTATCTGCTGTCATCGTATTAGTAGCGGAAATGATCGGACGGATTATTTTTTATAGCTTACATATGACCGCAGGTATGGCAGTGGGTGGCTAGTTTTTAATATTCACCACCCGCTCTCTAGTGGGTGGTGTGGGATAACTTTATGCAAACAGAATTGTTAACGCAAATTAATATTGCCAGTAAAATGCTCGGTGCATTGCTTTATTATTCACCTGATGATGCAAAAGTGCGGTCAATTTTGGCCTTTTTTCAACAAGCTGATTGGGCGAAAGAATGGCAACAAGCCACCGGCGTGGCAACAAATTCAACGAGTGTAAGCTATATTGAACAAGGCTTACAACGCACTGATGAAGAGTTAGTGCAACAATATCAGATGTTATTTATTGGTCCAAATACGTTGCTTGCTCCACCATGGGGATCGGTATATCTCGATCCTGAAGTGGTGATTTTTGGTTCATCTTTATTAACATTACGTCAGTTTTTGCGACAGCATCGAATAAACTTTATTGCACCATCAGAAGAACCCGAAGATCACATTGGCTTAATGCTCATGTTGACAGCTTACTTGGCAGAACAACAACCCACATTATTGACAGAATATTTAACCGAGTATTTATTGCCTTGGTCAACACGTTATTTTGAATTGCTGGCGAGCTCAGATTCTCTTTTTTATCAAGGTGTTGCTCAGCTTTGCCAGCAAACTTTATCTTATTGGCAACAACGACTGAATTTGATGACAAGTAAAGTGCGGTTATTTTTTTAAAACTTTTGGCGGATAATCATTATGCAAACAAAAGACCAACGCTATTATCAGGCTTATCTTTCACACCAGCAGATTTCTCGTCGCGGACTGCTGCGTAGCATGTGGCATGCCGTCGAAAAAAATGATCAGCACAACAAACGGACGATAGCCCGCCCACCTTTCGCAGCCAAAGAAAGTCTTTTCTTGACAGCCTGCACCGGTTGTGGTGAATGTGTAACAGCCTGTTCTTTAGGGCTAATTTCCGTAACAAATCAAAAAGCCGTATTAGATTTAAGCTATACCAGTTGTTCATTCTGTGGGGAATGTGCCAAGCATTGCCCGACTAATGCATTACATATCTCTTTTAAAGCAGATACAGGCTTACGCCCTGTTTTCAATGCAGACTGCTTATTAAAGCAACAACAAGCCTGCGCCACCTGCCAACTATCTTGCCCGCAACAGGCAATTACTCCTGATTTAACCATTGATGACAACCGTTGCAATGGCTGTGGCGAATGTCAGTCAGCTTGTTTTATGAATGCAATTCGGTTATGTATGTAACGCATTATAAAATAAGCTGTTATCCAAGTACCAAAAATCATTAACCATAATACTTCCTAACTTTGCTGCTTAACTATAAAAAAACTACAATGAATTTTCTTTAGGATCTGCTAAAATGGAGTGACTTTTTTATCGGGAGATTTGATCATCGAAAATTGGCAACGTGGCTTTGTTTTACACCGCCGAGCATATAGTGAAACCAGTTTGTTAGTGGATTTATTTACTGAAGAAACGGGACGGTTAACGGTGTTGGCGAAAGGGGCAAGACGGAAACAGTCAGCGTGGAAAGGTGTATTGCAACCTTTTACACCGTTGTTGTTACGCTGGACGGGCAAGGGTGAGTTGAAAACCTTGACTAAAGCCGAGCCTGCGGCGATTGCCTTGCCGTTGCAACAAACGGCGTTGTTTAGTGGCTTCTATGTGAATGAACTACTTTGTCGGGTGATTGAACAGGAAACACCTAATCCCTTATTATTCCAATATTATTTGCAATGTTTAATGATGTTGGCTCAAGCCGAGAATGTTGAACCTGCGTTGCGAACCTTTGAATTTCAGCTGTTGCAAATTTTAGGTTATGGCGTAGATTTTGGACATTGTGCTGGGTCTGGCTTGCCTATTGATGCAGCGATGACCTATCAATATCGGGAAGAAAAGGGTTTTATTGCGTCCTTGATAAAAAATAACCAAACCTTTTATGGACGAGATTTATTAGCATTTCAGGCGTTGGAATTTACCGATGCAGATGTACTGAAAGCGGCGAAACGATTTACTCGAATGGCGTTGAAACCCTATCTTGGTAATAATCCTTTGAAAAGTCGGGAATTGTTTAGCCAAAATATTTTATATTTAAAATAATTTAACACAATGGCATTATTTTACACTCCAGAAAAAAAAGCGAAAAAAACACCGCACTTTGAATTGACCATTCAATCTTTGGATTATCAGGGATTGGGCGTGGGTAAAGTAAATGGTAAGACGTGGTTTGTGGAAAATGCTTTGCCAAATGAAACCGTGCAAGCGGAAATTATAGAAGAAAAACGCCAGTATGGACGGGCGGTCGCGAAGAAGATTTTACATACCAATCCACAGCGGCAAGCACCACAGTGTGCAGTGTATCAGGCTTGTGGTGGTTGTCAGAGTCAACATATTCCGCTTGAAATGCAAAGGCTGGCTAAACAACAGGCGTTGTTTTCTCGTTTAGAAAAATTGCAACCGCAGGGCATTGTGTTTATGCCGATGATTGTCGGTGACGGCTGGCAATATCGTCGTCGGGTGCGGTTGAGTGTGAACGTAAATCCCAAAACTAAGCAGCTTGACATCGGCTTTCGGCGAAAAAGCTCATCGCAAATAGTGAATATTCAGCAATGTGATGTACTTGAACCAGCACTGGATAACTTATTGCCGAAACTTCTCACATTATTACGTCAATTTTCTCAACCCAAATTACTCGGGCATATTGAATTAACCTTAGCAGACAATGGCATAGCCATGTTACTACGTTATAGTAAAAACTTGAGTGAAAAAGACCGCAGTTTGCTGTTAAATTTTGCGGAACAGGAAAAATTGATGTTGTTTGTTCAAGATGATCAGCAAATTCAACAATTTTGTGGCGAGATACCTTATTATCAAATTGGCGATTTGTTGCTCCAGTTTGATATTCGGGATTTTATTCAAATTAATCGCTTATTAAACCAGCAGATGGTGGCAACGGCGTTGAATTGGTTGGCGTTGAATAAAACTGATTGCGTGCTAGATTTATTTTGTGGAATGGGTAATTTCACCTTACCGATAAGTCAGTTAGTACAAAAAGTAGTGGGTGTAGAAGGTGTCGCAGAAATGGTTGAGAAAGCTCGCAAAAATGCGGAACAAAATAGCTGTTGCAATGTCGAATTTGAGCAAGGGGATTTGGATCAGCCGTTTTTAAACCAACATTGGGCGAAAACACCATTTAATAAAATTTTGCTCGATCCGCCCCGTAGTGGTGCATCTTTTGCTATGGAAAGTATTTGCCAGTTGCAAGCGGATAAAATTTTGTATATTTCTTGTAATCCAGCAACTTTGGTACGTGATGCGGAGAATTTGTTAAATTCAGGCTATCAATTAAGCAAAGTAGCAATGATCGATATGTTCCCTCATACAGGACATTTGGAAAGTATCTCGTTGTTTGAGAAAAAATAAGGAAAAAATATGGTTGCGGTACGCGGTTCTCACTTATTAAATCCAAAGGACTTTAGTATTCAGCACTGGTGTGCAAATTTAGGTCTAGTTGAGCCAGTCGCTAATGATCTAATGCGAGCTTGGCGATATGCAAGAGAAAATGCCGATCAGCTTTTCTTAAATAGCCATTGGTATTTGCGTGACGGTGTAGAAATGGTGGAAATTTTACATAGTCTGAATATGGATGGGGATACCTTACTTGCCGCAATGTTATTTCCAGTCGTGCATGCCAAAATCGTTACCCTTGAACAAGTCAAAGAAGATTTCGGGAGCAAAATCAGTAAATTAGTCAAAGGTGTGTTGGAAATGAATAATATTCGCCAACTGAACGCCAACCAGTCCAATAATAATCTACAAATCGACAATATCCGCCGTATGCTGTTGGCAATGGTGGACGATTTCCGTTGTGTGATCATCAAATTAGCGGAACGGATTACTTATTTGCGTGATGCGGATAAACGCTATTCAAAAGCGGAAAAAATTGCCGCTGCCAAAGAATGTAGCAATATTTATGCCCCCCTTGCCAATCGTTTGGGAATTGGTCAGTTAAAATGGGAGTTGGAAGATTATTGTTTCCGTAATTTGCAGTCGGAGCAATATCGGATTATTGCACATAAATTAGCTGAACGCCGTTTAGACCGCGAGCAATATATTCAAGATTTTGTCAATCAACTGTCAGGCTATTTGCACGAAGCTATTGATAGCGTAGATGTGTATGGACGACCGAAACATATTTACAGCATTTGGCGAAAAATGCAGAAAAAACACCTTGCCTTTGAGCAACTTTATGATATTCGAGCGGTGCGGATTTTAGTCCCCAATTTGCAGGATTGTTACACCGCACTTGGCATTGTACATACTCATTATCAGCATTTAGCAGAACAGTTTGATGATTATATTGCCAATCCCAAACCGAACGGTTATCAGTCCATTCATACGGTGGTGTTGGGTGAGGGGGATAAGCCGATTGAAGTGCAAATTCGTACTCACCAAATGCACAATGACGCAGAGCTGGGCGTAGCAGCTCACTGGAAATATAAAGAAGGCACTACGGGTTCAATGTCTGCTTACGAAGAAAAAATTTCTTGGTTACGTAAACTGTTAGCGTGGCAAGCAGATATTATGGATAGTGGCGAAATGCTAGAAGAAATGCGGACGCAGGTATTTGATGATCGTGTTTATGTGTTTACACCGAAAGGCGAAGTGGTAGATTTACCAACAGGTTCTACGCCGTTAGATTTTGCTTATGCGATTCATAGTGATGTGGGACATCGTTGTATTGGTGCGAAAGTGGCTGGACGGATCGTGCCGTTTACTTACCAGTTGCAAATGGGTGATCAACTCGAAATTATCACTCAAAAAAATCCAAACCCAAGCCGAGATTGGTTAAATCCAAATTCAGGGTTTACTCATACGCAAAAGGCACGCTCAAAAATTATGGCGTGGTTTAAAAAACTCGATCGGGATAAAAATATTCCACTTGGCAAAGAAATGCTAGAAGCAGAATTGAGTCGCCTGAATCTTACCCTTAAACAAGCGGAACAATATGCCTTGCCACGTTATAACTTAAAACAAATTGATGATTTATATAATGGTTTGGGTAGTGGCGATATTAAATTGCATCAGTTGATTAATTTCTTGCAAGGTAAATTAATCAAGCCAACGGCAGAGCAGGCAGACGAAGAAATTTTACGCCATGTTAGCCAAAAGAATAGCCAAAAAAGTGCGGTTAATTCTAACCAAAAATCGGAAAAACAAGGCTATGTGGTGGTTAATGGCGTTGGCAATTTAATGCACCATATTGCTCGTTGTTGTCAACCGATTCCAGGTGATAAAATTGTCGGTTATATTACTCAAGGGAGAGGTATTTCTATTCATCGTGCGGACTGCGAACAGCTCAAAAAATTACGTACGGCGAATGAAGAACGTGTGATTGAAACTACTTGGGGAAAGGAGCTTTCTGGCTCGTTTAATATTAATGTGCGATTGCTTGCTAGTGACCGTAGCGGTTTGTTACGTGATATTACAACTGTATTAGCCAATGATAAAATTAATGTCAGTGGCGTTTCAAGTCGTACCGACCGAAAACGTCAGGTGGCAACCATAGATCTTGAGTTGGAATTAGGTAATGTGGAGATGTTAAGCAAAGTCTTAGCTCGCCTAGCTCAACTAGATGATGTGATTGATGTGAAAAGAATTTAAACAAAGAGAATAAAAATGACAGATAAAACTACGGGGTTGACCCATTTAATTAATTCTACTCGCTATTCCTTGCAGGGCTTAAAAAGTGCGGTGAAAAATGAAGCAGCTTTTCGCCACGAATTATTTTTAGGGATTTTTATTGTTCCCCTTGCTTTTTGGTTTGGCAATGGCAAATTTGAGATTGCTTTAATGCTTGGGGCGTATTTAATTGTATTGGTAACGGAGTTGCTGAACAGTGCAGTGGAGTGTGCTATTGATCGTATTGGTACTGAACGCCACGAGTTATCGGGCAGAGCTAAAGATCAAGGTTCGGCGGCAGTTTTTATGGCGATTGTCAATTTTGTGGTGGTGTGGGCATTGATGATTTTGGGCTAAAAATTAGGCGGAGAATTATCCGCCTTAATGTTGAGCTTGTTTTATTTGTTCTTTTAATGTTCCATAAAAAATGGTAGTAACGAGAAAATAAAAGATCGTCCCCGAGTTATGTGCAAGAAATCCCTGACTCAAACAGTAAAACATGACTGAAATAATATGGATAGAACCTAAGAGTGCGGTTAATTTTATCGTAGCATGTTGTGATGCCATGTTTTTCCAGAAATAACCAAGTGGCACGAATAAAATACCGAACAATACGATTAATCCTAAAATACCACGCTTAGAAAGATCATCTAAATATTGATTATGGGCGTGGGTAAAATTCCCTACCACTGGATGGACTAATTTTTGTTTCGCTTGTTCTTTACGTTGTTGATTACTTCCTTCGGTCCCCCAACCTAATAAGGGCTTTTCTTTCGCCATTAACACCGCACTTTTCCACATATCAAATCTGGCACCTAGGGAAGTGCCCGCGTTATTTTTATCGACATAAACGGAAATATCTCGTTCCATTTGTTGAATACGCTGCGTAATTCGGGTTTGTGGAATCATTACGGCTACAGCAATTAATACCACTAATACCGTGGAAACTATCCCGACGACTTTTTTCGATAGTTGTTTACGATAAACCCAAAAGATCATGCCTAAAATAAAAGGTACACCAACCCAACCGCCACGAGCGGTAGAAAGTAAACTGGCTAAAATACCGCATAATGAAGCAATAAAGCAAAGTGCGGTCAATTTTGTTTGTTTTTTATAAGCAAAATATAAGGCAATAGCAAAGCTAAACATACCTAATGACATGGCAATATCACCGGCTTGAATCTGCATTTGGTGTTCAAATGCTCTGATATAATGCAACACAAAGCGATGAATTAACGCCACAATGCCGGCAATCACTGCACCAACAGGAATACAAACCAGTAAAATCGTTAATTTCGGCGGATATTTAATAAATAGTAAGATGAGGGGTAGAACTAATAAAGCGCGGCTTGGATTATCCAGTTCACTCATTTTGCCACCATTAACCAATAGTGATAACAAAAATACTAGAATATAAAACACAAAACTGATCGTTATCCATTTATCTTGTGGAATAAAATCAACAGGCTGTTTTTTAACAAAATGATAAATGGCAAAAATAATTCCTGTTACGACTAACAACGCAAAGCCGATATTATGTGAGCCTTTAAATAGCAAAGTAGTTAAAAAATAAAGTCCAACCGCAGAGTTGGTTAAGGCAAGCATTTTATTTTGTTTGATAAAAGTTAATATTGTCATTTTTCCGATTTTCCCCCCGTACTTGCGTACGGGGTTAAGCATATTACGCCACGCTGTGGCTTGTCAGTTTATTAAGATGCGGAGCATCATCACCATGCCTAGCCCTGTACGCTAGGGCATAAAAAAACCGCACCATTAAAAATAGTGCGGTGTTATTTTAGCGTATTTTAAACAATTATAATACGTTTACGCAGTTTAAATCTTCGAAAGATTTTTCTAAGCGTTTAGACATAGATTCTTCCATTTTGCGTAACCAAACACGTGGATCGTAGAATTTTTTGTTTGGTGAATCAGGACCTTCTGGGTTGCCTAATTGACCTTGTAAATAGGCTTCATTGGCTTTGTAGAATTGCAAAATACCGTCCCAAGATGCCCATTGTGTATCGGTGTCGATGTTCATTTTGATGGCACCGTAACCGATGGCTTCACGGATTTCTTCACGGCTTGAACCTGAACCACCGTGGAATACGAAGTCGATGGATTTTGCAGGTAAGTTACGTTCTTTAGACACGAACTCTTGTGACGCACCTAAGATAGATGGTTTTAATTTTACATTACCTGGTTTGTAAACGCCGTGTACGTTACCAAACGCTGCCGCCACGGTGAAACGTGGGCTAACAGGGTTTAAGCTGTCGTAAACGAATAAGACATCTTCAGGTTGGGTATATAAACGTGATTCATCAACATCGCTGTTGTCCACGCCATCTTCTTCACCACCCGTGATACCAATTTCGATCTCTAAAGTCATACCTAATTTGTTCATACGAGCAAGGTATTGTTTACAGATTTCCATATTTTCTGCAATAGGTTCTTCGGATAAATCGATCATGTGAGATGAAAATAATGGTTTACCTGTTTCAGCAAAGTGTTTTTCACCTGCATCTAATAAACCGTCAATCCAAGGTAATAATTTTTTCGCAGCGTGGTCAGTGTGAAGAATGACTGGCACACCGTATTCTTGTGCTAAAGCGTGAACGTGTTTTGCACCAGCGATGGCACCTAGTACATCAGGGCGAGTACCTGAAGTAGGTTTAATGCCTTTACCTGCATAGAACGCTGCACCGCCGTTTGAGAATTGCACGATAACAGGGGCTTTAACACGAGCCGCTGTTTCTAATACAGCGTTTACACTGTCAGAACCTACACAGTTTACCGCTGGAATTGCGAAGTTGTGTGCTTTTGCATAAGCGAATACTTTTTGTACATCATCACCAGTGACAACACCAGGTTTTACGATATCTAATAATGCCATTTTGTTTTTTCCTTATTTAAATTTGATTGTTTTTACGGGCGGATACATCGATCCGTCCCTACGGAATGGGGTTATTAACCGTTTGCACGTTTCTCTAAAATTTCAACGGCTGGTAATACTTTGCCTTCTACAAATTCTAAGAACGCACCACCACCAGTTGAAATATAAGAAATTTTATCTTTAATGCCGAATAAATCGATCGCCGCAAGCGTATCACCGCCCCCCGCGATGGAGAATGCTCCGTTTGCAGTGGCTTCAGCGATAGCATTTGAAATCACTTCAGTTCCTTTACGGAAGTTAGGGAATTCAAACACGCCTACTGGACCGTTCCAAAGAATAGTTTTTGACGCTTTGATGATTTTCGCCAATTCTTCAGCGGTTTTGTCACCAATATCGAAAATAGATTCGTCAGCTTTTACATCATCAACTGATTTTTCAGTGGCTGGTGCAGTTTCAGAAAATTCTGTACCGACACGTACATCTACTGGTACAGGGATTTTGGTTTGTTTAGCTAAACGTTGAGCTTCAGGGATTAAATCTTCTTCGTAAAGTGATTTACCGACTGCTTTACCTTCAGCTGCGATAAAGGTATTAGCGATACCACCGCCTACGATAATTTGGTCGGCGATTTTTGAAAGGCTATCTAACACGGTTAATTTAGTGGATACTTTTGAACCACCCACAATCGCCAACATTGGGCGTTGTGGCTCTTTTAATGCTTTACCTAACGCATCAAGTTCTGCAGCTAATAATGGACCAGCACAAGCTACAGGTGCATATTCTGCTACACCATAAGTTGATGCTTGCGCACGGTGAGCGGTACCGAATGCGTCCATTACAAATACATCACAAAGTGCGGCGTATTTTTTACCTAATTCAGGATCGTTTTTCTTCTCGCCTTTATTAACACGTACATTTTCAAGCACCACGATTTCATTTTCTTTAACATCAACGCCATTTAAATAATCGGTTACTAAACGAACAGGTACGTCCAAAACGTTGTTTAAGTAATCAACAACAGGTTGTAATGAATCTTCTGGTTGGCACGCTTCACCCTCGGTTGGGCGACCTAAGTGAGAAGTTACCATGACTTTTGCCCCTTTTTGTAAGGCTAATTTTAAGGTAGGAATGGTCGCACGAATACGAGCATCAGAAGTGACCTTACCATCTTTGACTGGCACATTTAAATCTGCACGAATGAAAAGACGTTTACCGGCTAAATCAAGGTCTGCCATTTTGATTACTGACATAATGTTTCCTCTTTTTGTTAAAAATAATAAAACTGTAAATCTTTTTTATTATAGCGAGATCTCTAATGTATTGTAACTGCTTTAGATCAAATTATTGTCAATTATTTGCAATCTATGACTTGCCAATTTAAATCATAACAAATAAATAATTCGCTACGACTTGCTGCTAAATAGGCGTTTTTTAATTGGGTATTGTGTTGTTTTATCCAACGGAACAAATCTTTTTTGTTCATTTGTTCTGTGGGTAACACTAAACTGCGGTATAAATCTTGTTGTTTTTTGAAATATTTTTCTGCACTTTTAAAAGCACAGGCACCGTGTTTTTCCCATTCGCCTTGCAATAAATTTGGGCTAGGACTTTCTGTTAAATAATTTTGAATAATCGCATAATCCACCGCAGGTAAATCCCCTTGACAAAATCGAGGGTGATCAGTCGTACTTTGAGCGTTAGCATTTTGTGGCCATAACCCATGAATTACCCAACCATATTTTTGTTGTGTGCCACATTGCATAAGAGCAGACTGAGGTAGGTTTTTGCCATATTTTTCTTGCTGATTATTACAGAATGCAGGCGACCAAGATAATGCAAGCATATAATAATCAGTCTTAGCATTTTTATTGGGTCCGATAGGATCGTTAGACATGACAAAATCATAATCAGAATTCACCGCACTTTGATTAACCTTTACATTGCTATTGTTTTGTTTTTGAGCTTGTTTTGTGGTGGTTGGTTGAGTTGGTTGGTGTTGAACATCACTTCTAAACCAGTTTATGGCAAAATAAATCAGTAAGCCGATAGCGACAATAATGAGTTGAACGAGTTGTTTCTGTTGTTTTTGTTTCATTTCTTAACCTTTAAATTTATGTTAAAATTCTATATAATCGCCTACTTTTAGTTCACTCACGAGATTATTATGGCGTTACTCATCACTGATAAATGCACAAATTGCGATATGTGTCTGCCGGAATGTCCGAATGATGCGATCTCTATTGGTGATGATATTTATGAAATTGATCCAAATCTTTGCACCGAATGTGTTGGGCATTATGACACCCCAACCTGCCAAAAAGTTTGCCCGATTACTAAATGTATTATTCTCGATCCTGACCATATAGAAAGCCAAGAAGAACTTTGGGAACGTTTTGTGTTAATTCATCATGCGGATAAATTGTAATAATAGCCCCCGTACTTGCATACGGGGTTACGAATGTAACGCTACTCCGTAGCTACTAGATGACACAAGATGCGGAGCATCGTTACTATACCTAGCCCTGTACGCCAGTGCAGGGCGTAGCTATCTCGCCACCCACTTCGCCAACAACACGCCAGTAGCTACTGCGACATTTAAGCCATTTTTTAATGGATTGGCTAAACTTAAATTGACCTTAGTATCCTCTTTTACCGCCCAGCCGTTGGCTAACACAAACACAACTTTATCTTGTAATTGTAGGCTATTAATGCTCTGTGCTTGTTTTTCATGGCTAATATGCACAATTTGATAACCAGCTTGGCGTAATTGCTGTAATGCAGTTTCACCGTCATGGGATTGTAAAATATGTACATATTCCAAACCGCCTTCGGCAACTCGAGCGGTATTGGCATTGAGTAACATCTCAGGTTGGCTAGTAATAATACCTTTCACGCCATAAAAAGCACAAGTACGCAAAATTCCTCCTAGATTTTGTGGATTATTCGCTACACCGTCTAACATGATTAAACAATCGGCTTTACGAGCTAAATCCACATAGCCGGTCAAGGTAAATGTACGTGGTTTTTTCACTAACATACAAATTCCGCCATGATGTTCAGAACCACTAACTAATTCCAATTCAGCTCGATCGACAACGTGATAGACTTTTTTATTGTTGGCTAAATAACTAAAAATCTCCCCGATTTTATGCGCCATTTCCACTGTTGCCCAAACTCGTACAATCGTTTCCGGTCGTTGTTCAAATAAACTCAAACAAGCATTTTCACCAAAAATCTTCATTTCTTCTGCACGATTTTTCTTGATTTTTTCAGGGGCTCTTGGAGATAACGCACCCGTTTTTTTCTCTCTCGGTTTATCGCTTATTCCTGTTGATTTTATGACCACTTTTACCCCACCTAAGGTTGTTTCGGTGATTTGTGGTTCTAATACAGGTTGTTGGTAGTTTGAGCGTTTTGTGTTATTTGAACGACGATCAGAAAAACGTTTTTCATCACTTTGTTGCTCATTTCGATGATTTTTATTAGAAAAGTGCGGTTTATTTTTAGTGAATTTTTCGTTTTTTTCTGATCTTTCTGAACGATCATTAAATTGGCGTTCTTGTTTAAATGTTGGTTTAAAACGTTTTTCATTAGACGCGGTCGAAAAAGAAGGTTTACTAAAATGGGAAGGTGTAGATTTGTTCATAATGTAGCCACTAATAAAGGAAGATTAGGGCTATTATAGCAAAAAAATGCTTTTTTCTACCCAATACATGAATAAATATTGTAAACTACCAAAATAATGCTGAGTAATGTGAAGAAATATTATGTTTATTAATCGACTAAAAAAAGCAAAACAACATCTTGATAAAATGGACTATGTGCCACAAGTTGCGGATGATATTGAATTTATTTCAGGTCCAAAAGCATTTAAACAAGCCATTATTGAATTGATCCGTCATGCTAAAACACGCATTTATTTCACCGCACTTTACTGGCAATTTGATGAAGCTGGCGAAGAAATTTTAGCGGAAATTTATCAAGCAAAAGCGAACAATCCGGATTTAGATGTTAAAATCTTGGTGGATTGGCATCGCGCTCAACGTAATCTTATTGGTGCGGAAAAAGGCACGACAAACGCCGATTGGTATGCAAAACAGCGAGCGTTACACCACAATGATCCCATGTTCTTTGGGGTACCGATTAATAGCCGAGAAGTGTTCGGTGTATTACATATTAAAGGTTTTGTATTTGATGATACGGTGCTTTACAGTGGTGCGAGTATCAACAATGTCTATTTATATCAGCAAGAAAAATATCGCTATGACCGCTATCAAAAAATTAAAAACCCACGGTTAGCTGATAGTTTCGTGCGATTTATCCAACAATATTTAAGTGATCCTAATGTGGTTTTACCGCTAGATGATAAACAGCGTCCAAAAACTAAAGAAATTAAGCATCAGATTAAGTCTTTTCGTCGTTATTTAATTGCTTATGCAAAATATCAGTTAGAAAGTGCGGTGCAATTTCAAGATGATTTATTAATTTCGCCTTTATTCGGTTTAGGGGCGAGAGATAATTTATTAAACCGTACCATCCAAGATTTATTTGTGCTGGTGGAACAAAAACTGATCATTTGCACGCCGTATTTTAACTTTCCTCGCACGTTACAAATTAAAATCCGTGATTTATTAAATGACGGAAAACAGGTAGAAATTATTGTTGGTGATAAAACCGCTAACGATTTTTATATTCCACCGTCAGAACCTTTTAAAATGGCGGGCGGGTTACCTTATTTATATGAGAAAAACCTACGTGCTTTCTGTAAAAAATTTGAACATGAAATTAATAATGGGCATTTGACAGTCCGTTTATGGAAAGATCAAGATCATAGCTATCACCTAAAAGGTATTTGGGTGGATAAAAAATATGTGTTATTGACGGGTAACAACTTAAATCCACGAGCATGGCGGTTAGATGCTGAAAATGGGTTGTTTATTTCTGATCCCAAGCAGCAACTACAACCGAAAATACAACAAGAATTAAGTGAAATTCGTCGATATACCACAATCGTAAAACATTATTCGGAACTCGACACCATGGAACAGTATCCGGAGCCGGTGCAACGCTTATTGAAACGTTTTGCTCGTATTAAAGCGGATAAATTAATTAAGATGATTTTATAATGTCGCATACTAAGAATAACAGCCTAAAAATTGCCACCAGACAAAGCCCATTGGCATTATGGCAAGCCAACTATGTCAAACAACGCTTGCAAGCCCTTTATCCTGAATTAACTATTGAACTGGTTAAAATGGTGACGAAAGGGGATGTGATTTTAGACACGCCATTAGCTAAAATCGGTGGAAAAGGCTTGTTTGTCAAAGAATTAGAACATGCGTTATTAAATGGTGAAGCGGATATTGCGGTACATTCTATGAAAGATGTACCGATGCAATTTCCGACGGGTTTAGGTTTAAGTGTGATTTGCCAGCGTGAAGATCCACGTGATGCATTTGTGTCAAATCATTATAAAAATTTGACTGAATTGCCACTGGGTGCGATAGTCGGTACATCCAGTTTACGCCGTCAGTGTCAATTAAAAAATCTACGCCCTGATTTGCAAATTCAATCTTTGCGTGGCAATGTGGGAACTCGATTAAATAAATTAGATCATGGCGATTATGATGCAATTATTTTAGCATCTGCGGGATTAATCCGTTTAGGATTAGAACAACGTATTGCCTCTTTTATTGATATATCCGATTGTTTACCCGCAGCAGGACAAGGTGCAGTTGGGATTGAATGCCGAGTGGATGATCAACGTGTACAACAATTACTTGCGTCGTTATCTGATGTAGAAACCACCGCTTGCGTACGTGCGGAACGAGCAATGAATGCCCATTTACAAGGTGGTTGTCAGGTACCGATTGCCGGTTTTGCTGTAATACAACAAAACGAATTCTATTTACGTGCGTTGGTGGGTTCATTAGACGGTTCACAAATTATCCGTGCCGAGGGCAAAAGTGCGGTGCAAAATGCGGATGTTTTAGGTGTACAAATTGCCGAGCAATTATTGGCGCAAGGGGCAGATAAAATCTTAGCGGAAATTTATCAGGATTAAGCGTTATGGCAGTGTTAATTACGCGCCCGGATCAAGCGGGCAAACAATTAGCGGAGATGTTGAATAAAGTCGGCATAGCCAATATTCATTTACCGTTTTTTTCCATTTCTGCCGGACGAGAGCTCAATCAATTACCAAATAAAATTAGTCAGTTAAAATCGGGTGATTATATTTTTTGTGTCTCCAAAAGCGCGGTGAAATTTGCTGTGGAAACTTTATTAGCCACTGGCTTTCAATGGCGAGAAGATATCGAGTATTTTGCCGTGGGGCAAGGCACCGCGGAATATTTGGCGAGTCACGGTGAGATTGCTGTGCATTATCCATTTCAGCAAGAAAATAGCGAAGGTGTGTTAAATTTACCGTTAATGCAAGATTTAACTGATAAAAATATCCTGATTTTACGCGGTAATGGCGGACGTGAGCATTTTCTGGAACAAGCAAAATTACGTGGTGCAACAATAAATGTGTTAGAATGTTATCAACGCTTGCCGATAGACTACAATAATGACGAGCAAATTGATTTATGGAAACGTGCCGGCATTAACTGTGTTTTAGTCACCAGTGCGGAGATTTTACATTCTCTGGTTGACTTTGTACCGGTGAGAGAACAAACGTGGTTAAAAGGTTGTCAATTAGTTACTATTAGTCGCCGTATTGCAAATTTAGCGCTTGCAGTCGGTTGGCAAAAAGAAAATATTATTATTGCACCGAAAGCAGATAATGCCACTTTGGTCGAGACATTAGCAAGCAGGTTATTAACATCTTAATTTTAAACGAGAGAGAGTTGGTATGAGTAATAAAAAAGAAATGCAATCTGATGGCGTTCAGAACCAAGGCGTTGTGGGGACAACTGCGGGAACAGATGCTGGCGAAGTGAAGAAAAATGTCACTGACAAGGCAGACAAAAACGTAAACGTTGAGCCTACGCTAGATACTGGAAAAGTAGAAAAGTCCAACGTCGAACCGTCCACAGACAGTCGTAACACTGAGCCACAACAAACCGAAACCGTGGTGATAAAAAAAGGTGGTTCCGCATTAGGCATATTCGCTTTATTGGTGGCATTAGGGCTTGGTGGTGCGGGTTATTATTTCGGTCAACTGGAAGTGGATAAAATTAACCAAAAAATCACCGCACTTGAACAACGTATTTCTGGTGGCTTAGAGCAGACAGCAAACACCAGTAATACCCTTGCAGAAATGCCAAACTTTGCACAAGAACGGGCTCAAATTGAGCATTTACTTGCCGGCTTAAAAGCGAATGATCAAAAACTCGCCAGCCTAGCACAAAACTTGTCTGAACAAGACACCGCTTATGCAAACTTAACAGCCGAAGTGAATAAGCTGATTAAAGCGAGCAATGCACAACCAAGTGAGTGGTTATTGAGTGAAGCTGATTTTTTACTCACCAATGCGTTACGTAAACTCGTGTTGGATAACGATATTGATACCAGCATTTCATTATTAAAAGTGGCAGACGAGGTATTAACTAAAGTCGATGAGCCACAAGTTAAATTAATTCGTGCCGCAATTAACCAAGATTTAAAGCAATTACTTTCAGTCAATAGCGTGGACCAAAATGCGATTATGCAACGTTTATCGCAGCTCGCGAATAATGTGGATGAATTAATAGTCACTAACGTGAATTTTGGTGATGAACAAAATCAAGATATTAAAATATCTGATGATATGAATGACTGGGAAAAAAATCTTGAAAAAAGTGCAACGTCGTTCTTAAATCACTTTATTCGCATTACCCCACGTTCGGAAAATGCCACCCAAGCCTTATTGGCACCAAATCAGGATATTTACTTACGTGAGAATATTCGCTTACGTTTACAAATTGCGATTCTCGCCGTACCGCGTCAGCAAAATGAATTGTATAAACAGTCCCTTGAAACTGTTGCCGCATGGATTAGAAGTTATTTTGATACTAATTCGGAAACGGCTACCGCATTCTTAAAATCACTGGATGAATTAGCAGAACAATCTATTTATATTGAAGTGCCAAGTCAATTAAACAGTTTAAATGCGTTGGATAAATTACTCAATAAAACACCGCAAGAAGTACAAAAAATTGAGATTTCAGCAGATAAAACCTTGACTGAATCCAATCAAGTGGCGGTGGAAGAAATAAAATCAGCGGAAGAAAATAACGCAGCAGAAAGCGTGACCGAAACACCTGCAGACAATGGTGAAAAACCGGCTAACACCGAGCAACAATAAGGAGCAATACAATGTTTAGAATTTTATTCCTAATGCTTGTATTACTGGCAGGCTTAATTGCAGGACCTTATTTAGCCGGCAAGCAAGGTTATGTGTTGATTCAAACGGTCAATACCAATTATGAATTATCACTGGTGACCTTAGTGGTATTCTTCGTCATCGCCATGGCGGTGGTTTACGTGATTGAATGGGTGCTGCGAAAATTCTTCCGTTTGAGCAACAGCACTTACGGTTGGTTTTCACGTCGTAAACGTGTGAAAGCGCAAAAACAAACCTTACAAGGCTTGATTAAAATGGATGAAGGCAATTATTCCAAAGCGGAAAAACTCATTGCTAAAAATGCCAAACATTCTGACGAACCGATTCTTAATTTTATTAAGGCTGCCGAAGCAGCTCAACAACATGGTGATGATTTCAGTGCGAATAAATATCTAATGGAAGCCACGGAATTAGCCGGTTCGGATAATTTGGCGGTGGAACTGGCGCGTACTCGAATTTTGTTATTACAACACAAATTGCCCGCCGCACGCAGTTCGGTAGATAGTTTGTTAGTGATGGACAACAGAAATCCGGAAGTATTAAAACTTGCCGTGGAGATTTATCAACAATCCGAAGCTTATGAAGCACTGGATGAAATCTTACCGGTGATTGAAAGCACAAATATGTATTCTTCACAACAATTCACCGCACTTCAACAGGATGTGGTAAATGGCTTATTGGATGAAATCATGAATGAAGAGGGTGCCGATGGGTTACTCGCGTGGTGGCAAGATCAACCTCGTAAACGCCATAATGACCACTATGTACGGATCGGTTTAATTCAACGATTAATTGATTGTAACGACCACGAATCGGCTTATGATTTAAGCGTGGAAACCTTGAAAAAATTGGCTTTGGATAGTGATCTTAATTCTGCCCTGTATGCACAGATCACGCGTTTACAAGCCAGTGATAGCAGTAAGTTGATTAAACTATTACAAAAGCGGGTAAAAAATAGTGAAGCCAATAGTGGTTGTTGTGCTTATCGTGCCTTAGGCTATTTATATGTACGTAATGCGGAGTTTGACAACGCAGCGGATGTGTTTAAAAAAGTGGTGGCAAATAAAGATAAACTGGAGCCGAATGATATTACTATGGCGACCTATGTCTTCGAGCAAGTCGGTGAGCAGGAACTGGCAAAACAGTTACGTGATGAAGTGCTAAAATCAGCAATGGCAATCGACACTGTAGCACTGAAAACAACGGAAAATTCGGATAGGTTGTTGGAACAGAGTAAAAATTAGCATAATCCTGACAGAGTAATAAAGATTATTATGTCACTATATTTCACATATATTTCACATAAGCTGAACCCCGTATATTAGTACGGGGTTCAGCTTATGTAAATTTATGTAAAGATAATTGAAATAAAATCGTTCAATTGTTACTATTCATCGTGAATGAGAGTATTTTTTACTCATTAGGGATTGATAAAGCTTAGTTAAAGCTAATGCTTGTCGTTATAAACAAAATAGTAATGCTTATCGAAATTCGGTGTTAACGATTAGGGTAGTAGGTTAAGACTTGAAGTATAAGATTACGTACATTTAGGTGTGTATTATGAACCATATTTATAAAGTCATTTGGAGTCAAGTGGCGAATGCTTTTATTGCAGTTTCTGAATTAGCCAGCTCCAGAGGAAAAACTAACGCTATTAAAACGGCTACACCGGTTTCATCCATAACGAATACCACAACGCAATTCGGTTTACCTTTTAAATTAGATAAAATAGCGGCATTAACGGTTTTGTTCATGTCACCATTTTATGCGACAGCGAGAGATGTCAATGCCGACGATCTTATTGTATCAGGAACAGCATCTGTTACAGGAACTTCAACTTTTATAGGTGCGGCCACATTTAATGGCGGTATTACAACCGATTCATTAACAGTTAATGGCACTAATATTTCAAATAAGATTTCTACTTTAGAAACGGATATTTCCAGTAAAGCTAATCAGACAGATTTAATTATATTATCAGATAAAGTTGATAATAAAGCAGACCAAAGTGATTTAACAATATTAAAAGATACAGTAGATACTAAAGCTAATAAATCTGAGGTAAAGGTGCTAACAGATACGGTAGCAACCAAGGCGAGTCAAACAGATTTAAATAATTTAAATACGAAAGTTACAACTTTAGATAGCACAAAAGCAGATAAAACCGAACTTAACACATTGAATAATACAGTAATTGCAAATAAAAAATTATTTGATACCTTAAATGCTTCGGTTAATACTCTCGGTTTAACCTCTACTTATTCCGGGATTAAATATTTCCGTGTAAAGTCTACGGCAGCTGATGCTCAGGCAACAGGTGATAACGCTTTAGCGGCGGGTCCGGAAGCGATTGCAAATGCATCTAAAGCCGTAGCAGTAGGTCATCAAGCTCATGCAACTCATGTGAATTCAACCGCACTTGGTTCTAATGCTTGGGCAACGGGCAATAATTCCGTAGCGACAGGGGCGAATACCAGCGCTAAAGCAAATGATTCCGTTGCTGTTGGGGGAAATGCAAAAGTTGAAAATAGTGCTGAACAAGGTATCGCGATAGGTAGTGATTCCCGTGTCGGTACAAAGCCAACTGGTGATTTGGCGTATGATGGTGCCAGCGACGCTGTTGTTGGAGATGGGGAAAGTACCATTGCAATCGGTGATAATGCAACAGGGCGTGGTAATAGTAATATTGCCATCGGTAAAGATGCATTAACGGCTAATAAGGATGCTGAAAAAGCATTTGCAACTGATAGCATTGCAATGGGAACTTCGGCTCGAACGATAGCCAGTAGTAGTGCTATCGCTATTGGTAATAAGGCTGAGGTACAAAAATCTTCTGATTCTGCTATAGCTATTGGTGATAATGCGAAAGTAGCAGCGACGACAGCAGTTGCTGTTGGTCCTAATACAACGGCGAGTGGTGTAGCATCCACCGCAGTGGGTTCATCGGCAACAGCAGGAGGAGCTAGTGCCACCGCAATTGGTTCTAACTCAACTGCTTCTGCTCCAAGTGGCGTGGCAATTGGTGATAGTGCTTCATCAGCGGCATCTAAAACTATTTCTATTGGTTTAAATGCCGGTAAAGGGCAACAGGCTGGTACATCTGGCACTAAAAATTCCCATATTAATATTGGTGAATTATCTGGTGAAAATGTTGATGGTCAACTTAATATTGCTATTGGTAAACAAGCAGGTTCTAATGTACGCGGTAAAGGTAATATCGCCGTTGGTACCGAAGCAGGTATGAACATTGTTGGAAGTGATGAGTCCTTAGGTGATAATGTTGCTATTGGTACAAAAGCCAATTCTTATTCAACTCAAACTAATGTTCAATTTGCTACTGCACTTGGTGCGTTAACAACAGCCAGTTCAGGTTCATCGGCTTTGGGCTATACCGCTAATGCAACGGGTGAAAAATCAGTAGCTGTGGGTTATGGTGCTAATGCAAGTGGTAGCCAATCTCTTGCTTTAGGTTTAAATTCCAATGCTTCTGGCGTAGATAACGTTGCTCTAGGTTCTACATCGGTAGCAGCAACTAAATCAAGAGAGGGTTATTTAACTGGAAATGTTTCTGATACGGTTGTATCTGTAGGTAATGATAATCTTTCACGCCGTATTGTTAATGTTGCTGATGGTGCTGATGATTCAGATGCAGTTACAGTAGCTCAATTGAAACGGGTATCTGATGATGTTTACAATAAAGTCAATGCAAACATTAGTGCACTTTCAATTACGGCTGGTTCAGGTATTAATTATGACGTTATTCCAAGAGAGGCAGGAAACAACAGCATTACACTCAATAAAGATAAGCAGAAAACGATTATTGGTAGCGTAGCTGACGGTGTTCTTGCTGATGATGCTGTTAATTTGGGTCAATTGAGAAGTGAAATTAATAAAGAGAAAACCCATTATTTCAGTACGAAGGTAAACGGATCTGAATTAGGTAACTATAATAATAATGGTGCCACAGGTAATGTTTCTTTAGCAGCGGGTCAAGCAGTTTTAGCTAGTGGCGATAATAGCATTGCGATAGGTAACTATGTTACTGCTCAAGGTACAGGTTCTATTGCGATTGGTAGCAAATATGAAGGGTCTGCCGCGTTAGATGATGGTGTTGCTAAACCGAGTGAAACAAAAACAATTAGTGGTTCTCAAGTATTTCAATACAATATGGCTATTGGTGCGGGGGCGAGTTCCGAAGGGAATAACTCTATTGCGATTGGTTCACTTGCTTCCACTTCAACTAAAGATGCGACAACAGAAAATGTAGATCGTGCAATAGCGCTTGGTTATTATGCGGTTTCTTCTGCCGAAAAAGCCAATGCAATCGGTGATCGAGCTCGTTCTACCGGTCTAACAAGTAATGCTTTTGGTAGCGAAGCAAATGCAACAGGCACATCTTCTACTGCTATCGGTACAACAGCACAAGCTTCCGGTACTAATTCAATTGCTTTTGGTACAAACCAAAAAGTAAGCGGAACAAATTCAGGTAGTATTGGTTATGCCGGAGATGGCACTACAGCTAATACCACTTCAGTTAGTGGTTCAGGCACTTATTCTGTGGGTAATATGAATAGTGGTATTACTGCGAAAGAAAGTGGTGTTTTCGGTAACGACAATATATTACAAACATCTGAAAATACTCGCGTTGTGGGTAATTTGAACACTATTGGTAATGTGACTACAGCGACCCCAGGTGGTGCTAAGCCAGTGAATAACTTAAAAGATATTTATGTGACGGGTTATGGCAATACCATTAGTAGTGGCGAAAAACTAGCCGAGGATTTAAGTGGTTTATTTGTTTACGGTCATAATAATACAGTGGCACAAATTGATGATGCTGCGTCAACTGAAAAAGTAGAAATCACCGATTCATCTATTATTGGTGCCAATAATACCCTTAACACATCGGGATCAGATTACTTTATTTTAGGTAATAATGTCACGGCTACCCTACAGAATTCTGTTTATTTAGGTAATGCTTCTGCATATGTAGCGAGTGGCACAAGCACAAGCACAAGCACTAAAGGCATGGATTCCTATGCTAGTATTGTTGATAACAGTGCAACCTACACTTTTGCAGGCTCGACACCAACAGGTGTAGTGACAGTGGGTGCAGTTGGACAAGAACGCCGTGTTCAAAATGTGGCAGCCGGTTTAGTAACTAGTGCAAGCACTGATGCGATTAATGGTAGTCAGTTATACGCCTTAACGCGTCCATTGCGTTTTGCTGGTGATAATTCAGCTCTTAGCAACCAAGACGGTGGCAATGTAACTCAAAATGCAGATACAAATGTCATTTCTCGTAATTCAAATCAAGCTATTGATATTACGGGTGGTGAGACAGAAGCATCTAAATTAACCACTAAAACAGATAAAAACATTGGTGTTATCGTAACAGATAATAACTCAATGGAAATTAGATTAGCCAAAGAATTAACCAATTTAACCAGTGCAACATTTGGTAGTGATAAGGATAAAACGGTAATCAATAAAAATGGTGTTACGATTACTAATGACGGTAAAGCTAATGTGAGTTTAACTGATACTGGTTTGGATAATGGTAATAACACCATTACTAATGTATCAAGTGGTCTAGTCAAGAATACTGACGGTTCGCCAGTTACCCTTGCTAATGCAACAGGCGATACATTAACAAATGCTGTAAATGTTGGAGACTTAAAAGGTTCCATTCATAATGTGACTAACGCAACAGCAGGCGGTGGTTTTGGTCTAACCGATGACAATGGTAATCCACTTAAACAAGATTTAGGTACAACGGTCAAAGTTGTTGGTAAAGACGGTATTACAACCACAGTTAATAGTACGTCGAAAGAATTCGAAATTGGTTTAGGTAATAACGTAACGATTGGCGGTAAAAATAATGGCAGTGGTAACGTTCAGGTCGTCAATCAAGATGGCGATACAGCAATTCAACTTGATGCTGGAAATGCCACCGTTACCGTAGGCTCTTCTGGAGAAGCGGGTTCAATCAGCTTAGATGGTACAGACGGCTCGATTAGCATTATTGCTGAAGACGGTACAAATGCGACAATTACGGTTGCAAATGGTACAAAAGGTATTGCAGGCAATGATCTTAATGGCGAAGAGAATAAAACTCGTATTACTTATGAGAAATCAGATGGTACAACAGAAGAAGTCGCAACCTTAAACGATGGTTTATACTTTGTTGGTGATAAAGGTCAAGTTATTGCTAAGAAATTAAATGAGACATTGTCAATTAAAGGTAATTTAGACACTAATGCCGCAGTTACTGATAAAAACTTACGTGTAGATAATGAAAATGGTGAACTTATTATCAAAATGGCGAAAGCGTTACAAGACTTAACTAACGCCATCTTTATTTCCAGCAATGGGAAATCGGTTATTGATGGTAATGGATTTACTATTACACCAACGGGTAAAGACTCTGTGAGTTTAACCGATAAAGGTCTGAACAACGGTAATAACACCATTACTAATGTATCAAGTGGTCTAGTCAAGAATACTGACGGTTCGCCAGTTACCCTTGCTAATGCAACAGGCGATACATTAACAAATGCTGTAAATGTTGGAGACTTAAAAGGTTCCATTCATAATGTGACTAACGCAACAGCAGGCGGTGGTTTTGGTCTAACCGATGACAATGGTAATCCACTTAAACAAGATTTAGGTACAACGGTCAAAGTTGTTGGTAAAGACGGTATTACAACCACAGTTAATAGTACGTCGAAAGAATTCGAAATTGGTTTAGGTAATAACGTAACGATTGGCGGTAAAAATAATGGCAGTGGTAACGTTCAGGTCGTCAATCAAGATGGCGATACAGCAATTCAACTTGATGCTGGAAATGCCACCGTTACCGTAGGCTCTTCTGGAGAAGCGGGTTCAATCAGCTTAGATGGTACAGACGGCTCGATTAGCATTATTGCTGAAGACGGTACAAATGCGACAATTACGGTTGCAAATGGTACAAAAGGTATTGACGGCAATGATCTTGATGGCGGAAATAACAAAACTCGTATTACTTATGAGAAATCAGATGGTACAACAGAAGAAGTCGCAACCTTAAACGATGGTTTATACTTTGTTGGTGATAAAGGTCAAGTTATTGCTAAGAAATTAAATGAGACATTGTCAATTAAAGGTAATTTAGACACTACTGCCGCAGTTACTGATGAAAACTTACGTGTAGATAATGAAAATGGTGAACTTATTATCAAAATGGCGAAAGCGTTACAAGACTTAACTAACGCCACCTTTATTTCCAGCAATGGGAAATCGGTTATTGATGGTAATGGATTTACTATTACACCAACGGGTAAAGACTCTGTGAGTTTAACCGATAAAGGTCTGAACAACGGTAATAACACCATTACTAATGTATCAAGTGGTCTAGTCAAGAATACTGACGGTTCGCCAGTTACCCTTGCTAATGCAACAGGCGATACATTAACAAATGCTGTAAATGTTGGAGACTTAAAAGATTCCATTCATAATGTGACTAACGCAACAGCAGGCGGTGGTTTTGGTCTAACCGATGACAATGGTAATCCACTTAAACAAGATTTAGGTACAACGGTCAAAGTTGTTGGTAAAGACGGTATTACAACCACAGTTAATAGTACATCGAAAGAATTCGAAATTGGTTTAGGTAATGACGTAACGATTGGCGGTAAAAATAATGGCAGTGGTAACGTTCAGGTCGTCAATCAAGATGGCGATACAGCAATTCAACTTGATGCTGGAAATGCCACCGTTACCGTAGGCTCTTCTGGAGAAGCGGGTTCAATCAGCTTAGATGGTACAGACGGCTCGATTAGCATTATTGCTGAAGACGGTACAAATGCGACAATTACGGTTGCAAATGGTACAAAAGGTATTGCAGGCAATGATCTTAATGGCGAAGAGAATAAAACTCGTATTACTTATGAGAAATCAGATGGTACAACAGAAGAAGTCGCAACCTTAAACGATGGTTTATACTTTGTTGGTGATAAAGGTCAAGTTATTGCTAAGAAATTAAATGAGACATTGTCAATTAAAGGTAATTTAGACACTAATGCCGCAGTTACTGATAAAAACTTACGTGTAGATAATGAAAATGGTGAACTTATTATCAAAATGGCGAAAGCGTTACAAGACTTAACTAACGCCACCTTTATTTCCAGCAATGGGAAATCGGTTATTGATGGTAATGGATTTACTATTACACCAAAGGGTAAAGACTCTGTGAGTTTAACCGATAAAGGTCTGAACAACGGTAATAACACCATTACTAATGTAAAAGCTGGTGTAGATGGTACTGATGCGGTTAATGTTGATCAATTAGAGGTAGTAAATGCTACAGCTAATGCTGGATGGAAACTAACAGATGGTACGAATGATTCAACAGTAAAACCGAATGACACTGTCTCATTAACCAATACTGATGGTAATCTTGTTATTAAAAATGACAAAAATAACGTGACATTTGATCTTGCAAAAGATCTTGATTTAGGTTCTGACGGATCTGTTAAAGTTGGTGATACCACTATTAATAACGATGGTGTTAAAGTTGGCGATAATGTTAAACTAACTAAAGAGGGTTTAACTGCTGGCAATACCACGGTAACTGATAATGGTTTAACCATTACTGGTGGCCCAAGCGTTACAAAAAGTGGTATCAACGCAGGCAACCAAAAAATTACTCATCTGGATAAAGGCGAGCTTTTACCAACCAGCACTGATGCAGTAAATGGTAGCCAGTTATATCAAACTAATGAAAATGTGACCAATCTAAGCAATGAAGTCGCTAAGGGTTGGAATGTGACAACAGGTGTAGTTGAAGGTTCAACCGGTACGGTAACTGGAAATGCAACGGCTAAAGTGGCGATGGGTGATACGGTGAGTGTGAAAGCAGGGAATAACATTGCGATTACACAAGATGGCAAAAATATTTCCATTGCAACTTCATTGAAGCCGACATTTGAAAAAGTGACGACTGAAACTGTGACGGTAGGTAAAGGTAGTAATACAGCAACAATAGGTACAACCGAAGATTCCCATGGTAAAGCCATTAATATTGCAGGTTCTGATGGTTCTTCTCCTATTCGTATTACAAATGTAGCACCGGGTATCGGAGATACTGATGCAGTGAATGTGAGCCAGCTTAAAAATGTGTCACAAAGTGTAAGTAAACTTGATCAACGTGTATCTAAATTAGATAAGCGTGTTCGTGGTATCGGTGCCAATGCTGCTGCAGCGTCTGCCTTACCACAGGTTTATATACCGGGTAAATCCATGGTCGCTGCTGCAGGTGGTGCATACAGTGGTGCATCTGCTCTCGCAATTGGTTATTCAAGAGCAAGTGATAATGGTAAGGTTATTATCAAATTGAATGGTACTGCCAATAGCGAAGGACACTACTCTGGTGGTGTAGGTATTGGTTACCAATGGTAATCGCTTAACATAAATAGATAAGTTAAGGGCTAAGTTCTGTATTAATAGGACTTAGCCTTTTTAATTTGATAAAAAATCTCGTCTTGATGTACGAGATTAGATATCATGTTATGGTTGATTAACTCTTAATGTAAAGCTAATGGTTATTGGCTTTTAATTGATCGATTTTCTCTTTATTAAAGAAATAATGGGTGCCACAACATTCACATTGCATATCAATGCTACCGTGATGTTCAGCCAGAATCTCATCAATTTCATCATCAGAAATTAACATTAATGCGGATCCGGAACGTTCTGCCGAACAGCCGCAATGGAATTTGATGTTCTGAGCAGGATAAATTTCTACGCTTTCTTGGTGGTATAAACGATAAAGCATTTCTTCAGTGGTTAAACCAAAAATTTCTTCATCTTTTATGGTTGCGGTGAGCGTGGCTAAATGCTCAAAATCTTCTGGCGATCCTTGACCATCAGGCATAATCTGTAACAACATTCCTGCTGCAACTGGTTTGCCGTCAAATTCACCAGTACGAATAATTAATTGCGTTTGTAATTGTTCGGAACGTGCAAAGTAATCTTCTAAACATTCAGTAAGGGTTGGTTTGTCTAAAGCGATAACCCCTTGATAACGTTCGCCATCAGTTGGGGCGATGGTAATTACTAACACGCCTTTACCAATCATCTGATGTAAGTTCATATCATCAGAAATATCCCCTTGCAAACGAGCTAAGGCTCGAATTTGTTGGCTATCTGTGCCGTTGACTAACGCCAGTTTAAGAGGTCCATCACCTTGAATTTGCACGGTAATATTGCCGTTAAATTTCAATGTGGCAGTCAATAAAGTTGTGGCAACCATCATTTCACCGAGTAAATTTCGTACGGCTTTGGGGTATTGATGGGTGTTTAAAGTTTCATTAAAACTTTGATTTAACCGCACCCATTCGCCACGTACGGCACGATTTTGAAACAAATAGCGGTAGAGTTTATCATTGTCTTTTGTATAATCAGTCATGTAATTTTTTATTCCTTATGTAAAAGTGCGGTGTTTTTCTCCGCACTTTTGTTGATCTTGTTCGCTATATGAGGTTGAATCACTTTTTTACAAGGTATCGTCCTGATGCTTAAAGTGAATTAACTCACGGCGTTCTTTTTTATTGGGGCGACGCTCGGGATGTGGCATAGCGTTCATTTTACGAGCTACTGCTATTTTTTCCCGAGCTATAACACTTTGTTCCGTTTCGCTATACAGTAATTGAGCTTCGGGCGCACCACGGCGTTGGGTAGAAAGTGCGGTGACTTTTACTTCTTTTTCTTCGTTGCCTTGACGTAATTTAATGGTAGCACCTATTTCCACCGTTTTATTCGGTTTAGTGCGTTGACCATTATAATGCACCTTGCCTCCGTCAATCATTTCTTTGGCAATGGAACGAGTTTTGTAAAAACGAGCCGCCCATAACCATTTATCTAGACGAACATCATCATCTTTATCTTGTTCATGCTGTAATTTGGTTGATTTACACTTTGTCATGATTTTCCCTTAAATCTGTGATGCGTTTATGGTATCTTGATTCTTATTTTTTGTAAAACAAGAGATCATCAAATGAAATTATTTTCTGAAAAGAAATTACCTGAAATTTTGAATATTAGCACTACTTGCCAATCTCGTTTGTTTACCATTCAAACCGTTGAACTCAAATTCTCTAATGGTATTCACCGCACTTATGAACGTTTTAAGCCGTCTGGACGAGCGGCAGTCATGGTGTTACCGATTGATGGTGATGATTTGCTGATGATGCGTGAATATGCAGTAGGAACAGAGCATTATGAACTCGGATTTTGTAAAGGAGGCATGGAACAAGGTGAAACACCCGAACAAAGTGCCAATCGAGAATTACAAGAAGAGCTGGGTTTAGGAGCAAAGCAATTTATTCATTTACGCACGGTCTATTCAAATCCGACGTTTATGAAAAATACCATGCATATTTTAGTTGCTCGAGATTTTTATCCATCAAAATTGGATGGAGATGAACCCGAACCATTAGAAATTGTGCGTTTCCCGTTAAGTAAATTAGATGAATTAATCAACAATCATGAATTTGGTGAGAGTAGAAATTTAGTTGCTATTTATTCTTTACGTGATTATTTGAATAAATTATAAAAAATAATCATAAAATAGAATATTTTCTAATAAAATGTACGTTATTTTATATGTCGGTATTTGTCTCTTTCCTTTTGAGTATAAATTGCAGTAATATAAAAAGGTTTTTTATAATTTAAGGAATAAATTAATGTTAACAAATCAACAATCATTAAAGGAATTGACCCTTAGGGGAACTATTCTTGGTGCGTTAATTACAGTTGTCTTTACCGCATCAAATGTCTATTTAGGATTAAAAGTAGGATTGACTTTTGCGTCATCCATTCCAGCTGCCGTGATTTCCATGGCGGTATTAAAATTTTTCAAAGATGCCAATATTCTTGAAAATAATATGGTACAAACCCAAGCTTCATCTGCGGGTACCTTATCTTCGGTAATTTTCGTGTTGCCAGCTATGTTAATGCTAGGTTATTGGCAAGGTTTTCCATTCTGGCAAACCCTATTGATCTGTATTTCAGGTGGGGTATTAGGGGTTATTTTTACTGTACCCTTGCGTCATGTCATGGTGGTCAAAAGTGATTTGCCTTATCCGGAAGGGGTTGCTGCCGCTGAAATTCTCAAGGCCGGTGATGATCATTCCGCAGATAGTGGTATTAAGGAAATTGCGACCGGTGGTATGATTGCCGCAATTGTAGGCTTTGCGACTAACGGATTGCGTGTCATTGCTGATAGTGCAAGCCTTTGGTTTAAAGGCGGTAATGCAATTTTTCAAGTACCAATGGGTTTTTCATTGGCATTATTAGGTGCGGGTTATCTGGTCGGTATCGTGGGTGGTATTGCGATTTTACTCGGCATCTTCATTGCTTGGGGCGTAGCAGTGCCGTATTTCACATCTTCCTCTCCAATGCCGGTAGATGCTGATATGGTCGGTTATGCGATCGGTATTTGGAAAAGTAAAGTACGTTTTATCGGCGTAGGAACGATCGGTATTGCGGCAATTTGGACACTCTTAGTGTTAATGAAACCGATGGCACAGGGCATGATCCAGTCATTCCGTGCATTAAGAGATCCAAACTTCAAAAATAATGACCGCACTACGCAAGATTTATCACCTAAAGCGATGATTTATATCAGCATTATTTCGGTGGTATTGATTGTATTGGCATTATATAGTTTCTTAGAACCAGTCAGCATTGAACCCGCAGTAGCGATTAGCTTAATTGTAGTTTGTACGCTATTGGCTTTTGTGATCGGTTTCTTAGTGGCTGCAGCTTGTGGTTATATGGCGGGTCTGGTCGGTTCATCATCTAGTCCAATTTCTGGTATCGGTATTATTTCGGTCGTTATTACGGCGATTGTGTTGATGTTAATCGGGTCATCTACCGGTGTATTAGATACGGCTGAAGGTCAAAAATTCTTAACAGCATTAACCTTATTTAGCTGTTCTATCGTAATCTGTACCGCAGCGATTTCTAACGATAACTTACAAGATTTAAAAACAGGTTATTTAATTGAAGCCACGCCTTGGCGTCAACAGGTTGCGTTAATTATCGGGGTGATTGTAGGTGCCTTAGTCATCGCGCCAGTGCTTGATATTCTCTATTATTCTTATGGCTTTACTGGTGCAATTCCACGTGAAGGTATGGATCCAAGTCAAGTCCTTTCTGCACCACAAGCAACATTGATGATGACCATTGCAAACGGTATTTTCTCGCATAATTTAGAATGGGGTTATATCTTCTTTGGTATCGGTTTAGGCGTAGTTTTCATTATTATTGATAGCTTATTAAAAAAATCATCCAATAATCGTTTTGCTTTACCCGCATTAGCAGTTGGTATGGGGATTTATTTACCTCCGTCAGTGAATGCACCGATTGTAGTTGGAGCGGTTTTAGCTTGGTTAATTAATCGTCATTTAGACAGTTATGCAAAACGTACTGGCAACAATGCCGTTGAAATGAAGAAAAAAGCAGAACGTTACGGCACCTTATTTGCTGCCGGTTTAATTGTTGGTGAAAGTTTAATCGGCGTATTGCTTGCCTTTATTATTGCAGGCTCGGTAACCTCTGGTGGTTCAGATGCACCGTTGGCGTTAAGTCTAGAAAACTGGGGGAGTACTGGCGAGATTCTCGGATTAATGGTGTTTACTGCAGGTATCGTGATTTTTGCATTACGTGTACTTAAAGCGAAAAAATAATATAATAAACGCTCTCAGCCGAGAGCGTTTTTTGTTTGCATATAACGCGTAGTATTAAACGAAAATAGGAACAACCGTGAAAATAATTATCCTAGGTGCCGGACAGGTAGGAACAACACTAGCAGAGAATTTAGTGAGCGAAGATAATGATATAACTCTTGTTGATAATGAGCAGGAACGTCTGATTAGCTTACAAGATAAGCATGATCTTCGAGTAGTAACAGGCTCCGCATCATCTCCTAGCGTGTTGCGTGAAGCGGGTGCAATGGATGCAGACTTGTTAGTGGCGGTGACCAATTCAGATGAAACGAATATGGTTGCCAGCCAAATTGCCTATACCTTATTCCATACCCCGACTAAAATTGCACGTATTCGCAATGTTGAGTATTTACGAGAAAAAGAAAGATTATTCCAGCCGGATGTGATTCCTATTGACCATATTATCTCACCGGAAAATTTAGTCACCGAAGATATTGTTCATTTGATTGATTATCCGGGGGCATTACAAGTTGCACATTTTGCCAATAAACAAATTAGTGTGGTGGTGTGTAAGGCTTATTATGGTGGTCCGTTAGTGGGTTATGCAATTTCTGCTTTACGTGAGCATTTACCTCATATTGATTGTCGTATCGTGTCTATTTTTCGTCAAGATAAAGCCATTCGCCCTCAGGCTTCAACCATTATTGAAGCTGGTGATGAAGTCACTTTTATTTGTGCGACAGAACATATCAAAGCAGTGATGTCAGAGTTACAACGCCTAGAACGCCCATATAAACGAGTGATGATTGCCGGTGGGGGAAATATTGGTTTAAGTGTGGCGCAAAAATTAGAACACAGTTGCACTGTTAAATTAATTGAACGTAAAGCAGAACGCGCCGCACAATTAGCCGAAAAATTATCTAATACCTTAGTTTTTCATGGCGATGCATCCGATCACGGTTTGTTATTTGAAGAACAAATTGAGAATATGGATGTGTTTATTTCCTTAACCAGTGATGATGAAGCGAATATTATGTCCGCGTTGCTGGCCAAACGACTTGGGGCTAAAAAAGTCATGGTATTGATTCAACGCATGGCATATATCAACTTGATTCAAGGGGGGGCAGTGGACATTGTCGTGTCTCCACAACAAGCGACCATTTCTGCATTATTAGGACATGTACGTAAAGGGGATATTATTCATGTTGCATCACTTCGTCATGGTACCGCCGAAGCGTTGGAAGCCATTATGCATGGAGATGAAACCAGTTCAAATATTATCGGTCGCAAAGTCAGTGAACTAAAATTACCAAATAGTGCCCTAATTGGGGCAGTATTGCGTGGTGGCGAAGTGATTATTGCACGCAAGGATCTGATTATTCAGGAAAAAGATCATGTGGTGGTTTACCTTGCGGATAAAAAACAGGTTTCCGAAATTGAGAAACTGTTTCAACCGACGACACTTTTTATCTAAAAAATAAACAAAAAGCTATACAAAACGTTTAAAATTTATATAATACGCTCTCTTTTAACATTCAACTTAACAACAGGGAAAAAAAGATTTATGAGCTTTATGAAAGAATTTCGTGAATTTGCTATGCGTGGCAATGTCGTGGATATGGCTGTCGGTGTGATCATCGGTGGTGCATTTGGTAAAATTGTGAGTTCATTAGTTGCTGACGTCGTGATGCCGGTATTAGGTATTTTGACGGGCGGCGTGGATTTCAAAGATTTAAAAATTGTGTTAGCCGAGGCAGTGGGTGAAACTCCAGCAGTCACCTTAAACTACGGTTTATTTATTCAAAATATATTTGATTTTATTATCATTGCATTTGCTATTTTTATGATGGTAAAAGGCATCAATAAATTGAAAAAACCGGTGGAAGCCGCACCGGCAGGTCCTACAACTGAAGAATTACTTACTGATATTCGTGAATTATTAAAAAAATAATTTCTGATTAGATGTTAAAAAGAGCCCCGAATAATTTCGGGGTTTTCTCATTTTTTTTTCGTTCTCAACACGGAAAATCTGGGCGAAACGCTGAGATAGGAAAACTAAATTTTCCTTAATTTCGCATAATAAAACCCATCTCCACCTAATTCTGTTGGTAAAAATTGCATACCAATTTCACCATCAATTTGATCAAATGGCAATGCTTCCAGCTTCGCATCTCTATTTTCTATTAAGAATTGTGTAATTTGTTGGTTATTTTCTTCGGGTAGCACGGAACAAGTCGCATAAAGCAAGATCCCATTTGGTTTTAACTTCGCCCAAAGTGCAGTGAGAATTTTTTTCTGTAGTTGAACTAACTGATCAATATCATTTTCTTGACGCAACCATTTAATATCAGGGTGACGGCGAATGACCCCAGTGGCAGAACAAGGGGCATCTAATAAAATTCGATCAAATTGCACCGCAGTTTGCTTGCCGATAATAGACTTTGCTACCTGTGGCAACCATTGTTCAGGCTGACTTGCATCACCACAAATCACCAAGGCTTTTTGTTGTAAGCGAGCTAAATTTTCTTCCACACGTTTTAAACGACTCTGCTCGACATCTAATGCCACCACTTTAGCCTGCGGAGCCAGTTCTAAAATATGAGTAGCCTTTCCCCCTGGAGCAGAACAAGCATCTAAAATCAATTCGCCATTTTGTCCACCCAGTAAAATGGCTGACCATTGAGCGTGTAGATCTTGTACTGTTACCCAACCATCTGCAAAATAAGGTAATTTTTGCACCGCAGTTGGTTGAGCCAAACGTAAGGCATAAGGATTATTATCAGTAAAACTGACTAACTCGGTTTCCGCTAATAGTAGCTGCTGATAGTCTTTCGCTGTGCAATGTTGCGGATTAACACGAATCCACATCGGTGGTTTTTGATTATTTGCTGCAATAATGTCACGCCAGTTTGGATAGGCTTTCTTCAATTTATTCACTAGCCATTCAGGGTGATTGGTCTGCCAGTGTTTATCGACTACTGTTAAGACTTCATCTTGTTCTCGTAAGAAACGACGTAATACGCCATTAATTAACCCACGGAAACTCTCACATTTGAGTATTTTAGTGGCATTCACCACTTCATTAATTGCCGCATGAGCAGGAATTCTGGTGTAGAGTATTTGATATAATCCTACCAACAATAAACAATGCACAATGCGAGTTTTCCCTTTTAACGGCTTATCTACCAATAAACGAATAATCCATTCTAAACGTGGCAACACTCGGCAAATGCCAAAACAGATTTCTTGCAATAATGGTAAATCCTGAGCTTTTACTTGGCTTTGGATTTCAGGAATTAAAGCCGATAAGGACTTACCCTGATCGAATACTTGCAAAATGACCTGTGCAGAAACCGCTCTGACTTCCATGATTCGGCTTGAAAGTGCGGTGTTTTTTGGCGAATTTTTTGGCATTTTCATAACACATCACCTACTTTAAACCAGTCGGCACGTCCATTTAGGAAATCTTGTACTGACATCGGTTTTTTGCCAGAAGGTTGCAGTTGGGTAATATTCAACACACCTTGCGTAGTCGCAATTTGTACCCCTTTTTTATCAACAGCTAGTACAGTACCAGCGGTTTTATCTTGATGCGGTAATACATTGGCTTGATAAATTTTTACTCGCTCTTGCACATCATTGATGTTGAGGATCAAAAATGCGACTGGAGCAGGATTAAACGCTCGAATATTGCGTTCCAACTGTTCAGCGGATAATTGCCAATTTAATTGAGCTTCGTCCTTGCTTAATTTATCTGCGTAAGTTGACTGGCTATCATCTTGTTTTTCTGGTAAAAATTTGTCGTTAGTTAAGTTATCTAACACCTCGATCAATGCTGCTGGAGCAAGCTCTGCCAGTTTATGATACAGACTAGCGGAAGTTTCTTGCGGTGCAATATCACAATAGACTTTATGCAACATATCACCCGTGTCTAACCCTATATCCATTTGCATAATTGTTACACCAGTTTGTTTATCGCCCGCCCAAATAGCACGTTGAATGGGGGCTGCACCTCGCCAACGGGGTAAAATCGAACCATGTACATTTAAGCAACCGAATTTAGGTGCTTGTAATACCGCTAAAGGTAAAATTAAACCATAAGCGACCACCACCATGACATCTGCATTTAAACTTGCCAGTTCAACTTGAGCGTCTTCTTTACGTAAGGATTTTGGTTGATAAACTGGTAAATGATGCTGTTCGGCAAGTTGTTTTACTGGGCTGGCTTGTAGTTTTTTGCCCCGTCCCGCAGGTTTGTCGGATTGGGTATAGACAGCAATGACATTGTGTTGGGAATTCAATAATGCTTGTAAATGTTGTGCGGCAAAATCGGGTGTGCCTGCGAAAATAATGTTTAATTTTTGCATAAGATTAATGTGCTACGCTATGTTGAGAGTTAATAGGTTAAATAATAGCGTTTTCTTTCTATAGGATGCAACTAAATTTAATTATTTATTAAAAACGATTAAATTGCAGTTCGGTTTGCACTAAAAGTTAAATAAATGTAAACTATTCGCATTATAAAATATTAAGGATAGACAATGAAACAGCAATCATTTTTGCAGTCCACTTTCGCTTTGGCATTTGTAGCCGCATTTCCGACCCTTGCTTTGGCAGCAGAAGAACGCTCGCCAGATCAACAACAATTTGAGATTAATCGCCGTTTTGATGACCAACGTGTGAGAGATAATAGTTTTGATCAACAAATTCAGTCAGAACAAATACAGCCGGGCAAACAACCCGTCCAACAAACTGAAACACACTCTTTATCCATTAGTAAAGAAGAATTGGCTAAACACCCCGAATTAGTAATTCGCGCCTTGATACCTGCATTAACGCGAGGTAATGCAGAGATAGTGGCTATTTTATATCCTATTTATCAGAAAATTGATAGTAGATGGCACGATCCCTTGTTAACGCAGTGGCAACAAGCTATTTTGGCGAAAAAAGAGCAGAATTATAATCAGTCTATCCGCATATACCGTGAGATTTTGGCAGATAGAAACGATATTTTGCCGATCCGTTTACAATTAGCTACGGTATTATTTGAAAATAAAGAATATGATGCTGCTGAAGGGCAATTTGAAAAATTACGTAGTGAAAATCTTGCTCCTTCTGTCGCTGGTTTAATTGATGCCTATATTAATGCTATTCACCAGAAAGATCGTTGGAGTTTTGGAGGGGGTTTTACCTATTTAAATGATCCGAACATTAATAACGCCCCAAAATCTGGTACAACCTACGGTAACTGGACGTCACCTAAACGGGAATCGGCACAAGGAGTTGGTTACAACTTTGATGCGAGCAAAAAATGGTCGTGGGGCAATGGGTTTTATCACCAGTTAGATCTTTCTCTGTATGGTAAATATTATTGGAATAACAAGAAATTTAATGAAATGACCATGCACGAAGGCTTTGGTTTGGGTTATCAAACTGGGCGTTCCGATTTGAGTCTAATTCCTTTTCTGGAACAGACACTTTATGCGGGTGGGCGTGAAAAAAGCGAAAGTCTGAAACGTTTCTCTAAATCTGGTGGTAGTACTCTGAGCTTTAGTTATTGGCTCAACCCAAAATGGCAATGGCGAGCAAATTACTTATATAGTGAACAACGTTACACTGATCGTAAGCATCTCAATGGTAATACCCATTATATTTCCACTGGCTTAAGTTATGTACGCAACGCCCAACAATATTGGTATGTTAATTTAAGCTACAATCGCACCGGTACCCGAGATATAGATGACAGCTATATTCGCCGAGCCATCAATCTAGGTTGGGTACAAGAATGGGGCAAAGGTTTATCGACCCGCGTGAATTTAAACTATGGACAAAAGCATTATAAAGGACCGATGCCAATTTTTAATATTACGCAACGTAATAAGGAATACGGCGCAGCGGTTTCCGTTTGGCATCGAGCTTTCCATTACAAAGGCATTACCCCACGTTTAACCTATAGTTATCATAAAACCAAAAGTAATCACGTTTTCTATACCTATGATAAACATCAGGTTTATTTGGAATTAAGCAAAAGATTTTAATTTTATTTTATGCCTATTAGGGTTTTTATAAACGGTATATTTTTATAAAAATTATTTCATCATTTCGAATAAAAAAGAGAAAAATTTGATAAGGGACGAATAGTTGATGTTCGTCCCTTTTTGATGAGAAAGTGCGGTGTTTTTTGCTTAAGTTTAAGCATTACCCCGTGCAATTTGTTTTTGTAATTTGACTAATTTCTCTTTAATACGGTTACGCTTGAGGGGCGATAAATAATCTACAAATAACACGCCATTTAAGTGATCAATTTCATGTTGAATACAAATTGCCAATAACCCATCTGTTTCAAAGGTAAATTCTTCACCTTGACGATTCAATGCTTTGACCGTAACTTTTTCTTTGCGAGGCACTAATCCACGAAAACCTGGAATGGATAAACAACCTTCTTCAATACCCGTTTCACCCGAACTTTCCAAAATTTCAGGATTGATCAATACGATCTGATTGGCTTTATCTCCTTCAATATCAATGGTAATCACACGTTTATGTACATTCACTTGTGTTGCTGCCAGTCCGATCCCTTCGTGTTCATACATAGTTTCAAACATATTGTCGATAAAGGTTTGTAGTTCGTCATTAAATTCAGTGACAGGTTCTGCAATGGTTCGTAATTGTTCATCAGGATAAATTAATATATTTAATAAGCTCATAATTGTTGAATAATGTTGAATAAAAGAAGTGACCGTATTTTAGCAGATTCATAGAAAAATGGGGCAAAATAAACCGCACTTTGATGGATTATTTTATTCTATTTGCACGCATAATAGCGTAATATAACTACAGCGTTGACAAGTATAATATAGGACATATAATGAATGATCAATCAATCAATCAATCAATCAATCAATCAATCAATCAATCAATCAATCAATCAATGAGCCTATTCCCGTACTAAAATTAAGGCATGGTAATTTTAAATTATTACCCCATGATTTAATTAGTTTTTGGGCTACAGAGTATGGCGAATGGTCTGAGCTTGAGGTGATACTATTTGGTAAGTTATTGGATTCGCATGATAATGTTATTGAAGTCGGCTCAAATCAGGGGATGCATGCTGTGCCGATTGCTCAATTTATTCCGAAAGGTAGATTATTTTGCTTTGAACCGCAACGTATCGTTTTTCAGCATTTATGTTGTAATATCACGTTAAATAATTTGTTAAATGTTTATTGCTATAATCAAGGTGTGAGTGATGAATGTGTAAACACCGAGATTGAAGCATCAGATTATCAAACAGATTGGAATTATGGCAGTTTTTCCATTGATAAAGGATTTAGTACTGAAGGTAAGTTTGCTGGTGAAGTGCATCGGGAAACAATATCCTTAATCACTTTAGATAGTCATCCCGAAATTCAGAAACTGACATTATTGCGGTTATTAAAGATTGATGCTGAAGGGTTTGATTTGAAAGTCTTAGCAGGTGCAGAACAGACAATTGCAAAACATAAACCGGTTATTTTTATTGAGGTTCATAGTGATTCTATTATATCTACTAAAAGATACTTGGAATCCATTGATTATTCTTGTTATTGGTTTGTTTCTAATCGTTATCAGAAAAACAATTTTTTTGAAAATTCAAAAGAGATAAAAGGATTAGATACTAATTTTGTTTGTTTTCATCGCACTGTCGTCGAGAATAATGGCGTGCCGGATTATTTAGTAGCAGTGAATGAGGCTACGCTTGATCGGGTACCGATAATGCAGCTAGGATAATCATGTTGTGATAAAAAAACCCAGCATAGCTGGGTTTTCATTCAATCTAAACAATTATTCTGCAACAACGATTACGTTTAACGCTGCGAATACTTCACCGTGAAGTTGGAAACGAATGTCGTGATCACCGATGGTACGTAAAGGACCTGTGGATAAACGAACTTCTGATTTTTCTACTTTCACGCCAGCTGCCGTTACCGCTTCAGCTACATCACGAGTGGTGATAGAACCGAATAAACGACCGCCGTCACCTGCTTTAGAAACGATAGTGATTGTTTCTAATGCGGTGATTTGTGCTGCACGAGCTTGTGCTTCCGCTAGATTTGCAGCTGCTTTTGCTTCTAATTCAGCACGACGTGCTTCAAAGTGTTCAATGTTAGCTTTGGTTGCCATAACAGCTTTTCCTTGTGGGATTAGATAGTTACGTGCAAAACCTGATTTAACATTTACTTGATCACCTACGTTACCTAGGTGAACAATTTTATCTAAAAGAATTACTTGCATTACCGTGTTCTCCTTAATTACTGATGATTGTCAGTGTATGGAAGTAACGCTAAATAGCGAGCGCGTTTGATTGCACGGGCTAATTGACGTTGATACTTCGCACGAGTACCGGTAATACGGCTTGGGACAATTTTGCCGCTCTCTGTGATATAGTTCTTTAATGTAGGAATATCTTTATAATCGATTTCTACTACATTTTCCGCTGTGAAACGGCAGAACTTACGACGACGGAAATAACGTGCCATTTGGCTAGTCTCCTAATCTATAAATTCGATTTGCTCGGCATGCAATACTAATTGGTTTAAGCCGTTGGCTTGTTTATGTGAGCTAATAAAGCCCACTACCAATAATTGGCTGCCGACCGTAATGCTTTGAGTGAGTTGAATTAATTGATTGCCACTAATTTGGATTGGTATTTTGCACCATGCTTGACGTTTTAGTCCAACTTCGATTTGTTCGGAACGATGTTCTAAATAAAATCGACAATGTTCAATACCATTCGGGCTTTTCGATCGTTTGGGTAAATCAGCGACAGTGCCGATTAACGATAAACGATTATCAATGTTCAAATTACTCCTCAGCATCCTCAAAATCGTTGGTTTCAACTTCAGCTAAAGCTGGACGACGATCGTCTTTTGCTTTAACCATTGGGGACGCTTCTGTTACGGCGTGCTTAGTACGAATAATTACGTTACGAAGAATAGCGTCGTTGTAACGGAATGTTGTTTCTAGCTCGTCGATTACTTCTTGAGGCGCTTCTACATTCATTAGCACATAATGTGCTTTATGTAATTTGTTGATTGGGTAAGCTAATTGACGGCGACCCCAATCTTCTAAGCGATGAACTTGACCGCCAGCTTCTGTTACAGAACCTGTATAACGTTCAATCATGCCTGGTACTTGTTCGCTTTGGTCCGGATGAACCATAAATACGATTTCGTAGTGACGCATTACTGCTCCTTACGGGTTAATCAGCCTCCGACGGTAAGACCAGTCACCAATCTTGCGGAAGCAAGGAACGAAAATAGGATGTGACTGTAGGGAGCGAATTATACAGCAATCTTAGGGGAATTCAAGTAGAAATTGAGTAGAAAAAGACCGCACTTTAAAAAAGTGCGGTGAAAAAGAATTAACTTTCTTGTTGCGAATGAAAAACTAGAGCATGACGCATTGCAATGCGATGTTTTGACAATCTTAAACGTCGAATACGTGCCGTTCTGCGAATTTGTTCGGCAAAGGATTTATTGGTTTTTTTTAAGTGTGATTTACGTTTTACGGCCATAATTATTCCTTTTCTAGTGGGTCAACCTGTTCGGGCAGTTGATTTTCATTATTTTGATTTTCTTGTACGCGGTGGTAATTAATAATACTATTCATATAACGGCGGATATTTTCTACATATTGAAAGGCTTCATAACCACGTGCATAACCATATTTTAAATTACTGTAATAACGCTTTTCGGCTAATAGCGGTAGATTATTTTTTACATCAGACCAATTATCAGGATTGCCACCTAGATTTTTAGTTAAACGGCGAACATCAAGCAAATGACCTAACCCCATATTATAGCCTACTAAAGCATACCAAATACGATCCTCTTGGGGAATACTATCTGGCACTTGTGAAATGAGCCAATGTAAATATTCTGAACCGGCTTTAATGCTCTGTTCGGGATCGGTTCGATCGATAATTTTCATACGTTCCGCTGTGGCTTTGGTTAGCATCATCATACCACGCACGCCAGTAGGGGATGTGGCATCTTTATCCCAATGGGATTCTTGATAAGCGATGGCAGCAAGTAGTCGCCAGTCTAAATCTCCCTTATATTTTTCAAAAAGTGCGGTATATTTAGGTAAAATATTTTCAATGGCATTGGTATAGGAACGCATATCTGCATAATCAAATTTAGTAAAGTGATTAAAATATTTTTCTTCAATACGCGCAATTAAACCATTCTCAATCGCACCATTCATAAAATCTAACAGGGCAGCCTGTAATTCATTATAAGAGCTGTTCGGCAAATACCAATGCACTGTGGATTCATCGGTCACATCAAACGCCACTGCAATTTCGGGTTTTACTTGCTGAATTGCTGACACATCAACAGAATTAGCAATAGTATAAGCAATTTTGCCATCTGCGACTTGTAATAATAATTCTTCTTGATTTTCTTTCTTACTCACTGACCAAGTTAATTTGGGATTGCTGGCTTGCTTTTCTTGTAAAATATTATCCAATTCTGATCCGCTGGCGATCACTAACGAGCCTTTTAATTGATTTAATGAATTCGGACGGGTTTGCCCTTTGCGATAAACCAGTTGCCAAGAGGCGGAATAATAGGATGGACCTAGCTGAAAATTATCTGCTTTTTGGGGTTGATACAACAAATTAGCGGCTGCAATATTAATTTCATTTTTACTTAACGCATCAAATAGTGCAGCACTATTTTCCAAGGGTTTCATTTCTAATTCTACCCCAAGATAATCCGCAAAGGCTTTACTTAATTCATACTCTAAGCCACTTTGACCATTACCATCAATAAAATAAGAAACAGGGTTGTTGACGGTGCCAACAACCAAGGTTTTATTTTTCTGAATATCCATATAGTGATTGGACTCGGATCGCATTATTTGTTGCCAAGGGAAAACCATATCTATTGCCCACAACAATAATGCGATACTCGCTACAATACGTAAGAATAATCCTTTCATTTAAAAACTAAAGTAATTTAACCGGCACTTTGACTACGAGTTTTTTCAATTTAGCCACTTTACCATCAACATTTACGCAAGGTTTATGCGGTTCGTAAGGTAAGAATACAACAAACATATTGGGACGCATCAGAAGGGTATTTTTGTCAGCAAATTCACTCTCGGTCAGCTGATAATCGTCATCTGCATGGTATTCTTCATACAATGATAAATCCGGCGTAGCAATACCATATTCAATATTTTCTGCACCTTCAATTAACAGTTGCACATCAATATAATCGTGGTGTAATTCCGCCTTTTTGCTTTCTGATGCACCTGTTTCTGGTGACATCACGTTCATATAAATGTCGTCCGTTAAATCGTGACGACCATTTTCTAGTCCTGCTAAATTCAACGTTTTTAAATGTTCGCATACATCGATGATGACTTTTGGTAAGCCACGAGCATAATCTAGGTTAGTTAAATTACCGATAAACATTATAGTTCTCCTTAAAAAATAAAATGACTATTTTTCACCGCACTTTTTGTGCATAAAAGAAATCATACTACAATCATCTATAAAATTGCTAAAAATTCTGCAAATAGTACAGAATATTTTTGAAAAACTAGACTTAGTTCACAGTTTTGCATATAATCACCGCACTTTACAATATTCAACTCATCACTATGCCCCCTTAGCTCAGTCGGTTAGAGCAGGCGACTCATAATCGCTTGGTCACTGGTTCAAGTCCGGTAGGGGGCACCAATTCTAGAATCTAAAAATTACTGACTAATTCCATATGACATATCTTCTAATTCTTTATTATTGGTTTCAGGGATAAGATATTTGACCATAAAAAATGATCCAATGCAGCAAATACCATAAAAGAAATAAGTTGGTGCTAAACCAAAGTATTGAAGCATTGGAGGAAATGTCCAAGTCACAATAACATTTCCTATCCAGTTTGCACAAGTCGCCACACCAAGCCCAGTTGTTCTAATCGCATTCGGGAAAATCTCCCCTAACACAACCCATAATGCAGGTCCCCAAGTGCAACAGAAAAAGATATAAAACAAATGTGCACTAACCAATGCAGCCCAAGATAGTACAGGAGATAAAACAAGCCCACTTTCACCTTGTGTCGCATTGGTAAAAATAATCCCCGTAATCCATAAAGAAATACCCATACCAATAGAGCCAATTAAGAGTAATTTACGGCGACCTAATTTATCAATAAACAACATCCCTACAATCGTCATTAATACACCGATGATGGTTGTGCCAATAGGGACCGCAAAAGAAAGCGATTGTGAAAATCCAACAGCACTCCAAAGTGATGAAGCATAATAGAGAATAATATTAATCCCCGTAAATTGAGCAACAAAAGCAAAACAAATTCCCACCCAGACTACGGGAACAAAGCCTGTTTTCTTGGATAGCACATGACGAATTGAAACGATGTCATCTACATTACCTAAACTTTGTTTAATTTGTTGTAATTTATCATCAGGATTTAATTCTCCCGTATAATCAACTAAAACCTGTTTGGCTTGTGTCAATTTATTTTTACTCACTAAATAACGTGGTGATTCAGGTAGTTTTAATGCCATTACACCATAAAGCACAGCAGGAAAGACTTCAACGAGTAACATCCAACGCCAAGCGAGCAAGCCACCCCACAAGGTAGCATTTGGAGAATGTTCTGCATTGGCTAAAAGATAATTAGAAATAAAAGAAGTAAGTAAACCAATCGCTATGGCTAGTTGCTGTAAACTGCCTAATCTTCCTCGTAAATGTGCTGGGGAAACTTCAGCAATATAAGCAGGTGCAATAACGGCAGCGATACCAACACCTAATCCACCAATAAATCGCCATAAGGAGAAATCCCATAAACCTACCGCTAAGGCAGAGCCGACAGCTGAAATAGAAAAAAGTACGGACGCCACTAGCATGACTTTAACTCGTCCAAATCTTATCGCACCTAAGCCTGCATACCAAGCACCAACAGCAGAACCAAATAAAACGGATGCGACTGCAAATCCTAATTCTGTTGAAGAGAGAGCAAAACCAAATTCTGCACTACGAATTGATTCCACTGTGCCACTAATTACTGCGGTATCAAAGCCGAATAAAAATCCGCCTAATGCAGCTATCATAGAAATGTAGATCACTGGGTTGATATTTTTCATAAGTTACTCCTTGTGTTGAGAGGCAAGCCATTGAAAGACTGATAATTTTTTATTGCTAATGTGATCTTCATAAAGATCTAGAAAAACACAATGGGGATCTATCTCTCTATCTTGAATAATCACTTTCGCATAATCAGTTTTTTCAATATTGTCATTGTGTGATTGTAGATAATTTACAATCGCATTGGTATGTTGAATAGGAACGGTATCATCTAGCTGACTATGAATAAACCATAAAGGAATATGTTTTAATGTATCTAACTGATGGGAGAGCGGCACTTTTGCTGGGCAACAGATAACGCCAGCACAAAACAAATCTGGCATACAAGATATTAAACGTAAAGCCTGATATCCTCCCATTGATGCACCAATAACATAAACTCTACTTGTATCTATATTATATTTCTGAATAATCTCTTTAACTAGATTTACCAAGGTGTCGGTATAATCCCGTACACCATAATATCTATTTTGTTTAAACTTAAATTCATCTAACCAATATGATGGGCATTGGGGAGCTAATATATAGGGATAATCAAATTGTTTTTGATGTATTGGTTGTAAGAAAGAAGTTACCATTTTATCTGCAATAATATGGCATCCATTCATTCCCCCTTCTCCACCACCATGTAAACAAATGATGAGCGGATGCTTAACATTATTAGGTTCTGGTTGATATAAGTTATAGTGAAGATCATCAAAGGTAGAGGTGATGAATTTTTCGACTTCCAACACTCTAATAGGCTGCATCTTAATCTGTTGATTTGAAATAGTAGAATGTACTTTATCTACAACGAGATCAAATGAAATATTAAATTGAATATGACATATTTGTTGCTTAAATTCTTGTTCTAGGAATTTGAGTAACTTGGTTTTCTGGCAGAAAATATCTTTCTTCACATATACCAGTAAATATTGTTTAATTTTATCAAAATGATAGGTGGTTATTTCTAACCCTTCCCATTTATTATCCGTATTTTCACTTAAAATAGCGACTTTTAATTGTTTAATCTCAATATTTTGACAGGGTTGGGATAATTTAAATTGAAATTGCGTGATCTGCCCACCTAAAATACCCACCTCAGCAATAGGCTGACAGTCACAAGATAAATGTGTGTTCATTATTACCCTCTATTAGTGAAATTGTTTTTATGATATTATCAGATGATATTAATCCATTTCTAACAAGATTTTCGCTATTTTTTAGCAAAATCGTATTTTGGCGGTAAGGTGAAAATAGAATTAAAACTGATGAAAGATGCGGCAGAAATCGTTCAGTCCTATCTTCCTTATACCAATATTGGCATACAAAAAAATAGACTTTCCTATTTTGATGGAATGAAAGCATTATGTCATTGGCACGATGATGTTGAACTCGTCAAAATTATTGATGGTGAGATGAATTATTATGTTAATGGTAAGACTTACCATTTAAAGAAGAATGACGGCATTATTGTTAATTCTAAAGCGATGCACTATGGTTTTTCCCATCATAATAGGGATTGTCATTTTATTTGTGTCCTGATTAATCCTTACATTTTAGGCGAAAATTCACCAATATATCATCATTTCATTTTTCCAATTATCTCATCTTATCATTTAGATGTCTGTTGCCTATACGAACATAATATTCAACATCAAAATATCTTAAAAAATATAGAACAATTTGGTGCTATCTATTCTGAACAAATACATCATCATCAATCTATTGATTTAGATTGTATCGCTATTGCATGCCATTTTTGGAAAAATTGGTATAACCTAATTAAAGAAAAAATAGATAATAATCCACATGAAGATGTCAGGGAACTCTTGTTACAAAAGAAAATGACCCAGTTTATTTATCAAAACTATATGCACCCATTGAAACTAGATAATATTGCATCTTCTGCCAATATTTGTCGTAGTAAATGTTGTCAATTATTCAAAAAATATGCTCAACAAAGCCCTATTTCTTTCTTAAATGAATATAGAGTTGAGAAAGCGAAAGAAATGTTACTGAATACATCAAGTAGAATTACGGATATTGCATATAGCTGCGGTTTTAATAATTTAAGTTATTTTTCAAAACAATTTTACAAAGTAACGCAATATACACCCAAAAAATATCAACAAGAAAGGTTGATAGATATAAAAGGATTGGAATGATGAAATTAAAAGAGCTAGACGTACAATATTAATATCAAAGGGAACGATAGTCATTCGATCCACTTATACTCGGTAACATACTTGCTATAAGCTGTTATTGGGGCACCAAACATTTCCTATCCTTTCAATCCTGTGTTAAAATTGCTCTCTTTTAAATAGCATATAGAAAATACAATATGAACTTAACCGATTTTTTAATTCATAAATTAGATGACCTGAAAGCCACGGATATTCAAGCCATTGATGTGAGAAAGAAATCATCGATTACCGATGATATGATTATTTGCACGGGAACCTCAAGCCGCCATGTGGCATCTTTAGCACAAAAACTTATTGATGAAACTAAACAAGCAGGTTTTGAGAGTTTTGGTGAAGAGGGTAAAGCGACTGCAGACTGGGTAGTCGTCGATTTCGGACAAGCTATTGTGCATATTATGCAGGCAGATAGTCGGGAGCTTTATCAACTTGAAAAACTTTGGGCTTAAAAAAGTTAGTAAAAATTGACCGCACTTTTATGAAAATACAACTGATTGCTGTTGGAACAAAAATGCCAGATTGGGTAAAAACAGGCTTTGAAGAATATCAACGTCGTTTTCCTAAGGATATGCCGTTTGAATTGGTCGAAGTGCCTGCCGGAAAACGTGGTAAGAATGCGGATATTAAGCGTATTTTAGAGCAAGAAGGTAAGGCAATGTTAGCTGCTTGTGGTAAAGGAAAAATTGTCACCTTGGATATTCCGGGGAAATCTTGGACCACATCGCAATTAGCCGAGCAATTGGAGAGTTGGAAAAATGACGGACGAGATATTTGCCTATTGATCGGTGGTCCAGAGGGGTTGTCGCCTGAATGTAAAGCACTTGCCGAACAAAGTTGGTCATTGTCGCCATTGACATTACCCCATCCTTTAGTACGAGTCATCGTGGCTGAAAGCCTGTATCGAGCTTGGTCATTAACTACCAATCACCCCTATCATCGTGAATAAATGGCTATGCATTGGTTAACTCAATTATTCTCGGCGTTATTTGCTAAACCCCGTCACGAACCGATTCGAGATAATCGGGCAGAACGCAATTTATTTATCCGTCGGGCGTTGATTGCTTTTATCGGTACACTGGTATTAGCCACCGTGTTGTTGACAAATTTATATCATTTGCAAGTGGTGGATTTTGATAAATATCAAACACGTTCGAATGGCAATAGAATTAAACTATTACCCGTTGCCCCTACGCGTGGTTTGATTTATGACCGTAATGGTACCTTATTGGCAGAAAATCTGACGTTTTTTGGCTTGTATATTGTGCCAGAAAAAGTGGAAGATTTAGACCGCACTTTTGAAGAATTGCGAATGGTAGTGGGATTAACGGATGAAGATATTGAACAATTTAAGAAAGAACGTCGTCGTTCAACCCGTTATACGCCGATTCTTTTAAAACCGAATTTAAATGAAGAACAAATAGCTCGCTTTGCGGTGAATCAGTATAACTATCCAAGTGCGGATATTCGACCTTATTTTAAGCGGAATTATTTATATGGCGAGACTATGACCCATATTTTAGGCTATGTGTCGAAAATTAATGATAAAGATGCGGAACGGCTGAAAAAAGAAGAAAAAGATGCAAATTATGCCGGCACCACGGATATTGGTAAACTGGGGATTGAACGTTATTATGAAGATGAATTACACGGTAAACCGGGTTATGAACAGGTAGAAATTAATAGCCGTGGTAAAGTGATTCGTAAACTGAGCGAGCAACAACCGATTGCGGGCAAAAGTATTCATCTCACGATTGATTTGCCGTTACAACAATTTATTATGGATTTGTTAGGTAAGCAAAAAGGCTCGGTGGTGGTGTTAGATCCGAAAGATAGCAGTATTTTGGCGATGGTATCTAGTCCGAGTTATAACAATAATTTATTTGTAGGCGGTATTTCTGGCGCAGATTATAAACGTTTGTTAGATGATGAAGATCGTCCGTTATATAGTCGCGCAACACAGGGAGCTTACCCGCCGGCTTCTACGGTAAAACCCTTTATTGCTGTAGCAGCGTTAACTGAAAATGTGATTACCTCTGGTACCACAGTTTTCGATCCAGGTTATTGGATGTTGCCAAATAGCACCAAAAAATTCCGTGACTGGAAAAAATCGGGGCATGGTAATACGGATTTGCAAAAAGCGATTACTGAATCTTCTGATACTTATTTTTATCAAGTGGCTTATAAATTAGGTATTGATCGTTTATCCGAATGGATGAAAAAATTTGGTTTTGGTATGCCGACGGGAATAGATATTAAAGAAGAAACTGCGGCGATTATGCCTGATCGTGAATGGAAACAACGGCGTTATAAAAAACCTTGGGTAATAGGTGATACCATTCCAGTGGGGATCGGTCAAGGCTATTGGACGGCAACACCATTACAATTAGCTAAGGCGCTGGCTGTATTAGTCAATAATGGTCAAGTAAATACGCCACACTTAATGAAAGAAATTAATGGCTCATCGCTAGAACGTTATAAAGATCCGCTGTTATATGAAGATATTACGGAGCCGACAGAAGGCGCATGGACAGCGGCTAAACGTGGTATGTTTGGCGTGATTCATGGCGCATCGGGAACTGGTCGTAAAGCATTTGCCGGAGCGGCTTATGATGCAGCGGGTAAATCGGGGACAGCTCAGGTGTTTAGTTTAAAAGAAGGGCAAAAATATGATGCACGTAATTTAAAGAAATTCTTGCATGACCATGCTTGGTTTATGGCTTATGCCCCTTATGATGATCCAAAAGTTGTGGTGGCAATGATTTTAGAAAATGCCGGTGGAGGTTCCAGTAATGCAGCACCGATCGTGCGTCAAGTGATGGATTATTATTTATTACAACGTTTACCAAGAATTAATCAACCACAACAATCCGTTGCACCTGACAATGCCGAACCGAGTATTAATGCTGAAAGTGCGGTGCAAAATGCAACAGAAATAGAGATGACAGAATGAATGAGAAACCGTCATTAATTCCTAGCTTATGGGGAAAACTGCACCTTGATTTTTGGTTATTAATCGGCTTGCTCGTGATTTCAGGTTATGGATTATTAGTACTTTACAGTGCGTCTGGTGGCAGTGAAGTGATGTTTCGTAGCCGCGTCATTCAAGTGATTTTAGGTTTTGCGGTGATGTTTATTATGGCACAGCTTCCCCCGCGATTTTATCAACAAATTGCGCCTATTTTATATATTGTGGGGGTGATTATGTTAGTATTAGTGGATTTAATTGGAACCACCAGTAAAGGAGCGCAACGCTGGTTAGATTTAGGGGTCGTTCGATTCCAACCATCTGAAATCGTTAAATTGGCGGTTCCGCTGATGGTGGCGGTTTACTTGGGAAATCGCCAACAGCCGATTAATTGGAAAGAGACCTTAGTCGCTTTTATGATGATTATTTTTCCCACTTTATTGGTTGCCATTCAACCGGATTTAGGCACCGCTATTTTAGTCAGCGCATCTGGTATTTTTGTGTTATTCTTAGCCGGTATGAGCTGGTGGATTATTTTAACTGCGGTGTTAGGGCTGGCGGCATTTATTCCGATTATGTGGATTTATTTGATGCATGATTATCAACGCACGAGGGTGTTAACCTTGTTTGATCCTGAAAAAGATCCTTTAGGTGCGGGTTATCATATTTTGCAATCAAAAATTGCCATTGGTTCGGGCGGAATATGGGGCAAAGGCTGGATGGAAGGTACCCAATCTCAGTTAGAATTTTTACCTGAACCGCATACGGATTTTATTTTTGCGGTATTGAGTGAAGAATATGGTTTAATTGGTGTGTTAATTTTATTGACCATTTATTTTTTCATTATTAGCCGTGGATTGGTTATAGGGGCTCAAGCAAGAAATGCTTTTGGGCGTATTTTAACTGGGGCAACCTTTTTAATTTTTTTCGTGTATATTTTCGTCAATATTGGCATGGTGAGTGGTATTTTACCCGTTGTGGGTGTACCTTTACCACTGGTGAGTTATGGCGGTACATCCTTTGTTGCATTAATGGCTGGATTTGGTATCGTGATGTCAATTCATACTCATAAAACAAAAACTCTTTATGGAGAAGGGAACTAAATCCCCTTTAAACGACTCTATATAAAATGGTATTTAAATAAAATTGAGAAATTTATGCATAAATTTAAACTATTATTAGCAATCTGTTTAGCATTTTTTTTAACGGCTTGTACATCTTCTGCTCAAGCGACAAAAAGTACGCCTAGGGTAAATTTAGTTAAGACAGAAAAGATCAGTGATAAAAATATTTATATGGTGAATGGTAAAAAATACACCAACATATCTACTGGTTCGGCACATTATGAAAAAACAGGTAAAGCCAGTTATTATCACCAAAAATTTCACGGTAACCGTACTGCCAGTGGTGAAATTTACAATAGCACAAAATTGACCGCTGCACATAGGACATTACCGATAGGCACTCATGTATTAGTGACGAATTTAAAAAATAATCGTCAAGTAGTGGTGAGAATTAATGATCGTGGACCTTTCACCAAATCTAGAGTGATTGATTTATCTCGTTCTGCTGCATCACAACTCGGTATGATTTCGTCGGGAGTGGTCAATGTGAAAGTGGAAAAATTACACCTAGTTAGAAATTAAGTATTATACGTATTACAGGATTATTAGCATGTTAAAAAATTTACCCCAAAAAACAAAAATAGTGTTGGCTGCCAGTTTGTTATCCTTATCATTTACCAGTGTAGCTGATGTGGATTTTGGTATTAGTCCACCACAAATCAATGCTCAAACCTATATTTTAATGGATTATCATTCAGGTGCTGTATTGGCAACCTTAAATCCTGATCAACGTCAATACCCTGCGTCATTAACCAAAATGATGACCAGTTATGTGGTCGGAGATGCAATTAAACAAGGTAAAATTAGTCCAGCAGATACTGTCACGATTGGTGAAAGTTCATGGGGAAAAAATTTCCCTGGTTCATCAAAAATGTTTTTAAATTTAAATCAACAAGTTTCTGTGTCCGACTTAAATCGTGGGATTATAGTGGTATCAGGCAATGATGCTTGTGTCGCTGTAGCAGAACACGTGGCTGGTTCAACAGATAAATTTATTGAAATAATGAATAAATATGCGGAACAGTTTGGTTTGAAAAATACCCATTTTACTACGCCACATGGTTTAGATGACCCAAATCAATATTCATCTGCCCGAGATATGGCGATTATCGGTTCACATATTATTCGTGATTTACCCGAAGAATATAAAATTTACGCAGAAAAAGATTTCACATTTAATAATATTAAGCAACCGAACCGAAATGGTTTATTGTGGGATAAAACGATTAATGTGGATGGTATGAAAACTGGACATACGGATCAAGCGGGTTATAATTTAGTGGCATCTGCCACAAACAATGGTGAAATGCGTTTGATTTCTGTGGTCATGGGCGTAGCGACGTATAAAGGTCGTGAGGTGGAAAGTAAGAAATTATTACAATGGGGCTTTAATAATTTTGAATCTATAAAAACCCTCCAAGCTGGCAAGGCTATCGAAGAAAAATCCGTTTACTATGGTGATGAAAATAAAGTCGCTGTGGGGGTATTACAAGATGGGTTTATCACCATTCCGAAAGGTCGCCAAACGGATCTAAAAGTGAGTGTTGAATATGACGGCAAAGGACTTGAAGCACCGTTAGTAAAAGGACAGAACGTCGGTAAAGTAATTTATCAGTTAGATGGTAAAGATATTGCGACGGTTAATCTTCAAGTGATGAAAGATGTGGGTGAAGCTGGTATCTTTGGGCGTGCTTGGGATTGGCTAATTTTGACGATTAAAAGTTTGTTTTAAAGAATAAAATAAGAAAAATTTATGAAGAATCTACCGCACTTTGATGTAAGTGCGGTGCTTTTTTTTTAAAATTTAAGGAAAAATATGACTGATATTAACGTAAAAGAAATTAATTTAGCCGATATTCCCCAGCAACAATTAAAAGATTTGTTAAACTTCCCTTGCTCTTTTACTTTTAAAGTAGTGGGGAAAAATCGTCCAGACTTAATGGATGATGTCGTCGTCGTAACACAAAAATACGCCAAAGGGGATTACAACCCACGCCAACACATTAGCTCGAAAGGTACTTATAATTCCGTATCTATTGATATTATTGCGGAAAATATTGCGCAAGTGGAAACCCTTTATGTGGAACTAGCAAAAATTGATGGTGTGAGAATGGTGCTATAGATTTAGTGGAGAAAAAGGATGAATATTCCATTAATTATCCGTCAACTTGGCAGACAGGATTATCAAGATATTTGGCATCAAATGCAGGCATTTACTGATCAACGTGATGAAAATACTGCGGATGAAATTTGGCTTGTACAGCATAATCCGGTTTTTACCCAAGGGCAAGCCGGTAAACCTGAGCATTTATTGCAAACGAGCAATATTCCCGTGGTACAGTCGGATCGTGGTGGACAGATTACTTATCACGGACCGGGGCAACAAGTGATGTATGTATTGATTGATATTAAACGTCACAAAGCAGCGGGACGAGATTTTAGCGTTCGTCATTTAGTTACTGCTTTAGAACAATCTGTCGTAAAAACTTTAGCATATTACAGCGTACAAGCCTACCCTAAAGCAGATGCCCCCGGTGTATATGTGGATTGTCAGGGTATTGAGAAAAAAATCTGTTCTCTTGGTTTGCGGATTCGTAAAGGTTGTTCCTTTCATGGTTTAGCGTTAAACATTAAGATGGATTTGCAGCCGTTCCATTATATTAACCCTTGTGGTTATGCTGGGCTGGAAATGTGTCAATTAGCAGATTTTATTGATCCTATAGATGCTACCTGTGAAAAAGTTGCGCCAAAATTAGTTGCACACTTTAGCGAAATTTTAGGCTATAATATGCAACAAATTTTTAACAATTAAACTATTTGTTTAAAATAGATGATAGGATAGTAAATGGGTACTCCGTTTAAAATGGAACGTGGCGTTAAATACCGTGATGCGGCTAAAACGTCAATTATTCAAGTCAAAAATATCGATCCCGAGCAGGAATTATTAAAAAAACCGTCATGGATGAAAATCAAATTGCCAGCCAGTTCGGCAAAAATTGATAGCATTAAAAATGGTATGCGTCGTCACGGTTTGCACTCTGTGTGCGAAGAAGCTTCTTGCCCGAATTTACATGAATGTTTTAATCATGGTACGGCGACCTTTATGATTATGGGCGCAATCTGTACTCGTCGTTGTCCATTCTGTGATGTGGCACATGGTAAACCGTTGCCATTAGATCCTGATGAACCACGCAAAGTCGCGGAAACCGTACAGGACATGAGATTAAAATATGTGGTGATTACCTCAGTCGATCGTGATGATTTAACCGATCGAGGTGCGGCTCATTTTTCTGCCACGGTGCGTGAAATTCGGGCTTTGAATCCAAATACTAAAATTGAGATTCTTGTACCTGATTTTCGTGGGAGAATTGAACAAGCAATTGAAATTCTAAAGGAAAATCCACCGGATGTGTTTAACCATAATCTGGAAAATGTACCACGCTTATATCGTGAAATCCGTCCGGGCGCAGATTATGATTGGTCATTAAAATTACTCAAAGGCTTTAAACAACAATTCCCTAATATACCCACTAAATCTGGCTTAATGGTAGGCTTGGGTGAGACTAATGATGAAATTTTAGAAGTAATGCAAGATTTGCGTAATCACGGCGTGACAATGCTCACCCTGGGACAATATTTACAACCAAGCCGTCATCATTTACCAGTAGCACGTTACGTCCCCCCAACAGAATTTGATGAACTACGCGAAAAAGCCGAAGCCATGGGATTTGAACACGCGGCTTGTGGACCTTTCGTACGTTCTTCTTATCATGCGGATTTACAGGCGAGTGGTGGGGTTGTGAAATAATCATTTTACGCCTTACTATTGAAGTTGAAAAAGTGCGGTGAAAAAACAAATTTTTTTCACCGCACTTTTTTGGTCAGAAATTTTGATATTGTTTAATACCGCTTTAGTATCACTCAAAGGAAATTTGGTATTGGACAGTTATCTCTGTTTTTTTGATAATGTTCTCATCAATATTCTATTTTTCTTTTATTTCGTGGAGGTCATGATATGCCATTAATACAGATTACCCTTGTAGAGGGGCGTGATGATAAGGTTGTAACTGAATGTGCAAAAGAAATCGCACAGGTTGCACATACTAAATTGGGTGCACCGCTGGAAAGTATTCGTGTGGTGGTCAATCAAGTTCCTGCAACACACTGGATTGTGGGAAACCAAAGTAAAGCCGAGCGTGATGCGGCGAAAGGAGAATCAAAATGAGCTTAAATTTAGATGCGAAGACCATTGAACAGGCGGCAGCCTCTTTGCGTGGGGCGACAAATACAGGGCGTTTTATTACGCCATTACGTGAGCAATATCCAAACATGACGTTAGCAGATGCCTATGCAATTCAAGCCGCGAATACACAACATGCGATACAAGCTGGACGGCGTATTACTGGACGTAAGATAGGTTTAACGTCTGTTGCGGTGCAAAAACAATTAGGCGTAGATCAACCTGACTTTGGTACTTTATTTGATGATCTCGCATTTGGTGACAGTCAGCCCATTCCTTTCTCTCTTTTGCATCAACCTAAGGTGGAAGCAGAAATTGCTTTTGTACTTGGGCGTGATTTACCCCATGAACGTCCCGGTTTTGCCGATGTGTTAGGGGCGATAGATTATGCGGTGGCTGCCATTGAGGTAGTCGGTAGCCGTATTGAAAATTGGAATATCGGCTTGGTGGATACCGTGGCAGATAATGCATCCTTTGGTGCATATGTTTTGGGCGGTACGCCTTATTCAATGCGTGGCTTGGATCTGCGGTTGGCAGGTATGGCGATGTTCCGTGCAGGTGAACCTGTTTCTACTGGGGCAGGAGCAGCTTGTTTAGGTCATCCACTGAATGCCGTAGTTTGGCTGGCGCGCACCATGGCAGAGCTTGGCACGCCATTACGAGCTGGCGATGTGGTGCTTTCAGGGGCGTTAGGTCCAATGGCAGCAGTGAAACCGGGTGAACGCTTTGAAGCCCATATTGAGGGTTTAGGTTCAGTACGTGCGGTGTTTGAAAACGATAATGCAGAGGAGAAATAAGCCATGAGTCATTTAGAAAATTTTGCACAGATTGTGGATCAAGCTGCATTCAACTGCCAAGAAATTGCACAGATTGACAGCGAAGGAAAACTAACTTTAGAAGAGGCTTATTATATTCAAAAACTCTCCATTGGGCGACGTTTAGCCCGTGGTGAACGTCAAGTAGGCTTCAAAATGGGCTTTACCAGCCGTGCCAAAATGATCCAAATGGGCTTATCCGATGTCATTTGGGGACGTTTAACCGATACTATGCAAATTGAAGAAGGCTCTGAAGTAGAAGTAAATCGCTTTATTCATCCTCGGGTTGAACCTGAATTGGCATTTTTGCTGAAAAAAGATTTGCCGGCACAAGTGACGAATGCACAAGCCTTGAGTGCGGTGGAAGCCATTGCACCAGCCTTGGAGGTGATTGATTCTCGCTATAAAGATTTTAAATTTAATTTGCCCGAAGTGATTGCCGATAATGCTTCTTCTAGTGGTTTTGTAGTCGGTAGCTGGCATTCACCGACCATTGATTTTAGCAATCTTGGTCTTGTGATGAGCATTGACGGTCGCCCATTGCATGTGGGATCAACGGCTGCTTTGCTTGGGCATCCGATCCGTTCTTTAGTGGCGGCGGCTCGTTTAGCAGCGGGGGCGGGTGAACCTTTAAAAGCAGGCGATATTATTTTAGCAGGTGGAGCAACGCCAGCGGAATGGATTAAATCTGGTCAATATATTGAAGTGGAAATGCAACATTTGGGAAGGGCAGGATTTTCGCTCTCTCAAAATCCAGCTTAAAGGAGTGCAAAAATGAGTGAAAAGAAAATTAAAATCGCCATTATTGGTAGTGGCAATATTGGTACAGATTTACTGATGAAAATCTTACGCCATGGTAAGCATCTTGAAGCTGCTGTATTGGTTGGGATTGATCCGAATTCAGACGGTTTGGCTCGTGCTGCCAAATTGGGTGTAGCGACTACGTACCAAGGCGTGCAAGGTTTAATTGAAATGAACGAATTTGCCGATATTGATATTGTGTTTGATGCCACCAGTGCCACTGCACATGTAAAAAATGATGCTGCCTTGCGAGCCGTTAAGCCGAATATTCGTTTAATTGACTTAACCCCAGCGGCTATTGGTCCTTATTGTGTGCCAGTAGTGAATCTTGAACAGCATGTCAATCAGCAAAATGTGAATATGGTTACCTGTGGCGGTCAAGCCACCATTCCTATGGTGGCAGCGGTGTCGCAAGTCACCAAAGTGCATTATGCGGAAATCGTGGCATCTATTTCCAGTAAAAGTGCAGGACCTGGCACCCGAGCCAATATTGATGAATTTACGGAAACCACCTCTAAAGCCATTGAAGTCATCGGTGGAGCAGAGAAAGGTAAAGCCATGATTGTACTCAATCCAGCTGAACCGCCAGTGATGATGCGTGATACGGTGTATACCTTAAGCGATCTAGCCGATGAACAAGCCATTCGAGAATCTGTTGAACGCATGGCAGCGGCGGTGCAAAGCTATGTACCAGGTTATCGCCTTAAACAACAAGTCCAATTTGAACACCTTGAAAAACCTGTTTTTATTGAGGGATTGGGACGTGTGGCTGGCTTAAAAACTTCTATTTTCATTGAAGTAGAGGGAGCAGCACATTATCTTCCCGCCTATGCCGGCAATTTGGATATTATGACCAGTGCTGCTCTTGCCACCGCAGAACGTATGGCACAGTCGTTACTTAATACGGAGAAATAAGCCATGAGTACAGAAAAACTTTATATTTCCGATGTGACCTTGCGTGACGGTAGCCATGCGGTACGTCATCAATACAGTATTGAACAAGTGCAGCAAATCGCCAAAGCGTTGGATGAAGCAAAAGTAGACAGCATTGAAATTGCACACGGCGATGGCTTGCAAGGTTCAAGTTTTAACTATGGTTTTGGAGCGCATACCGATTTGGAATGGATTGAAGCCGCAGCGGATGTGCTAACCCATTCTCGTATTACCACTTTATTGTTACCTGGTATTGGTACGGTTCACGATCTCAAAAATGCTTATCAAGCGGGGGCGAGAGTGGTGCGTGTGGCAACCCATTGTACCGAAGCCGATGTGTCCAAACAACATCTTGAATATGCCAGAGAATTAGGTATGGATCCCGTGGGCTTTTTGATGATGAGCCACATGACCACACCCGAAAAATTAGCTCAACAAGCCAAATTAATGGAAAGCTATGGGGCAAGTTGTGTGTATGTGGTGGATTCAGGCGGTGCAATGCACATGGATGATATTCGCCAACGTGTGCGTGCATTTCGTGATGTGCTTAACCCTGAAACCCAAATCGGCATCCATACTCATAATAACATGGGATTGGGCGTTGCCAATGCCGTTGTGGCCGTGGAAGAAGGTTGTCAGCGTGTGGATGCTAGTTTAACGGGGATGGGCGCAGGAGCAGGTAATGCACCATTAGAAATTTTTATTGCCGTAGCAGAACGTATGGGCTGGAATCATGGTTGTGATCTGTATCGTTTAATGGACGCTGCTGATGATTTAGTGCGTCCGTTACAAGATCGTCCAGTACGCGTGGATCGTGAAACCTTAGCATTAGGTTATGCTGGCGTGTACAGCAGTTTCTTACGTCATGCCGAACGAGCAGCTAAACAATATGGCTTAAAAACCATGGATATTCTGATTGAATTAGGCAAACGCCACATGGTCGGCGGTCAAGAAGATATGATTGTGGATGTAGCGTTGGATTTGTTGAACAAGCGTTAACATTAGATAGGGAATAAGGGCTGAATATTTTTAGGGTATTCAGTCCTTTTGTTGCAAAAAAGTGCGGTGAAAAAATACCGCACTTTTGGTATTTGTGATAAAGACAGCACATAAAAAAACACTCAAGGGATTACTTGAGTGTTAAATGGCATCAACGTTTTATTTCTTGCCAAGCAAATGTGCGGCTTCGGCGGCAATATAGCGATTAGGTGTACGGTAGTTAGTTGGACCATAATGTGGTGTGCCATAAGTATCAAATTCTTTCGGCAACGGCGCACCATACCAAATAATCGCATTATCCAACTGATCTTGGCTCCAAAGTACAGGCTCCCAAGCAGGATCTTCAATGATATAACCTGGTACACCAACTAATTCAATACGGTTGCCACCAGGTTCAAGCACATACACAAATTGAGCTTGGCTTATAGCGTGTGAGGCGGGACCTGCTTCCATTTCTAAACCGTAATCGGTTACTACTTCACAAATGTCCATTAAATGTTGCATGTTGCCATATAAGAAAGCTACATGATGTAATCGTCCACCGGGACCCGCAGCATCTTGTACCAGTGCTATGTCATGAGAACGGTGCATACATCTTAACCAAGCAGCGACTTCAGTATTGTCACTAAATACAATGTGTTCACTGAGTTTTAACCCCAAATGCTCACGTAAAAAGCGGTGATTCTCGCTTACATTATGAGAAAGAATGTTGATGTGATCGAGACGACGTACAGGAATACCACGTAAAGGACGGCGTTGAATACGATTGAGTACCACGCTTTTTTCCTCTTGCTCAGGACGATAATACTCCACGTCCCAATGAATCCGTAGCACGGCACCATCTGGCAAAGTAAACTCATAAGCACGGCCAATACCGCCTTCGGGCTCGACCCAACCGCGTCCCAAACCTGAAGACTCAATAGATTTTACTCGTCTTTCAAGAGCTTGTGGACTGGTGGTTCGCCAAGCGGTGTAACCCATACCCGGTTGGTCACGATAAGTCACTTTCAGCGAATGTTTATAGGGATCTTGCCAACCACGTAGGTAAACGGATTCACCATCGCGACCAGTCTCGATCATACCAAGTAAGTCTTTAAAGAACCAAACTGTTTCATCAACATTGGGCGAAAACAGCTCAAACGCAGAAATGCTGGCAATATCAAAGATCGGCTCAGGGGGTAAGGTGTTTTGAGAAAATGTAGTATTCATGTATCCTCCATTAGGTATTGGAATAAGATGATTAAAAGTACTGCACTACTCACTATAATTTTGATTATAAGATGAATCCAATACTTTTTTTTGTTTGTCTTGATACCTAAAATATAAGGAATTTTAACTGGGAAAATAACATCAAATCGGTCGTGACAATTGTGATTATTCACTATGCTGATACTGCTGCACAACATCTAGGAAAGCCCGTAATGCGGGAGAATTATCATTGTGTCGATACAAATAGTTGAGTTCTATATATTGCAGATATTTGCTGATTAAAGGGCGATAAACCACGCCCGGCAAATTTAAATTGGCGACAGAAGCGGTCGTAATACAAAGTCCGAGACGGCTAGCAACTAGAGCGATAGCAGTAATGAAATCCTCCGTTTCCCAACCGACCGTTAAATTACACCCTTCGTACTCAAAAGCCTGTCTGACTTCTTGCGCCAAACCATGGGTGGGAAAATTGGGATAGAGAATAATAGACTCGCCGGCTAAATCAGCCAGCTTAATCAATGTTTGTTTACAGAGCGGGTGTTCTTCATATAAGGCAACCATAAAGGGTTCTTGCAATATAGTGCCTACTGCAATATCGTCCTCTTGTGGTGTAAAACGAGTAAAACCAATACTGATACGTCGCTCACGTAGCGCTTCTATTTGCTCGTACTTATTCATATTATGCAAACCGATACGCACACCCGGGCGTTGGGCGTGAAAACGTGCCAATAATTGTGGGATAACATACAGTACGCCAGAACTGAAAATACCAATATCCAAGCGACCAATCATTCCTTGGCTGGCAAGTTGGGTCTGTTCTTTAGCACGTTGAACCAAGGAGAGTATATTGGGTACCTCAGCCAGTAGTACTTCTCCTGCCTCAGTCAATTCTGCTCCCTTGGTTGTACGAACGAACAGATCTGTACCCAACTCTTCTTCTAAAGCACGAATTTGACGAGTTAAAGGAGGCTGTGCGATATGTAGGCGCTGTGCCGCTCGACCAAAATTGGCTTCCTGTGCGACGGCCAAAAAATAACGCATATGTTTCAAGTTCATAGTGATAATAGCCTTTGGCAATATTCTAATAGACAGGGCGAATCTCAGAACTTGATTGTAACAGAACAGAAAAGATTATCAACATTCTGTCAGTACCACCCTTGGAAAGTTAAAAATATCAACCTATCAATAAACACTCAATAATCATCTATTTCTATAATTATTGGATAAACTTATACAATCACATTGCTAGTTTGAAAAAATTTGGGACAAGCACGACAGAATAACGAAAATTTCCACCGCACTTTTAATTTGATTTATGGTTCTTCAAGGAATTATGCTGAATTGATACATTTTTCCCTTTATCTTTAAAATACTTGCCAATTTGTTCGGCAATATACACTGAACGATGTTTTCCACCAGTACAACCAATGGCAATGGTTAAATAACTGCGGTTGTTGTTCTCTAACATTGGGAGCCAAGTTTCGATAAAGTTACGTGTTTGGTAAATAAAATTATGCACTTCGGTATGTCGTTGCAAAAAGTCAATGACGGGTTGTTCTAAGCCAGTCATTGAGCGTAAAGAGGGATCCCAATGGGGGTTGGGGAGAAAACGTACGTCAAATACATAATCCGCATCAAGAGGAATACCATATTTAAAGCCAAAGGATTCCACCACGATTTTAAGTGCTTTATTATTTTCACCACGCAAGAACTTTCGCAATTTTTCAGCCAGCTCGTGGGTGGATAATTCCGTGGTATCTATGATGATATTGGCTTGCTGATATAAAGGTTCAAGATAATCACGTTCAGCATTAATGGCGACTTCAAGGGAAATATCTTTGATCGATGAAAGTGGGTGGGGGCGACGAGAATCACTGTAGCGTCGAATTAACACATCCTGATCCGCATCTAAGAAAATAATTTTTACTTGATGTTGTTCTGATAGCTGAATAATCCTTTGTTCTAAGGATTCTGCTGAATCAGGGAGATTACGAATATCAACACTCACCGCGGCAAGCTGCTGGTTTTTTGAGAGAATTTTGGCTAGTTGAGGGAGTAATTCAATGGGTAAGTTATCGACACAATAATAGCCGATGTCTTCTAAAGCACGTAAAGCAACAGATTTTCCTGCTCCTGAGCGTCCGCTAACAATAATCAATTCCATAAATTCTCTCAATAATGTGGCTACGTTGTTGAATCTATATTTTCTTGTTTATGATCATCAAAATGTTGAAAAATTTGCCAGATTTCCTCCGCACTTTGCGCGGATCTAAGCTGTTTATCCAGAGTTTTGTCTTTTAATTTCTCGCTTAATTCTACCAGAATTGGAGTATAAGTTTGACAAAGCTGTTCAGGAATAATCACGGCTAAAATTAAATCTACTTCTCGTTTATCTGCTGCTTCATAATCAATAGGAGTATTTAATTGTAAAAATACCGCAAATACCTTATCTCCTTGTGATAGACGAGCTCGAGGCATAGCGATACCATTACCGAGTGCTGTGCAACCTAATTTTTCTCGATTAAATAGACTTTCAAAGCATTCAACTTCATCAACATTTGCTTGTTTAGCTAAAATACCAGCCACCATTTCTAATGCCGTTTTTTTACTTGAACAAATAACGCCTTGACGAATATTTTCAGGACGTAAAAGTGCGGTGAATTTTGCCATGGTTTTCTTCTTTATAATTTAAATTCTTCACCAAGATAAACACGTTTAACCTGTTCGTTACTCATCACTTCACTTGGTGTGCCCGTAGCAATCATATGCCCGGCGCTCACAATATAAGCACGTTCACACACATCAAGGGTTTCACGCACATTGTGGTCAGTGATTAACACGCCTAAACCACGATTACGTAAATCTGTAATGATTTTCTTAATGTCGATTACCGAAATGGGGTCAACTCCGGCAAAGGGTTCATCTAACAAAATAAATTTGGGATTAGCCGCTAAGGCACGCGCAATCTCCACTCGGCGACGCTCACCGCCTGACAAAGATTGCCCTAGATTATCACGAATATGTCCAATATTAAATTCATCAATTAACTCATCCGCTCTGTCTTTACGTTGTACGGAATTTAAATCTTTACGAATTTCTAATACTGCCATTAAATTATCATACACACTTAACCGGCGAAAGATAGAGGCTTCTTGTGGTAAATAACCGATTCCTTTTTGTGCCCGATTATGCATAGGTAACAGACTGACATCTTCATTATCAATGCTGATTTTACCTTCATCATGACGCACTAATCCAACCACCATATAGAAAGATGTGGTTTTACCTGCACCATTTGGTCCAAGCAATCCCACAATTTCCCCCGATTTCACGGTGAAACTCACGTCACAGACGACTTTGCGGCTTTTATAACTTTTTGCTAGGTTTTCAGCGTTTAATACGGCCATCTTCGCTTACCTTATTTTTTCGTTTTATTATCGTTTAACTGAGTTGGAATTAATATGGTTTTAACTCGGGTTCCGTTTGAACTATTTGCTTTAAGTTGTTGTTTTTTAACATCATAGGTAATACGTTCACCATTAATCTGACTGTCTAACTGTTTAAGTTCCGCATTACCTGTTAAGGTTAAAAATTCTGTGCCTAAGTCATAATGGACTTTATTGGCTTTGCCATCTACCGGTTTTCCAGTGTCTAACATTTGGTGAAAACTCACGGGGCTACCAAAAGCCTCCACGGTTTCTTTTTTACCGGAATTTTCTGGCGGACGAGTAATAGTGACTTTATTCGCTTTAATTAAAATGGAACCTTGGGCAATCACCACATTATCGGTAAACGTAACTACGCTATTTTCCATATCTAAGGATTGATTATCAGACGTAATGCTAATCGGTTGATTAGTATCATCTTTTAATGCAAAAGCAGATACCGACGTCATTATTAACGCGGTTAATAGCATAATTTTATTGTTCATTTTGGGTTTCATCGGTTTCATCATTTGTTTTACTAATTTCATAGTGAGTTTTCACCTGTTCTTTCAATGTGGCAACTTGTTGTTGTAAATTACCCGTTAATTTCAATCCTGTAGAGGTAAAATTTAAACCGTTAATTTTCACTTGTTTATCGGAACTAATATCTTGCGTAGTCAAATTAACCACCGCACTTTCCGTTTCAAAACGCTGTAATTTAGATTGTGGTAATAAACTTTCACCCAACACATTGCCGTTTAAATACAACATATTATCTTTGGTTAATGTAGCTTTGTCAGCGCTTAATTTCCAACTTTCTGTTTGTTGAGTTTTTTCGTTTTGAATGTCAAATAAATAGACTATCGGGATGTAGAAATCCGTATGTCCATCGTATTCGTAATATTCCACCTTATCAGACAATGCCACATATTGCTTGGCACCGGTGGGAGAATATATCACGGTATTCATTTTGTTCCCAACGTATTCGGGGCTTTCTTCCTGTTTAATTAATTCAGCTAATTCACTATCTGTCTGATTTAACGAATAAAACCAGCCTAATAAAACTAATGTAATAATAGCGAGAATAACTGTCCAACGAATATTCATGTTTATTGTGTTAAATTAATATAGGGTTAAATTGGTAAATTATAACATAATTTTGTTAATTAGTTAGCCGAATAATGACGTTTACCAAAAATTGCCGTACCGATTCGTACCATCGTGGAACCACAAGCAATTGCCGTTTCTATATCACTGGTCATACCCATTGACAGTGTGTCAATTTGTTGATTTGGAAGGGCTTTTCTGAGTTGTTCAAACAGTGCATACATCGCACTCAATGCCATTTTTTGTTGAGCAATATTATCCGTCGGTGCTGGGATTGCCATTAATCCACGTAAACGTAAGTGCGGTAAATTTTCGATGTGTTTTGCCAACGCCAGCATTTTGTTAGGCTGAATACCCGATTTGCTATTTTCATCACTAATATTAATTTGAATTAACACATTTAACGGAGCTTTTTCAGCTGGGCGTTGTTGATTTAAACGATCGGCAATTTTGCTACGATCAAGCGTTTGCATCCAATCAAAATTTTCAGCCACTAGACGAGATTTATTTGATTGTAATGGACCGATAAAATGCCACTCTAAAGCATCCCCCTGAGCATTGAAATATTGAATTTTTTCAATACTTTCTTGCACATAATTTTCGCCAAATGCACGTTGCCCTGCATCTATTGCTTGTTGAATATCTTGTATGCTTTTGGTTTTTGATACGGCTAATAACTGCACTGAATTTGGCAGGCGATTAGCTTGTTGGCACGCTTGAGTGATGAGCTGATGAATATGGTTTAAATTATCTTGAATTTGCATTTTTGTCAGGGTTCAATAATCTTCAATTTAAAAATCCTATTTTAGCTGATTTCTAAAAAATAAGCATCAAGGATAATTTTTAGCATTATTTTTTATTTTCTATTTGACAATGCTATAAAATTTCGGTATTTCTAGCATCAGTTAAAAATTTCGGAAAAAAATAATGAAATTAAACCGCACTTTTACCATGATGATTATCACCACCACCATTATGACGATGAATGGGGCGGGTTAGTGCGTAATCGAATTCAACAGAACCCGCAACGACTAGAAAGTGCGGGTTTTTTTATATAATATTTTAAATATTCACAACATTAAGGAAACATTATGCGAGTACTCAAATTTGGTGGCACATCTTTAGCCAACCCTGAACGTTTTTTACAAGCAGCACAGCTTATTGAAAAAGCCCATTTAGAAGAACAGGCTGCTGGGGTTCTATCGGCACCTGCCAAAATTACCAACCACCTTGTCGCCATTTCAGAAAAAGCCAGTCTAAACCAACCTACCGAAGACCATTTTAGTGAAGCACTTGATATTTTCTATAATATTATCAATGGATTGTATGCCAAAAATAATAAATTTGATTTAGCTGGCACAAAATCCTTAATTGATGCGGAATTTGCTCAAATTAAACAATTAGATGCAGAAATTCGCCAAGCAGGTAAAGTAGATGATGCAGTGAAAGCAACCATTGATTGTCGTGGTGAGAAATTATCTATTGCGATGATGAAAGCATGGTTTGAAGCCTGTGGTTATGAGGTGACCTTAATTGATCCGGTACAAAAATTATTAGCCAATGGTTCCTATTTAGAAAGTAGCGTCGATATTGCCGAATCTACTAAACGTGTTGATGCTAGTTCAATCCCAACCAAAAATGTAGTACTTATGGCTGGGTTTACGGCGGGTAATGAAAAAGGCGAACTCGTGCTGTTAGGACGTAATGGTTCAGATTATTCAGCGGCTTGTTTGGCAGCCTGTTTACATGCCAGTGTATGTGAAATTTGGACGGATGTAGATGGTGTATTTACTTGTGATCCTCGTTTAGTACCAGATGCGCGCTTATTACCAAGCCTTTCTTATCGTGAAGCCATGGAGTTGTCTTATTTCGGTGCGAAAGTGATTCATCCACGCACTATCGGACCGTTGGTAGAACCGAAAATTCCTTGCTTAATCAAAAATACCGGCAATCCGGATGCTCCAGGTTCCATCATTGACGGAGAAGAACGTGCATCTAATGGTTTGCAAGTGAAAGGGATCACCAATTTGGATAATGTCGCCATGTTTAATGTGTCTGGCGCAGGTATGCAAGGTATGGTCGGCATGGCCGCGCGAGTGTTTTCTACTATGTCAAAAGCGGGTGTGTCGGTGATTTTAATTACCCAATCTTCTTCTGAATATAGCATTAGTTTCTGTGTGCCAACCAAAGTCATGGATAAAGCCAAAGCGGCATTAAATGCGGAATTTGCACAAGAACTAGCGTCCAAAGCGTTAGATCCTGTGGAAGTCATCCATGATTTATCTATCATTTCTGTGGTGGGTGACGGCATGAAACAAGCTAAAGGCATTGCAGCAAACTTTTTCTCTGCCTTAGCCAGTGCCAATATCAGCATTGTTGCCATTGCACAAGGGTCTTCGGAACGTTCTATTTCTGCTGTGGTGCCATTAAATAAAGCTATTGAAGCTGTGCGTGCTACCCACCAATCTCTTTTTAATAACAAAAAAGTGGTAGATATGTTTTTGGTCGGTGTCGGTGGCGTCGGTGGTGAGTTAATTGAGCAAATTAAACGTCAGAGGGAGTATTTAGCAAAAAAGGACATTGAAATTCGAGTTTGTGCCTTAGCTAATTCAAATAAAATGTTACTCAATGAAAACGGTCTGAATTTGGATAACTGGAAAGAAGATTTAGCCAATGCGATGCAACCCTCTGATTTTGATGTGTTATTATCGTTTATTAAATTACATCACGTGGTTAATCCAGTCTTTGTGGATTGTACCTCTTCCGATTCGGTGCCGGCCTTATATGCGCGTGCGTTAAGCGAAGGTTTTCACGTGGTAACACCGAATAAAAAGGCAAACACTCGAGAATTGGAATATTATAATTTGCTCCGTGAAAATTCGCGTGGTACGCAACGTAAGTTTTTGTATGACACCAATGTGGGCGCCGGTTTGCCAGTGATTGAAAACTTGCAAAATCTGCTTGCGGCTGGCGATGATGTGGTAAAGTTTAACGGAATTTTATCCGGTTCATTGTCCTTTATTTTTGGTGAATTAGAAACGGGCAAAACTTTATCAGAAATCACCGCACTTGCTCGTGAAAAAGGTTTTACCGAACCTGATCCAAGAGATGATTTATCGGGAACTGATGTAGCGCGTAAGCTATTAATTTTAGCCCGTGAAATTGGTTTAAACCTTGAATTAGCCGATATTGAAGTAGATAGCGTGCTACCAAAAGGCTTTAGCGAAGGCAAAAATGTCGATGAATTTATGGCTATGTTACCGCAATTAGATGCGGAATTTGCAGAGCGAGTCGCAAAAGCCAAAGCCGAGGGGAAAGTATTGCGTTATGTGGGTCAGATTGAAAATGGCAAATGTAAGGTGTCTATTGTCGCCGTGGACGGCGATGATCCTTTATATAAAGTGAAAAACGGTGAAAATGCGTTGGCGTTCTACACCCGTTATTATCAGCCAATTCCGTTATTATTACGTGGCTATGGTGCAGGTAATGCGGTGACTGCCGCAGGAATCTTTGCCGATATTCTCAGAACATTGAAATCCTAATAACGGCAAAAAGAATAGCAATAAGGACAGCCAGTATGACAACATTACGAATTTATGCCCCTGCATCCAGTGCCAATATTAACGTGGGCTTTGACACGCTCGGGGCGGCGATTTCGCCCATTGACGGCTCGTTGCTTGGCGATGTGGTGCAGATTGAAGAAATTGAGCAGGGTTTTGAGCTGGAAAATGCAGGTTATTTTGTGCGAAAATTGCCAAAAGAGCCGCAAAAAAACATTGTGTATCAAGCCTATGTATTATTCAGCGAACGCTTTAAATTGCGTGGTGGCAAAACCAAAGGCTTGCGTTTAACCTTGGAAAAAAATATGCCGATTGGCTCAGGGCTAGGATCCAGTGCTTGTTCCATTGTGGCAGCCTTGGTGGTGTTAAATAAATTCCATGATGAGCCGTTTTCCAAAATGGAATTATTGGAAATGATGGGCGAATTGGAGGGGCGAATTTCAGGCTCAATCCATTATGATAACGTGGCACCGTGCTATTTGGGTGGCGTGCAATTAATGGTGCAAAGTTTGGGCAATATTAGCCAAAAATTGCCATTTTTTGACAGCTGGTATTGGGTGTTGGCGTACCCAGGTATTGAAGTATCCACTGCCGAAGCTCGAGCGATTTTGCCGAAAAGCTACACACGTCAAGATATGATCGCCCACGGTCGTCATTTAGGCAGCTTCGTCCACGCTTGCCATACAGGACAAGATGTATTGGCGGCGTTAATGATGAAAGATGTCATCGCCGAGCCTTATCGAGCCGCCTTATTGCCAAATTTCGCCGAAGTGAAACAAGCCAGCCGAGATTTAGGGGCGTTAGTCAGTGGCATTTCAGGATCAGGACCGACCATGTTTAGCATTACCCCTGATCTTGCGACTGCCACCAAAGTGGCAAATTACCTTGAACATCATTATCTACAAAATAACGAGGGTTTTGTGCATATTTGCAAAGTGGATAATGCAGGGGCAAGGGAATTAGCGTAGAATAAAAATAACATTATAGGGGCGTATTGCATACGCCCAAATCACCCAGTCAAATGAAGAAAACGACAGAATCGGAACAAAAATGAATTTATACAACATCAAACACCCAGAACAACAAGTCAACTTCGCCCAAGCCGTCCGTCAAGGCTTAGGCAAAGATCAGGGCTTATTTTTTCCAGCAACCCTTCCGCAATTAAGCAATATTGACGAATTATTGGCCTTGCCTTTAGTAGAACGTAGCCAAAAAATCTTAGCCACATTAATCGGTGATGAAATCCCAGCTGACAAACTCAATGCCATGGTGAAAAATGCCTTTACGTTCCCCGCTCCCGTGGCGAAAGTGGCGGACAATATTTATGCTTTAGAATTATTCCACGGTCCAACATTAGCCTTTAAAGACTTCGGTGGTCGCTTTATGGCACAAGCCCTTGCCACCGTGCGGGGTGATGGCAAAATTACCATTCTCACCGCTACATCAGGCGACACGGGTGCCGCCGTAGCACATGCTTTTTATGGTCTTGAAAACATTGAAGTGGTGATTCTTTATCCAAAAGGCAAGATCAGCCCGTTACAAGAAAAACTGTTCTGCACCCTCGGGGGCAATATTCGCACGGTGGCGATTAACGCCGACTTCGATGCTTGCCAAACCCTTGTTAAACAAGCCTTTGATGATGAAGCACTCCGTCAAGCCATTGGTTTAAACTCGGCGAACTCAATTAATATCAGTCGATTACTGGCTCAAGTGTGCTACTATTTTGAAGCTGCAGCCCAATTAACTGCGGAACAACGCCAAAATTTGGTGGTGTCCGTGCCAAGTGGTAACTTCGGTAACTTAACTGCTGGCTTAATTGCCAAAACCTTAGGCTTGCCAATCAAACGTTTTATTGCCTCCACTAATGCCAACGACACGGTGCCACGTTACTTACAAACAGGCGAATGGCAACCCAATGCAACAGTGGCTACGCTATCTAATGCCATGGACGTAAGCCGACCAAACAACTGGTCTCGAGTAGAAGAACTATTCAAACGCAACGGCTGGCAGTTAAGCGAATTAGGTTCAGGGGCATTAAATGATGCTGAAACGGAAACCGCACTGAAAGCCCAATACGCTCAAGGTTATTTGTGTGAACCACATGGTGCGATAGCTTACCAAGTGTTAAAAGATCAGTTGCAAGAGGGAGAAACAGGTTTATTCCTTTGCACCGCTCACCCAGCCAAATTTAAAGAAAGCGTAGAGCGAATTTTAGGTATCGAATTGCCATTGCCCGATGCCTTAGACAAACACAACAAATTGCCGTTATTGTCTGATGAAATGGACAATGATTTTGCTATTTTAAGAGCGTATTTGTTGAAATAATCAGATAAAGTGCGGTGAAAAAATACAAAAATTTTTAACCGCACTTTTTTTCATAAAGGAAGAAATGATGATAAAAGTTTACGGTATCAAAAACTGCGACACTGTGAAAAAAGCCTTAAAATGGCTTACCGATAATCATATTGAACATCAACTACACGACTATCGTGTGGACGGTTTAGCACCTGATTTTTTAGCTAAAGCAGAAAGCCAATTCGGTTGGCAAAATCTGGTTAATAAACGTAGCACCACGTGGCGAAATTTAGATGAAACGGTGAAAAAAAATCTTGAAAAAAACACCGCACTTCAAGTGCTTGCAGAACAACCTACGCTGATTAAACGTCCGATTATTTTGCAAGATGGCGTGGCGTTAATTGGGTTTGACCAAACTGAATATCAAAACGCGTTTAAATAAAATGAAAAACGACATTCTCTCTCTCGCTCAAAATCTTATTCGCCGTCCCTCTATCAGCCCTGACGATCAGGGGTGTCAACAGGTAATAGCAGAACGCCTTGAAAAATTAGGCTTTAGCATTGAATGGTTGCCCTTTAATGACACCTTAAATCTGTGGGCAAAACACGGTTCAACCGCTCCGATTGTTGCCTTTGCAGGGCATACCGATGTGGTGCCTGCTGGCGATGAAAGCCAATGGACGTATCCGCCTTTTGCTGCCAAAGTGGTGGGGGATATGCTGTATGGACGGGGTGCAGCGGATATGAAAGGGTCGCTGGCGGCGATGGTGGTCGCCGTAGAAGACTATGTCAAAGTTAACCCAAATCATCAAGGCACGATTGCATTGTTAATTACTTCTGATGAAGAAGCCACCGCCAAAGACGGTACCGTACGAGTGGTGGAAACCTTAATGGCTCGTGGTGAAAACATTGATTATTGTCTTGTAGGCGAACCGTCTAGCTCAAAAACGCTCGGCGATATTGTGAAAAACGGCAGACGAGGCTCGATCACGGGCAATCTCTATATTCAAGGCATTCAAGGGCACGTTGCCTATCCCCATTTAGCCGAAAACCCTGTACATAGAGCAGTCCCCTTTTTGCAAGAACTCACCACCTACCAATGGGATAACGGTAATGAATTTTTTCCGCCTACCAGTTTGCAAATCGCCAATATTCAAGCTGGCACAGGCAGTAATAATGTGATCCCTGGCGAGCTTTTTGTGCAATTCAACTTACGCTATTGCACCGAAGTTACCGATGACATCATTAAAAATAAAGTGGCTGAAATGTTGGCAAAACATGGATTAAAATATCGTATTGAGTGGAATCTGTCGGGAAAACCGTTCTTAACCAAACCGAATAAATTGGTAAAAGCGGTCGTTGAAGCCCTTGAAAAAATCGTCAAAATTTCACCGCAATTAGACACTGGCGGTGGTACCTCCGATGCTCGTTTTATCGCCTTAATGGGGGGAGAAGTGGTGGAACTTGGACCGCTTAATGCCACGATTCATAAAGTCGATGAATGTGTGAGTGTAACGGATCTTGCAATATTGGGAAAGGTTTATAAAAGTATATTGGAAAAATTATTGTAGCAAATGACTACATATTTGCCTGCAAGATTAAACGTTGTATAGCTACAGTGTGGCGTTACGTTACGCTCTTAACTATGTACGCGAATACAGATTAAAATAAAAATAGTGGTTTAATATCCAGTCTGATATAATTCACTCGCTAGCATGGGGCTAGAAACAGCAAACCCCACGCTGACGAGTGGGGCTTACAAAAAGGAACTGGATTATGCTCTTTCAACTCTTAATCCTAGTTATCTTGATTTTAATTAGCTTTTCAGTTTATTAAAACAGATAATTAAAAGCCCTAGCAGAGAATTGAGCCACTCTGCTAGGCAGTTCCTAAATAATAGCGTTATGTTTACTAAAAATCAAGACAAAAATATGAAATTAACCATTGATCAATTAACAGGTAAATCTCGCACGCATTTAGTGTCATTACCTTGTCCACATTCGCCAAACCATTTTTTGCAACCGCAGGCTGTGCAAGCCTTTCAAGGGTTACAACAAAGTGCAGTGCAAAATGGCTTTAATTTACAGCCAGCCAGTAGCTTTCGGGATTTTCAACGCCAGCAGTTAATTTGGAATGCGAAGTTTAATGGGGAGCGAAAAGTGCATGATGATCAAGGCAATGCCATTGATCTGAGCAGATTAGACGATTGGCAAAAAGCACAAGCGATCTTGCGTTGGTCAGCAATGCCAGGGGCAAGCCGTCATCATTGGGGAACGGAAATTGATTTTTTTGATCCTGATTTATTACCAGTTAATCAACCTTTGCAGCTTGAACCTTGGGAATATCAACAGGGGGGGTATTTTTTTGAATTAAGCCAATTTCTGCAAGAAAAATTACCACACTTTGATTTCGCCCTACCTTTTATGCAATGCAATAAATATCTTAATGTTGGGCGTGAGCCTTGGCATATTAGTTATTTACCGTTAGCTGATATTGCTGAACAGCAACTTAATCCTGAGATTTTGTTGCAAGTTTGGCAAAATGAGCAAATTGCAGGAAAAATAACCCTAGAGAAAAATATAAATAAAGTTTTTAAGCAATTTTTGAGCTAAAATAAGCAACTTGAATCATTAAGGTTTATCGATCTCAAATAATTAAGGAAGTATAAAATGTCAGAAGAAAAAAGTTTCCCGTCCAGTAAAAGTAGAAATCGTAAAAAAGCGTTAGGTATTTTTCTGTTTATTTTAATTTTTATTGCGTTAGCGACAGGGTTGTATTGGTACTTTTTTCTTAAAGGCTATGAAAGTACGGAAGATGCTTATGTGAGCGGTAATCAGGTGATGATTTCCTCTCAAGTGAGTGGTAATGTTCAGCAAATTAATGTGGATAATATGGATTTTGTGCATCAAGGCGATGTGTTATTATCCTTAGATAACAGTGATTTACAGCTTGCTTTTGAACAAGCTCAAAGCAATCTAGCGAATGCGGTTCGTCAAATCTCACAATTAACTTATACTGTAAAACAACTTACTGCATCGGTGCAAAGTAAAACGGTTAGCCTTGAGCAAGCTCGTGGTAATTTACACCGCCGTGAAAAATTAAATCAAACGCAATCTATTGATAAAGAAAGCTATTTGCATGCGAAAGAAGCTGTAGAATTGGCGAAAGTCGATTTAACCGCAACACAAAATCAATTAGCGGCTAATCAAGCGTTATTGCTTGATGTACCATTAGATCAGCAACCGAGCGTATTGGGAGCAGTGAGCCAGTTAAAACAGGCTTGGTTAAACTTACAACGCAGTAAAATTGTTAGCCCGATTGATGGTTATGTGGCACGCCGTAGCGTGCAAGTTGGGCAGAAAGTGTCCGTAGGGTCGGCATTATTAGCGGTGGTTCCAGCAGATCAAATGTGGATTGATGCTAATTTTAAAGAAACACAGTTAAGAGATATGCGACTTGGTCAACCAGTCAAAGTGAAAGTGGATTTATACGGCGATAAAGTAGAATTTAATGGTACCGTAGTCGGTATTGATATGGGGACAGGCAGTGCATTTTCTTTATTACCAGCACAAAATGCCACAGGTAACTGGATTAAAGTAGTGCAACGTGTGCCAGTTCGTATTGCGTTGGAGCCTGAGCAGTTACAAAAATATCCATTGCGTATTGGTTTATCTTCGTACGTAATTGTGAATGTGCAACAAACAGACGGCGAAGTATTAGGTGTTAGTCGTGACAATACCTTGTATTCAACTTCAAGTCTTGTTTATGACCAAACTGTGGTGGAAAATTTAATTCATTCCATTATTTCGCAAAATATATATTAAGGCGGTTGGCTATGCAAAAACCAGTTCATGGGGTTGCACTTGCCATAATGACGATTGCTTTGGCATTGGCAACCTTTATGCAGGTATTAGACTCTACTATTGCCAATGTTGCGATTCCTACCATTGCTGGGGATTTAGGGGCATCAACTAGCCAAGGAACTTGGGTCATTACTTCTTTTGGGGTTGCCAATGCTATTGCAATTCCAATTACAGGCTGGCTGGCTAAACGTTTTGGCGAAGTGCGGTTATTTTTATTGGCAACGTTAGGTTTTGTGATTGCTTCTTGGTTATGTGGCATTTCACACAGCCTTGAAATGCTGATTCTATGCCGAATATTACAAGGTCTAGCGGCGGGTCCTATTGTTCCTCTTTCACAAAGTTTATTGCTAAATAATTATCCCCCTGAGAAGCGTGGTATGGCATTGGCGTTTTGGTCAATGACGGTGGTGGTCGCCCCTATTTTTGGTCCAATTTTAGGCGGTTGGATCAGCGATAACTTACATTGGGGTTGGATCTTTTTTATTAATATTCCTATTGGGATAGCGGTTATTTTTATGACATGGAAAACCTTAGGGGATAGAGAAACGCCAACAGAACATCGTCCAGTAGATTTAATCGGGTTAAGCCTATTAGTGTTAGGTGTGGGTTGTTTGCAGTTGATGTTAGACCAAGGTCGTGAACAAGACTGGTTTAATTCCACCGAAATTGTTGTGCTTACCATTGTATCTGCTATCGCTTTAATTGCTTTAGTGATTTGGTCGTTGACCGATGATAATCCCATTATAGATATTTCCCTGTTTCAAAAACGTAACTTTGTAATTGGTTGTTTATGTTCTAGTTTAGCCTTTTTAGTCTATCTTGGATCCGTTGTGCTGATTCCGTTGTTATTACAACAAGTTTATGGCTACACCGCCACTTGGGCAGGTTTAGCCGCAGCTCCAGTAGGGTTATTGCCAATTTTTCTTTCGCCAATTATCGGACGATTTGGGCATCGACTTGATATGCGAGCATTGGTAACATTCAGCTTTATTATGTATGCCGTCACTTTCTATTGGCGAGCCGTTACCTTTGAAACGGCAAGTACTTTTTGGGATTTTGCTTTACCACAATTTGTGCAGGGTTTAGCGGTAGCTTGTTTCTTTATGCCGTTGACGACTATTACGTTATCAGGCTTACCACCACAAAAAATGGCATCAGCGTCCAGTTTATTTAACTTTTTACGGACATTAGCAGGTTCGGTGGGAACATCATTAACCACGTTCTTATGGTATCGCCGTGAAGCCATGCACCATACCAGATTAACGGAAATTATTACCCCTTATGATCTAAATTCCCAAATGTATTATCAACATTTAGGGCAAACAGGATTAAATGATACTCAAATTTCCAGTATGTTAGCCAGAACGATTACAGAACAAGGGTTTATTATTGGAGCAAATGAGATTTTTTGGTTGTCTTCGATTTTATTCTTAATTTTGGTGATAGTAGTCTGGTTTGCCAGACCACCATTTGGGGGAAGACATTAGGGAATGAAAAAGTGCGGTGAAAAAACACCGTACTTTTCCGAAATATTAACGTTCTACAATCACTCCGACAGAACTGGCTTGAGCCACGGCTTTCGGCTTATGTAATTCAATACGTAAGGATTGAATGCCATATTGTTGTTGCAACAAATCAGCGACTTTGTGAGCAACCGTTTCCACTAATTTAAATGGCTGATTCTCAACAAAATCAATGATTTTCTGCGAAATTTCCGCATAATCTAAGCAACATTGCAGATCTTCGGTTTCTACGGCTTGAGCAAAATCCCACGCCATTTCAATATTAAAAATCAGTTTTTGCTTAATGGTATGCTCCCAATCATAGGCACCAATACTGGCAAATGCCGTCAGTTCATGGATAAACACTTTGTCTGTCATATCATTCCTTAAAATTTCAATTTTTCCACCGCGGTTTGGATATTTTCCGCTTGAGTAATGGCGGAAATTACTGCAACACCATCCGCTCCCGCTTGCTTTAATGTGTGAGCATTATACTGATTTATGCCGCCAATCACCACAAAAGGCTTGGTTAAAGCGTAATCCTTTAATTTTTCTACAAATTCCACGCTTAGAATAGCAGAATGATCGGCTTTTGAACCTGTGGGAAAAATCGGACCAATACCGATATAATCAATTTCTGCTTGCTGTTGAGCCACTAAAACTTGAGCTAAATTATTGGTCGATAATCCTATAATCAGCTTGTTTTGTGTATGTTGCAATACTTGTTGAATTGCCATATCAGTTTGCCCAACATGAATACCATCTGCACCAATTTCAACGGCTAATGCCACATTATCATTAATAATCAAGGGTACATCATATTGGCGACAAAGGGAAAGGCACTGTTTTGCGAGTTGTTTTTGCTGGTCAGGTTGATTTTCCAGAGAGTTTTTTCCTTTGTCACGAAATTGAAAGCAAGTAATGCCAGCTCTCAACGCTTGCTGCAAAATGCTTAGCAGATTTTGGGCTGGATTGCCAGCCAAATGCTGGCAATCTTGCGTGCCAGCAATAAAATAAACGGATAGCATCTGTTGGATTTTTTGTTTATTTTTCATCTTGATACGCCCAATGGTTAGTAGGACCGTGACCATGTCCGATATTTAATGGATGACTGATGGCTGCGGTGATATAGGCTTTTGCGGTGCGAATGGCTTGTTCTACACTGTTGCCTTTAGCGAGTTCAGCGGTAATACAAGCAGAAAAAGTACAACCTGTACCGTGAGTGTGGGGTGTTGGAAAACGTTTCGCTTGTAATGTGAAGCGGTCAGTTGGGGTGAAAACCCAGTCTAAACACACCGCACTTTGCGAATTGCCACTGTGTCCGCCTTTAATTACTACGGTTTCCACGCCCCATTGTTGCAACAAGCGAGCCGCTTTTTCCGCACTCGCATCATCCACCACCTTAATCCCTGTTAAGGCTTCCGCTTCAGGCAAATTCGGCGTAATCACCGTGGCTTTGGGTAAAATATACTGCTTCAACGCTGCCACCGCATCTTGTTGCAACAAAGACGCTCCGCCTTTAGCGATCATTACAGGGTCTAACACGATTTGTGGAAACCGATATTGTTCCAAATTTTCCGCCACACACTGAATAATTTCCGCATTACCCAGCATACCAATCTTCACCGCCTGAATATCAAAATCTTCTGCCACGGCTTTGATTTGGGCGGAAATAGTAGCAAGGGGAATGGGGGCAATATCAAATACACCCTGCGTATTTTGAGCGGTCACCGCCGTAATCGCTACCGTACCAAATACACCACGCATTTGAAAGGTTTTTAAATCCGCTTGGATTCCAGCACCGCCACCGCTATCGGAGCCTGCGATGGTTAAGGCTTGTGCTATGTTAGACATGGTCAATCCTCGCTAATTGGTTAATTTTTTCACTGGTTAAATCGGCTAATTGATTGATAAATTGTACGGCAAAACTGCCTAATTGATTGTTTAACCCTTGGGCGGCTAGTTCACCTGCCACAGCAAAACCCGCACAGGCTTCCAAGCAAGCATTAAATTCATCACCTTGTTTGGCGATAGCCAAAAATGCACCAACGGTGGCACCGAGTAAACAGCCTGATCCTGTAATTTTAGGAAATAGATGTGTGCCATTATAGATTTTGGCGACCTGTTTGCCATCACTGATATAATCTATTTCCCCACTAATAGCGACACAACATTGATATTTTTGTGCGGCAATACGAGCAATTTCAGCAATATCACCTTCACCATTTCCAGCATCAACCCCTTTCGCTTGCCATGCTACATCGGCTAAAAAAGCTACTTCGCTCACATTACCACGGATAGCAGAAATATTGACTTTATCTAAAATTTTCCGCACCGTAGCACGGCGATAAGCAGTTGCCCCTGCACCAACAGGATCTAACACCACAGGCACACCGTTTTGGTTAGCAGCTTGACCAGCTAGGATCATTGCATCTACATCAAAGGGGTGGATCGTGCCAATATTGATCAAAAGCGCATTGGAAAATTGTTGAATTTCTTCCACTTCTTCTGCCATTGTTGACATAAAAGGTGATGCTCCCAAAGCGAGTAAACCGTTGGCGGAAAAATTGGTAACAACAATATTGGTCATACAATGCACCAGTGGATTGCATTCACGAATAAGATCTAAATATCTGAATTGCATAGAATTTCCTTTGTAGATTATTGAAAGAAAAGATACGCAATAATGGTTGGAAAGGATAAATCGATAGTAAAGATAGTTCCCTACGCCAGTATTAGCTGTATCAGGTTTTACGGGTATTATCTCAGCCATTATGCTGTTTAACAGTACAATAGCACCCCGACTATATGTTTAGTGTAGATTGATTTTTATGTTAATACAAGTAGATATATTTATTTTCTGGTTAAAATCATAAACCGCAGATCATAAGCATTTTGCTCATCTTTAGGGCGAGTTTCATCAAATTCAATTTGCCATTCATTCCAGTTGATTGCAGGAAAAAATGTATCACCTTCTAATTCCGTTTGAATTTGGGTGAAATAAAGTTTATCGGCTTGAGGCAAATATTGCTTAAATAATTGACCGCCACCGATGAGCATAATTTCCTGATTTTCTGGTAAATCTTTGACAAATTCCACCGCACTTTCAAGGCTATTTTTCCAAATTACCCCAGCATATTCAAAGGGTTGTCGAGAAAGCACAATATTGGTGCGTTTTGGTAACGGGCGACCGATACTTTCAAAAGTTTTCCGACCCATAACCACAACTTTACCTTGAGTATTCTGGCGAAACCAAGCCAAATCCGCTGGTAGATGCCACGGCATTTGGTTGTCTTTACCAATGACCCAATTTTGGGTTGCAGCAACAATTAAACTTAAACTCATCGCTTATGCTTCTCTTATGTTTTTTAGGCTTCGCTATCGAACCAACCACGGATAAATTGAATAGAGAAGAACAAGGTAATCAATCCTAGGAAGTAGAAAATATAGCTTAAAATTGGCATAGACGGACTGGTATCGGTAGCTTCTTTCATTGAAATCATATTACGGTATTCATCAAAAATAACTAAACGCCAGCCATAATATTTGACTTCGACCATTTGTTTACTGCCCGCAAATTTAGAAGCCTTGGCTTGTAAATCAGCTGAACCAAATTTGAAATAGAAAGGAAAACCCCAACGAGTATCTTCATTGCGATACACCATCGGTTTTTCTTCATCTGCTTTTTGTGTATAGATATAATACACATCACGAGTCGGACCGTCTGCTGGATTGGCTTTAGTAATCGGACCGTCTTTATCCACACGTTTGACTTCAACACCCGTAACATAAGTGGTGTCATAATGTGGGAAAATAAAATGAATCCCTGAGAATAAAACGGCGTGAAATAAAATCACCACGATAAATAAGAAGTATTTGATAATTTTACGCATAAATGTTTCCCTTATGTTAGCAACTTTTTCATTGTACCTGAATTTTAAACAAACGTTCAAAGTTTTTCGTGGTTTGTTGTGCAAATTGTGCAGGCGTAAGTCCTTTTAAAGTTGCCACATAATCACACACTTCTCGGGTATAAGCTGGTTGATTTTGTTTGCCACGATATGGCACAGGTGCTAAATATGGGCTGTCAGTTTCTACTAACAAACGATCTAACGGCACATAACGAATTACGTCACGAATGTCTTCAGCATTTTTAAAGGTGACAATGCCTGAACAAGAAATATAAAATCCCAAATCTAACGCTTGTTTAGCAAAATCCATGCTTTCGGTGAAACAATGGATCACACCACCACATTTTTCCGCATGATTATCTTGCAACAAACGAATAGTGTCATCTCCTGCTGCACGAGTATGAATAATCACTGGCTTATCTAATTGATTTGCGACATTAATTTGGCTGGCAAAAATATCTTGTTGCAAAGATTTATTGTCTGCACTGTAATAATAATCCAAACCGATTTCGCCAATGGCAACCACTTTGGGATGTTGAGCCAGTTGAATTAAGCGTTCCACATCATAGGGTTCGTCATCTAAATCCAACGGATGTACGCCACAAGCGAGCGATACGTCATCTCGGTGAGCAAGGCTATCTCGTTGTTTTTCAAAGCGACTTAGTGTTACGCCAATAGTTAATAAATGTTGCACGCCACGAGCTTTCGCTTTTTCAATAACATCATCAATATTGTGATGTAGATTTTCATAATCTAACGCATCTAAATGGCAATGGCTATCTACAATAAACATAGGGGTCTGTTAATCCTTATCTTTTTGTTATTTTTCAAATACATCTGTAATCAGTTTAGTTAAGCCGTCCAGTAAAATAATTTCCTGATTGACCGCATTAATTTGGATTAAATCCAACCGCATTTTTTGTATTATTTGATTGGCTTTGAGTAAGCCAAGAGTAGTTTGTTTTTGATTAAATTGTTGTATGCCTTTGACTAAATCTTGACAGATCCAATTTGTTTTAATCTTTAATTTATCTTTTAACGCATCAGATAAAAAAGCAGAAAGCCAGTCAATTTGCTGGAAAATCAGTTCTTTATCAAATAACGGCAATAATTCTAATGGTGAACGGCGAATATAATATACCCAAAATTGACGCAAAAATTCTCGGCGTTTTTCCATTAAGCCTTGTTGTAAAAAGGCTAATGTTGACAATGGGCGATGATAATTAATACGAAGTGCGGTTAAAATTTGCGATGTTTCTTCATCACATTGCGATTGCAACCATGGTATAGCCATATCTTGCACTGGAACATTGACTAACCATGTCTGACAACGGCTATAAATAGTCGCCATCAATGGTGATGACAGATCCGCTTGTAATAAAAAATAGCTGTTGGGGCGTGGTTCTTCTAAGGTTTTTAAAATCGCATTTGCCGCCGCTTCCGTTAAGCGTTCTGCCCCTTGCACTAACACAATTTTATTACCATTTTGTTGTGCGTGTTGATTAACCATATCGTTAATCTCACGTACCTGATCTACGCCGATATCTTTATTTTCAATGGGAGCAAGCAAATGAAAATCGGGATGGTTGCCAGCGTTCATCAGCTGGCAAGCATGACAATGACCACATGGTTTTTGGCTTTCTTGACAGATTAAAAATTTCGCCACCGCATTAATCAAGTTTTCCGCCCCTACGCCTTGTTCCGCCTTAAATAACAGAGCATGATGTCCATGCCCTTGTGAAAAAGCGTGGGTGATTTGCTGATAAATCGGGGCGAGCCAAGGGTATAAGGTGTTCATAAGTAAGTAAATTTTATTATGTTTTTAATAAGGCGACAACATCTTTTAGTGTTTTGCTTTCATTATTATCTACACTAAGATTAAGCAAGGGCATTATAAAACAAGTCAGCATTAATAAAAAGGATGAAATCTTATTGTTTGTGACATAACACTTGATTATGTGTATCATTTAGGTATACACTGTGCCAAAATATGATTGGTAAGAAGAATAATGAGTAATCAAGAAAAGGTAAATCAACTTAAAAAAACAGGTTTATTTTTAAAGTGGTTTAATGGGTTAAAAGATCCTATTGGCAAATCAGCGATCATCAAACGAATTGAACGAGCCGAAAAAGGTAATTTTGGTGATCATAAATCGGTTGGTGATGGTGTTTTTGAAATGCGAATTGCCGTTAAGTCAGGTTATCGAGTGTATTACGGTAAAATGGGCGACAAAATTTATTTATTGCTTTGCGGTGGCAATAAATCCAGTCAAGAAAAAGATATAGCTTTAGCAAAAGATGTGTGGAATTTAGTGAAACAGAAGGAAAAAACAGATGACTTTATCAGCAAGTGATTTAGAGATTAGTGATTTTGATGCAGCGGAATTATTAACCGATGAAGAAACCATTGCTGCTTATTTGACAGCCTCTTTTGCTAGTGGTGATCAGGCGGAATTATTACAGGCACTGAATACGGTGGCTAGGGCAAGGGGAATGACGGAGTTGTCCAGAAAAACAGGTATTCAGCGAGAAAGCCTGTATCGTACGCTATCAGGTTCAAGTCAACCCCGTTTTGACACTATTGCCAAAATTTCATCTGCACTTGGGGTTGCTATTGAATTTACACCGAAAGTAGCATATTAATCTGTTTGCAAATCTACAAATTTTTGCACCGCACTTTTTATGTCAGTGCTGACTTTCTCAATAGACTGCCCTGCATTGATGATGACGGCTTTGGGATCTTGAGCGACTAATTCCAAATAACGCTCACGAGTGCGGTGGAAAAAATCTAAATTTTGTTGTTCAATGCGATCCAATTCGCCACGCCCTTTTGCTCTGGCTAAACCTTGAGCTGGTTCAATATCTAAATATAGCGTAAAATCGGGAGAAAAATCGCCTAAAATACTATTTTTTAAATTTTCCATAAAATCTCGATCAAGCCCACGACCACCGCCTTGATAGGCTTGTGAAGACATATCATGGCGATCACCGATTACCCATTTTCCTTGTGCTAAGGCTGGTTTAATCACATTTTCCACTAATTGAATACGAGCAGCATATAGCATCAGTAATTCTGCTTTGTCGGTTACAGGTTCTGCGGTTTCATGTTTGATTAAGTCACGTAATTTTTCTGCTAATGGCGTGCCACCAGGTTCACGGGTAAATACCAAATCGGTAATGCCATTAGCTTGTAATTGTTCCACAATAGCATTGCGAGCGGTAGTTTTACCTGCACCTTCTAAGCCTTCCAGTACAATAAATTTTCCTGTCATTTTATGGGTTATCCGTTTTATTTTTGTCTGTTTTATTTTGGCGATACCAACGTAAATAGTCTTGCACTGCCCGATTGTGTTCGGTTAAATTTCGGCTAAATTTATGTCCTCCCGTACCGTCTGCCACAAAGTAGAGAAAATCTGTTTTTTCAGGGTGAGCCACCGTTTGCAAGGCACTTTCACTTGGGTTGGTAATCGGTGTAGGTGGTAAACCGTCAATAACATAGGTATTATAAGGCGTTGGTGTTTCTAAATCTTTTTTGCGAATATTACCATTATAATTTTCACCCATGCCATAAATCACAGTGGGGTCAGTTTGTAATTTTATATTGCGTTTTAAACGGTTAACAAAAACAGAAGCAATTAATCCTCGTTCCGCCTGAACACCGCTTTCTTTTTCTACAATAGATGCCAAAATCAACATCTCATAGGGGCTTTTTAACGGCAAATCATCATCTCTTTCTGCCCATAATTTATCCAATAATTTTTGCGTACGACTGGTCGCTCGTTTTAATAATGCCAGATCTGTAGAATTTGGTACATAATTATATGTATCAGGATAAATCCAACCCTCTAAAGAATGAAGATTATTTGTTGGTAATTCAAGTAATTGCAATAATTCTTCATCATTTTTATCTTGTACAGATTGTGCTAAGTGCGGTGCGTTTTGCAAAGATTTTTTCATTTCTCGCCAAGTTTCACCGTCAGTAAAACGTAAGCTAAATTGTGCTTCTTTACCCTCATTTAGAATAGTTAATACATCTGCAACAGTATTCGCACCATTAAGGGAATAAGTCCCAGCTTTAATATTATTTAATTGCGGTTGTAATTTTAAAACCCAAGGCAACCATTTGGCATCAGCGACTAATTGTTGTTGCTCAAATAGCGTAGCGAGTTTTTTACCTGTCGTGCCTCGATTAATGACGAGCAGCTGATCTTGTTGAACGCTAATTGATTGATTGAGCGTCTGTTGAATTTGGTGATAACCCCAACCGCCGATAGCAAGGATAATGATGAATAATAGAAGTAAGAGTTTTTTCATTCTTTTTGTGCTTTTATTTTTTGAATTTTGACCAAATTTTGCTTTCTTGTCCACGCCATAAACGCTGAATATTCTCATGATGACGATAAATTAATAAGCAACAAACTAATGCCACGGGGAAAGTATATTCAGGCTTGAAATACCACACATATAATGGGGTAAGCAGTGCAGCAATGACAGCACTCAGGGAAGAATAACCGCTAATCGCAAAGACTAACAACCAAGTCCCGATCATGGAACCTGCCACTCCCCAAGCAATCGGAGCAATGGATCCAAACGCCGTGGCAACGCCTTTCCCGCCTTTAAATTTAAAGAAAATCGGGAAAATATGTCCCAAGCAAGCACCTAGAGCAACCATACCTAATTCAAAATGGGTTAAGCCTAAATAATAACCTGCCCAAACAGGCAACATACCTTTTAATATATCGAAAATTAACACCGTTAAACTCGCCCAACGACCGCCTAAACGGAATACGTTCGTGGCACCAGGATTATGTGAACCCTCAGAGCGTGGATCGGGTAAACCGACTATTCGACAAACCAAAATTGCACTGGAAATTGAACCGAGCAAATAGGCAAATAGCATATAACAAAGGGCAAACAGGCTCATGGGTTTTTCTCGATAATTAAATAATCTCTATTCTACCTAAATTTATTAGGGTTAGGCTAATGATATTTTTGACATAAAGAATAACAGTACGACTGATCGGATTTTTAAAAAAGAAAATGAGGCAAACTATGCCCCATTTATTGAGATAATTAGAACGTATTACACTGCGTTGGATCGCCAGTTTTTAGACCGCGTTGAAACCATTGCAAACGTTGTGCCGATGTGCCATGAGTAAAACTATCTGGCACTACATAACCTTGACTACGTTTTTGTAAACGATCGTCGCCTACCGCTTCAGCCGCCCTAAAGGCTTCTTCTAAATCGCCAGTTTCCAACAAATTATTTTGTGCGGCTTGATAACCCCAAACCCCTGCAAAGCAGTCTGCTTGTAATTCTAATTTAACCGATAGTGCATTAGCTTGTGATGGATTTTGTTGTTGAACACGGTTAATTTTAGGCAAAATACCTAGTACATTCTGCACATGATGTCCCACTTCGTGAGCAATCACATAAGCAAAAGCCGTATCACCTGCTGCACCGAGCTGATTTTTCATATCCGCATAAAAAGATAAATCTAAATAGACTTTTTGATCGTTCGGACAATAAAAAGGTCCCATGGCAGACTGTCCTGTACCGCAAGCTGTTGCTGTGGCACCATAATAAAGCACCATGGTTGGAGCCACATATTTCTGTCCATTTTTACTGAAATAGCTTTGCCAAGTTTTTTCTGTATCTCGTAATACCACACGAGAAAGCTCATTTAGGTTTTGTTCTTCTTGAGCTGATAATTTAGCAGAACTACTGGTTGCACCGCCTAAACCTGCGGTATCCATTCCCACTAAACCAGATAAATCCACACCATAATAAGCACCCACTAATAATATGATAAAACCGAGTACCCCTGTTTTTTTACCACCGCTGATTCTGGAACCCGAACCACGTCTGTCTTCTACATTTGAACTTTGTTCTCTACCTTGCCAACGCATAAATTTTGACTCACTTATTGTAAATATAGTGATTATATTCTACCTGAAAAATAGTAAAGTGCGGTTAAAATTTTAAAAATTTATGGACTTCTTATAATGCTTTGGTTATTGTAAGTAAGGTTTTATCAGAATAGCCTGATAAATATTTTAGTAATCATACACAAGAAGGAAAGAAAAGTGGGTTTATTTGATTTCGTAGGAAACATTGGTAAAAAAATTTTTGGTAAAGATGAAGATCCGTCAAAAGCGGTGACAAATCACATTGCTGAAGATAACCCAGGGATTGACAATGTTGCTGTTACCGTTGAAAACGGTGTGGCTAAAATTTCTGGTGATGCAACATCTGCCAGTGCTTTAGAGAAAGCGATTTTAATGGCGGGTAACATTGTTGGTGTTGAAAGTGTTAACGTTGATGCAGTGAAGTTAGCTAACGGCGAACAGTTAGCCACGGAAGATGAGTTTTATGTGATTCAAAAAGGCGATACGCTTTCTGCTATTGCTAAAAAGTTTTATGGTAATGCAGCTAAATATCCTGCCATCGTGGCAGCTAACAAAGAAGTGATTAAAGATGCAGATAAGATCTTCCCAGGTCAGAAAATTCGTGTGCCGAAAGCACTTTAATTGACATTTTAAGATTATTGATCCCATTGCCAGCAATGGGATTTTTTATGTACAAAATTTCTGCTCGACTGAACGATAATATTTAGCTATAATTCGCCAGTTTATTTTTATTCAAACTTATATTCAGCCTCGGTTATTCAGTCAAAGTGACTGGCTGGGTTTCATCAATTTAAAGGAAAAGAACAATGTCAACTATTGAAACAACTCAAGGTTTAGAACGTCGTGTAAGCATTACTGTACCAGCGGAAAACGTAAAAACAGCGGTACGTGAAGAAACAAAACGTGCGGCAAAAAATGTGCGTGTAGATGGTTTCCGTAAAGGTCATGTACCTGCTCAAATCGTGGAAAAACGCTTCGGTGCGTCAATTCGTCAAGATGTATTAAATGATTTATTACCACGTCATTTCTTTGATTTAATGTTTAAAGAGAAGGTGAACCTTGCTGGTCGTCCAACTTTTGCTATTGAAAAATTTGAAGATGGTCAAGATTTAGTATTTACCGCAACTTTTGAAGTTTATCCAGAAGTCGAATTAAAAGGTTTGGAAAATATTAAGGTTGAAAAACCAAGCGTTGAAATTACCGAAGCCGATGTTGACAATATGGTGAACGTATTACGTAAACAACAAGCAACTTGGTCTGAAAGCAAAGACGCAGCTAAGGCTGAAGATCGTGTGACGATTGATTTTGTAGGATCTGTAGATGGTGAGGAATTTGAGGGTGGTAAAGCGACAGATTTCGTGTTAGCCATGGGACAAGGTCGCATGATTCCTGGTTTTGAAGATGGAATAGTCGGTCATAAAGCAGGCGAGCAATTTGATATTGATGTGACTTTCCCTGCGGAATATCATGCTGAAAACTTAAAAGGTAAAGCCGCAAAATTTGCCATTACCTTGAAAAAAGTAGAAGTGCAAGTATTACCTGAATTAACCGATGAGTTTGTGGCGAAATTTGGTCCAAATACTAAAACTGTCGATGATTTGCGTGCAGAAATTCGTAAAAATATGCAACGTGAATTGAAAAATGCTTTAGTGGCTCGTGTTAAACAACAAGTGATTGATGGTTTAATTGCTGAAAATGCGATTGATGTGCCAGTTTCAGCGGTAGATGAAGAAATTGAAGTGTTACGCAAACAAGCCGCACAACGCTTTGGTGGTAACGCTCAACAAACAGCTCAATTACCACGTGAATTATTTGAAGAACAGGCTAAACATCGTGTTCAAGTGGGCTTATTATTCTCCGCCGTGATCAAAGCGAATGAATTAAAAGCCGATGAGGACTTGGTGAAAGCGATGATTGCAGATATTGCTTCTGCTTATGAGCAACCAGCTGAAGTGGTTGAATATTACAGTAAAAACAATGAATTAATGGGTAATGTACGTAATGTTGTATTAGAAGAACAAGCAGTTAATGCAGTATTAGCAAAAGCGCAAGTGACTGAAAAAGCAGCTTCTTTTGATGAGATTATGAACCCTAAAGCCTAATTTCATTTAATATCTTAAAGTGCGGTTATTTTTTGGCGAGTTTTAAAATTCGTTAAAAATTAACCGCACTTTTTGTTAGCAATATCGTTTTTCTAAATTATCAGGGTGAGTCAAGAGATTTATCTTGATGGTTATGAAACTTGAGCCAAACTACCTGCTTTAATTTCTATTCTCAAATTTAATGCTTTCATCACTTTTAGAATAGTCGAAAAAGTAGGATTGCCTTTGCCCGATAAGGCTTTGTACAATCCTTCACGAGTTACTCCAGCATCTCGAGCGATTTGGCTCATATTTCTTGCTCGAGCAATATCACCTAATGCAGATAAAATTAATTCAATATTATCTTCCTGTAATACTTCATTTAAATAAAGCTGGATTTCTTGTTCTGTTTTTAAATGTTCTGCAATATCAAAATCTTGCAATTCAATCATGGTGTTAAACCCCCAATTCCTGTGCTAATAATTTAGCTTTTTTAATATCATCGCCCTGTGTTGATTTATTGCCACCACATAATAAAATGATAATCATACCCTGTTGATTTTTCAAATAAACTCGATAGCCTTGTCCTTCCGTAATACGTAATTCGGAAATACCTTCTCCAACTGCTTTTACGTCACCAAAGAGACCAAACTGTAACCGTTTGATTCTCGTTTGAATTTTTGCCTTTGCTCTTAAATCCTTGAGTTCGTCTAACCAGTGATTAAAAATAGGCGTACTTTTAATTTGAATCATCAATTTTCTCTCATATTAAAAATTATAAAACAACAACCATAATGTGTAAACTATATTTTACATATTGATTTTGTTGATTGGATGAGTGTAGCGAGAGAGGGTAATCCAAAACAAAAAGCCTGATCAAGTTTTGGAATCAAGATCACAAAAAAGTCACTTTTTTGGGGGGAAATCCTACATGAAGAGCATTATGTTTTTAATATTTTATTGTTTAGTCAGACGTATTTTTCAGGTAGAATAGATCGATTGTTGAATAAGAAATATTTATACGGAGAACCTTATGTCAGTTATTCCTATGGTCGTTGAGCAAAATGCTCGTGGTGAGCGTGCTTACGATATTTACTCACGCTTGTTAAAAGAACGTGTCATTTTTTTAAGCGGTGAAGTTGAAGACAATATGGCGAATTTAATTGTCGCTCAATTATTATTTTTAGAATCTGAAAATCCAGATAAAGATATTAATATTTATATTAACAGCCCAGGTGGTTCAGTGACGGCGGGTATGGCGATTTATGATACCATGCAATTTATTAAGCCAGATGTGCGTACCCTGTGTATCGGTCAAGCCTGTTCTATGGGGGCGTTTTTATTAGCAGGTGGAACCGCTGGCAAACGTACGGCATTACCTCATGCTCGCGTAATGATTCACCAGCCTTTAGGCGGTTTCCGTGGTCAAGCGTCAGATATTCAGATTCATGCCCAAGAAATTTTAAAAATTAAGCATACTTTAAATGAACGTTTGGCATTCCATACGGGACAACCGCTTGAAAAAATTGAAAAAGATACTGACCGTGATAATTTTATGTCAGCCGAAGAAGCCAGAGTTTACGGCTTAGTGGATAATGTGTTAGTTAAACGTTAAAAAGAAAGAATTGGAAAGTAAAAATGGCAAATGAAAAAGATACCTGCTGTTCATTTTGTGGTAAAGCACAAGATGAGGTAGGCAAATTAATTGCAGGGACTTCTGGCTATATTTGTGGTGATTGTATTGAGCTTTGCCACGGTCTATTGCAAGAAGAAAAAGCAGAAGACGTTGTAGAACAACAAGATACGGTTAAAAAAGAAGAAACCAAACTGCCGACTCCACATGAAATTCGAGCTAATTTAGATGATTACGTAATCGGTCAAGATTATGCTAAAAAGGTATTAGCCGTGGCATTATATAATCATTACAAACGGTTACGTTCCAATCATCAAACTGATGAAGTGGAATTAAGCAAAAGTAATGTGTTGTTAATTGGTCCTACTGGGAGTGGGAAAACCTTATTAGCTCAAACCTTGGCTCGTATGTTAAATGTACCTTTTGCTATGGCAGATGCCACTACCTTAACCGAAGCAGGATATGTGGGTGAAGATGTAGAAAATGTGATTCAACGCTTATTGCAAAATTGCGATTACGATACGGAAAAAGCCGAGCAAGGGATTATTTATATTGATGAGATTGATAAAATTACCCGTAAATCAGAGAACCCATCAATTACTCGAGATGTATCAGGTGAAGGGGTGCAACAAGCCTTGTTAAAATTGATTGAAGGCACGGTAGCTTCCATTCCACCACAAGGCGGACGTAAACATCCACAACAGGATATGTTGAAAGTCGATACATCAAAAATCCTGTTTATTTGTGGTGGTGCATTCTCGGGTTTAGATAAAATTGTCCAAAAACGTGTTCACGTAGGTAGCGGTATCGGTTTTGGTGCAGAAGTGAAAGGCGAGCAAGATGAATTAAGTCTGTCGGAATTATTCCAACAAATTGAAACGGAAGACTTGATTAAATTCGGTATGATCCCTGAATTTGTAGGGCGTTTACCTGTGGTTGCTCCATTAAGTGAATTAGATGAACAGGCATTAATTCAAATTTTAACTGAACCAAAAAATGCGTTAGTGAAACAATATCAAGCACTGTTTAGTTTAGAAGATGTGAAATTGGAATTTACGCAAGAAGCCTTGATAGCTATGGCAAAAAAAGCCCTTGCTCGTAAAACAGGTGCAAGGGGGTTACGTTCTATTGTTGAAGGTGTGTTGTTAGATACCATGTACGATTTACCGTCTATGGAGAATTTAGCCAAAGTCGTGGTAGATGAAAGCGTCATTAATGATGATGCAAAACCGACATTAGAATACAAATAGTGTTTTTATCCCCCAAAGTGCGGTTAAATTAACCGCACTTTTTACCTATTCACCTTGAACTTCGCCATGGTTAGCCTTATATTAGTTCCATGTAACCGAATTTTAGATAAAGAGAAAGAAGATGACAGCAGAACAGGATAAACAACGAAAAATTCCCGTCCTCCCATTAAGAGATGTAGTGGTTTTCCCGTATATGGTGATGCCATTATTTGTAGGGCGTGAGAAATCTATTCGTAGCCTTGAACAAGCTATGGAATCGGGCAAGCAATTATTATTAGTTTCACAAAAACAAGCTGATATTGAAGAACCTAATATTGCAGATTTATTTGATGTCGGCACTATTGTTAATATCATTCAATTATTGAAATTGCCAGATGGTACTGTCAAAGTGCTAGTAGAAGGGCAACAACGTGCTAAGATCACAGAAATTACTGACGATGGCTATTTTTCCGCACATATCAATTTGATTGCGACCAGTTTTGGTGAAGAAAAAGATATGCAGGTGTTGCGTGATGTGATTTTGAGTGAGTTTGATCAATTTGTTAAACAGAACAAAAAAATTCAGCCAGAAATGGTTAATGCACTAAGCTCTATTATAGAATTTGATCGCTTTGCTGATACGTTGGCGGCACATTTACCGATTGCATTACGTCATAAACAAGCCGTGTTAGAACAACCTAATGTGCAAGCTCGGCTGGAATATTTGCTTGGGGCAATGGAAAGCGAAACTGACTTAATGCAAGTGGAAAAACGCATTCGCAGCAAAGTCAAAGAACAAATGGAAAAAACGCAACGTAATTATTATCTAAACGAACAGATTAAAGCAATCCGTAAAGAACTAGGTAATGATGATGAAAATCCAGATGAAAGCGAATTAGACCAGTTAGCTAAAAAATTAGAACAAGCTAAACTACCAGCGGAAGCGAAAGAAAAGGTAGAAGCAGAGTTGAAAAAGCTAAAAATGATGTCGCCTATGTCATCTGAAGCAACCGTGATTCGTGGCTATATTGACTGGATGTTGCAAGTACCTTGGTATAAAACCACCAAAGTGAAAAAAGATTTAGCCAAAGCACAACAAGTGTTGGATGCCGACCATTACGGTTTAGAACGGGTGAAAGAACGCATTTTAGAATATCTTGCCGTGCAAACAAGATTGAATAAACTTAAAGGACCTATTCTCTGTTTGGTTGGTCCACCAGGGGTTGGGAAAACCTCGCTTGGTCAATCTATTGCCAATGCCACAGGGCGTAAATATGTGCGTATGGCATTAGGTGGTGTGCGTGATGAAGCGGAAATTCGTGGACACCGCAAAACCTATATTGGTTCATTACCAGGTAAATTGATTCAAAAAATGGCAAAAGTAGGGGTCAAAAATCCGTTATTCTTGCTTGATGAAATTGATAAAATGGCAATGGATCACCGTGGTGATCCCGCTTCTGCCTTGTTGGAAGTGCTTGATCCAGAACAGAACACGAAGTTTAATGACCATTATTTAGAAGTGGATTACGATTTATCTGATGTGATGTTTGTAGCAACTTCTAATTCCATGAATATACCAGCACCGTTGTTGGATCGTATGGAAGTGATTCGCCTATCAGGCTATACTGAAGATGAGAAATTGAATATTGCTACAGGGCATTTAATCGCCAAGCAAATGGAACGCAACGGCTTAAAAGCAGGTGAGTTAATCATTGAAGACAGTGCGATTTTAGATATTATTCGCTACTACACACGTGAAGCAGGCGTACGTAGTCTTGAGCGTGAAATTTCTAAAATTTGTCGTAAAACCGTGAAAAATTTATTGCTAAATAAAAAAGCCAAATCTATTACGGTCAATGCAGCAAATTTACACGATTATCTCGGTGTGAAACGCTTTGACTTCGGTTTAGCGGATACCCAAAATCGGGTGGGAGAAGTTACAGGTCTTGCTTGGACAGAAGTGGGTGGTGATTTACTGACTATTGAAACGGCTTCTGTGGTGGGTAAGGGTAAATTAACCTTTACGGGTTCTCTTGGCGATGTAATGAAAGAGAGTATTCAAGCCGCCATGACAGTCGTCCGTTCTCGTGCCGAGAAATTGGGTATTGCTAACGACTTCCATGAAAAACGCGATATTCATATTCACGTGCCAGACGGAGCGACCCCGAAAGATGGTCCGAGTGCTGGGATTGCCATGTGTACCGCACTGGTTTCTTGCTTAACGGGTAATCCTGTGCGTGCTGATGTGGCAATGACAGGTGAAATTAGCTTACGTGGTAAAGTATTACCCATCGGTGGTTTAAAAGAGAAATTGCTGGCGGCTCACCGTGGTGGCATTAAAACTGTGATTATTCCAAAAGAGAACGTGAAAGATTTGGAAGAAATCCCTGAAAATGCCAAAAATAATTTAACCATTCATGCGGTAGAAAGTATTGATGAAGTGTTAACCATTGCATTACAAAATCCACCAGAAGGTGTTGAAATCGTTAAACTTTCACCAGTAAATGTAGTGAAAGTGCCACGTACCCGAAAAACCAGCAAGATTGCCCCAACGGTGAACTAATCATTAGGTTGTGAAACCGTGCTTTTTTTAAAGTGCGGTTTTTTTTCACCGCAGTTTCGTTTATAATTCATAAAATTTTTAGATAACAATAGGATTAATGCCCATGTTCATGGAAAAAATGCACAACGCATCAAATAGTGGTGTGGCAAAAGCCATTATGGCAGTCATCGCCATTTCATTCGTCATTACTGGTATGTATGGCTATCTTGGTGCAAGTGTGGATACTTCAGCGGTGAAAGTGAATGGTGAAGAAGTTTCTCAACATCAATTCCAACAACAATATAATGATGAATATCAACGTATCAGTAATCAACTTGGTGCAGAATTTGCTGCTGTCGCAGACACGCCAGAATTCAGTCAAGGATTAAGAAGTACGGTATTGAATCGTTTGATTGATCAGCAATTATTAACGCAATATGTGAATGATTTAAATTTAACCGTCAGTGACGAACGTATTAAGCAAGAAATCGTCAGAACGCCAATGTTCCAAATTGATGGCAAATTTAGTAATGATGCTTACCAACAGGTATTACGTACTAATGGTATGAATGCAGATATGTACGCTCAATATTTACGTGAATCTTTGCGTTTAGAACAGTTGCAACATGGTTTAGCCGAAACCGAGTTTTTAATGCCAAAAACGCAAAATGAATTTGCTCAATTATTTTTCCAACAACGTCAAGTGCGTTTAGCTCGTTTACCGTTAGCGGATGAATTAAATAAACAGAGCGTAACAGAGCAAGAAATTGCCGATCATTATAATGCGAATAAATCTGCTTTTATCGTGCCAGAATTAGTCAAAGTGCAATATATTGATTTAACTAAAGCCGTAGTAGAAAAGAATGTGACGGTTACTGACACCGCAATTCAACAATATTATCAAGACAATAAAGATCAATTTAGCACTAAAGCCCAACAACAGTTGGCATATATTCAATTACCGAACGAAAAAGAAGCGTTAGATGTATATGAAGCCCTACAAAACGGAGCAGATTTTGCGGAATTAGCTAAAACAAAATCTAGTGATAAATTATCTGCAGAAAAGGGCGGTGATTTAGGTTGGTTAAATAATGGTGATTTACCAAAAGATTTTGAAGATGCAGCGACTTTAGTTGAAGTAGGTAAATATAGCACCCCAATTAAAGTGGATAACAATTATTATATTGTGAAAGTGAAAGATCGTAAAGAAGCTGTCGTGCTACCATTAGAGCAAGTGAAAGATAAGGTTATCGCACAGGTTCGTCAAGAATTACTCAATACCCAATTCTATACCGTGGAGAAGAAAGTCGCAGAAAAAGCCTTTGAAGATCAAGCATCGTTAAAATCGGCAGCCGCAGTTATCGGTGCGGAAATTAAAGAAACAGATTATTTCCCACGTAATGCGTTACCAAAAGAGTTAAATTTCCCATCTGTAGTAAATGCAATTTTTGATGGCGACGTGTCGCAAGGTAATGTAAATTCTGAACCGATGAATGTCGGTGAACAGCATTCTATCGTGGTTCGAGTGTTGGATCATAAAGCTCAAGGTACAAAAAGTTTAGATGAAGCTAAAGCTGAAATTGAAACTTTCTTAAAACATCAAAAAGCGGAAAAAACTGTATTAGCTCAAGCGGAAAGCCTAGTTAAAGGATTAACGGAAACAGGTACATTACCTGATAATGTGAAATTCGGTGCAGAAGAAAAATGGGTTTATGCAGAAAATAAAGATCCAGTCTTGAATGACGTGATTTTTGCCATGAAAGCGGAAAACGGCAAAAAGGCTTATCAAGCGGCTAAAACCAATAGTGGTGATGTGGTGATTGTGGTATTAGATAAAATTGAAAATGCGAACGTAGAAGATGCAGTTCGCCGTCAATTTGATTTGCAAGTAGAACGTAACAAAGCGACTGATTTGCAGGTGAACTTACTGAAATCCCTACGTGCCAAAGCAAAAATCGAGATTAATGAAGATTTTATGAAACAACAATCTGAATAATTATTTTTCAAGTTGTTTTAAGCCTATTGTCTTAATAATGATGCAATAGGCTTTTATTTTGCTAATTTTTGCAAAATTAGCTAGTTTTTGACCGCACTTTATGGTATAAATTGCACCGCTTTTTCCCAATTCTAAAACCATGGGGAATAGCATTATTTTTTTATTAACAACACACACATATCACAGGAGTAAATCGGGGTGCCAAACGGTCGGTTTGCTTGGTATGTGGAGGCTCAACCCCAAATTAAAAGGAAAATATTATGGCACAAGTTTCAATGCGTGAAATGATTGACGCAGGCGTACATTTCGGACACCAAACTCGTTACTGGAATCCAAAAATGAAACCATTCATTTTCGGTGCTCGTAACGGCGTTCATATCGTAAACTTAGAAAAAACCCTTCCGTTATTCAATGAAGCATTAGCTGAATTAACTCGCATCGCAAGCAACAACGGCAAAATCTTATTCGTTGGCACCAAACGTGCAGCAACCGAAGCAGTTCAAGCAGCAGCATTAGACTGTCAACAATATTATGTTAATCACCGTTGGTTAGGTGGTATGTTGACTAACTGGAAAACAGTTCGTCAATCAATCAAACGTTTGAAAGATTTTGAAACCCAATCTCAAGACGGTACATTTGACAAATTAACCAAAAAAGAAGCATTAGATCGTACTCGTGAAATGCAAAAACTTGAGTTAAGCCTTGGCGGTATCAAAGATATGGCTGGTCTTCCAGATGCGGTTTTCGTTATCGGTGCAGACTACGAACATATTGCGGTTAAAGAAGCAAACAACTTAGGTATTCCAGTATTTGCTGTAGTAGATACTAACGCAACGCCAGACGGTGTTGATTTCATCATTCCAGGTAATGATGATGCAACTCGTGCGATTCAATTATATTTAAATGCTGCAGCTGCTGCAATTAAAGAAGGTCGCCAAGCTGAAACGACAGTTGAAGAAAAATTCGCTGAAGAACCTGTTGCAGAATAATTTGCACAAATAAGGTATAAACCCCTTATGAAACAGTAAATAAAACAGGGGACAATCGTTCCCTGTTTTAACAAATTCCCAAAAGTGCGGTGTTTTTTTATCATTTTTTATTCAAACATCGTATTTCCATTCAAGAATATTTAGAGGACAATAAAATGGCTGAAATTACAGCATCATTAGTAAAAGAACTTCGTGATCGTACTGGTGCAGGTATGATGGAATGTAAAAAAGCATTAGTTGAAGCGAACGGTGACATCGAATTAGCGATCGACAATATGCGTAAATCTGGTCAAGCAAAAGCGGCTAAGAAGGCAGGTCGTATTGCAGCAGAAGGCGTTATTCTTGCTCGTATCGGTGCAGGTTTCGGTGTATTAGTTGAAATGAACTGTGAAACTGACTTCGTAGCAAAAGATGCTGGTTTCCTAGGTTTAGCCAATGAAGTGGCTGACTATGCTGTAGCTAACAAAGGTATTTCAATCGAAGATTTAGCTAAACACTTCGAAGAAAAACGTGCTGCATTAGTAGCAAAAATCGGTGAAAACATGACGGTTCGCCGTGTTCAATTCTTAGAAGGCACAGAAATCGGTTCATACTTACACGGTGCGAAAATCGGTGTATTAGTGGCTGGTCAAAACGCTAATGAAGAATTATTGAAAAAAGTGGCAATGCACGTAGCGGCAAGCCGTCCTGACTTCGTTAATCCTGAAGATGTACCTGCGGCAGTGGTTGCTCACGAACGTGAAATTCAAGTAGATATCGCTATGCAATCTGGTAAACCACGTGAAATCGCAGAAAAAATGGTTGAAGGTCGTATGAAAAAATTCACTGGCGAAGTATCATTAACAGGTCAACCGTTTGTTATGGATCCATCACAATCAGTGGGCGATTTCTTAAAAGCCACTGGTGCGACAGTGACTAACTTCATTCGTTTAGAAGTGGGTGAAGGTATTGAGAAAAAAGAAGAAGATTTTGCGGCTGAAGTGGCTAAAATCACTGGCGGAAACCCTTAATTTGATCGATTAAGTTAGCTGATTTTTATTATCTGTATTTCAAGTTCTAGATTTTTTATTTTAGTGTTCTTGGAATACAGATTTTTTATTCATATCTACTGAGATTATTTATTCACATTTCTAATTAATACTCGTCTCTTTTTCATTCTAAATTGTCGCTAATAACGGTATTTCGTTTCTAATAAGTTTTATGAAAAGATCGATTTTTTCATGCTAACTCTTTAAAAAATTAGAATTTATTTTTTTTGCGAAAAAAACTTGCATTTTTTTTTTTTTTTTAGAATGGGAAAGTTTATTTAAGATAAATAAACCTTTCACATAAATATGTTAATAACCTTTGGAGTACTATATTATGAAGTTAAATACTATCACTTTAGCGATAGTGCTAAGTCTAGGGATCACCGCTTGTAGTTCTAATTCATCTCCATCACATCCGACAAAAAATACTGATACAGTATTGACCTCTGCCGAAGCAAAAGCCAAAGCAGCAGCGGAAGAAAAGGCAAAATTAGAAGCCGAAGCGAAAGCCAAAGCAGAAGAACAAGCAAAATTAGATGCTGAAGCGAAAGCCAAAGCAGAAGCCGAAGAAAAAGCGAGATTGGAAGCAGAAGCGAAAGCTAAATCAGAAGCTGAAGAAAAAGCGAGATTAGAAGCCGAAGCGAAAGCCAAAGCAGAAGCTGAAGAAAAAGCGAGATTAGAAGCCGAAGCGAAAGCCAAAGCAGAAGCTGAAGAAAAAGCGAGATTAGAAGCCGAAGCGAAAGCCAAAGCCAAAGCAGAAGCTGAAGAAAAAGCGAGATTAGAAGCCGAAGCGAAAGCTAAAGCGGAAGCCGAAGAAAAAGCTAAAGCAGAAGCCGAAGAAAAAGCGAGATTAGAAGCTGAAGCGAAAGCTAAAGCCGAAGCGGAAGAACAAGCGAGATTAGAAGCTGAAGAAAAAGCAAGATTGGAAGCAGAAGAACGAGCAAAAACTGAGCCACAGGATTATGCTTATGTGAAAGAGAGTCAACAAAATAGTGGTATTTTTTCACCATTAGAAGGGAAAGATTATTTTACAGGTGAAGACCAGATAAAAAGTATCGTTCCAGCAGACGGATCAGGTAGAAGCGAGAGAACTTCAACTACTAATAGCTCTTCAATTGTAAATGGTGTCTCCACGGTTATTAATGCAACCTATACCACTTACAGTAATAACCTAGAAAATTCAGGTATTGCCGTTGTCAATGGTCGGGGAACGGTTAATGGTCGTTATGCGAATGATTACCTCTATATCTATTCTGGTCGAGCAACTAATCCTAATGAATTAGCAACGTTGACTGGTACGGCGACTTACAATGGTAGTGGCTATATTGGTCTAGATAATGCAACAGTCAATATGAATGCTGATTTTGACAAGAAAACTATCTCTGGAACGATTGCCAATGAGCAACGTAATATTGCGTTGCAAAATGCCGATATTAAACAAGACGCCAGTTTTACTGGTACGGCAACCAGTGACGGATTAACAGGAAATTATGATGGTAAATTTATGGGACGAGAAGCCGCTGAAGTCGCAGGTAAAGTGATGTTAAGCGATGAATATGGTTCCAAACAAGGTGCGGTATTCTCTGCCACAAAACAATAATACGATTAATATACATTTCTTATAAAGACAAACTGCATTTTATTGTATCAATATCATGCAGTTTATTTTTGACTTTTTATATTGGGGTGAACGATGAAAAAATATCTATTACTGCTACTTTTTTCGCCAACGTTATGGGCGGAAATTGCCCCCACGGAGATCTATTTTCCAACGGTCACGCCATTGAATATGGCTAAAGACGAGAATGATGTTTCTCCCACCATGAATGTGGCAATGGTGAGACAAAAACTATTGCAAGATCAACAATCTACCTATTATCTATTGAACCAAGCCATTGATGTGAATGATTTCCCTAAAATCGCCTTTCTGTTACCTATTTATCAATCTTTTCCGCATCAAGATGAAATTCTCGTGCTGTTTGCTCAAGGCAAATTAGCGGCAGCTAACCAAAATTATGTAGAGTCTATTGATTATTATCAACAAATTCTGGTTAAACAACCTAAGTTAAATCCAGTCAGAATTGAGCTGGCGAAATCTTTATATTTCAATAAACAATACCAGCAAGCAGAAATGGAATTAAATCAGGTTAAAAAAGAAAAACTGCCTAAACAAATTCATCAATTAGTGGATCATTATTTACAGCGTATTGATTTCTCACAACAGTGGAAAATGGATGTTGGTCTTTCTTTTTTAAATGACAGAAATATTAATAATGTGGCAAATAATCGTCATATTGAGAACACAGGTTTCATCAAAAATGACGAAATGATGCCGAAATCTGAACAGGGGGTTGCCACTTGGTTGAATATTAGTCGGAATAAAAATATCGCTGGGCATCATTTTGTGCTATTTGAAAATGAATTGTTCAGTAAATATTATTGGACCAATAAAGACTATAACGATGTGAATAATCGGGTTTCATTCGGTTATCAATATCAAGATGTCAAGCAACAATGGAATATTTCGCCTTTCTTTGATAATCGTTGGTATGGCAATAAACGTTATAATCAAGCATTAGGTGTAAAATTGAATTATCAGCGGTGGATTAACCCACATTGGCAAGTTGCCACCTATTTTGAACATAGTGATCCGCATTATCGTGAATATCAAGAATTAAATGGCAAGGTGGATTTTATTTCATTATCGCTGTTATGGTTACAAAATCCAACCCAATATTTTTCTTTTGGATTAAGTGCTAACCGAGAAAAAACGCAAACGGCTTATTATGGTTCCAATACCTATTCAGCAAGATTGGGGTGGGTGAAATATTGGCCAACGTCTTGGGCATCAAATATATCCTTTATCTATTCACAACGGAAATTTCATGATATGGCTCGCTTTGGGCAGCTTTTACCATTGGGTAAAACTCGTGAAGATAAACAATATCAGATAAAATTGACGTTATGGAAAAATGATTGGTCAATTCTTGGGCTAACGCCTAAAGTGGCTTTCTCATGGAAAAAGAATGACAGTAATTTACCAAGTTTATATTCTTATCACAAAAATGAAGTCAATTTATTGTTTGAGAAAAGTTTTAGATAAAAATAAAAGGCGTAATTGTGTTACGCCTTTAGCATATTAGGGATTAATTGGGAATAACGATGGCTGGATCATCTTCCGCTTGAATCTGTTCAATTTGTTTTTTCAAACCATAATCATCGGGATCTGCCAGTGGACTGAATAAATCTTTATTAGGATCTAATAATGGATTACTAATTCCGATCCAATTTGCAATGTCGTTGGTAAAATTCAGACCTGATTTAAATGCTTTGTATTCATGGCGTTGATGATCATCACTGGAAATTTTAAACAACGGAATATCATAATGACGTTTACTTTTCCCCGCACTATTATGAATGTTGATTTCATTTGGGGTGATTTGGTGAGCTAAACCATGATCAGAAAAATAAATCATCGAAAAAGTGCGGTGATTTTTTTGTTGATTTTGGGTTAACTGTTCATACACTCGTTTAAGCATTTCATCGGTTTTCTTAATGGAAGAAATATAGCAGTTGATGTTAAGGTATTTTTTATCAATTTGGTTATCGTCCATGATTTTTGGGTAGTCGGTCAGGCGATCACAGCTAATCGGGTGCGAACCATATAAATGCAACACAATAAAGCGTTTGCCGACTTGCGGTTGTGCTAATACCTGCTGTAATTTTGGCAACAAATCAAAGTCACTGCTGTTTTTAGATTGAAAGCTATTGCCAGATTTTAGGAAAATCCGTTCATCACTGCGATTGGCAATGGCAGAAATTGGGGTGTCAAATTCACCAAAGTAACCTTGATTAGAAAGCCAATAGGTTTTGATACCGGCTGATTTGATCATGTCGATCATATTTAAAGAATAATTTCCCTCCCAGTTTTGAGTATCGGGTTGGGTTAACATTAACTTCAGTGAGGCAATGGTGTTGGTGCCACCCGATGTAAAACCATCAATTAGCACCCCATTTGCATTAGACATAAACGGTGTATTTGGTATCGGATAACCATAAGCATGATGATAATCTTTTCTCGCACTTTCGCCGATGATCAATACATAATCATCATATTTTGAGTTGGTTAAACTCGATTTTCCCCATTGGTTTTCAATGCTGAAATTATTGAGCCGAGAAAGTTCTTTTTCTACTTTTATGCCAGCCGTATAAGTTTCCCTGATAAATTTCAATGGAACGTTATCCCAAACCAAGAAAACGGCAATGATGGCTAATAACACTTTATTTTTATAAAAATGTAGCTCAAATTTTTGGCTTAAATAACGGAATAAGCAGAATAAACTGATAATTGCAACGGGATAGAGATAATTGACTAACGGTAATTGTGAGAGAAATTCTTTGCTTTCAAGCAGATCTGTGGCAAAAACAGAGGCAATATATTGATAAGATGGTGCGCCAAAAGTCATGCCAACGGGAGCATAAAGTGCGTGCAAAATAATAATTGGAAACACAATGTACCAAAAAATCTTTTTGGAGGCATTTAATAACAAGATTAGCCCAGCGAATACCAGAATCTCACGTAAGCTAGGTTGCGGATAAAATCCAGTACCGATTAATAATAATTTACTGGCAAAAAACAGACAAACTAACGCAAAAATCACCGCAGTTATTTGTTTAACAGATTGAGATAACAAAAAATATTCCTTTTCTAACAAAAAATGGCGTTGTTATTTTAACGAATTTCAAATAGATCTGCTATGCCTATTTCCTGATAAGCAATGTTGCTTTATAATAACAAGCATTTTATGTCAAGATCTTAGGGGATAGAAAAATGAGCAAACCTATTTATAAACGTGTGTTGTTAAAATTAAGCGGTGAGGCACTACAAGGTGCGGAAGGCTTTGGTATCGATCCGTCTATTTTGGATAGAATGGCGATTGAAATCAAAGAATTGGTCGAAATGGGGGTTGAAGTCGGTGTAGTGCTTGGCGGTGGCAATCTGTTTCGTGGTGCTAAACTTGCCAAAGCAGGTATGAACCGTGTAGTCGGCGACCACATGGGTATGTTGGCTACGGTGATGAACGGCTTGGCAATGCGTGATGCGTTACACCGTGCTGATGTTAATGCAAAATTAATGTCGGCTTTCCAACTTAATGGTATTTGCGATACTTATAACTGGTCTGAAGCGATCAAAATGTTACGTGAGAAACGTGTAGTGATTTTTTCCGCAGGCACAGGTAGTCCATTTTTTACTACAGATTCTGCGGCGTGCTTGCGTGGTATTGAAATTGAAGCCGATGTGGTATTGAAAGCCACTAAAGTAGATGGGGTGTATGACAGCGATCCAGCTAAAAACCCTGACGCCCATTTATTTCAAAAACTCACTTTTGCGGAAGTCATTGAGAAAGAATTACAAGTGATGGATTTAGCCGCCTTTACTCTTGCTCGTGACCATGGTATTCCAATTCGGGTATTTAATATGGGTAAATCAGGAGCATTACGTCAAGTGATTTTAGGTGAAAGTGAAGGCACAACTATCTCGGGTTAAGGGATTTCAGGTTAAAATTTAAATTCATAAAATTAAAGGAAAAACAATGATCAACGAAATTAAAAAAGACACGCAAGAGCGTATGGAAAAAAGCCTTGAATCCTTAAAAGGGCATATTGCTAAAATTCGCACGGGACGAGCTCAACCCTCTTTATTAGATGCGATTCAAGTAGATTATTACGGTGCGGCGACACCATTACGCCAATTAGCTAACGTGGTGGCAGAAGATGCTCGTACTTTAGCGGTAACGGTTTTTGACCGTTCATTAATCCAAGCGGTAGAAAAAGCTATTTTAACCTCTGATTTAGGTTTAAATCCTTCATCTGCTGGTACAACGATTCGTGTACCACTTCCACCGTTAACCGAAGAACGTCGCCGTGATTTGATTAAATTAGTCAAAAGCGAAGGAGAACAAGGTAAAGTGGCGATTCGTAATGTTCGCCGTGATGCTAACGATAAAATCAAAGCCTTATTAAAAGACAAAGAAATTAGCGAAAACGATCAACGTAAAGCAGAAGAAGAAATCCAGAAAATTACTGATGCGTTCATCAAAAAAGTCGATGAAGTGTTAGCGGATAAAGAAAAAGAGTTAATGGATTTTTAATACTATGGTAGGGGGCGTAATGTAATACGCCCCTACAAATATGCAAAACGATCAATTCCGTCCCCTAAAAATGCAAATCCAACGCCGTTTGTCCGCGTGTTTGCAACTGGCAGAAAATCATTTTCAACGTCAATTTCCAATGCCTACAATCAGTTACGATGTGCGAGGAGTAAAAGCGGGTGTTGCCTATTTGCCACAAAACTTAATCAAATTAAACCGCACTTTATTGCTAGAAAATCCACAAGAATTTATTCAACAGGTGGTGCCACACGAATTAGCCCATTTATTAGTGTTTCAACTGTTTGGACGGGTTAAACCACATGGTAAAGAATGGCAATGGATTATGCAGAATTTATTTCAATTACCAGCGGATACCTGCCATCAATTTGATGTGCAATCGGTGCAAGGTAAAACCTATGCTTATGCTTGTGATTGCCAAATTCATCAACTGAGCCAACGTCGCCATAATAAAATTATGCGAGAAAGTGCGGTGTATTTTTGTAAATTTTGTGGTGGAAAATTAGAATTCTGTGATTAAGGTCACATTTTTTCGTAGAGTTGATGATTTATATGCTTTATAAGGTTATACTAAATAAACATTTTCTTTTCATTACAAAGGGGTATTACTATGAAAAAAACAACATTAGCAATGATGATTGGTGCTTTAGCCGTAGCCACTTCTGCGAGTGCCAGTAACTGGTATGCACAAGGGGACTTAGGTTATGCAAAAGACAAATTTACGTCTTATTCTGATTTGGATGAAAGTAAATTCGAGCCACGTGTTAGCGTAGGTTATGATTTTAGCGATTTTCGTTTAGCGATAGATTATACTCATTATGGTAAATTCAGCGGGACAACAAATAAAACGGATAATACTTCGGCTAAAATCTATGGCATTGGTTTCTCTGCCCTTTATGATATTGACATTAACACTGAAATTAAACCTTATGTCGGTGTACGTTTAGCTTCAAATGTGTTTAAAATTGATAATAATGATTCAGGCACGAATTTTGAAAGTAAAACGCAAACCAAATTTGGCTATGGGGCAGTTGTTGGAGGTCAATATAAGTTAGATTCAAACTGGATTGTAAATGGTGGTATTGAATATAACCGTTTAGGTTCATTTAATGATACCAAAGTAAATAACTACGGTGCCAAAGTTGGTCTTCGTTACAACTTCTAATTTTTCTTAGTTACAGCGTGGCGTAATATGCCTAACCCCGTACGTAAGTGCGGGGTTTTTTGTACCCTACATTTTAACTTTTTCTTGTCTTAAAACTTGAAATTTCCATTTTTAACCTAATCTATCTACCCATACTTTATTCACTAATTCAATTTAAGGAAAATAAAATGAGCAAAAATCAAGAAACTCGTGGCTTTCAATCGGAAATGAAGCAATTATTGCATCTGATGATTCACTCACTTTATTCAAACAAAGAAATCTTCTTACGTGAGTTAATTTCCAATGCTTCCGATGCGGCAGATAAATTACGCTTTAAAGCCCTGTCAGCACCAGAGCTTTATGAGGGCGATGGCGATTTGCACGTTCGCATTAAATTTGATGAAAGCAAAGGCACCTTGACCATTAGTGATAATGGGATTGGTATGAACCGTGAGCAGATTATTGATAATCTCGGCACGGTGGCAAAATCAGGAACCAAAGAATTTTTAACCGCACTTGGGCAAGATCAGGCGAAAAATAGCCAATTAATTGGTCAATTTGGGGTGGGGTTCTATTCTGCGTTTATTGTGGCGGACAAAGTGGAAGTGCGTAGCCGTGTAGCTGGTGAGCCTGCGGAAAATGGTGTACTTTGGATCTCAAATGGTGAGGGCGAATACACCGTTGAAGATATTGAGAAAAAACAACGTGGCACGGAAATCACCCTATTCTTGCGTGAAGATGAAAAAGAATTTTTAAACGATTGGCGGTTGCGTGAGATTATCGGCAAATATTCCGATCATATCGGCTTGCCTGTGGAAATTTTAGCTAAAGAATATGATGATGAGGGCAAAGAAACAGGCGTAAAATGGGAAAAAATCAACAAAGCCCAAGCCTTGTGGACAAGATCCAAAGGCGAGATTTCCGATGAAGAATACAAAGAATTTTACAAACATTTAAGCCATGATTTTGCCGATCCATTGTTGTGGCAACATAATAAGGTCGAGGGCAATCAAGAATATACTAGCCTGTTGTATGTGCCAAGCAAAGCCCCATGGGATTTATTTAATCGTGAGCAAAAACACGGATTGAAACTCTATGTACAACGCGTGTTTATTATGGACGATGCGGAAGTCTTTATGCCGAATTACTTGCGTTTTATGAAAGGGTTGTTAGACAGCAACGATTTGCCATTAAACATTTCTCGTGAGATTTTGCAAGATAACAAAACCACGGCGGCATTGCGTAAAGCCTTGACTAAACGGGCGTTGCAAATGTTGGAAAAATTAGCCAAAGAGGATAATGAAAAATACTTGGGCTTCTGGAAAGAATTTGGCTTAGTGTTAAAAGAGGGCGTGGCGGAAGATTTTGCCAACAAAGAACAGATTGCGAAACTCTATCGTTTTGCATCAAGTAAGAATGATAGTTCTGAGCAAAATGTGTCTTTTGACGATTATATTGCTCGCATGAAAGACGGACAAAAAGCTATTTACTACATCACGGCAGACAGCTACACAGCGGCAAAAAACAGTCCGCATTTGGAATTGTTCAACAAAAAAGACATTGAAGTGTTGTTGCTTTCCGACCGCATTGACGAATGGATGTTAAGCTATTTAACCGAATTTGATGGCAAACCGTTACAGCCGATCACCAAAGCAGATTTGGATTTAGGGGATTTGGCAGATAAACAAGATGACAGCCAAAAAGAAGCAGAAAAAGAGCTAGGTTCTTTTGTGGAGCGAGTCAAAACTTTGCTTGGTGAACGTGTCAAAGACGTGCGTTTAACCCACCGTTTGACCGATACACCAGCGGTGGTATCTACGGACAACGATCAAATGACCACCCAAATGGCAAAACTCTTTGCGATGAGCGGTCAGCCTGTGCCTGAAGTGAAATATACTTTTGAGCTCAATCCTGAGCACAGTTTAGTGAAAAAAGTCGCTGATCTAACCGATGAAAGCGAATTTGCTAACTGGGTCGAATTATTGCTAGAACAAGCGATGTTTGCGGAACGGGGTACGTTGGAAAATCCAACGGCGTTTATTAAGCGAATGAATGGCTTGTTGGGGTAATCCAATAATTGTAGAGGCGGACTTGTGTGTCCGCCCGTTGAGTACTATGACAAATTTACAATAATTTATGACAACACTCATTGCCTACGCCAATATCCAACAATCTTTCCCTTTTGGGAATATGCCTTTGGAGCTTATTCCTGAAAAGCTCCGTTTGTTACCTAAAAATAGTAATCTACGAGTACAACAACGCTATCGTTGTCGCCAACTTGCTCACTTTTTATTGTGGAATTTAGCCAAAAAAGCGGAAATTAACACCGCACTTTTGGGGCAAATTTATCGCACAGCAAGCGGTCGCCCACAATTTCCTGTAGACAATATTGATTTTAATATTAGTCATTCTGGAGATTGGGTTGCGGTGGTGTTAAATGTGGTAGAACATGAAAAAAGTGCGGTAGGAATTGATATAGAATTTCCAAAAAAAACAAGAAATTACACCGCACTTTTACAGCATTTTGCATCATCTGACGAACAGCACTGGTTTACTCGACAGCCCAATACAGAACAATCCTTTTATCGCATTTGGTGTTTGCGTGAAGCTATTTTAAAATCTCAAGGTGTGGGGATTGTGAAATTGAGTGAAGTACAGCACGATCCAAATGCTCAAACGTTACATTCAGTTCATTGTCCGCAAGGAAAATTAGTTTTTAATGCGGAATTACCTTTCTATCTAGCCGTTTTTGCCGAGCAAAGTGCGGTGCAAAATGCTCAATATTTTTGTTGGCAAGAAAATCGCTTATGTCAAAATCAGTTACAAAATATCCTAATTTATACGGTTAATTCACCAAAATAAAAAATTTTTTGTGACCTAGTTCAAATAATTAAAAAAAAATTGAAACATTATTTTATTTTTTTAGTATGCTAATGTAAGTTTAATTTTACAGGATTAGGAAGCGTATTATGCCTAACATTAATCAATTTACCCAAAATGATATTGAGATTGTGGATGAAACCTTGTTATATAAGGGTTTCTTTAAACTTAAAAAAATCCAATTCCGGCATAAATTATTTGCCGGTGGAACCAGTGGTATTGTGACGCGAGAATTATTAGTCAAGGGCGCCGCATCTGCTGTCGTTGCCTATGATCCTGAGCGAGATAGTGTTGTATTAGTAGAACAGGTTCGTATCGGGGCTTATAACCCAGCATTACCGAATTCACCTTGGTTATTAGAACTGATTGCCGGTATGGTGGAAGAAGGGGAAAGCCCTGAAACTGTGGCATTGCGAGAAAGTCAAGAGGAAGCGGGGGTAGAAATTACCCATTTACAACATGCTTTGAGCGTTTGGGATAGTCCGGGCGGTGTGATTGAACGAATTCATTTATTCGCTGGCAAAGTAGATAGTAGCAAGGCCACAGGCTTGCATGGATTAGCGGATGAAAATGAAGATATAAAAGTACATGTAGTGAGCCGAGAAACGGCTTATCAATGGTTGCAACAAGGTAAAATTGACAACGGTATTGCTGTTATAGGATTACAATGGTTGCAGTTAAATTACCTTAATTTGCAACAACAATGGTGATAGTTTAGACATTTAAGGGGATTGTAATCATGGTAGAATGCATCAATCGAGATGATGAACAGATTCGTTTTATTCAAATTACTGATCCACATCTATTTAAAGAAAAAAACGGCGAATTATTAGGCATTAATACTTATAACAGTTTTCGACAAGTAGTAAATGAGATTCGGCAATCGGGAACAGATTATCAATTTGTGTTAGCTACGGGTGATTTAGTACAAGATAGTAGTGAAGATGGTTATTTGAATTTTTGTCATATCATTCATCCATTAAGAAAACCCGTGTACTGGATTCCGGGCAATCATGATTTTCAGCCTGTCATGCAAAAGGTATTTGCTCAACAATCTTATATTCATGCGGATAAACATTTATTATTAGAGGATAAATGGCAGGTTTTATTATTAGATAGTCAGGTTTATGGTGTGCCACATGGCGAATTGAGCCAGTATCAATTAGACTGGTTAGATGAGAAATTGCAAGAATATCAAGAACGTTATTCTTTAATTGTATTGCATCATCATCTACTTTCGACAAATTCCTCTTGGTTGGATCAGCATAATTTACGTAATGCACATGAATTATTGCATATTTTACAGAAATACGAAAATGTCAGAGGCATTTTGCATGGCCATATTCATCAACAAGTGGATGCACAGTGGAATGGCTATCAATTAATGTGCACACCGGCGACTGGCGTACAATTTAAACCGGATAATAATGTATTTACATTGGATACCTTACAACCGGCATGGCGAGAGATAACGTTAATGCCAGATGGTACAATAGAAACCCAAGTTCATCGTATTCAGCAAGCAGAATTTTTGCCGAATATGCATGAATTAGGCTATTAATGATTGCATTTCTGGCTGAAATCGCTACAATATCGTTTCCTTGTCATCGCTGAATTAGAGATCGGCGAATGATGTATGATCAACATTCTCTTTGGGAGTAAAAAAATGTCTCTAAGCGTAGAAAAAAAAGCGGAAATCGTGGCTGAATTCGGTCGTGATGCGAAAGATACTGGTTCATCAGAAGTGCAAATTGCCTTATTAACTGCACAAATCAACCATTTACAAGCTCACTTTGCTGAACATAAAAAAGATCACCATGGTCGCCGTGGTTTATTAGGTATGGTTTCCCGTCGTCGTAAATTATTGGACTACTTAAAACGTACAGATTTAGCGAAATATCAAGATACTATCGCACGTTTAGGTTTACGTCGCTAGTTTTTGATAGATTGATTTTTTAACAAAAGCGTCCAATAGGACGCTTTTTTGTTGGGTGATAAAAGCCCTAAACCGCGGTGAAAATCTAGATTGTTTTAAAAAACAGCAAACAAGCCAAAAATTGAATTTTCATTCTTGACAGTAAATTAAATAGCCCGTATCATACGCCACACAACTGCGGAGGAATGGTCGAGCGGTTGAAGGCACCGGTCTTGAAAACCGGCGAGGGTTTACGCCCTCCGTGAGTTCGAATCTCACTTCCTCCGCCACTCAATTCAGAGAAGCCGTTATCATAATGATAACGGCTTTTTGCTTTTTTGATATTTTATTTTTAATTTTTACGCAAACGTTTTCGTTATCCGTTCTTTTCCTTTATAATAAGTGAGTTTTTATTTATCCCACATCAAGCAAGGAAAAATCCAATGTTCCAAATTTTCCGAGGCTCGCCAGCCTTATCTGAATTTCGTTTGAAACAGTTGTCAGTGCGTTTTCAAAAAGCTAATTTACCCGTTAAATCTTGTTATGCAGAATATGTGCATTTTGCCAATTTAACATCAGCATTAAATGTAGAAGAAAGTAAAGAATTAGAAGAATTATTACATTACGGTCCAACCTTGGCACAACATGAACCGCAGGGTGACTGTTTTGTGGTCATTCCACGGGTTGGCACGATTTCTTCTTGGTCATCTAAAGCCACCGATATTGCCCATAACTGCGGTTTAGATAAAGTGTTACGCTTAGAGCGTGGTTTGGCGTTTTATTTTGAGTTTGAATGTGCCTTAACGGAAGATGAACAGGCGAAATTGTGTTCTCATATTCACGACCGAATGATGGAAAATGTGGTGCGTGATCCGCAAGATGCAGCAAAATTATTTGATCAGCAAGAGCCAAAAGCCTTTACCACGGTGGATATTTTGAGCGGTGGTCGCAAGGCGTTAGAACAGGCTAACGTCAATTTAGGCTTGGCGTTGGCGGAAGATGAAATTGATTATTTAGTGGAAAATTTCACCGCACTTGGGCGTAACCCCGTGGACATTGAATTGTATATGTTCGCACAAGCCAACTCGGAACATTGCCGCCATAAAATCTTTAATGCGGATTGGGTGATTGACGGTGAAAAACAAGAAAAATCCTTGTTTAAAATGATCAAAAACACCTTTGAGAAAACCCCTGATTATGTGCTGTCGGCTTACAAAGATAATGCGGCGGTGATGAGTGGCTCAAAAGTGGGGCGTTTTTTCCCCGATCAAGACGGGCAATATCGCTATCACAATGAAGATGCTCATATTTTGATGAAAGTGGAAACCCACAACCACCCAACAGCAATTTCGCCATTCCCTGGGGCAGCCACGGGTTCGGGCGGTGAAATTCGTGATGAGGGAGCAACAGGGCGTGGAGCGAAACCGAAAGCAGGTTTAGTGGGTTTTTCGGTGTCTAATTTAGTGATCCCAGGCTTTGAGCAACCTTGGGAAAATCCGTTATCCAAACCAAACCGCATTGCTTCGGCGTTAGATATTATGATTGATGGACCCTTAGGCGGTGCAGCGTTTAACAATGAATTTGGTCGTCCTGCTTTGGTGGGTTATTTCCGTACCTATGAAGAAAAAGTGAACAGTTTTGCGGGTGAAGAAGTGCGTGGTTATCACAAGCCGATTATGTTGGCAGGCGGGATCGGTAATATCCGTGCCGAACATGTGCAAAAAGGTGAAATTGCCGTTGGATCAAAATTGATCGTGTTGGGTGGACCTGCGATGAATATCGGTTTAGGTGGCGGTGCGGCATCGTCTATGGCTTCAGGAAAATCCAAAGAAGATTTAGATTTTGCCTCTGTGCAACGGGATAACCCTGAAATGGAACGCCGTTGTCAGGAAGTGATTGACCGTTGTTGGCAGTTAGGCGATGACAACCCGATTTTGTTTATTCACGATGTGGGTGCTGGTGGTTTGTCTAATGCGATGCCTGAACTTGTACACGATGGTGGTCGTGGCGGTAATTTTGAATTACGCAAAATTCTCAGTGATGAACGGGGAATGTCGCCGTTAGAAATTTGGTGTAACGAATCGCAAGAACGCTATGTTTTAGCGGTGTCGCCAGAAAAATTACCGTTATTTGAAGAATTATGCCAGCGTGAACGTGCCCCTTATGCGGTGATCGGCGAAGCGACCGAAGAATTGCATTTAACGCTCAATGACAGTCATTTTGGCAACAAACCCATTGATTTACCAATGAATGTGTTATTGGGCAAAACACCGAAAATGACCCGTGATGTACAATCAAGTGCGGTGCAAAATCCAGCAGTTTCTCAACATGGCATTACATTAAAAGATGCTTTACACCGTGTGTTGCGTTTACCTGTGGTGGCAGAAAAAACTTTCTTAATTACTATTGGCGACCGTTCCGTAACGGGAATGGTGGCTCGCGATCAAATGGTCGGTCCGTGGCAAATTCCTGTTTCCGATGTGGCAGTCACAACAGCTTCCCTAGATAGTTATCACGGTGAAGCCATGACCATTGGCGAACGCGCACCTGTGGCATTATTAGATTTCGCCGCTTCTGCTCGTTTAGCGGTAGCGGAAAGTATCACCAATATCGCTGCCACCAATATCGGCGATATTAAACGCATTAAACTCTCTGCCAACTGGATGTCAGCGGCAGGACATCAAGGCGAAGATGCAGGGCTATATCAAGCGGTGAAAGCGGTGGGGGAAGAACTTTGCCCAGCCTTAGGCTTAACCATTCCTGTGGGCAAAGACTCCATGTCAATGAAAACCACTTGGCAGGAAAACGGCGAACAAAAATCCGTGACAGCACCGCTTTCTTTAGTGATCAGTGCTTTTGCTCGGGTGGAAGATGTACGCAAAACCGTAACTCCACAATTACGCACCGATCAAGGGGCAACTCGTTTATTGTTAATTGACTTAGGCGAAGGGAAAAACCGCCTTGGAGCAACGGCATTAGCACAAGTGTATAAACAATTAGGCGACAAACCAGCGGACGTAGTCAATGTGAGCTTATTGAAAAACTTCTTTGATGCAATGCAAATCTTGGTGAAAGACGGCAAATTACTGGCTTATCACGACCGTTCAGACGGCGGTTTAATCGTCACGCTTGCCGAAATGGCATTTGCAGGACATTGTGGTGTATCAGTGCATATTAGTACTTTAGGCGATAACGATCTTAGCGTGCTATTTAATGAAGAACTTGGCGCGGTTATTCAAGTGCGAGAAAGTGAGCTTAATGCCGTACGTGATGTGTTAAGCCAACACGGGCTACTTCATCTAACCAAAGAACTGGGCTATGTGACAGAAAATGATGAATTTGAGATTTACCGTGGTAATAAACTATTACTTAGTGAAAAACGCTCTGAATTACGAGGTATCTGGGCGGAATTAACCCACCAAATGCAACGTTTACGTGATAACCCTGAATGTGCGGATCAAGAATTTGTCGCCAAGAAAAACACCGATGATAAAGGATTCTCCGTTCATTTAAGCTATGATGTTAATAAAGATGTGGCTGCACCTTATATTGCGAAAGGACTAAAACCACGTATTGCAATTTTGCGTGAACAGGGGGTGAACAGCCATGTTGAAATGGCAGCCGCCTTTGATCGTGCAGGCTTTGCGACCATTGATGTACACATGAGCGATCTGCATAATGCACGCCATAACCTCAAAGATTTCAATGCGTTAGTAGCTTGTGGTGGGTTCTCTTATGGTGATGTTCTCGGTGCAGGCGGTGGCTGGGCAAAATCTATTCTATTTAACACCGCACTTCGTGATCAATTCCAAGCGTTCTTTGAACGTGAAGATACTTTAGTTCTTGGTATTTGTAACGGTTGCCAAATGATTTCTAATCTTGCCGAAATTATCCCTGGTACAGAAAACTGGCCTCGTTTCGTGCGTAACACTTCTGAACGTTTTGAAGCCCGTGCCGCGTTGGTTCGTATTAATGAAAACCATTCCCCTTGGTTTGCTGGCATGGCTGGTTCACACATGCCGATTGCCGTGTCGCACGGTGAGGGGAGAGTAGAATTTAAACACGAAAATCAATTACAAGGGTTACGTGAACAAGGGTTAATTATTGCTCAATATGTGGATAACAATATTCAACCTACCGAAGCCTATCCGGCGAATCCAAACGGATCGGTAGATGGAATCACTGCACTTTCTAATCAGAACGGACGTGTTGCTATTATGATGCCACACCCAGAACGGGTATTCCGTGCAGTGAGCAATTCTTGGTATCCAAAGGAATGGAATGAAGATGGTGCTTGGATGCGACTGTTTAGAAATGCCAGAGTGTTTTTTAAATAGTAGAACAATAACCACAATTCTTTAAAGGAAAATGGATAACATAGCGTGTTATCCATTTTTTTTATCCCATTTAAAGTAATCGTTTTCGTTACTTTTAGCAAACGTTTCCGTATTTTTTGACCTGTTTTTTTCTTGATAAATTAATTGGATATATTTTGTCAAATCATAATTACTATTAAATTAAGGTGATTTTGATAAAAATCAACAATTTCATTAATATCGATTTACTTATGATTTTTAGCCTAAAATATCTAAGATTTTAGTTGAAATAGTTTTTTCATTGAAATATCATTCTTTTCGCAGTTTATTATAGGGTAGTTTATTTTTATAATTTTTATATACAAAAGGTGATGAAATGAAACGGATTCATTTTAAATATTCAGCATTGACACTGGCTTTAATGGGAAGTTTTACTGTATTAAGCCATGCTTATGCGATGGAAAAACAAACCATGGTGGGCGAAATCGCTTCTGATAAGACAAATTATGTTTTAGAAAATAAAGTGATTAAGAAAGATCGCGATGGTACTCAATTGCTTCAATGGAGTAATATGACAAATTCTCAAATGAAGAATGTTGATATTGAAAGTTCTGCACAACAAGTCACAGCAGTGCATATTTCAGATAGTTCTAATATTACTCTTGATAAGATAAATATAAATCTAATTAAGCCAACAACGTTTTCTAGTGTGATTTTTCTAAATTCTGATATTGTACTAGACAATAGCACTATTAATGTTGCAACAACACATCCAACCAACCCCAATAACTTGGTGGGATCATTGCTTATTCAGCAGACAAATGCGACGATTAATAATTCTACCATTACTAGCAATGGAGAAAAAAACACCATTATTGCATTAAATTCTACTCAAAATGTCACAATGAATAATACGTTGGTGAATGCAACGGGAAGTCATTCCACTTTATTTACTGTTAAAGATTCTTCTAAGCTAACAGCGAGTAATGTGACAGCTACTAATAGTGGAAAAGATGGGCTTTTTCTTACGGTAACGGGTAATGATAATAAGCAGAATGAAATTTATACTCATAACATTACTTTTAATGATAGTAATATTAAGGCAGATCAAGGAATTTATTGGGAGAGTAATCAAGGAAACCTAGGGATATTCCTAAATAACTCGGCTTTGGACATTAATAATCAGTTAATTCGTATTAGTGGTGAAAAGTATGTAGGAAAAAATATCACAACTGATATTGAAGTTGGAACAAATTCTACTCTATCAGGTGGGATCAAAGATCCGAAAAGTCATGTGTATATTACTTTAAAACAAGGTGCTAAATGGAATATCACCTCTGATTCAAATATTACTAGCCTATCTTCTGTAGGAAGTGATTCCGATATTTATTTTGAGCATAAAGACGATACATTTAAAACTTTAGCGATAACAAATAGATATGAAGGAGATCATAGATTCCATCTAAATTCTAGTCTTTTAAAAAGCCAAAGTGATAAAGTAGAAATACTGGGTGATTTTGGTACAACAGCTAGTGCTACATTGAATGTTACGGATAAAAGTGGTGAAGAAGCATTTAGTAATCCAGGTGAGCATAAAGTTACACTATTAAAAGTGGCAAATACAGTACCAGATAACTTTGAAGTAAAATTAGCTAATGATACTCAATATGTGAATGCTGGCGGTTATCGTTACCGTTTAGTTTCAGAAAATGGTAATGGATCATCAGATTGGGTATTGACGAATAAGAAAGATACAGCAGGTAACCCAGAAGCCGATCCTGATTTTAATAAAAAGAAAGAAGAGCCAAGAACTGAGCCACCAGAAACTGAGGCACCAAAAACTGAGGTACCAAAAACTGAGGTACCAAAAACTGAGGTACCAAAAACTGAGGCACCAAAAACTGAGGCACCAAAAACTGAGGTACCAAAAACTGAGGCACCAAAAACTGAGGTACCAAAAACTGAGGCACCAAAAACTGAGGTACCAAAAACTGAGGCACCAAAAACTGAGGTACCAAAAGCTGAGGTACCAAAAACTGAGGTACCAAAAACTGAGGCACCAAAAGTTGAGGTACCAAAAACTGAGGTACCAAAAACTGAGGTACCAAAAACTGAGGCACCAAAAACTGAGGCACCAAAAACTGAGGTACCAAAAACTGAGGCACCAAAAACTGAGGTACCAAAAACTGAGGTACCAAAAACTGAGGCACCAAAAACTGAGGCACCAAAAACTGAGGCACCAAAAACTGAGGCACCAAAAACTGAGGCACCAAAAACTGAGGCACCAAAAACCGATTCTCCAATACCTGAACAGCCAAAAGGAAATTCAGAGCTAGAGATGACTGATACAGCAAACGCCTTATTATCGTTACGTGCAGCACAAGTTACTGTACTCAATACGGAGATAGCAGGTATTCATGAACGTTTAGGTGAAACGAGAAAAGGCGTAAATAATCAAGTTTGGGTGCGTGCCGTGGGTCAAAGCCATAAATTTGATAAACAAGCGACTTCTGCTCAAACCAAAACATCTGGCAGCAAATATAATAGCTTTAGTTTACAAATAGGGGCAGATACCGCCGTGAGCGATCATCTTCGTGTGGGAGGCTTCTTTAGTGCAACCAATGGTAAGATGAGATTTAACGGTGATTATAGTGATGCGAAGCTGTACTCAAATGCATTAGCAGTTTATGCAAGCTATTTACATGAAAATGGCTTCTATATTGATGGTATCGCAAAATATTCTCGTTTAACTTCTGAGTTTAATACAGGCGGAACCAGCAAAAAAGAGGTGACGCATCATTACGATGCTTACTCATTATCCACAGAAATAGGACGTGAATATCATTTTGCTGATCAATGGAGCATTATTCCACAAGTACAATTAGGTTGGTCATCTATTTCAAGTAATCAAAATGAGGATAGCTTAAAAGTATTGCATAGCCAAGCAGGCGTGCGTATGGCAAAAATGATTGAAACGAGTAACTTTAGCTTAACACCATTTGTTGAAGTGAATGGTGTGTATGATAAATTCAGTCATAGTCAAGTCACTTTCTTTGGTGGGAAACAACGTTTTGATATTGCTCGCCTAGGTGGTAGAGTAGAATCAACCGTTGGTTTAGCCTTATCAAAAGGAAATCATAGCATGAATCTTCAAGCCAGCAATGCCTATGGTAAACATGTGAGAAAGCCATTAGCCGTTCAAGCCACTTACCGTTATCAATGGTAAGCTAAATAAAAAAATCTGCCTTGCTTTGCTATGGATGGCGAAGTTTAGGCAGATTTTTTCTTTTCCGTGTTGTTCAAAGTGCGGCGATTTTTAATCTTGTTTTTAGGTTGTTATATCAATAGATTATCTCTATAATCTCACCAATTTATTATTTTATCCTTTTTATTATGTTTAATTTAGCTTCATTAATTACCTTTAAAAAGATGTTCCCTATTGAGAAACGCCTGTTAAAACTGTCGAGAGAATATCTCCGCTATCAAATGCGGTTAGTAGTATATAAAAAACAGATCCAATGTTTATCAGATTATTTAGTCGCTAATCCAATATGGCAGCCAATTTTCCAAAATGATATTTATCGGATCAATACCTTATTAAATAAATTTTGTGATAAACGGTTTAATGGTACAGAGCGTTTAAAAGCAATCATGCAAAATTTCTCTTTAGCCGAGCAGTTTTTGCCCATGGATAAATTACATTTATTGCTAGAAAAAGAGAAAGTGCTATTGGCAAAATTAACCGATGAATTAGATTTATATTTAAACCTCAATCGGGTCGATCCTTTAGAAGGATTTTTTTCCCTCAATATTGTTGATCAACAGAAAAATCGTATTTATGATGCGTCATTTACTTTTTTATCACCTAATAAATTGTTAATCGCCTCAATTCAAGGACCAAACCATGAGCAAGCCCAATTAGCGGTGCGTAATGCGACAAAAGCCTTACATGGTGTTCGTCCAATGTTTATGCTGGTGAATGTTTTTAAAATATTCGCTAGTCAGTTAGGTTGTGAATTAATCGGTATTCCACATAAATATGAAGCAAAATATCGTTGGAATGATTCTAAAGATTTGCTCTTTAATTATGATGAATTTTGGCAGGAAAATGATGCACAATATCATGATAAATATTGGCAATTACCAAATCAAATTGAACGAAAACCATTAGAAGACATTGTCAGTAAAAAACGTTCTATGTATCGTAAACGTTATGAAATGTTTGACGCATTAGAACAGCAAATGAAAGATTTTTTAATGAAATAATTTACGCTTAAAATGGGTTTAAAAATCACCGCACTTCTGCTCATACGACAAAAGTGCGGTGAATTTTTTATGCGTTTTTGGTGGTAATTTTCAGTAAGCCATAACCTAAAATTGCAGAGCCACAGGAACCCAATAAAATACCCAATCGGGACAATGTGTTGATTGCACTATCAGCTTCTCCCACAAAGGCTAAACTGGCTAAAAACATCGACATAGTAAAGCCTATGCCACACAGTATTGCAATGGCAAATATCTGTTTAAAATTTATGCCTTCTGGTAGTTTTGCTATCCCTAATTTAACCGAGAGATAGCTGAAACTAAAGACTCCAAGCGGTTTTCCGATCAGTAATCCAAGAGTAATTCCTAATGGTAGGGCAGAGAAAATCATATCGTTATCCACATCACCAAGAAACACACCAGCATTAGCGAAAGCAAATAATGGCAAGACAAAAAATGAACACCAAGGAGCTAAAATATGTTCAAAAGTATGTAATGGGCTTTCACCTTTTTTATCTTTAAGCGGAATACAAAATCCGAGAATTACCCCAGCTAAAGTCGCATGGACACCTGATTTTAACACTGCTGCCCATAACACCAATCCGACTAATATATAAGCACAAAGATGACCGACTTTCAGACGATTGAGAATAACTAAGCCCAAAATAGCAATAGCGGAAATGGTTAATGCTTGCGTACTTAAGTCAGAAGAAAAGAATAACGCAATCACAACAATAGCCCCTAAATCATCAATAATAGCAAGGGCGAGTAAAAACACTTTCAAGGGTAAAGGCACTTGTTTACCTAACAATGCCACAATACCAAGAGCAAATGCAATATCGGTTGCCATAGGAATTGCCCAGCCATTTGATAATTCAGCATGTTGTTGAGTGATAAACCAATAAATAATCGCAGGAACGATCATGCCACCAATCGCCGCAAATGCAGGGAAAATAGCTTGTTGATAACTTGACAATGATCCTTCTAGTATTTCACGTTTTACTTCCATTCCCACCACGACAAAAAACACCGCCATAAAACCATCATTGATCCAATGAATAAAGGTTTTATTAATCGCAAACGAACCAAATTGTATTGCGACAGGAATATCTAAAAAATTGAAATAGGTAGATTGTAAACTGCTATTGGCACATAACATGGCAACAAAAGCAAAGATCAATAATAAAATCCCACTAGCAGATTCCATTTTAAAGAATCGCTGGAAAAAATTGAGCATAAAAATAGTTCTCCTAAAAAATGTAAAGGGAAAATACTACCATAATTAAGGAGAAAATGGGGAGATTTTCGTTGGGGGGATTTGCATGACAAAACAGTGGAGTTGAGTTGGAAGGGTACGGCGTTCTTACAGGTGGAGAGAGTAGTATTTTAATTTAAACTTCATAGATGTTTATTTTTGTGGAGAATAGTTTTATTATAACTATATTAGCTATAGGCACTCCGATATGGTTTTTTTGGCTAGCAACAAAACAGGTAGATCAGAGATTTTAAATTATTTGAGGATTATGCATTTAAAGCATCTGTATCTTGTGCTTATGAAGGTTTTTGCAGAGAAGCAGCTAGATTTGATAAAGATATGGAAACTAAACTACTTAATTTAGCATTAACTAGATTAGATGAGTTACTTTTGCGGTTTTGAGTCCGAAAATCCTAGAAATCCATGGTGCGAATTAGCTTCATCAAATATTATCAAACAGGCAATAGCAAAGGTTCTAGGTTTTTCAGATCAAGTTAAAGAACTTGCGAGTTTACAGAATATAATAGCCAGTATTCTTATAATTAGAGAATATCCATGAACGAAGATAACAGACACGTTGAATATGTGGCACATACGCGTAAAGCGGATAAAGCGACTCAATCCGTAGCAACGCATCTTTTCGAGGCTTCCGCTATTGCTAAAATGCTGGCTGCCAAACTGGATTTGGATTTGGCGGGAGAGCTGCTCGGTTTGATGCACGATTTCGGTAAGTATTCACAAGCGTTTCAGAAGTACATTAAAGCGGCGACCGGTGTTAATCCTGATGTGGATGTGGAAGATACCTTGCCGGACGGGCATAAAATTGACCATTCCACCGCAGGAGCACAATGGGTCTATCGTCATCTGAAAAAGTTCGGCGTGCAGCACGGCATTGGCGAATTAGTCGGGCAAATGCTGGGCTTGTGTATTGCATCGCACCACGGCGCAGGCTTGATTGATTGTTTAAGTCCTGAGGGTGAAGCGGTTTGGCTGAAACGTTTTCAGAAAGAGGATACACTCACGCATTTGGCGGAATGTACGCAAAATGCCGATGAAACGGTAAAAAAGCAGGCGGAAGATTTGGCGAATGAAGCATTGGTTAAGTCACTGTTAAAACCGCTTGCCGCTATACTGAAACAGCCCGACAGCAATCATAAAATCAAAGAGTTTTATCTCGGCTGCCTTACCCGCTTTTTATTCAGTTGTCTGATTGATGCCGACCGTATCAACAGTGCAGATTTTGAACGCGAAGAACAAAAAGATTGGCGTCGGTTAACCCAAAAAACAAATTGGCAGGAAGCGATTGACAAGCTGGAGACCCATTTGGCTAATTTTGAAATTCGTTACCCGATTGATAAAATCCGCCGTAATATTTCTGATACTTGTCTCAAACGATCTGCCGATCCGCAAGGTATTTATACGCTGACCGTACCGACTGGTGGTGGTAAAACTTTGGCAAGTTTGCGTTATGCTGTGCATCATGCACAACAGCATAATCTTGACCGCATTATCTATATTATTCCCTATACTTCTATTATTGATCAAAACGCGGCTGCCGTACGTGAGATTCTCGGCGATGACTGGGTATTGGAACATCATTCCAATCTTGATCCCGAAAAACAGAGCTGGAAAAACAAACTGTTGGTGGAAAATTGGGACAAGCCGATTGTGTTTACCACCATGGTGCAGTTTTTAGATGCTTGGTTCGGCGGTGGTACACGCGGGGCGCGGCATATTCACCCGATGACCCGTAGTGTATTGATTTTTGATGAAATCCAAACTTTGCCGATAAAGTGCGTACATTTGTTTTGCAATGTGTTGAACTGGCTGACGCAATTCGGAAAATCCAGTGCAATATTGTGTACCGCAACCCAGCCCCTATTAGATGATTCAGGGCTGGATAATTTTCCCAAAGCAGAACGTGAAAAAGTACGTTCAAGGGGCTTGTTGAAATTAGCAGACAATGCCGAAATTATGGGTCATGACAAAGAAAGAGAAGAGCTTTTTAAAAAGTTATCTCGCGTGAATGTCCACTATCGCCCCAAAGCAGGCGGTTGGACGGTAGAAGAAGCAGGTGCATTTTTATTGGAACAGTTTCAGACGGCTTCAAGCTGCTTATTTATCGTCAATACCAAAAAATGGGCGCAGGAGCTTTATCAATATTGTAAAACGCAAAATGTACCGTCTGAGGTCTTGTTTCATCTCAGTACCCATCAATGTTCGGCACACCGAAAAGCCATTTTTGATGAAATTAAACGCCGTCTGAACAATAAAGAACCCGTCATCTGCATCAGCACCCAGTTGATTGAAGCGGGTGTGGATATTTCAATGGAATGTGTCATACGGGCATTGGCAGGAATAGACAACATTGCTCAAGCGGCAGGGCGTTGCAACCGCCACGGCGAGAAAATGGGTAAGGGGCAGGTGTATGTATTGAATTTGCAAGAGCCTGATTTTGCGAAAGTCTTGCCTGATATTGATGCAGGGAAAAACAATGCCGAACGCGTATTGCGTGACTTGGCGGGGCAGGATATGTTGCAGCCTGAGGCTATTGCACAATATTTCCAATACTATTTTTATCAGCGTAGCGGCGAGATGAGTTATGCGGTAAAAGGCAGTAATTCAGGCAGCTTACTAGATTGGCTTTCGGATAATTGTCAGAATGTCTACGGCTCAAAAAATAATCAGCGCAGACTGAAAGTACCTTTACTCATGCAGTCTTTTAAAAGTGCAGGGCAGGCTTTTGCCGCCATTGATGCACCAACCCATGCTGTGATTGTGCCATACAGAGAAGGCAAAGAATTGATTGCCAAGCTGTGTGGTGAATGGAATCCGCAAGAAATGTACCGCACTTTGGCGAAAGCACAGCGATACAGTGTGAATGTATTTCCGAAAGTGTGGCAAAAACTGGAAAAAGAGCAGGCAATCCAAGAAATACAGGTAGGTTCGGGGATTTATTATGTAAAAGATCGACATTATACCGATGAATACGGGCTTTCAATTGATGAAGCCAGTTTGATGAATTTTTACGACTTATAAGGAGAATTATGAGCAGTACAATCAAATTTCGTGTATGGGGAAAACAAGCCTTGTTTACCGATCCCGTCACCAAAATCGGTGGCGAAAAATTCAGCTATCAGGTGCCGACTTATGAAGCGGTCAAAGGTATCGTCAAAAGCATTTACTGGAAACCCACCTTGATTTGGCACATTGACCGTATCCGTGTGATGAAACCAATTCGCACGCAAAGTAAATCAACCAAACCGCTGGATTGGAATGGTGGTAACACGCTAGCGATTTATACTTTTCTGCAAGATGTGGAATATCAGGTTGAAGCACATTTCGAGTGGAACGAGCATTGGGAAGAGCTGAAAGTCGACCGTAATTTGGGCAAACATATTTCCATTGCCGAACGGATGTTGGAACGTGGCGGGCGGCAGGATATCTTTCTCGGCACGCGTGATTGCCAAGGCTATGTCGAACCTTGCGAGTTTGGTAGCGGTACAAGTTTCTATGATGACATTGATAATCTTGATTTTGGGCTAATGTTCCACAGTTTTGGCTATCCTGAAGAAACGGGCAAACATGAGCTGGTCAGCCGTTTTTGGCGGGCAAATATGCAGAACGGCATCATTGAATTTCCACGCATTGATGATACGGGCAACCTGAAAACCCGCTTTATCCGTGCTATGCAGCCTGAAAAACCGTTTAAACGCGGTGAAAATGTAAAACCGGTGGAAGATGAAGCTAAGGAGTTGGGATTATGAGCTGGATGCAGAAGTTGTATCAGACATATGAAGCTGTGTCGGGGCAGGATTTTGGTGGTGATGACGAGTCGCTAACCCCCGTTGGACATACTATGCAAAATGCCCATATTGCCATCGTGTTAAACGAACGGGGCGAGTTTCAGACGGCACGAGTGATGCCGCCGAAAACAGCGATCATGCTGCCAGCCACCGAGTCATCTGAAAACCGCACCAGCGGTGAAGCACCGCACCCATTGGCGGATAAGATCCAATATGTTGCGAAAGATTATGCCAATTACGGAGGTAGCAAAAAAGCCTATTTTGACGGGTATTACAAGCAATTGCAGATGTGGTGCGAGTCAGCATTCAAGCACCCGAAAGTGCAGGCTGTGTTGGATTATGTCGGCAAAGGCACATTGGTTGCTGATTTGTTGAATGTAGGCGTTTTCCAATTGGATTCAGACGGCAAGGTATTGAATAAATGGGAAGCCGATGGCGAAGCACCTCTGATTTTTTCCGTATTGCCCAAAACTAAAGGCGAAATTGAATTTGGTTCGGCATTGGTATGCTGGTGTGTGGAAATCGCGGGCAACGTGCAAAGTGAAACATGGACGGATAAAACGGTGCAACAGTCGTGGATAGACTATATCGGCAGCAGTGTGGCACAACAAGGTTTTTGCTTGGTGCAAGGCAATGATGCGGCGGTTGCCACCATGCATCCTGCCAAACTTCGCCATACGGGCGACAAAGCTAAATTGATTTCTTCCAACGATACCGCTGGTTACACCTTTCGCGGTCGTTTTGAAACCGCCGAAGAAGCGGCCAGCGTGTCGGCAGAAGTATCCGCCAAAGCACATAGCGCCTTGCGCTGGTTAATTTCCCGCCAAGGTATCCGCAACGGCGATCAGGTAACCGTTGCTTGGGCAATCAGCGGTAAAGAAATCCCGTCGCCAATGAAAGACGCTTTTGATGAAATCGATTGGGATAATCTGGATACAAGTGCGGTTGAAAATGAAGCCGAAATCGATATGCCGTCTGAAGACAAAAGCAGTATCGATTGGTCGGTCAATATCGGACGGCAGGTCGCTGCCATCATCAAGAAAAAGTTACATGGCTATCGGGCAGATTTGAAGGAAAACGAACAGATTTCCCTGCTGATGTTGGATTCCGCCACGCCGGGACGTATGGCATTGACCTATTATCAAGAATTTTTGCCCACCGACTATTTCGCCAATTTGGATGTGTGGCTTGACGATTTTTCCTGGTATCAATGCCACAGCATTGATAGGTCAAACGGTAAAAAACCAGAAACCCTGTGGGCGGTGGTGCCGCCGTCACCGTTTGCCATTAGCCATGCCGTTTACGGGAAGTCTTTGAGCGATACCTTGAAAAAACAGCTATATGCCCGTTTGCTGCCTGTTATTGCCGGCGGAAAAAATGTGCCGATTCCCTTTGATTTAGTGCAGCAAAGCTTTCAGGCTGCCTGTAATCCCAACGGCTATGAGCCATGGGAATGGCAACGCAATATCGGTGTCGCCTGCGCTTTATATAAAGGCTGGCGCGCCCGTCATTCTGATTCATCACAACGGAGAACTTATGATATGAGTTTAGATACCCAAAACCGCTCGCGCGATTATTTGTACGGCAGACTGCTGGCAGTTGCCGAAAATATCGAATCTTACGCACTTTACTTGGCAGAAGAAAAACGTGCCACTACCGCCGAACGCTATATGCAGCGTTTTGCCGAACATCCGTTTGCCACTTGGCGCAATATTGAATTGGCATTGAAACCTTATCAAGACCGCCTGCGTAGTCGTGGCAAAGATACAGGTACGCAAGCCATCGGTGAAATCATGGAATTGTTCCAACATAATGATTTTACCTGTGATAATAGGTTAAGCGGTGAGTTTTTGCTTGGTTATCATTGCCAAAAAATGGAACTGACACGCCAAATTACCGAACGAAAAGCTGCCAAACAACAGAAAACCGAAACCAATTAAACTTTTATGGAGATAAAAAATGTCTTTAAGTAAAAAAATCGACTTTGCCCTGATTATCAGTGTTAAAAACGCCAACCCCAACGGCGACCCCCTAAACGGCAACCGTCCGCGAGCCGACTTTGCCGGTTTCGGCGAAATGACTGATGTCTGCCTGAAACGCAAAATCCGCGACCGCCTGCAAGACAGCGGTGAAAGCATTTTTGTGCAATCCGATGAAAAGAAAACCGACGGCATGACCAGTCTTGCCAACCGTGCCAAAGATAAAACAGTCGGCTTGGGTGCGGAGGCTTTCGGCAAGAAAGCCGATAAAGACGAAACAGCTCAACAAGCCTGTAAAAAATGGCTGGACGTGCGCAGTTTCGGGCAAGTATTCGCCTTTGGTAAAAGCGATGATGGTGCAGGCGTTTCCATTGCCGTACGCGGTCCCGTTACCATTCAATCCGCATTCAGCGTAGAACCGGTAAATATTACCAGCATGCAGATTACCAAAAGCGTCAGTGGCGAGGGTGACGGCAGCAAACGCGGTTCAGACACCATGGGCATGAAACACCGTGTGGATAGCGGCATTTATGTCGCATTCGGTGCCATGTCGCCGCAACTGGCAGAGCGTACGGAATTTTCCGATGAAGACGCTGCAAAAATCAAAAAAGTATTAAGCAAACTGTTTGAGGGTGATGCTTCTTCCGCCCGTCCCGAAGGCAGTATGCAGGTGCTGAAACTGATTTGGTGGGAGCACAACTGCAAAGCAGGGCAGTATTCTTCCGCCAAAGTACACGGCAGCCTGAAAGTCAATGCGGACGGCAGTTATACATTGGACCATCTTGAAGGATTAACGCCTGAAGAAATTGATGGTTTCTAAAATACCTGCCGAAGCATTGCCAAGCAACAGTCAAATGAGAGGCGGAGAGCATGAAGCAATCATCGTACAGCTTTCCGCTCTGCAACACTACGCTTTCTGCCCGCGTCAATGTGCGTTGATTCACAACGAACAGGCGTGGGCGGAGAACATTTTGACTGCACAGGGGCGGGTGTTGCACGAGCGGGTGGATGCGGGTGAGCCGGAAACACGCAAGGGTGTGCGTTTTGAACGCAGCGTGCATGTGTCGGCGGAAAAATTGGGGGTATCGGGCGTATTGGATATGGTGGAACATGATTTGGCTTCAGGCAGCTTGAAACCTGTGGAATACAAACGCGGCAAGCCCAAAACCGAGCCGTTTGACGAAATCCAGCTTTGCGCCCAAGCCTTGTGTTTGGAGGAAATGACCGGGCAGGCGGTAACAGAGGGTGCATTGTGGTACGGGCAAACCCGCCACCGCGTGCCAATCGTGTTTTCAGACGGCATCAGACAACAAACGCTGGACATCATTGCCACAGTACGCAAACTGCTGCAAAACGGCACCACCCCGCCACCCGAATACGGCAAACGCTGCAAAGCCTGTTCGTTGTTGGATTTGTGCCAGCCGAAGTTGTTGGAGAGGGATAGGTCAAAGCGGTATGTGGTGGGGTTGTTTGAATCGAACTGAAATTTAATTTGGATAGGGTAATATTTATGATTAAAAATGATTTTTATCAATATGAAAAAAGCATGAAAGATCGTCCCCATGTTGTTTTGTTAGGAGCAGGAGCAACAATGGCTTCAATTCCTAATGGAGATAAAAATGGCAAAAAATCTTCTGTAATGAATAATTTTATTAAAACATTAGGAATGACATCGCTACTAGAGCAAGTAAATTTACAAACTAATAGTGATAATTTGGAAGATATTTATACAGAACTACATGAGCGATCTGATTGCAAAGAAATACGCGAAAAATTGGATTCAAAAATCAGAGAATATTTTTTAGAATTGGAAATTCCTGATGAACCTAATATTTATGATTTTATTTTGCTTTCTTTGCGGAAAAAGGATTTGGTTGCAACATTTAACTGGGATCCTTTGCTCTTACAGGCGTATCAACGTGTTTATCGTATAACAAGAGATTTGCCTGACTTGGCTTTTTTACATGGAAACGTGCTGGTTGGATATTGCTCAGATCATAAATTCGGCGGGATGATTGATGATTGTTGCAGAGAATGTGGTAAGCCTTTTCAGCCTAGTAGGTTATTATATCCAATACGTCATAAAAATTATGCAGAAGATCCATTTACTCAGAATAATTGGGATAGAGTAAGAAGAGCTTTTAAAAAGGCTTATTTAGTAACTGTATTTGGATATAGTGCACCAAAAATGGACGCAGAAGCTATTGCTCTTTTAAAAGAGTATTGGGGGGAGATTGAAGATAGAAATTTTGAAGATTTTGAATTTATCGATATTCGGTTAGAAGATGAATTGATAAATAGCTGGTCTGATTTTGTTCACACCCATCATTATTCTGTTGTTGATAATTTCTTTAAATCTAGTTTAGCTCATTTTCCAAGAAGAACAACAATTGAATTATTTGATCGAACTATGAATTGCAGATTCACTGAATCAAAATCAGGTAAGCAGTTTCGTCAAAATATGGACTGGCAAGATGTTGAAAAAGTAGTTAATAATTTATTGACGGAAGAATGGGATAATGATGGTGGTATCTTGACTGTTTAATTATGAGAAAACTCCAAAACACCCTATACATCACCACGCAGGGAACCTATCTGCATAAAGAATGCGAAACCTTGGTGGTGGAGCAGGAGCGTAAAAAGGTGGCGCAGTTACCGGTGCATTCCATCGGGCATATTTTTTGTTTCGGCAATGTGCTGGTGTCGCCGTTTTTAATGGGTTTTTGCGGTGAGAATAATGTCAATCTGGCGTTTTTTACCGAGCAGGGGCGTTATTTGGGACGGTTGCAGGGGCGGCAGAGTGGTAATATTTTGCTGCGACGGGCGCAGTATCGGCTGTCGGAAAGCAATCCCGTGCCGATTGCACGGCATATTATTGCGGCAAAGATTCAGGCGAGTAAGCGGGTATTGCAGCGGTATCTGCGCAATTACGGCGACAATTCGGCGGTGCAGGCGGCGGTTGTCGGTTTGAACAGCGGTTTGCAGCAGTTGAAACACGCACAGGATTTGGAGCGGGTACGCGGGATTGAGGGCGAGGCGGAGCACGTTATTTCAGTGTGTTTCAATATCTGATTGCGGAGAAAAGCGGTTTTGCTTTTGACGGACGCAACCGCCGTCCGCCGCGTGACGGGGTGAATGCGCTGCTTTCTTTTTTATACAGTATTTTGGGCAGGGACATCAGCGGCGCGCTGCAAGGGGTGGGCTTGGATCCGCAGGCGGGTTTTTTGCATGCCGACCGCCCGGGACGCGATAGTTTGGCACAGGATATTTTGGAGGAGTTCCGTGCGTGGTGGGCGGACAGGCTGGCGTTGAGCCTGATTAACCGCGGGCAGATTAAACCGCAGGATTTTGTCAGTGAGAGCAGCGGTGCGGTAACGCTGAAAGCTGAGGCGCGCAAGCTGTTGTTTCAGAGTCTGCAAGCGAAAAAGCAGGAGAAGATTGTGCATCCGTTTTTGCAGAAAGAGGTGGAAATCGGGCTGCTGCCATATATTCAGGCGATGCTGCTTGCCCGCCATTTGCGCGGCGATTTGGCGGAATATCCGCCGTTTTTGGTGCGTTAAGTGCTGCAAAGTGCGGTCGGAATTTTGCGTGTTTGGGGAGAGGGCGATTTATGCTGATGTTGATTACTTATGATGTGTCTTTTGAAACGGCGGGCGGGGAGCGCCGCTTGCGCCGTATTGCCAAACATTGCTTGGATTACGGCGTGCGGGCGCAATATTCGGTGTTTGAATGCGATGTTACGCCTGATCAGTGGGTGGTATTAAAAGCGAAACTGCTGGATACGTATGACCCCGAATGCGACAGTCTGCGCTTCTACCATCTCGGCAGCAAATGACGGCATAAGGTGGAGCATCACGGAGCCAAAGCGGCGGCGGATGTTTTTAAGGATACGCTGATTGTGTGATCGCTAACCCATGGTTCTCATCAAAACAGTGGGAGGTTGGCGATTTGGTTTGTTCTTTAAAAATCAGGAAATTAGATAGTATGATGTAGTGAAAAAGTTATGTTATACTTATTTTACACTCTCATCGGGAACGGTTAGCGAATCAGGGCTGTGAAAGCCTTGTGTAGCAAGGGTTCCCAAAGAGGGTGCAGCCGCCTACGGGCGGCTGTGTGTTGAAACACTTTATCACTAAGTACTATCGTGTAAAAGACGATGCAGCCGCCTACGGGCGGCTGTGTGTTGAAACATTAGAGTAAAGTTACTAAATAATATCTATATATGCAGCCGCCTACGGGCGGCTGTGTGTTGAAACATCAAAAGGGTAACTATACCGATATAGTAGAATACGCAGCCGCCTACGGGCGGCTGTGTGTTGAAACTACGTTAAAGTAGAAGGTGGTAAAGAAATCAAAAGCAGCCGCCTACGGGCGGCTGTGTGTTGAAACGTTTTGATACATTAGCATTTGAGACTAGTTGTGTGCAGCCGCCTACGGGCGGCTGTGTGTTGAAACTACGATATTAGTGAATCTGGCGTAGTGGATCATGGCAGCCGCCTACGGGCGGCTGTGTGTTGAAACACGATAGCATCAATATCTATAAAGGCGATTACTACGCAGCCGCCTACGGGCGGCTGTGTGTTGAAACACCTATACGGATAGGATAGATAGCTGGTACTGCGCAGCCGCCTACGGGCGGCTGTGTGTTGAAACACTTTAAACAAACTGAAGGTAGTATTAATGATAGGCAGCCGCCTACGGGCGGCTGTGTGTTGAAACCTCTAGGATAAACTTAGGTAACGCGTATACGGTAGCAGCCGCCTACGGGCGGCTGTGTGTTGAAACAACCAATATCCAGAAAAAGTTTTGGATAACTGGACGCAGCCGCCTACGGGCGGCTGTGTGTTGAAACAGCTAATATAGCCGAAGATCCAGCCACTACTACGCAGCCGCCTACGGGCGGCTGTGTGTTGAAACTTCTGCATTGCACGATTTAATGGTCGGCATTCCGGCAGCCGCCTACGGGCGGCTGTGTGTTGAAACAGAGATTTGCTCCTGAATTATATCTTTCTGAAAAGCAGCCGCCTACGGGCGGCTGTGTGTTGAAACATCTTTAGACATGATGGATTTATCGTCCATAACTGCAGCCGCCTACGGGCGGCTGTGTGTTGAAACTTAGCTATACTTAAGAATGAAGTAACTAGAGACTAGCAGCCGCCTACGGGCGGCTGTGTGTTGAAACTCCTATGTATTGGTTGATATACGTACATATACCAGGCAGCCGCCTACGGGCGGCTGTGTGTTGAAACAAGATGGCTGAGTTACTAGATGTGTCTAGTTTAGGCAGCCGCCTACGGGCGGCTGTGTGTTGAAACTTCTAGGTTGTCTACGATAGTAGTGCTACGATCTAGCAGCCGCCTACGGGCGGCTGTGTGTTGAAACAGTCACATCGCCATAGGTCTTACCCTTAAACGAACGCAGCCGCCTACGGGCGGCTGTGTGTTGAAACTCTCGCCTTGTCACTAATCCATTGAGTTTTTTGGCAGCCGCCTACGGGCGGCTGTGTGTTGAAACACCTTTTGCGTTTTGGCATCCCACAAGGTGCGTGGCAGCCGCCTACGGGCGGCTGTGTGTTGAAACGAAAATAGTAGTTATGATAAATCCTGGTATAATAAGCAGCCGCCTACGGGCGGCTGTGTGTTGAAACAATATGTCTACAGAATCATTTAGAAAACAATGGGGCAGCCGCCTACGGGCGGCTGTGTGTTGAAACCGATATGTGCTATATCGTCATGGACTTTAGTTAAGGCAGCCGCCTACGGGCGGCTGTGTGTTGAAACTAAGGTAACACCTAATTTATAATTCTTATTAGGGTGCAGCCGCCTACGGGCGGCTGTGTGTTGAAACAGGCGGGAAGATTAAGGAAGTTTAGCTTTAAAAAGGCAGCCGCCTACGGGCGGCTGTGTGTTGAAACTAGTATAAGCTTTATACTTAGTATTATAAATGATAGGCAGCCGCCTACGGGCGGCTGTGTGTTGAAACATAAACCATAAAAGCCCCTTATTGTGTAAGCCTAGCGCAGCCGCCTACGGGCGGCTGTGTGTTGAAACTCATCTTGCACCCACAAGAATAAAAATGGGGATGCAGCCGCCTACGGGCGGCTGTGTGTTGAAACGGTTGGGTCGCTGTTGTATACGTTGGCTCGGGAGGCAGCCGCCTACGGGCGGCTGTGTGTTGAAACGCCATTATCCGCTTTGCTGAATGCCCGACAGGGAGCAGCCGCCTACGGGCGGCTGTGTGTTGAAACTTTTCCTGATTTAGCCATTCGTTTGCCTTGGGGAAAGCAGCCGCCTACGGGCGGCTGTGTGTTGAAACAGCATATTACAAGCCATGTGAAAGAAAAAGCACGTGCAGCCGCCTACGGGCGGCTGTGTGTTGAAACAGTGTAGGGACGGATAATTCTCCCGTCATTTTGGCAGCCGCCTACGGGCGGCTGTGTGTTGAAACTTGATAACTCGTGGTTGGTTGGATAACCGAACGGCAGCCGCCTACGGGCGGCTGTGTGTTGAAACTCACTTTCCGCAATGGAAAATTGGTAGTTATCGCGCAGCCGCCTACGGGCGGCTGTGTGTTGAAACCCCGCACCGCTCAAAACTGGGGTAAAATGTACCGGCAGCCGCACACGGGTGGCTGTGTGTTGAAACATTGCTTTATAACAAGGTATTGATACTACTAAAGGTAGCTGTCCACGGGTGGCTGAGTGTTGAAACGACGAATTACAAGCTCACGGTATCATTGATAGCTACAGCCACCCGAGGGTGGCTGTATATTTAAACTTTAACACAGAGATTGATTCAATGGTTGTTTTAGCAACTACCTACAGTTGGATATTTGTATTAACAAAATTATCTAGCAATCTTATCCACCCAATCAAATAATTCATCTAGATCATAATCACCAGCGTGTCCTACCCCCCAAGGTAAAGCATAATCCACATTTTTACCTGACATTTTGAGCTTCACGAATAACATTGCTGAAATAGCGTGAGAAGTGTCGTAATCTTCTGATCCTACACGAATACGCCAGTGTTGAGCCGCTTTATCGTTATCCGTATAATTCATCGCATTGAGTAATTTGATGTTTTCATCTTTAGCCATGCCGCCTTTTACGGTACTATTTTTTAGGCTGTAAGGGGTGAAATGTAAGGTTTGTACTGTTTCTGTACCAAATTCATCATTTTCGCCTGAACTTAAATCTAAGGCATCGAAAGCTGGTGGTGATTTCATGCGAGCTTTGTTGGTGACAAATTCCGTTAAATTCACCGCACTTACGATGCCATTTGCGTAGCTTAATCCTTTATATTTTTCTACAAAGGCTTTTTTCTCATCGGTATTCAAACCACTTAATGTTTGGTTAGCCGATAGCACTAACGCATTTTCCACGTAAGTACGGAAAGAACCGTTTCCGTCTTTATCTAAGGTTAAAGCATTACCTTTTTCATCTTTTAACTGCAAGCTATTCAAATAATCAGGGAATTGGGCTTTTAAATCATTGGAAATTTTAATTTCATCTGCACTAAGTTCCCCCTCAATCGTGGCTTGCTTCATTGAACGATCGTTAAAGGTTTTTGCGTTAAGTTTGCTCATATCCATACGACTATAATGATGTAAACCATTAAATTCCCATTCGTAAGCCGTATCTGCATTTTCTAAATTGGTAATTGGGCAGTAAGCGGATACAGCAAAAATGGCATCACTGGCGTTAACTGCTCCCATTTCTTTTAATAATTTTGCGTAATCCACACTGTCGCCACTAGCCCCGAGTAACGCCGACATTGCTCCACCCGCACTGGTGCCGTTAGAAATAATTTTATTGGCATCACCGACCATTTTGTCATCATTAGCATGTAAATAACGTACTGCGGCTTTTAAATCTAAGATAACGGCAGGTGCTTTACCTGTATAGGTGTTTCCCTGTTTTAATGTGCGTCCTCTAGCTCCCACGCTGGCAACCACATAACCACGTTCAAGTGCGGTGAGAATTGTACTAGTTTTTCCACCCATACCTGATTGACTCGCGGCAGCTGCAATAGCTGGCATATAGCCACCGATCGCATTAGGTAAGAAAATTGGAGCAGTTTTTGCGTTGTAACCGTTGATTTCACCGTTCTGGTAATATTCTTCAGGTACGTAGAAATTTAAGGTTTGATATTCTGGTTCAACTGGATTAGCTACATAAACGATTTTTTCATAGGCACGATAAGTAATTTTTTTACCATTTACTTCGGTGGTTACTGTGGTGTAATTTTTGTCATTAAAATCAAGACTATAACCATTCTCAGTTTTGTTTGCATAAGGCAAATCGGCTAAAGGATTTTTGTTCATTGGTGGTGCTGCCAATACTTGAGAGGCTAAACCAGCAGCTAAAAGTGCGGTGCTAATTTTTGATAATTTCATTTTTTTCTCCAACTAAAAATATAACGGAATAAGTCGATTATCGTTATTTTGTGTTATGGTACAAGTACCGTTTTGGTATGTTGCTTATACCATCTTCTTAAGATGCTATTTCGACTTTGTTCGGTAACATAAGTTCTTATGCTTTTCGCCATGTCGTACCAGCAGCACTATCTTCCAGAATAATTCCCATTGCGGTTAATTGATTTCTCGCATTATCTGCGGTTGCCCAGTCTTTTGCTGCTCGAGCCTCATTGCGTTGTTTGATTAAGGCTTCAATTTTTACTACATCATCATTTGCATTATTACCTTGCAAAAAGATTTCAGGATCCTGTTGTAATAAACCTAATACATCAGCCAGTTGTTTTAGTCGAGTGGCAAGTTGGTTGGCTTTTTCCCGATCTTCTGCTTTTAATTTATTGATTTCACGGGCTAATTCGAATAATACCGCTAATGCACCTGGGGTATTAAAATCATCATTCATAGCTTCTTTGAATGTGGTAACATATTGATCTTCTGCATCAATCTCAACATTCACATCACAACCACGTAATGACGTGTAAAGACGTTCTAACGCTTTGCGAGCCAAACCAATGTTTTCTTCGCTATAGTCTAATAGGCTGCGATATTGTGCGGTTAGAAAGAAATAACGCACGCTTTCGCTGTCGTATTTATTTAAAATATCCCGAATGGTAAAGAAATTATTGAGAGATTTTGACATTTTTTCTTCGTTAATCGTCAACATACCTGTGTGCAACCAATAATTTACGTAATCGCCATCGTGAGCGCAGCAGGATTGAGCGATTTCATTTTCGTGATGTGGAAACATTAAATCTGATCCACCACCATGAATATCAAAATGATTGCCGAGTTCTTTACTGTTCATGGCGGAACATTCAATATGCCAACCAGGGCGACCTTTACCCCAAGGGCTATCCCAACTTGGTTCGTTCGGTTTAGACATTTTCCACAATACAAAATCCATTGGATTACGTTTCACCGATTTAATTTCAACCCTTGCTCCTGCCTGTAATTGTTCTAAATTTTGACGAGATAAACGACCATAGTTTTGGTAGCTTCCTACATCAAACATGACATCACCGTCTTCGGCAATATAGGCATGTTTACGATCAAGCAGGCTTTGTACCATGGCAATAATTTCGTTGATATGTTGGGTCGCTCGTGGCTCGACATCTGGGCGTAAAATAGCCAACGCATCAAAATCTTGGTGCATTTCGTTAATCATACGATCGACTAATTCATCGCATGTTTCGTGATTTTCTAACGCACGTTTAATGATCTTATCATCTACATCGGTGATATTACGTACATAACGCACGTTATAACCAAGGTAACGCAAATAACGCACAATAACATCAAAAGACACAAAAGTGCGACCATGTCCAAAATGGCATAAATCGTAAACCGTTACGCCACAGACATACATACCGATTTGATTCGGATTAATAGGTTTAAAGGGTTCTTTTTCTCTGGTTAGGGTATTGAAAATTTTTAACATATTAAATTCCAGTGCCGATATTTTAGGTTAAACATAGCATTAACCCCACTTTTATGGAATAATGCCAAGCTATAATCTTAGCTATTTTTATAAGGAAAACACAATGATTACATTACACACCAATTTTGGAGACATCAAAATTGCATTAGATTTTGATAAAGCACCAATCACCGCAAAAAATTTTGAAGATTATTGTAAATCAGGTTTCTATAATAACACAATTTTCCATCGTGTTATTGATGGATTTATGATTCAAGGCGGTGGTATGGAAAGTGGTTTACGTGAAAAAGCCACCAATGCACCAATCAAAAACGAAGCAAATAATGGTTTAAGCAATAAACGAGGCACTATTGCCATGGCTCGTACCAGCGATCCACATTCTGCTACTGCACAATTTTTTATTAATGTAGCAGATAATACTTTCTTGGATTATCGTTCGAAACAAATGTTTGAGAAAGAAGTGGTGCAAGAATGGGGTTATACGGTGTTTGGCGAAGTGGTTGATGGCATGGACGTAGTGGATAAAATCAAAGGCGTTAAAACAGGCAACGCTGGTTTTCACCAAGATGTACCGAAAGAAGATGTAGTGATTATTTCGGTGACGGTTTCCGCCTAGCACTGACGTACTAGGTTAAGCATGGTAATGATGCTCCGCATCTTATGTGGATTATCGCCCCAGAGGGGCATGATTTGTATAACCCCGTACGTAAGTGCGGGGTAGGCAAAATAGATAAAATATGTTTTTTGACACCCACACCCATCTTGATTATTTACAACAAACCACAGGCGAAACGCTGGAAAAATTAGTGCAGAACGCCCAACAGGCAGACGTGCAAAAAATCCTGATTGTGGCAGTATCACAGCAGAATTTTAAAATTATCGAAAAAATCACCGCACTTTATCCCAATCAGCTTTATTATGGGTTGGGATTACATCCGTTGTATATTCAACAGCATACTCAGCAAGATTTAGAACAATTAAATCGATGCTTAATCAATCGATCAGCAAATTTAACCTCGGTGGCTGAAATTGGATTAGAACGAGCTATTCCAGCATTATTAACTAATGCGCTCTGGCAAAAACAAGGCGATTTTTTAGACGCTCAATTACAATTAGCTAAACAATATGATTTACCCGTGAATTTGCATAGTCGTCAATCCCACGATCAACTATATCCTTTTTTAAAACGGATTC